>JAHHHL010000005.1 GCA_019359375.1 Lyngbya sp. HA4199-MV5
CGCAACTGGTATGAGGTGAAACGCAACTTATTCAATCCCCTTATTGCCGCGTTCATTCAAGACCATCTGGCTCAGTTGGCTGTCGTTTAACCCCTATCGCAGCGCTTCTGTCAATGCGTAAGTTCTAGAACTTTTGGAAAACCCTCTCGGCGCTTGTCATATCAGGTGTGCGGCTGTCTGCTCTTTACTCCCACGTCGCGATCGGCTTCAAAATAGTTGGAATTTCAGCATTGGTTGGGAACTCTAGCTGGGTCTCTCGCAAACCCAGGTAGCCAGACTCAGTAAAAGAAAGCAACATCCGTTGGAGTGCTAACCAGACATCGGCTTCATACTCCCAATCACGTTGTCGATAGGCTTGAGCTGCGATCGATCGCAGTGCCCAAAAATAACTGTTTCTTACCACCGAACCACCTTTTTTGTATGCTGGTACGTCTTCATGATGAAGAAACACGATCTCTTGCTCAATTCTGGCTCTCATAGGGCTAAGAAACCTCGATTTTTGCTTGACAATCTACGCTGAAATCATCGCTTTAGCCAGCTTATAAAGTTAGTTAAAGTTGTAGTTGCATATACAGGCACTTTGCAGTTCATGCAGCAAGAATAGAGGGATAGAAGTCTCTACCCCATTGATGGGATCACTCGCCACGTGAAGATCCCAAAAGCGATAAGGACGCTGCGGCTCAAGCTGTACCCGCAGAACGTTGTAGCGCGATCGCGTGGCTGTCATAGTAAAGCAGCGTTTCTAAACGTAACGATTTAAAACTCCAACTATTAAACGGGTGATGAAATGACAACCTGCCCTTTATGTTCTGATATTTTACTGCGTCATCTTCGCTCTGGTAAACCATACTGGCTTTGTCGTCGTTGTCGCGTCGAAATTTTAGAAAAAAAAGACTCGACTGAAAAAATTTACCCCAGACATGAGGTCAGCCCTCACACGCTTCCGCGCCCCATGCCGACACACCATGCGGTCGTCCGGCTAGCAGCGCTGGAGCAGGAGTCCTCCGTGGGACGTACTCAGCGTCAGCAGCCACCCATCAAGACCGACATTGAGCACGGTTGAGGCGCTTGTTGACCTGACAAGACCAGTGCTTCTGCTAATGACGCGATGCGAACGATCGCAAGGAGTGGAAACTCAGCTTGATTTGGCGCTTGTATGAAGCTGGGTACAGCCATCGCGACGTGCTGCATCTGTTCAAGTTCATCGACTGGGTTATGATCTTGCCAGAAGGGTTGAAGCAGGCGTTTTGGTTGGAGTTGAAGGCTTACGAGGAGGAACGCAAAGTGCCCTACATTACGAGCGTTGAAGAAATCGGCTTTGAACGAGGCATTCAACAAGGACGGCAAGAAGGACGGCAAGAAGA
This sequence comes from Lyngbya sp. HA4199-MV5, assembly GCA_019359375.1. GTDB lineage: Bacteria > Cyanobacteriota > Cyanobacteriia > Leptolyngbyales > Leptolyngbyaceae > Stenomitos. The sequence goes on from JAHHHL010000005.1 coordinate 1,365, forward strand.
AAGCCGATCGCTGGTTATGCTCCTCCTAGAGCAACGATTGGGGCAATTGCCGGATGACCTGCACGATCGCCTCTCTCCGTTAAGCCGGACGCAGCTAGAAGCACTGGCGATCGCTCTACTGAATTTTTCTACCCTGGCTGAGCTAGAAGCCTGGTTAGACTGCCTGGAGTAGTCAGCTAAAGTCACTCTCAAAGACCATCTGAGAGAGCAAAACGATCCCAACTTCGGTATCGGTGGGTGTACCAATGCCGAGAAGCCGACCGTCTTCGTGATGTACGCGCAGTGGTTGCTGAAGTGGAGGCACCGCATACATTTGCAGTCTTTCTATATCGTCCTCTGACTTTTCTGCGTCCTCTTCTTTCCACTGACCGTTTGCATCCGGTTGAATGACAATGCGCTGCCCCTGACACCACCGACGGGCGATCGCCGCCGAAAGTGAAATCTTGCTCAGGTGAAGCAACGCTGCTACTGGCTCAATCGGTTGGAACAAACCTTTCTCCCGTTGCCTTTCTAGAGTATCCAGCGTCAGACTGTCTGCTAGCTCAAAGCCGCTGCTTGCGGTGCGTGTCAGGGCTGCCAGCGTTCCACCTGTTTTCAGGACATTGCCCAAATCCCGCGCGATCGACCGGATGTAGGTGCCAGGTCCACAGGCGATCGCCAGATCCAGTTCAGGAAAATCGCCCGGTCGCCAGTCCAGCACTTCCACGCTGTAGACGTGAACGGTACGAGATTTGGCGACGATCGTTTCGCCTGCCCGTGCTAAATCGTACAGACGCTTCCCCTGTACTTGGATGGCACTGTAGTTGGGTGGAATTTGCTGGATCGTGCCCTGAAAGTGCTGAAGCGCCTCTTTGACGGTTGCCAAATCAAGACCTGTCACCGGATGAGCCAGCAACGTTTCACCTTCTAGATCATCGGTAGTGGTGCTGACTCCTAACCGCACCGTGGCTCGATAGGCTTTATCCTGCCGGAGAAATTGAAGCAGACGAGTGGCTTTGCCCAATGCGATCGGCAACACTCCGATCGCCGCCGGATCGAGGGTGCCTGCATGCCCAACCCGCTTCATCTGCAAGAGTCGCCGCACTTTGGCAACACAATCGTGAGAGGTGAACCCTGCTGATTTGTTGAGGTTAATAAACCCATCCATAAATGGTGTGGGAATGAGGGAACCGGGAAATGAGGCGATTGCAGGCGGCGTGGAGAATGTTTCCGTGCTGAACTGAGACGTGCTTGCTCAATCAGTAGCGATAGCAAGTTGCGATGCGTGCGTCAGACTTTCACTGTGAAGCCTACGAACGAATGACCTTTGCCCTTCTACTGATCTTATTCACTATACACAACCCACAACGCCTACTTCGCTGCTTGCCGATTGGCATTGCGTTGAGCGACGATCGGAAAATTCCTCGTCAAGATACCCCATTTCACCCCGGCAGTGCCTTTGAGCGTGTCGCCCTCAATACGACCATTAAACTGGATCACACCTTGCTGCCCCTGGATCGTTTCGGTGCGACTAAAGGTGAGACGATCGCCCGTAAGCGTAATGTTTGGAATTGTATATTTTTTGCCATCGGCGATCGCGTCTCCTTTCACCTGCTGATATTGCTGGGTAAATCGCAGCGTGTAGGATTGACCGCGACCGGGTGCATATTCTACCCGTCCCTTCCAGTCACCCGCAATGTTTGAGGGCACCACCCAGTAATAGAGGTTGCGCGGCACCGAAGCGTTTGCATTACCCGGTACTGTGACCGTTTTGTCTGGTTTCCAATCGCCCATCGTAAAGGAATGAGAAACGATGCGCGTGCCGGGTCTCAGGCTACTCAGTAGTTTGGGTCGGAGTTTCAGGTTAATGTCGGGCAGCAAATAGAGCGTGACGACACTCGCGTCACGGAAATCAGTTTGAAAAAGGTCTTGCTGCAAAAACTGGACGCGATCGCTCACCCCCGCTTTTTGGGCATTCTCGTTGCTTTGGCGTACCAGCCCTGGATTGATGTCTACTCCAACACCTCGACGAGCACCGTAGTCTTTGACCGCACTAATCACGAGTCGTCCATCACCAGAGCCAAGATCATATACGGTGTCATCACGCGTCACGCCTGCCAGCTTCAGCATTTCCGTCACCACGGCTTCGGGTGTGGGTACGTAAGGCACATCTGGCTTAATCGGTACGGGGCTTTCTGTTGGGGTTGGTGCTGGCGCTAGTTGAGCGATCGTCACTGTGCTCCTACTGAAACCAAGCAAAGCAAGGCTAAGACTGACACCAAGCCCCAATGCACCCAGCGCGATCGTTTTCCGTAACGTCACAGCAACTACTCCAGACTTGTAAAAGGTAAAACACTCTTTTGTAGAGTATCTAGTTTTTGGGGTCTCGATACCTACTTTCCGATAGAATGCAGCGACGATCGATTAGTTCCCACCTCTCGGCGTGCAAATTTCTGCCACGGGCGCAAACCTCTGACCGCTTTTTGCTATGCTAGTGAAGTCTTAAAGCAGACCAAACCTCAGGTCTGCCCTGTCTGAACCAGGCTCTTTAGCTGTTGATTACCCAGAGCAAGCTAGCGGTTCAACTCAGGGACATTGTTCAAACGAAAGACGCTGGTTGTTCTAAGCCAGCTTATGCGGATGTGGCGGAATTGGTATACGCGCACGCTTGAGGTGCGTGTGGCATTGTCCTTGCGAGTTCGAGTCTCGCCATCCGCATTTTTATTTTCAACCGTCAGGTTCAAAGTTTGGTAGATAGGTTCGTTTAATGGGGATGGGCATTCAGAATCATTCACCCAGACCAGCTAACCGTCGTTTACCGGATGATTGCTCATGATTTCATCAGCTACAGCAGCGTCCTCTCTTCCGGCGATCGCTCAGCAAACGCGGGATAGTGCCCGTCATCTGGCAACGCTACCGACTGTCCTGAGAAATCAGGCGCTAGAGGCGATCGCTCAGGCGTTAGAGGCGGCTACCGACGAAATTCTTACCGCTAACCAGTTGGATTGTCAGGCTGCGGAGACAGCAAACCTTCCAGCCGCCCTCTATGCTCGCCTCAAGCTAGATAAGCCAAAGCTGCAAGGCGCGATCGCGGGCATTCGGGATGTGGCGAAATTGCCTGATCCCGTGGGCGCTGTGCAGCTTCATCGAGAGCTTGATGAGGGACTTGTGCTGACGCGAATAACCTGCCCGTTAGGGGTACTGGGAGTCATTTTTGAAGCCCGTCCCGATGCCGTCGTGCAAATTACGAGTCTCGCAGTCAAGTCTGGCAATGGAGTAATCCTCAAAGGTGGTCAGGAGGCACTGCGATCGTGCGAAGCGCTTGTGACTGCGATCCGTCGGGGACTTGCCCAAACACAGGTTGAACCAACGGTAGTGCAGCTACTAACCACGCGAGAAGAGACGCTGGCTCTGTTAAAACTAGACCAATACGTCGATCTCATCATTCCCAGAGGCTCCAATGCGTTTGTGCGCTTTGTGCAGGACAATACGCGCATTCCGGTGTTAGGGCATGCAGAAGGCATTTGCCATTTGTATATTGATAAAGCGGCGGATGTTCAAAAGGCAGTGGCGATCGCGGTCGATGCCAAAACCCAATATCCTGCTGCCTGTAACGCGATCGAAACGCTGCTGGTGCATCAAGCGATCGCCTCCGAATTTTTGCTGGAAGCCGTAGTTGCACTTCAACTTCGCAACGTTGAGCTGCGAGGCGATGAACGCACGCGCGACATTCTCAACATTACGGCTGCCACTGAAGCCGACTGGTCTACCGAATACAGCGATTTAATTCTGGCGATCAAAATTGTTGATGATGTGGATGAGGCGATCGCGCATATCAACACCTATGGTTCCCGTCATACGGAAGCGATCGCCACAGAAAGCACTGCAACTGCCGAAACGTTTATGGCACAAGTTGATGCCGCTGGTGTCTTCCATAATTGCTCCACCCGCTTTGCCGATGGCTTCCGCTATGGGTTTGGAGCCGAAGTGGGCATCAGCACTCAAAAAATGCCGCCACGCGGTCCTGTTGGTTTAGAAGGCTTGGTGACATACAAGTATCAGTTGGTTGGCAACGGACAGGTGGTAGCAGCTTACTCTGGTGCCCATGCCAAACCATTTACGCACCGGGATTTGTAATCGTGCATTCCACTGCCTACAGTGAGAGCAATGTTGCCTGACGGTGCTTGGCGATCGTGGGCAATTGCCACCAGGGTACGTGTGGATATTCGTGATGCTCGTAGTGATAGCCAAAGTGATAGCACGCCAGCAGTGACAGCAGCAGCGGACGGTGTGCGCTCTGGGCACGAAAAACATTCTGGTAGCCACCGACTGGTTCACGGTGAGGCAAATACGTCCCAAAGTAAAAAAGCTGCATCGAACTCAGCACCGATGGCACAACCCAAAACATGAGTAAGTTTGCTTCCGGTACATGCAAGAGCAAATGCATGGCATGAAATGATGCCATCAGCGCCAGTAAACGTCGCCAACTCCAATAGTGCTGCAAAAAGCTGACGTACCAGGAAACGGGATTTTTGAACGTACCGTTGTGAAAGTCAGGATCTAAAGCACTGGCTGGGTGGTTGTGGTGCTGCCAGTGGGCTTTGAGGAGTTGGTCATACGAGAAGAGCCCGTACAACAGTAGCGCTAAGGAGCCGATCGCGCGGTTGAGTTTGCGGTGTTGAGGAGCGACTCCTCCATGCATGGCATCATGCGCTGTGATAAACAGCCCTGTGTAGAGAAACATTTGCCAGAGTATGGCAAGAAACTGCCAAAACGGATGTAACTGACCGAGTGTACTGTTGAGTAATATGGCTAAGCTCCCTGCCCACGTTGTCATAATCAGACCTGCGATCAGCAATCCTCGCAGGTGCAGCAGAATGGATGTAAACGACGTGGTGAGTAAGGGGATTGACGCAAACAGGTGCTTTCTATGAGATGCAGCGGTAGACATGCAGGCAGTTTTCTCAGTGATAGTTACACGGACTCGCATTGTTTGCTGGCATGATGCCAACTTTGTCACGGATGGTTGTCCTCATGCCTTTGATGTCGTCAATTGAGCAGAGTTGCCAAACCTGGACTGGCATGAACAATGTAACAGAAATGTAACAATTCTGTGAGCATCAGAACTGCCCCCTGCGAAAGAGTTAGTATCGCTGGTGTCGCTAGCCCTAAGGATGAATAGGGCGTGTGTCCAGAACACAATGATTTTCATCCACTGGTTTCACAACGCCTGAGCGCGATAGTGATCTTGCTCTGTGCGAAGTATTAAGTGCGAGCCATGTCGCGCATTGCGCCTCTCGCCATTGCCGCGATCGCCTGATCATTCGCTTTTGGGAGATGGTAATACTTGCCGCCTGCCTGCTGTGCCAACTCTTTCGCAAAGCCTGTTGAAATGAACTTGTTTTCGGTATCAATCACAAGAAGCTGAATGCCAAGGGCACGAATTTTGCTGGCAATGTCGAGCAGTTCCGCTTTGATATCCGGCTTTTCGTCGGGTGGAATGGTTTCACCCAGCGATCGTGCCAGCGGGATATTGCCGCGTCCATCGGTAATCGCCACGATCACCACCTGCCCAATATCGCCAGATTGTTTCGCGTTCATGCCCACACGAACTGCCTGCGTGAGTCCATGCGCTAAGGGCGAACCACCCCCACAGGGCATGCGATCGAGCCGTCGTTTGGCTGCTTCGATCGATCGAGTTGGTGGCAGCAAGATCTCTGCCTGTTCGCCCCGAAACGGAATCAACGACACCTGATCCCGATTCTGATAAGCCTCTGTCAGTAACCGCAGCACCGCTCCTTTGGCTGACTGCATCCGATTCAGCGCCATCGAACCCGATGCATCCACGACAAAGACCACCAGTGCTCCTGCCTTGCGTGCTAACCGCTTGGCGCGTATGTCTGCCTGTTCGACAAAGACGCGTTTGCGGGGTGTGGGGTGTGGGGTGTGGGGTGTGGGGTGTGGGGTGTGGAGAGAGTTTTGAGTTCTGCCCTCTGCCTCCTGCCTTCTGCCCTCTGCCTTCTGCCTTCTGCCTTCTGACTCTTCTCTCCTCTCTCCTCTCTCCTCTCCCCTCTCCTCCCTCCTCGCCCGTCGCCCTTTTTGATAGGGAGCCGCCGCCCTTAATGTTGCATCCACCGCAATCCGACGTGCTTTACCTTTGGGCAGCATGGGCTTCACGTAACGACCGCGATCGTCCGAGAAAATAATGGTGCGACTGCCAGACTTGCCCTGACGGGATGCCATCTGAGCAAAGTAGAGCACCGAAGGGTCAAGAATCACGCCTTCAGGGTCAAAGATAAATTCTTCGGGAATGGCGGGTGGTTCTTGCTCTTGCTCTTCTTGATCGTCATCTTCGTCTTGATCGTCCTGCTCCTGTTCGTGCTCGTCTTCTGGCTCTTGCTGACTCTGCGGTGGCGGTGGTGGAGGGGGTGCCTCTTCGGGAGGCGTTTGCACAATGGTCGATCGCGGCACAATGACCAACTCAACGGCGCGACGCAAATCTTCTGCTGTCACATCGGTACGACCATCCAGCGCGGCATGGGCTTTGGCAACGCGCACGGCAAATAGTTCCGCTCGATGTCCCTGTACGCCACCTCGCAGCGCTTCGTTGACCAGATACCCGACCTGTTCGGAGGTCATTTGGACATCCTTGAGCCATTCTCGCGCCAGCACAATCTGGGTTTTGAGCGCGTCGATGTCGTCGGTGTACTGAGTCAGGAATGCCTGCGGAGAATCGGCGTAACGGGTGGCTTGTTCGACTGCCAGCACCCGATCGTCCAAACCCAACACCATATCGGCAGACAGGGCGATCGCAATTCTGTCTAACAAATGCTCTCGCAACGTCCCTTCCTCTGGGTTATACGTAGCGACCAACAGAGGCTTGCAGGGATGCTGAAAGCTAATGCCTTCGCGCTCAATCTGGTTCCGCCCATCCGTCAGCACCGACAGCAGGAGATTGGCTGCCTGATCGTCCAGCAGATTAATTTCATCAATGTAGAGCACTCCACGATGAGCTTCTGCCAGCAAACCCGGCTGAAATACCGTCTCACCTCGCTTGATCGACTGGCTGACATCCACTGAACCTAAGAGTCGATCTTCTGTAATGCCAAGGGGGACTTGCACGAACGGCGCGGGGATGACAGTCGTAGGAAAGGCTAAAGTCTCAAGGCTAACGTCTAAAAGATCCCCATTTAGCCTTAATCCTTCATCGTTTATCCTTTCCATCGTCTCGTCGTCCCAGTCCTCAGGATGCAGCGGATCGCTGTTGAGGGAGCCTTCGACAATTTCGATCGGCGGCAACAGTGCATGTAAGGCTCGCGCCATCACCGATTTAGCCGTGCCGCGTCGCCCTGCAATGACCACACCCCCCAAATCTGGATCGACGGCTGCCAGCAGTAGGGCAAGTTTGATGGCTTCCTGACCCACAACCGCAGCGAGGGGAAAGGCAAGAGGTGGGGCAAGTGTATTGAGTGCGGGCATGGTATGGCTCAAAAAGCGGTGCAAATCTCAGCATACCAACATCTCTGGGTCGAAGCGTGCCGCTATGCGATCGTCGTTCCTGACTCCGATGTTGCTGGTAACGTGACGGTAAGCGGAAAGGTCACTGTAAACGTAGAACCCACATCGATCGTAGAGTCCACGCTAATGTCTCCTTGCAGTAAGTTGACGAGCCGCGAGGCGATCGCTAGCCCCAGCCCTTTACTATCAAAGTCGCGGGATTGGTCGCTGGTTCCCAGTTGAAACCGAGGCTCAAAAATCTGGGCTTGATCCTCCGGTGCAATGCCGATGCCTGTATCCGTCACGGTGATTGACCAGCGCTGATCAGGCAGGGACTGAGCCTGTAGCTGAATGGAGCCAGCATTCGTGTAACGGATGGCGTTGTGCAGCAGGTTGGTGATAATTTGATGCAACCGTAGCGGATCGGTCAGGATGCTGTCAGGAGCCGTTGTACAATCAACGCTTACTTGTAAGCCTTTCGCCGCGATCGTGGGGGTCATCACCGTGACGATCTCTTGCACGATCGCACGCACATCTGTTGTCATCAGATGCAGTTTAAGCTTGCCAGCTTCGTAGCGCGAAAGCTCGTTTAAATCATTAATCAGGTGCAGCAGATAGCGCCCGTTCCGCAACACACGCTCAATATGATCGATTTTAGGCGCTGAATCTTGTGGGGGTGCTGCTTGCTGCTGGCGTAGAAACAGTTCCGAAAAACCGACGATCGTGTTCAGCCGCACGTTTAGTTCATCGGTCAGCGACGACAAGCTATCTTGATTGGCGCGCACCAGCCGATCCATTTCTTTCCCCGTCATCGCTAACTGATGCTGCAATTGGTCAAGTTCCTGCATACGCTCTTCGACATAGCTTTTGAAGCACTGCGCGATCGCTTCATCAATCACCATGTCGATCAGGCGAAAGGTACGATACACTTCCACTGGTGATTCACGGGTTAAATCAACTTCTAGTGCTTCAAAAATTGCCCGCCGCAGGAGCCGATATTCTCGCGCAATCTCTACGGGGTCAAACCCCTGCTGTGCGCGTAGTGTGCCGTGCTGCAAACTGGCATCCACCAGCAACTGAAGGTCATCTTCCTGGCTGCGTGACAGGACAGTTGCCAACGCTGTCAGCACCATTGGTAAATGATCTCTGATGGCTGTAGGCGAGAGCGTGTCATCGCTTTTTAAGTGTCGATCGCGATGCACAGCCTCTATCCACGCATTGAGAATTGTCTCGACTCGCTCAGTAATCAGTTGACCAAAGTTGAGCATGGCAGCAAGCAGTGCAAGGCAGCGATAGGGCACTCAATTAGTGTAGCGATAGACATCAGGCGATCGATCATTCGCTGCGAATAATTGCCAGAACTTGTCCAGCCGTAACGAGTTGCCCAGGGCTGCACAGAATATCAGTCACAACGCCCGGTGCTTCAGGCAGCAGCAGCATTTCTTGCTTCATGGCTTCCAGAATGATTACGCCAGTTTCTTCGGTGACGCGATCGCCCGGTTGTACCAAAATTTGCCACACATTTGCAGTCGTTGCAGCGGTGATTGCATAGCAGTCGTCAGGAATTTCAATCGTTGGTGTAGGGGGAAGATCGGGTTCTGCGGCGATCGTGCTTTCATCGTGAGCATTGAGTGCCCAGCGATCGCGCTCTTCACGAAAGGCGGTTTGCTGACGAGTTTTGAAGGCAGTTGCTTCTTCAGCAATGCTCTGTAAAAACTGCTGATAGTCTTGCAAGTTGAAGGTCGTTTCTTCGATCGTCAGCTTGAATTTGCCTTCAATAAAGTCTTCGCGGAGTTGCGTCAGTTCCGCATGAGAAACGGGATAAAACCGAATTTGATCGAAAAAGCGCAATAGCCAGGGCTTGCCATCCTTAAAGTCTGCCGTTTGCTTGTAGCGATTCCAGACAGGCACCGTGCGTCCCACAAACTGGTAGCCACCGGGACCTTCCATGCCGTAGATGCACAGGTAGGCACCGCCGATGCCCACCGCGTTCTCAGGTGTCCAGGTGCGCGCGGGATTGTATTTGGTCGTCACCAACCGATGACGGGGATCAAGCGGCACAGCAACCGGGGCACCGAGGTAGACATCGCCTAACCCCATCACCAGATAGCTGGCGTTGAACACAATCTCTTTCACGTCCTCAATCCGGTCTAAACCATTGATGCGTCGAATAAATTCAATGTTGCTGGGGCACCAGGGCGCATCCTTACGCACCGACTGCATGTATTTTTGAATCGCCAGTTGCGTTGAGGCATCGTCCCAGGAGAGAGGTAGATGGACAATGCGCGTCGGCAAGGTTTTCAGATCGGCGATCGCAGGCAAATGCGCCTCAATTCCCTGCAATGCGGTGAGCAAGTCCTGTTGCGACAAAACGCGGCTATCGTAATGCACCTGGAGCGATCGCATACCTGGCGTAAGTTCCAGAATGCCTGCAATCGGATTCGCTTGCAGATAGGTCATCAACTCATGGACTCGAAAGCGCAGATTGAAGTCCAGCACCAGGGCACCATACTCAACGAGCAGATATTTGTCGCTTGCCTGTCGGTACGTCACAGCAATCTGGGTGTCACTGGCAGGCAACGTCGCAAGAATGGCACGTTCGCTCGAACCATCATCAGAAATCGTGATAGACTGCCCGACCTGTAGCGTTTGAATCTGGCGATCGAGTGCCAATTCCTGCTGCAATGCCTGATCGAAGGTGAGGCGATGGAATTGAATCGTGTTACCCGGTTTGAGCTGCCCAATTTTCCACAGTTCGGCTTCGGCGATCGTCGCTGGGCACACAAACCCACCCAGACTGGGACCATCTAACCCGAGAATGATCGGCATATCACCTGTAAAGTCGATCGTGCCTACCGCATAGGCATTGTCGTGAATATTGGACGGATGCAGCCCAGCCTCGCCGCCATCCTGCCGTGCCCACTGCGGTTTAGGACCAATCAGCCGGATGCCCGTTCGCGCCGAATTGTAATGCACTTCCCAATGAGTATTGAAAAACGTCTCAATGTCTGCACCCGTGAAGAAATCGGGTGCGCCGTGAGGACCATACAGCACGCCGATCGTCCAATGTTCGGGATAGGTCGGAATCAGTTCAGGCGGTAACGTTTGTGGTTCTTGGGAGAAGACTGCATTCAACTTCAGGACATCACCCACTTGCAGCGCTCTGCCTCCGTGTCCGCCAAAGCCTCCAAGCGTAAACGTTGCCTTGCTGCCCAGATAATCGGGCACATCAAAGCCGCCCTGCACCGCCAGGTACGTCCGAAAGCCATTGTCTTGAATGGTGCCCAGGCGTAACGTACTGCCTGCTTTGACGGAAACGGCTGTCCAAAAGGCGATCGGCTCCTTATCCAGGGTTGCTTTCATTGCGGCACCCGTCAGACAGATCACCGTGTCGATATTGAAGCGCAGGGTGGGACCTGACAGCGTACATTCCAAGCCTGCTGCCGTCTCTGAATTGCCCAGAATTTGATTGCCTAAACGAAATGCCAGCGAATCCATCGGACCAGACGGTGGCACTCCCACATCCCAATAGCCCACGCGCCCTGGATAGTCCTGCACGGTGGTCATCGTGCCTGCAACGAGAACGTCGATCGTCCGGGCGTGATAGGCAAACGTGTTCAGAAACTTAGTCGTCATCGCCCCATCTGCAAACGCGGGAGCCGCGATGATTTGGCGCAAATACTCCAGGTTGGTTTCGATACCGTCGATGCGAGAACTAGCCAGGGCAGTTTGGAGAGCCGCGATCGCCCCCTCTCTCGATTCCCCATGCACAATCACTTTCGCCAGAAGGGGATCATAGAAAGGCGAAACCTCCGTGCCCGTTGCAATCCACGTATCGCAACGGATATTGGTAGGAAACTGAACGTTGGTCAGCGTCCCCGAACTCGGCTGAAAGTTCTTGTTGGGATCTTCGGCATAAACCCGCACCTGGATCGAGTGCCCTTGGGGTTGATAGCGATAGGTCTCCAGCAACAGCGATTCGCCTGCTGCCTGTCGCACCATCCATGCCACCAGATCGACTCCGGTAATCGCTTCCGTCACGCCATGTTCGACCTGCAAGCGAGTGTTGACCTCCAGAAAATAAAACTGCTCGGTATCTACGTCATAGATGAATTCAACGGTGCCAGCCGATCGATAACTCACAGTCTGACCGAGCCGCACTGCCGATTGGTATAGGTGCTGCCGGAGTTCATCACTGATGTTTGGTGCAGGCGTTTCTTCAATGACCTTCTGATTCCGTCGCTGAATGGAGCAGTCCCGCTCACCCAACGCCACGACGGTTCCTTGCCCATCGCCAAAAATCTGCACCTCAATGTGGCGTGCCCGTTCCACATATTTTTCGAGAAAAACCCCGCTTTCGTTAAAGTTATTGCGGCTCAGGCGCTGTACGGCAGCAAAGAGATCCGCCAAGGTCGCCTCCTCCCAACACAACTGCATCCCAATGCCACCACCGCCCGCTGTGCTTTTGATCATCACGGGATAGCCGATCGCTGCTGCCGCCTCTTTCACCTGATCCAGATGATCCAGGAGTGGCGTACCTGGAACGAGAGGAAGTCCAGCTTGTTGGGCGATCGCCCGTGCTTCGTGTTTCAGCCCAAACTGTCGAATCTGGTCGGGAGTGGGACCAATAAACGCGATTCCTGCTTGAGCGCACGCTTCGGCAAAGGCAACATTTTCGCTCAAAAAGCCATAGCCAGGATGGATGGCATCGGCTCCGGTTGCTTTTGCCGCTGCCAGGATGGTCTCTGCCTGTAAATAGCTTTGAGCGGCAGGGGCGGCACCCACACATACTGACTCACCCGCCGCTGTAACGTGTGCTGCGTGAGCATCCGCTTCAGAATAGACGGCAACTGAGGCAATGCCTAAGCGATCGAGCGTGCGAATAATCCGGCAAGCGATCTCACCCCGATTAGCAATCAGAACTTTAGAAAACATAGTTAGGAGATTTCTAGCCAACAAAATACCCGTCGGGGTAGGTTTGATCCGAACGCGATCGGTTAGAGGCTACGATGCTGGCAAAACCTGCCCCCTACCAAACGGTACCTTCTTTCTTGGAACTCTCCTAAGTAATGTGCGACTGTCTCAGCCTTGCGATCTGAAACCTGGAATCTCATGCTTTGAGGTGAAATCAGTTGCTAGGCGCGGGTTGAGGTGGTCCAGATGTAGTGGGAGGTGGGGCTGGCTCGGCGGGAGGTAGCTCCGGCGCAGTGTTCTCAGGCGGCGGGGCTGGCTCAGGAGCAGGTGCTGCTTCGGGTGGTTGAGCAGGCGCTTCTGGAGGTGCTGGCTTACCACCGTCGGCAGGTGCAGGTCTTGGTGCCTCTCCTGACGGTGCATCATTGCGAGACTCCCCAGAATAGCCGCCCTCAGATCTGGGTGCTTCGCCGTCATACATCTGGGCGGGTCTTAGAGGCTTGGCTTTGATCGTGCCTTTGCGATCGTCTAGCTTGGGCAGTTCGGCAAACTTCTCAACCGCCATGCCTTTGACTACGGTAGTCATAAAGTTGTGCCATACTTCTGCGGCTGTGCTGCTGTAGCTCCAGGTAGGCGTATTGTCATCGTTACCCAGCCAAACGCCAGTCGCCATTTGCGGCACGAAACCAATAAACCAGAGATCGCGAGCGTTTTCAGAGGTGCCTGTTTTACCTGCGACAGGTCTACCAATTTGTGCCGCCTGCCCGGTGCCACTGTTGACGACGTTTTGCATCATCCAGGTGACGATCGCGACTGAATCTTTGTCAACAACCTGTTTCGGCTTTAGCTTTGCGGTATAAATCACCTCACCTTTGCGGTTAACAATACGGCGAATACCGTGTGTTTCCGTGTGGTTGCCTTTTGCTGCGAGCGTTGCATAGGCACTGGTCAGCTCCAGCAGGTTCACTTCAGAGGTGCCCAGCGCCAGCGAGTAGGTGGGCAAAAGCTCAGACTGAATGCCCAAATCGTGCCCCAGTTTGATGACCGGATCAAAGCCAATATCAATCAGGAGTCGCACAGAAACCAGATTCACTGAGTTTGTCAGCGCGTCACGCAGGGTTAACCAGCCGCTGTATTTACGGCTGTAGTTTTGAGGCTGGTAGCCGTCTACAGTCAACGGTGCATCAAGGTAAGAGGCATAGGGCGAAACGCCTGTCGCGATCGCCGTGGTGTAGAGAATCGGCTTAAAAGACGACCCTGGCTGTCGTTGAGCCTGCGTCACCCGATTGAACTGGCTGGTGATGAAGTCAGTACCGCCCACCATCGCGCGAATTTCACCATTGCGGGGATCAACTGCCACCAATGCGGCTTGCTTAAAGCCTTCGGCTGGTCCAATATTTTTGACGGCATCCTTGACGGCTTTCTCGGCGGCTTTCTGCCAGGTAGAATTCAAACTCGTTTCGACGGTTAACCCGCCCGCTTCAAGTTGCTCTTTTGTCACCAACTTGGGCAATTGTTGCTGTACGTATGAGGTAAAGTAAGGCGTATCGCTGTAGAGTTTTTTCGGCGAACTAGGCTTCAGCGTCAGCGTTTGCGCCCGTGCTTGCTCGACTTCGGCTGCTGTCAGGAAACCCGCTTCCTGCATTCGTTCGAGGACAATATCGCGCCGTTGACGAGCCACTTGTATGTTTACCAACGGCGAGTAGTCACTGGGTGCAGGCGGCATACCTGCAATCATCGCCGTTTCTGATAGCGTCAGTTTGTCAACGGACTTGCTGAAATACACCCAGGCAGCATCGGCTACACCATAGGCTCCTGACCCCAAGTAGACCAGATTTAGATACTTTTCCAGCACCTGGTCTTTACTCAGCGTCCGCTCAATCTTTTGTGCCAGAAACGCTTCCTGAAGCTTGCGCCCTACCGTGCGATCTTGGGTCAGGTAAACAATCCGCGCGACCTGCTGGGTAATCGTACTGCCCCCTTCTACCAAATCACGGGCAAGCAGGTTAGACGCAACGGCTCGCATGATCGATTGATAGTCAACCCCGTTGTGTTGATAAAACCGACGGTCTTCAGCGGCTAAAAACGCCTTGATCACGCGATCGGGCATTTGCTTAATCGTTAGCTTTTGTCGGGTTGCGGAACCAAGCTGCTGCAACACAGAGCCATCGGCGGCTTTGATAATCAACGTTCCATTCTGAGAAAAGCTGGAGATATCTGAAACGTCAGGCAGGCTCTGTTCAATTTTCCAGGCACCCCAGGCAAGTGCCGCACCCCCTCCCAACGCCACCATCGCCAACCAGAATGCATAGCGACGGTGTAGCGGTTTACCTGTGCGAATACGTTTGCCACGCGGCGCTACAGGTTCAGCCCGATCGGTCGCTTTGGAAGGTGCTTTCATGGGCAATGCGGCAGGCGGGTTGGTCGCACTGTCTCGCCGCAAATCAGACCGTAACGGCTGAGAACCGTTGGAGCGGATCGATAAGTTTTTGAGTTTTGAAAGAAAATTTTCCACACTACAGCCTCATCACCACCACGCGATCGCCGTCCTCATTGTAAGGGGTTGGGATCAAAAAGCGTCTCAGGGCATAAGCAAACCCTAGCACCTTCATCATCCAGCCAACTCCTCGACCACAGATCCCGACCATAGATCAAAATGAGGGTCTGCTATATCTTGACAGAATCTCACCAGCGATCAAGGCGACGATCGCTGGAAATGCCCATCGGGTCGAAGGTACAAGCAAAATTCTATGTTTGTCAAAGCGGATACTCATGCCCTCCTCACGATTGATCCTGCTTACTATGACAGGCGAGTGCAACCTGAATTTGTACTCAGCTTAACCAAATTCAGCTTAACCAAATGAAGCCGCTAAACTCCAGCATGACCCAACGCTAACCCGGCGACGAGCATCCCTAAAACCAGAAAGGGCTGTGCGCTTGCCTGATACTTCACATCGTTCTTCAGTGGGTCACGTAGAAAATACATATCTTGAAACGTGATCTGGGGAATCACCAGCAGTAGCAGGATTGTGGCATACAGGTTTTCGTGAATGCTGATGAGATACGCCGCAACACCAGCCTGGAAGACATCGATCATACAAACGCAAATCCACGCCGCTGTCGTGACCCCAAACATCACTGGCAACGATTGCAACCCTAGCTGTCGATCGCCCTCTACACTTTTAAAGTCATTGACCACTGCAATCCCCAAGCCTGCAAGACTATAGAACAAAGTGAGAATCATGATCGTCGGGTTCAAGTCGCCAAACAGAGCGTGACCCGCCCACCACGGCAGCGCAATGTAGCTGGCACCCAGGGCGTAGTTGCCCAACCAGCCGTTTTGCTTTAGCTTTAGTGGCGGCGCAGAATAGATGTACGACACAAAGGAGCCTGCGATCGCCATCACGGTAATGGTCGGAAACTCATGCCCTGCCCATCGATCCAGGATATACGCAACCCCAATGCCACCAGCCAGCAGCACCAAAATTTGCACGGTTACTTGTGGAATGGAAATGGCTCCAGACGGAATCGGGCGATAGGGTTCATTGATGGCATCAATGTCGCGATCGTAAAAATCATTCAGCGTTTGAGTATAGCCCGTCAGCAAGGGACCCGACATTAACATGCACGCCGCCGAAATCAGCACATTCTCCAACGTCCAGCGATAGTTTCCTGACGACGCTGCACCACACACAACCCCCCAGATCAATGGAATCCAGGTAATCGGCTTCATCAACTGGAGGCGAATTTTCCAAATGGATGTCTCGCCCTGCTGTGCGCCTTTCATACCCAACAGTTGACGAGCCTGGGCCGTGCGATCGCTCCCTGACGTAACCGCCTCTTCGGATGCAAGCTCAGCAGCAGGACTGTCTGGTAAGGGAGCAGGATTTGATTCAGTCATACGATTAGCGATTGGGGCGGAGGGGGGATGAGAGAGGGGTGCAGGGGAAGCGGAGGAAGCAGGGGCGTTTTGAGTTGATTGAGCAATCAGCGGTCGGTCAGCTTTTTAGCCTTCTGCCTTCTGCCTAACGATCAGAATTCAGGAGCTTACGTGAAGGCTAGAAAGAAATGATCAGGAAGCTGTCTTGAAATTTGGCTCCAGCAATTGGTTTACCGCTCAGCTCTGGTGGTAGCGAGACGTTGCGCCGCTGATCGCCAGCCTCGATCGTGATTTCGGGTCCAGACTGGGTAAGCTTTACTTGCTTTTTGTCAAACCCTGGCAGAAACAGACTGACCTTGCGTTCTGCGACATTGATGGCGATCGGTCGAGGCGCTTGAGCTGCCTGCTCTAAATCGGGTAGCGATTCTATCAAGGATTGCCAATCGTTGACTGCCTGAGAGGGAATCGGTGTCACAGGCAGGGGGGCGAAGGTTTCTCCAATGCCACCACTGTCATGAGAGCGGTTCACCAGTACGCCACCCACGGTTAACCCGACCTGTTGCGCTGCACCCCAGAGATAGGTTGCGGTTGCCACTGCCGCTGCATCCTCTGTTGTCACGAGATAAGCCGCAACGCGATTGGGATCTGCTAACGCCTGCTTGCCTTGCTCCAGAATATTGGTTGCCTGCTGTGCCGCAGGTTGGTTAAGAAGATCGTCCGTCCAGCTTACGTTTAGCACTGCGCTGGCGATCGGCTGCAAAAACGGCGAGAGCGTCTTGCCCAAATCCGAATCGGCAAACACCTTACGGAAGCGACGGGCATACCAGCTCAAGCTTTCAGGCATCCCAAACAGCCGCAGCGTTGGCTGATCACCAGCCCCATCAAACACGATGACATCATACTTGCCACTCGCGTCGTACTCCCGCAGCGCATTCAGCACCAGGGCATTGTCCATCCCTGGCAGCACGCTGAGTTCCTGCCCAAAGACTTCTTTAAAGAATGGCGTTCTCAAGTATTGCGCTTCCAGCTTCTTTACCTCTTCCCAACTGCGTTCCAGCAGGGCAGAGGCTTGAAACTGCACCGTGAAAAGGTTTGGCGAAAGTTCCTGCGGCTCATGGCTGGGAACGGCACCTAAGAGAATCCCAATCGCGACCTCTGGCTCTTGAAATGCCAGCAGCACTCGTTTCCCCTGAGCCGCAAAGCGTTTAGCCGCCGCGATCGCGATCGTCGTCCGACCAACCCCACCCTTGCCCAAAAACGTCAAAATTAGAGCCATGTGTCCGCTTCCAACCCAATGCATTACTGTGCCAGCAGAGAACTCTGCCAGCGTTCCTTCTTATGGTAACGATTGCCCAGAATCTGCCCACATTACTTATGCGGAGTCTGAGGCAGCAACCATGCCATGAAGCCAGCTATCAATGATTAGTCAGATACAACCCGCACTTCATCCTCAAAAAACCAGGTCGCTGAGTTGTCCTCAAATTTGATCAGATACCCAACCCCACTACCATCTGTCATTTTGTAATCCTGAATCACACCATACTCGCCCAGCTTCTTAGCAATTACCGGAGACACCCGATCGCGCAACCGATACACACGAACCTTCTGACCAACTTCCATCGCCGCTCCGAGACTATAAAACCAGGACTATAAAACCAAGACTCAGTGTATCAGCGTCGCGGGTCGGATGGTGTGGTGTAAGGGAGATTTTGGAAGAAGGGAGTGAGGGGTGAGGGGTGAGGGGTAAGGAGTTTTGAGTTGAACCAGTCGCTGGGTGTTGATTATGAGTCCATGAGCCTTTCCTGACCTCTTCTAAAAACTAAAAACCTTTCTGGTATGCCCATTTCTAATACGCCCAAAGCTTTTAGGGTTTTACAACTCCCTTGCCTTCTGCCTTCTGCCTCCTGCCCTCTGCCTCTCCCCAAAAGCTTTAGAATGCAAACGTTCCACATTGCGGAAAACCATGCTGGCGAAGCGAATTTTGCCCTGTTTAGATGTGAAGGCAGGGCGGGTAGTGAAGGGAGTCAATTTCGTCGATTTGCGGGATGCGGGTGATCCAGTCGAGTTGGCGCAGGTCTACAACCAGGCAGGGGCAGACGAACTGGTATTCCTCGATATCACGGCAACTCACGAAGATCGGGGCATCATTTTTGATGTGGTGTATCGCACTGCCGAGCAGGTGTTTATCCCACTTACCGTAGGTGGTGGCATTCAAAACTTAGAGACTATTAAACAATTGTTAAGAGCCGGAGCCGATAAGGTCAGCATCAACTCAGCAGCCGTGCGTGATCCCAGTCTCATTGATCGCGCCAGCGATCGCTTTGGCAACCAGTGCATTGTCGTGGCGATCGATGCCCGTCGTCGGCAAGAGGCTGATAATCCTGGTTGGGACGTGTACGTGCGCGGTGGACGAGAGAATACTGGACTGGATGCGATCGCCTGGGCAAAAAACGTCGAGCAGCGTGGTGCTGGGGAGTTGCTGATCACCAGTATGGATGCGGATGGCACTCAGGCAGGCTACGACCTGGAGCTAACAAGGGCGATCGCCGAGCAGGTTGAAATTCCGGTCATTGCCTCAGGCGGAGCGGGCACCTGTGAGCATATTCATGCCGCACTCACAGACGGTAAAGCCGAAGCCGCACTCCTCGCCTCACTCTTGCACTACGGACATCTCACCGTCGCTCAAATCAAAACCCACCTTGCGGAGCAAAACGTGCCTGTTCGTCTGGTTTAACCAACACCCAACGCCCGAACTACAAATTTCTTGCACCGCCAAAAATAAAGATGACGAAATCTGAGTATCTGTTACAATACTTCAAGTATGCTGATACTTATTCTTACTATTGTCATTGCCTTGGTTGCCTGGTCACTGCATTTGATGCAGCAGGCAGTCGATCGCAATGAATTTTCACTGATGCTGGCGGGCACTTTAGTTGCTTTCTCCGCCGCCGCAATGGTCGTTGTCTATTTTTTGATGGGAAATTATATTGGCTACGTGACTGGTATGACGCACATCGTCGTCTCCGATACGTCATCCGCCGATATCGCTGTTTGGCTCACGGATGTCGATCAGAATTTGAGTGGCATAGAGCAGGCTGTTGACTTGCACTGAGAAAAATAGACTGACTAAGTTGCATCCTTCGAGGCTCACTTCAAAAAATAAGCGCAACGGTCGATTTAGAGAGTTAAACCTTGTCTAAGTTGAAACCCGTAGTTTTTCTTCTTCTGGGTCGAGGTGATTTTTTACCCATAAGCGGTCAGCGAGGGCAAGGGGTTTGGCATTAATCTCCTGTTGAAACTGTTCCACACGTTGCTGCAATGCGGTTGGGCTGGTATAGCAGGCATGATAAGTCACATCTTCCCGTAACCATTGCCAGAGATGCTCCACGGGCATGAAGTCTGGACTGTAGGCAGGCAACGGTGCGAGGGTAATGTCGAGTGCGGTGGCGGACGCTCGTACCGTTTGGGCACGATGATAGGGTGCACCATCCCACACCAGCTGCAACGGCACATCGGGAAACTCCACGCGCAGTCGCTTGAGGACATCAATCGTGTGGAACTGGTCGGCTTTGTCATAAGCAAAGACACGCACCTGAGCGAGATTGTAGAGATAGACCCCGTAAAAGGAAACTTTCGCACGTCCTGGTGAACTGGAACTGACCCAGAAGCGCTCACCCCGAATGGCCCAACCATAGCCCGCGTCAGTGTCCAAATGGATATGGGCTTCATCAATGTAAACCAGCAGGCAGCGTTGGTGGAGCGCCTCATCGAGCATGACCTGTAGGCGTTCCAGAAAGGCAGCACGCTGGGCCGGCTGCCCTTTATTCAGTAATTTGTGCGCTTTCTTCCAGGAAAACCCCAAGCGCTTGAGCACCTTACGCAAGGTATCGCGGCAGCAGTCGATGTCAAAGTGTGCCTTGACCCAAGCAACCAACCGCTTGAGAGTCCATCGGGGTTGCGTCGGCGCTGTCCGCTGTTGGGGTGGGGTTGCCGCCAGGTCTAAAGCCTCACGGAGCACCGCCGCTACCCCTTGCTCGACGACAGCAGGCAAAGGGGGGGATGTCCGCCTGTGCGTTGATACACCAGTGACTCGAAGCCTGCTTCATTGTACCGATGCACCCACTCCATGATGGTTTGCGGATTGCGTCCACTCTGCCGTCCTACCGCTGTCGCACTTTTGCCCTGGCAGATCTCGTACAGAGCGAGCAAGCGTTCACGGGTGCGCGCATGGGTGGCTTGGAGCGCTTGCACTCTCAAACCTTCGGGGCTTTGCTGTCAGCGTGACGTATCAACCTTTAACATGGCTCGTTCATTGACTCTTTCGCATCGCTGCTTTCAGCTTAGCTAACTCGCCTCAAAAACTCCAGTTCTCAAGATGGACGAGGTTTAGTAGCTCAATCACCTTGAATCAGTAGGTTGGCGCGTTCACACTGGGGTAATAAAAGCGGACGGTAGAAAGACGATCGCTCAAGAGCAATGAACGGATCAGATAACGGTGCCAAGACGGTAGAATCTGACACATTAAAGACCGACGAGAACTACTAAGTTAAAGCGATCGTGCTTACTTCTACAGCTATTGCGTGACACCCACGCGTCACTCATGTCTAAAACGCTTTACTACCAGCTTGGCTCAGTTGTCCTTTCCCTAATCTTGATTGCCGTCATCATTGCGCTAGTCGGTGCATCCCCAGTACAGGTGGTCAGCAGCATGTGGTCAGGCGCGTTTGGTACACCCGATCAGTTTGCGCGGGTGATTGCCACGCTGGCTCCCCTACTGCTGTGTACCTGTGGCTTGCTGTTCACTTTTACCGCCGGACTGTACAACCTGGGGATTGAAGGGCAGATTGTGGCAGGCGCGATCGCAGCGACGGCTGGTATACGCTTATTGCAAGACGTGCTTCCGGCTCCCCTGGTGATACTGCTGGCGATCGTCATTGGCGCAGGCGGCGGGTTTCTGTGGGGCTTGTTGGCAGGGATTTTGAACGTCTACGGTCGCATTAACGAGATTTTTGCGGGGTTGGGACTCAACTTTGCGGCACAGGGGTTGGCGCTGTATCTCATTTTTGGTCCCTGGAAACGAGAAGGGGTGGCTTCCATGAGCGGCACCGAGCAGTTTAGTGAAGCCCTCTGGCTACCCACGATCGGTAACACCGAAGCCAGCCCTGTGTCCCTACTGGTGGCGATCGCGGTACTGGCGATTACCATGATTGTCATGCGCGGCACTTATTTTGGCTTACAGCTTCGAGCCGTGGGGCAAAACCTGAGAGCATCTTACGTGTTGGGGATTCCCTCCGTCCAGCAGTTGCTCAGCGCGTTTGGCATTTGTGGAGCTTTTGCTGGCATTGCCGGAGCGTTGCAAGTCCTTGCCGTCTTCCATCGGCTGATCCCCAGTATTTCCAGCAATCTCGGCTTTCTGGCGTTGCTCATTGCCATGCTGGTTGGCTTCAACGCCTGGTTGATTTTGCCTGTTGCCTTTTTCTTCAGCGCGCTTAATATTGGGAGTCTTCAATTGCCCCTCTCACTTAACCTGGAATCGTCTCTGGCAGGCGTGATTCAGGGGATGCTGGTGCTGTTTGTGCTGCTCGGTCGTGGGTTTGGCGATCGCAAACCTGCTGATACCAGTTCTGGTACACCTCAGCCCCAAGTCGTATCGCCAACTGAGCAACTGGGCGTAAACGGTTAGTGGGTTGCATGATCAGATGTTGGTACAACTCGCCTTTTCAAGTCATAACCGGATCGGTCTTTGAACAAAAGGGAGTTAATAGCTCAGTGAGAACAGGGCGATCGCTCGTAATAGAAACGGCTAGGCTTGTGGTATAAAATCCAGCCCATCGAACAGCCTTGTGGAAATTCACCCAACTGATGAGTGATTGGCGTATAGCTCTCTGTTGATTTACAGCGTAAATTTGCAACATCATTCAAGACCACCTCATCAGCGTGAGAGTCGTCTGAGAGAGGTAAAATTCCCAAGATTTTTTGCGGGGTCGCTTGTTTTAAAAACCACGTCCGAATTTTTTCTAATGCCTCTGGTGAACAAGTCTCTGCTACAGATTGGACCGTAAGATCTGGTTCATGATGCAGTCGAAGCCGAATCCAAATATCTCTTGCTTCTGCAAAGGAATAACCGCCGCCGATGATCTGATCACCTTGAGTCACCAACGTCTTAAATTTCCAATCAGTACGAAACTGGCTGCTGCTCACAGGCAGGGGAAATTCTCCAAAATAGGCAATAAGAAATACAGCGATTACAGCCACTGGCATGCCGATCGCCATTGCGATGACGCTTAAAAGTATTTTCATGACTTACTCTCTAGCAAGATTCTGTCGCATTTCAGAACACCCATTGCCATGAATCGTTCACCCCCACCAGTAAGGTCAGTGCGTTCGTGCGGCAACAGCACTACTGGGCGGTTGCAAGTGTCACCCTACTTGAGCAGTTTTATCACTGTAGGATCGTCGGCGTTGTATCGACTATTTGTAGACTTAACGTCATCGAGAGTGATAACATCACCATCACTATTAGCGACAAACGTATAATTTGCAGCCCTTTCATAGGTTCTGCCAGTGGCAATCTCCCTGAGTAAATCGCCAGCTCTGGCGTTCAGTCGCGTCTTAACACCATCTCTCCAAACAATGTGGAAAAAAGAAGTCGATGCGGTTACACCCTCAACGGCATAGCAAGGCATGCGAGAGACGCTACCACCGTTATTGTTGCCACGGTCTAAAAAGGAGCATTTTGCAAAGTATGCGGCTGTACCAGCTTGAACCTGATGGGCACTCAGCATGGAGACAGACATCACGATCGCCGCGATCAACCATTTACCCTTACTCATCATTTTTTGGCTAAGTACCATACTTTTAATAGAATCAAGATTGCTAAAAATATCTCTACAGCAGACGCTTAATCATCACCTCACCAGTTTCTAGGGCGCGCCATCAATTCAGCTCCAAGACCTTGCGGTACCAGCGTAGTCGCGCCTGTTCCAATACACGAAGTTAGGGGCTGTAGCCCTTGCTGAAAGTGATGTGTAGTCGTCATTGATGACAATCCCTAGTTCATGACTACAACTGACTTCAAGGTCAATCCTTAAAGATTTTGAGCAATTTCACTCAAAACTCCCCGATGCAACATTCATCACGCGCTTTTTCCCCTATGGACACCGATCAAATTATCGCCATTCTCGCTACCGCGATCGCCACTGCCACGCCGCTTGTCTTTGCCTGCATTGGCGAAACCATTACCGAACGGGCAGGAGTCATTAACCTGTCAGCCGAAGGCACGATTATGCTGGCGGCGATGACCGGGTTTGCGGTAGCGAAAACAACCGAGGGATTGGGAAACACGCCCAGTTTGCTGCTGGGGTTTGGGAGTGCAGCGCTGGTGGGAGCGGCGATTGCGCTGGTTGTGGCATTTGGTACACTCTCGTTGAAGCAGTCTCAGGTGGCGATCGGGTTTGTGCTGGCGTTGCTGTGTGCCGATCTATCGTCATTTTTGGGGAATGCTTTCGTCCGCATCCCTGGTCCGACCGTTCCCAATCTCAACGTGCCGATCCTGCAAGATATTCCCTTCATTGGCAAACTGCTATTTCAAAGCGATTTGCTGGTGTATGCCAGCTTTGGGCTGATCGTGTTGACCTGGGTGTACTTCTATCGCACTCGCGCTGGGCTGATGCTGCAAGCGATCGGTGAACAGCCTGCTGCCGCCTTTGCCAGAGGAACGAACGTCATTTTGATGCGCTATTTTTACACCACGTTTGGGGGTGCGCTGATGGGCATTGCTGGTGCGGCGTTTGCGCTGGACTTCAAGGCTGGGTGGAGCCATCGTCACACGGGTGGGTATGGATGGATTGCGCTGGCGATCGTCATCTTTGGCGGTTGGAATCCGCTGCGAGTGGCTCTAAGCTGCTATTTTTTTGGCATTTTGCAATCAGTCGCCAGCATTGCCCAGAGCGCGATCCCAGACGTTCCGACGCAGGTGTTGACTGTAGCACCGTTTGTACTGATGATCCTGTTTCTAGTGCTTACGTCTAGCGAATGGTTGGAAAGACTATTG
Organism: Lyngbya sp. HA4199-MV5; assembly: GCA_019359375.1. Lineage (GTDB taxonomy): Bacteria > Cyanobacteriota > Cyanobacteriia > Leptolyngbyales > Leptolyngbyaceae > Stenomitos. Next base: position 25,685 of record JAHHHL010000005.1, read on the forward strand.
AAACGGTTGCCACCCACCTTGAGCCATGCCGCGAGCCAAACCGTTCATAGCACACCACCCGCTGCTCTCGGTCGAGTCTTTGAGCAGGATTAGCGAGAAAACAGCAGAAACACCATGACAGAAGAGCCAGAGTCTGAGATCATTCGTCACGTTGGAGCACTGCCTCTTGGTGTGATTGCAGGGGCAACGTATCCACTCCAGGCATTGCTATTCATCGCTCAAAACCCTCAATTATGGGGAGGGGTGGTGATCCCTATTCTGGTCAACCTGATCATTGGAGCAGCCCTTTACACCGGGCTACTGCTTCCCGGTTGGCGAGGCATTGATCAATGGGCTTCTGGTGTGCCGATCGGGTTAGCACAGTGGGTCGCGACCTTACCACCCTGGGCTTCTCGTCTTTTAACCTGGCTACCGACAGGCGCAACCTTTCTGGACGACGTACTGCGCTTTTTGATGGCGATCGCGCTGTTTGTGCTGACTGGACTACTGCTCGTACAGTTTGGTGCCATCTTAGGTGCGCCCTGGTATGGCAACCTGGCAGAACAAACCGAGCGGCTCCGCAATGGACAGGTACCCATTGGCGCACCTGGTTTAAGTCGAGCGTTGCAGGATATTTGGCGAGCGATTACCTTTCAACTTAAAAAGCTGCTGTTGCTAGCGGTGGTAGGACTGCCATTTTTGGTGCTGAACTTCTTGCCGCCGCTGGGCACGACGATCGCCAGCATCGGCGGGGTTGCTCTGGCAGCACTATTAGTCGGGTTAGACTTTCTCGATGCACCGCTGGAGCGTCGTCGCTTCAGCTTTCGCCGCAAGTTAGGGGTGTTTGCCCGATCGCTCCCTGCTAGTGCCACCTTTAGCTGGGCGTGTTTGGTGCTTGTCAGCGTGCCGTTTATCAGTCTCCTGGCTGTGCCTGTTTGTGTCGCGGCGGGGACATTGTTTTGCTGCGATCGAGTCTTGCCCTATCTACCTGCCACTCAGAGCCATGCTGAAGCAGAGCAAGTAGATGAGACGGCATAAGCCAACAAGCAGCCAAGCGATCGCTACTCAACAGGCTCCGCCAGACTGATGGCATGGGCTGGTTTTGGTAACGGGTTGGTAACTTGACTACTGGTTGTCGTGGCGGCAGGGATAAAGAGTTTGTCGCCCTGCTGCAATACGGGATCTTGCTTACGATCGCCCGTCTTCAGCGCTTGCGCCACATCAACGTTAAGCACCTGACGTTCGGTGACATCGTTCACACGATGAATTTGCACCTGTCGCAGATCAGCACCCGTCAAAGCACCACCTGCCTGCTGAATTGCCTGTGAAACCGTTGGCAACCCAACCTCTGGGCGTAAAGCCGCGCTACTGCTGGGAACGGCATAAATACCAGGACGAGGCACTGCGCCACTAATTTGTACAGCCGTTGCTACAGGCGCTGGACCTGCTTTGGCAAGCGTGTTGTAAATCAACGCAGCGGCATCAGCGCGGGTGGGACGATCGCCCTTAAGCTGCTGCAAATCGCTATAGGTAATGGGTGAGACTTGAAACGCTTTTTCCACCATCATGGCAAACTGACCGGATGTCACAGGTTTGTCCGGGTGAAACTTGCCATCCACAAACCCTCGCACAATGCCCTTAACCGCTAACGATTCAATATATCCCTCTGCCCAATGACCTTTCACGTCGTTGAGGGCGGCAACGGGTGCCTCGATCGCGGCTACTTCAGCGCTAGAACTAAAGTCACTGTCGCCAGTAGACATCTTTTCCGGCAAGGCAACGCCACCTGAAATCTGTGTAGAAGCCACGCCAGAGGGCATCGATCGCAGCGCTGGTGGCACATTCACCTTGGGTAGCTTTCTAAGCACAACCGCCCGACGTTGGGCGACCAGTTGCTCCGCTTTGGTGGGTACCGTTGTCCCAGCATCAATGCTCACGGCTGGCATCGTCTCAGGAGCAGCGATCGTGGGTTTTGCCTGGGTCGTAGCCGCGTCTGTCTTTGCACCATCCTGCTTTGCCTTAGAGCCGGTCTCGTCATCGGGCTGAGCCAGATGCGGAAAGAGTGCCGCAAAGCCTTGATAAAACGCAACGGTAGCAAGAGAGCTAAACACCAGGGTTGTGGCCGTAGAAATACGCATAAAACTTAGACCAATAGGGGACTGGAGTGACTTAGCAGCGAGATCAAGACCCTTTGCAGCAAGCGACGATCGTGAGAAGCAAACCAGCAGGGCGCGTGCGTGAACGATTAACAAGGCACGAGAACTACTACCCAATACGGCATTTTGCCTGACCATCAGGATAGAACTTGAACTGTGATTGCGGTGAGACTCTAGTGCCAGCCACAGCGAATAGATTAGCCAGCCCGCTGACTCTATGGGATCTGCCTACGTGTCGATCGCTCAAGCGTCACCCTGACCCGCAAGACTCACCATTCTACGGACTACTGATTGCCCCTGATCCCTATTTGCCATCCATGACTAAAACGAGCTTCCCCATTGTGGAACCCGCTTCGAGCGATCGATGCGCCTCTGCCACCTCAGCTAGAGGAAACGTTTGGCTGACGTGTAGGGTGAGTTGACCCGCATCAATCCAGTGAGCGCACTGTTGCAAAATTCCTGCCTGTCGCTGCTGTTCTGTCTCCAAACCTTGCAGCATGGGTAGCAGCATCAGTTCAAACCCCACGCGCTGATTCCGGGTACGCGCTACTTTCCAGTTTGTGGCAGGGTCAGGCTCCAAAATTGTCACAATGTCGCCGTATACCTTCGTCGCCGCGAACGATTGACTCAAGGCGGCACCTCCTACCGTGTCAAAGGCAACATCCACACCCTGTCCATGCGTCCAATGCATCACCGCTTCTACAACGTCTGTCTCTTGGTAGAAAAACACTTGACTCGCCCCCAAATCCCTGACAAACAGTGCTTTTGCTTCCGTGCTGACGGTCGTACACACCTCAGCCCCACGCAGTTTGGCAAGCTGAATGGCAACATGCCCCACACCACCTGCTCCTGCGTGGATGAGAACACGCTGCCCTGCCTGTAGGGTTGCCCGATCGTACAAGGCTTCCCAAGCCGTAATCAGTACCAGCGGAGCCGCCGCCGCGTCTGCAAAACTCATCGTCGTTGGCTTAGGGGCAGCAAAACGAGCATCTACGATCGCCCACTCTGCATAATTGCCGGGATGTCCCCCCAACCCACCATTGCAAAAATACACCTCGTCACCCGGTTGGAACTGATGCACCGCAGTGCCCGTAGATTCGACAATGCCAGCCCCATCACAGCCCAAAATTGCAGGCAGGCGATCGGGAAAAAAGGTGCCTCGCTTCCGTAGCTTCGTATCGATCGGGTTCACACCCGCTGCTTTCAGGCGCACGAGCAATTCTGTCTCTTGCTGTAATGTTGGCTCTGGTACATCACCCATTTGCAAAACGCCTGGGTCTCCAACAGCAGGCATTAAAGCAGCTTTCACAAGTGACCTCCCATTTTATGGTTGCCTTGCATACGTTCTACATTGCTAAGAAAGACAGAGCTAAGAAGTATAGAGAGGCATTTAGGTTTCTTTTTACTGAGAGTGTAGTCGTAAAATTACTAAAAGAATTGTTTGATTAGATGTGGTTAAGCTTACAGCTCTAATCCCCAAAGATACTCCTTCGGATTGTGATAGCTTAGTTAGCCGTTCGGGTTGAATAGAGGATGACCACTACAAAACCAAGCAATGACTGACACCAAGCGAAGGATTAAGATGTCCGATGTTTCTGACGAAGCGCTGGTCGAAATTTGTCGATCGGCAGAAGTCATTGCCTGTGAATGCCCTGGCTACTTGGCTCGTATTTTGCGTCAGGTCAGAACGTTTCGTCACTACACAACCAATTGCATTGAACAGTTTCCTCAAGACGCTGAAACCCACCTTTGGCTGGCAGAACAAGCAGCAAAAGCCGAAGCGCTGCTGCATGAAACGATGATTGAACTGATGCAAAAAGAGGGTCTCATTGATGACTCTGAGCATATTTTATTAAATAAGTTGTCTGAACGAGCGCGTGCAACGGCGCTAAAGCAACTTGGAATGAATTGACTGCTGATTCATCAATCTGTGCTTTATTAATCTGTTGCTCTATTCCTCTACTCGATACCCTAGCTCAGCCAATCGAGCGCTGGACTGTCGCCACTTAGGTTGCACTTTGACAAACAGCTCCAAATAAACTTTACCAGCTACTAATTTTTGGATTTGCTGCCGCGCAGCCGTGCCGATCGCCTTGAGCATTTCGCCCCCCTTACCGATGAGAATGCCTTTTTGGGACGGACGCTCGATGTAAATGGTTGCCAGAATGCGAGTAATCGTGGGTTCTTCTTCCACGCGATCAATGCCGATCGCCGTCGAATGCGGCACTTCCTCACGAGTCAACAGCAAGACCTGCTCTCGAATCAGTTCCCCCATAATGAAACGCTCTGGCTGATCCGTGACTAAATCGGGTGGGTAATAATAAGGACCCGGCTCCAACTGTTGGATCAGTTGCTCCTGTAGCGTGTCTACGCCGTCTCCAGTCAACGCCGAAAATTTGGCAACGCTCCACTGCTGGCTGGCAGCGAGTTCGTGATAGGTGCGATCGAAGGGGTGTGGGGTGTGGGATGTGGGGTGTGGAGTAAGTCGTATATTACTGACTTCTCCTGCTTCCCCTGCCCCCTCCGCCCCTTCTGCCCCCTGCCCTCTGCCTTCTGCCTCTCCTGCCTCCCCCGCTTCCCGTTCCCCCTGCTGATCCGCTTTATTAATGCCCAAGATAATCGGCGTTTGGCAATGGGTGAGCAGATTGGCAATAAAGCGATCGCCTCCGCCTGCTGCCACTGATCCATCCACCACAAATAGCAAAACGTCTACTGACTGGATGGCAACCCGTGCATTCTTGACGAGCACTTTGCCTAACTCGTGGTGGGGCTTGTGAATACCGGGCGTATCGACAAAGATGATTTGAGCAGTTGGTGTGGTCAAAATGCCCCGGAGCCGATTGCGGGTCGTTTGCGCGATCGGGGAGGTGATGGCGATTTTTTGTCCTACTAAATAATTCATCAGGGTGGATTTGCCCACATTAGGACGACCAATGATGCCCACAAAGCCCGATCGAAACCCAGGGGGCGAGGTGGGAATGAGTCCATAGCCATCCCCCTGATCGTAGCTATTCAACTCACTCATGGTTATTCAGCTTGCTCATACAGTTCCTCACCCAGCCCTTCTCATTCGTAACGCGATGCTCATCCATTGCTCACTGTAGTCTATGCAGGAACGCTTAGCCGCAAGCACTTAGGATCGTGGGTTCAATCAATGCACCCAACAGAACGTTCGTTGGATGGTATTGTTGCCTCCATGTCTTTTTTAATTTTTTAAGCATCATAGGATGACGAAATGCATCGATCGGCGTTAAACGAATCCTCTACCATGCTGAAGCCATCTAGCTTGATAGCACTTCTATCTCTTACTACGCTGATTGTTCCCATGCCTCTGACAGACTTAGCCGTCGCCAATGCAGAAGATTCTGTTTGCTTTTTGCGAATGCGAGACGGTCGATCGTTTGACTTGAGAAAGCTGTGTGGCAAAGCCTCTCCGTCAGCAACGATGGTGCAGTCAACGTCCTCTGCTAAAGCGCCATCGGCACCCAACAATGCCAGTCAGTCAATCAACCAAGGCGGAGATGAGTCAGATGACGAGACGCAAACCCCTCCCGCCAGCAATTCAGCAGCGCCCGCAACGATTCAAACCCCTAAAGCGCCGCAGCCAGGGGTTCAAGTGGCTCCTGAGGCAACGTCCGCTGGTTCTGCTACGCCTGGGATTCAACCGATCGCGCCAGCCCAGACAACTCCAAGTCCTACGGCTGTTCCACCACGGCGGGGTATGACTCCAAATACAGTTCCAGCAAACGCTCTACCACCAGACGTAAACGAAGAAATCCGCTAAAATTTCCTCTGCCACAATTCCCTTTACAGGGTAAACACAGAATTTTCATCAGCCAGATCAGTGAATTTACTGAAACGTAGCAGTCACTACACATTTTAGGCTTTTAGCACAGTATTTTCAGATAGCACTCGCAATTTCATCGCAGTCATACAGAACGCACCGTTTAGCGCTTCAATAAGCTAATGCTTTCAGGCTTGGCACCATGAAGTGACTCTAACTCCAGCGTTCTGCCTGCCAGTTGGCTTACAGCATTTCTACGTAAGTCACAAGAATTGACAGAGCCTTTCTGTTGGAGTTCAAACTCCTCCAGCCTCTGTTGGGCAGACCTGCCGATCGCAGCTCTGCATATAGCAGGCATGTTCGCAATTTTCATAGTTAGGACAGTCGTTCGATTCATTTCTGTTCATTCATCTGGCTGAGGAGCACCTACCGTGAACGATTCATTTGGGCAATTAGATTACGCTGAAATTAGCTCTCTCGCTCAACACTTCACTGAGTTCATCGCTTGATGGCAATCGCTTGAGAAAGCGACGTTGGAGACAGCGATTTTTGTGATCGACCCTCACAAAGACAGCGGAGGATCGATCGTCTAGTAGATTGAAACAAACGTTTTACACCGTAGTGTGAGCGTCCCACGCATGACGCAGGCAAGATGTCCGCACTACGTTTCGTAATTTTCTGTTTGCTCTACTAGGGGCTGTCATCAATTACAGCTACACATTACATGTAGCAAGGGTTCCAGCCCCTAGCCTTATGTGTTGGGGCGGGCGCGATAAGGCTGATACCGTAAGGTTTTAGAGCCGATTGATGACGCGCCCTAGCGTTCAGTCACAAGTTTGCAAGCGAACTACAGAGGGTTCGACACGTTTTTGCCCTGAACCTCTCAGGGGTTTTGCTTCAACTAAAGTTTTCAGCTTAAAGTTTTCGGCTGCTTGCATCCGTGGTTTGCAGAGTCATTTCTGCTTGACCGTGCGGGTAGCGTTTAATGTGCAGCTTTCTAGTAGAAAGCTGCGCCTGGTTTTTGCTGTCTTTTTGTGCTGTTTTTAACCTTGATAAGGGAGGCATTGTGAAACGTAGAGATTTCATTACGAGAGTGGCAGCGGCTGGTGGATCGACCTACGCCGTGATGAAGGCATTAGACCTGATGGGAGAAACCGCCTCTGCTCAAACAGGACCGCTTAACCTGCGACCAGCGTCCGATCGCAGTCGCGTCGTGATCCTTGGAGCCGGACTGGCAGGCATGACGGCTGCCTACGAACTCCGCAAAGCTGGCTATCGCTGCACAATTTTAGAAGCGCGGAGTAGACCTGGAGGACGCTGCTGGACAGTGCGGGGTGGCGATCAGATTGTTGAAACAACTGGCACAGTGCAGACTGTTCAGTTTGCCAAGGGAGAATACTTCAATCCCGGACCGGCTCGCATTCCTCAGCACCACATCACCATTCAATACTGCCGCGAGTTGGGTGTGCCGCTGCAAGTATTTGCAAACCTCAACTACGAGCAGTACTACTACAACGAAGGCGTTCCAGGAGGCTTGGCAGGTCAGAAAGTCCGTGCCCGTCAAGCCAAAGCGGATGCTCGTGGCTATGTTTCGGAGTTGCTGGCAAAAGCCGCTTCCCAGGATCGTCTGGATGCCCAGCTCACCGAAGACGATAAAACACGCTTAGTTGACTTCCTGAGAACCTACGGTGGACTTGACCCGGATTTGTTCTACCGAGGCAATGCTCGACGCGGTTATGATGCCGCGCGACAGGGAGCGTCGAACAATCCTGGAAAGATTAACAGCCCGTTCTCCTTGAGTGCTCTGATCAACCTGGGCTTTGCTGGCTACGAATCTTTTGAGCAAGGGTATGACCAACAGATGCTGATGTTTCAGCCGATTGGTGGTATGGATCGGATAGCCACTACGCTGGCGAAAAAAGTTGGCAATATCAACTATGGCGCAGCGGTTACTGAGATTCGCAAGACCCAAAATGGGGTTCGCATCGTTTACACCGACCAGGGCAGCACCAAGGAAATTCGAGCAGATTTCTGCATTTGCACGATTCCGCTATCGGTGCTTCGCACCATTCCGTCTGACTTCTCTCCCGATATGCAGCAAGCAATTGCTGGGGTTGACTACGCGGTCACGGGCAAGAGTGCCCTGCAATTCAATCGCCGTTTTTGGGAAGAAGACGAGAACATTATGGGTGGGATCACCAGCACGAATATTGGGCTGGGAACGATCTGGTATCCCTCTCACAACTATCTCTCTCAACGGGGTGTGGTCGTGGGCTACTACAACTTTGGGGCAGTAGCAGCGGAGTTTGGCGCACTTAGCCCAGACGCACGAGTGCAACGGGCGATCGAGTTGGGCAGTCGCATTCACCCCCAATATCGATCGCACTACGACACAGGGGCTTCGCTCTTCTGGCCTCAAATTCCGTACAACCTGGGCGGCTGGGCAACCTACACGACGGCAAGCCGACAGCAGTTCTACCCCCGTCTCAACCAGCCAGACGGCAATATCTTCCTTTGCGGTGAACACCTGAGCTACCTCACGGGCTGGATGGCAGGAGCGTTTGAATCTGCCCGACTCGTGGCGCAGCAGATTAATCAGCGCAACGGCTAAACCTGGAGCACGCTTCAGGTTCATCAACTCTCAAGGTGCATCGACTCCGAAAGGTGATTGCAATTCACTCAGCACACAACATACTGAACGCAACAGGAGAAAATATGAGCAAGCATCTCACTCAGTTCTTTCAACAACGGCTCTCTAAGTGGAGGCGTTGGCTCGTCATTACACTTTGCAGTCTTTTAGTCATCACGGCGACCGCGATCGCTGCTCAAGCCGAGGGTACCAGAGCGCCCCGACAGGTTAAATTTACCCTTTCGGCAAGCCCAGCGGCAACGATCGCTCGCGGGGTTGCCTTTCCTAAAAATGTCGGCTTTTACTTCACCAGTGGCACCGTCCCTCCTGCGGTCAATCCAGATGCGCCAGCCACTAGCCGAGAACGCTTTGGCGATACTTACACACAAGCGAAAGGTACCCTCCAGCAGATTGAAAGTTTGCTCAAGGAAGAAGGGCTGAGCCTGAAAGATGTGGCTTTTCTCATTTGCTACTTAGTGCCCGATCCAGCACTTAACGGTCAAGTGGACTATCCGGGCTGGTTTAAAGCCTACGGCGAATTCTTCAGCAATGAAGCAAACCCCGTGAAAACGGCACGATCGACGGTCGGTGTCCAGAGTCTTGTCAACCCTGGCTGGTTGGTTGAAATCGAGGCGATCGCGGTCTACCCCCGCTAAGGAGAGAGAACTAAACAAAACCGATAATCTGTAGGGGTTTAGCATTCGGCAGGTGCGCCCTTGGTCGTAGCAAAGATAGTTGCCCGAATGCTAAACCCTTACGCTTGAGTTTCCGGTGTTATTTAATCCACGATCGTAAGTATTGCGACTCGTCCCATTGTCTGTCCCCGTCGAAGCGATAAATTTGAGCCAAGCAATTCCTCGATCATCAGTCATTGTTAGTGACGGTTGCAACAGTCCTACATGTTCCTCATTCGTTATGAAGGGTACCTGGGCTGATGCAGCCGTCGTCCATTTTTGAACGACTTCTTAATCGACGCTAGGGCGTGTCATCGATTAGCTCCGAAACCTTGCAGTATCAGCAGTGTCACGCCCGTCCCAACACATCAGGCTAGGGACTGGAACCCTTGCTACAAGTAATGTGTAGTAGTAATTGATGACAGCCCCTAGCGATACAACGTCTTTCACATCAATTAAGAGTCATGGCGATTCTCAGGAAGAGATCCGGGTTGCCGAAGTTAAAACCCAATCTTCGGGAAGATAAGCAGGTTTTTCCGATTTTAAGCGGATTCATCTGGGGGTGAGGCTAAATTCTCCGATCGCCGAAAAGCAGACAGGTTGTGTGGTGAGGTTGTCTGCCAGGAAAAAGGCTTAATTTCGACGCTAACAACTGGTTTTTCCCTGGTTGAGCAAGGTTTAGCATCGCACACTGAGTGCATCAAACCGAAGCAAGAAGGGAGTTCTAGCCATGAGCCTTACAGTTGCACCAGACACCATCGAGTTTTTTCCGCAAGCCGCGATCGGTCAAGTTGAGCAACCCATTACTTTGCATCAACGGGGACGAGTCAAGTTTATGGCAACCACCTGGTTTGCCCGGTTTTACCAGCCCACCGCTCAAACGCAAGCGTTGCCAGGTACACGCGTGAAGGTGATTGGCAGAGAAGGGTTGACGCTACTTGTCGTGGCTGTTGGCAATGACCAGCATCAATTAGAGATGTCTGCTACACGCCCTGAAACCGCTCAGTTGAGCTTGCTACAGCGGATGAATGCCTGGTTTGCCGCTTAACTCAGTGAGTGGAGGAAAAAGCATCATGCACAGACCAAAGCAGCATGGCTGGTTGCTGAGAGTTGCTAGCAACGTGCTCATGACCTTTCTGCTCAGTCTCTTTGGGTTACTTGTCGCGCTTCTGCTGGCAGGTATCGTGGAAAGCTTGCCACTCATCAATCTGTTGCTGAATCTACTGGAACAGTGTTTGCCGAAAGCCATCGCTCTGGTGCTCTGCATCGTCGGTGTGGCGGTGGTGCTGGAATCCATGCGGTAGCCGTTAAGCAGTCGTTCAGAAGGTATCTCGGAATGAGAATCGCTCTCAGTCCTGCACTGTTTGCAAGAGAGCATTCATCTGAGCGGTAGTGCTTGTGTTTTCAGTGTAGTCAGGCTGGCTAACTTGAGATCGTTCGTCAACAAGAGTGCATTGAGAGACTGAGCTGTGGCTGCAATCATCGCATCCGGCAATTTCAGGCGGTGCTGTTTACGAAGAGCGATCGCTATACTTTTAATCGATTCATCAATGCCAATGATCAGCAGTTGAGCTAAGAAGTTGCGGATCGTTTGCTCTTCGGCTTGGCTAAGATTGGGGTACGAAAGCAGTTCCATTTCAGTGATGATGGAAACATGGTAGGAACCACTAGGTAGAGGAGCTGTTAAGCGTCCACCGAGGTAATAGAGGGCAATGTTGGCATCAAGCACAATGAGGGGTTGGTTTACGACCATTCATCTCGGATTTGCTGTTGATAGTCCAGAGGATCGACGGTGAGTTGAATTACCCCTGCATACGCAGCTAATGCTGGTGTTATATCTTGTTGTTGATGGGTTGCCAGAATTTGTTCAATCGCCTGCCAATCTTCATAATCAATCAGAACCGCAACCGGACGCATCGATTCATCAGTAACAATTTGCTTTTTAATCGGTTTCATCATTGATTCCTGAGTTGAGCTTCACATTAATCAGGCAAACGAATCAGGGGATAGATGGAAGAAGGATGCTAGTGCCTGAGTCTGATGTTCTGTCAGTTGGCTTTTATGATTCAAAACGTCCAAAACAACAGACTCACTGCCAAAAATAGAGACTAAAGCATCGGGTTGAAGATTGGACTCTTCCATCAAGGCTTTGAGCAACTCGATGCCTTTCAGCATGGGCATTGGCTCATATTGTTCTTCGTAGTCATAAACCAGCATTCCCAGTACTTTCAGGTAATCACGATCGTCCTGAGTGAGCTGACTTCGATCTAAAATCAAATGAATTTGAGCCTGGGTTGCATTGAACTCAGCATCATTTGTGATGGGACGCGGTGGAAATGTATTAATCAGTGTCATATAGTAACTGCTAGGAGTTTTCAAACCAGTCGTCATTTTTCCACTTCTCCTTGTCGTATTCTGCATGAGTTAGAACAGCACGGATAAATATAAGTTGATAGGCATAGTCAATATATGTGATTAAGCGAAAGTTGTTGCCACTGATGTTGAAAACCGTGAGATTGCCTACCAAGTCTGCTGAAGGAAAAACCTGTCGAAGCTCGTTGAATGTTTGAAACCTCCCTTCTGTAATTCGTTGATACCAGAGTAGTAATCCAGTTTGAGCAGTGGCTTGTAGCTCCCAAAATTCTCTCAGTGCTTTTCGACTAATGACACGCATTCATCCTCCCTTTTTTATTTTGCATTGACTGCCTCACTCTCTCCACCTGCTTTGGTGCTTTCATTTCACTAAACAATCGAATTGCCTCTTGAAAACTTTCATTACTCTTGTCAATTTGTTTGATTGTCAAATATGTTGATCCAAACTCATAATAAGCATCAGCCAGGCTGCATTTAGCACCTATTTGCTTCAATATGCTAATTGATTGTCCATGATTAAATAATGCTTCTTGGAAATTATTTTGTTCTCTATAAAGGACTGCCAAACCACTTAAAGCTCTAGCTTTGATTAAAATATGTCCGTATTCCTTGTCGAAAAGAATAGCTTTGCAATACATTTTATATGCTTTTTCAAAGTCTCCTAAATTTTTATAGGTTAATCCCAATAGAACTGCAACTTCTCCTTTATGCCAACCAGCTAAACCTGTTCGATCAAGCGCACCATTAGTTAAGCTGGCATATTCAAAAGCCTCTTCCATTAATCCTAAATATGAACTAGTTAACGCTATCCCATGCAACTCTTCAGATTCATGCTCAAATAAGCCTAGCTCACAAGCTTTCTTTTCTTCAAGAAGTGTTAAAATTTGCTTGAATAGGCTCATTGCTTCTTCTAGCTCCCACAGGTCAATTTTACAAAGCCCAATATGATGCAAAGATCTTGTAATGAGTCGCCTGAGTTTAAATTTTATTGTTTCCAGACTTTCATCGACAGATAAATTGAAAGCAGTTTGAGCAACTTCCGACGATTTTACATAACACTCGATAGCTTTGTGTGTCTGCCCCAAAAACTGAAATGAAAGACCCAAAAGATTTAAGCACTTTCCTAGTGAATAGCTGGGTTTAAGATGGACTAATATTCTATTTATTGCAATATTGACTTGTTGGTGGAGACCTAATCTATAAAAAGAATTTCCAAGATGTTCACCTTCTCTCCATTGATTGAGTCTTGCTTTCACGATCACTTCAGCGCACATTTCGAAATCATTGATATTTAGGTAATGGTAATACGACTCAAAAGCTCTAAAAGCTTCCTCTAGCGTTCTGACCATATCTATCAATACAGTCCAAAAACTTGCTGTTTTTCGATTGGTTACTTCCCAATCCTCACTTGCTCTTAGTCGAGTAATCGCCTCCGTCCTTATCACTGGATGCAACCAAAATTCTCTATCTTCACAATCAGCGAGGGAACGATCCTGTAAAGCTTTAATCACACGCTTCTGGCGATTCTCTGGTATGTCCCACAACAGGCAAAACAGTCCTTCGATCGGCACCGTTGGCACATCTTGATAGCGATAACAGCCCATGCGGTAGAGTAACTTGTAAGCGTCTGGATCAAGTTCTTGCAAACGATCGAACTGTTTTGTGACTAAATCTTCCAGATCTCGTTCAATAAATAAATCGTCCTGGTTTGCTTGCCAGTAGGCTTCAACATTACCTGAGAAATCTTCCAGAACCGCGCCACTGATGATATCCATTGCTTTGGCATTACCACCATAGGCATCGTGCAAAGTAGCCAAAGAAGGGATATCCGTATTGATACTACGGCTCTGGAAAAACTGTTCCCAGGCTTGAACATCCAAACTTCTGAGCGAATAATGCTGTACCGTCACATCCGCTTCTCGCAGGCGTTCACGGCTGGTGATCAAGGTAATTGACTGCACAGTTAGATCACTTAGCACTCGCAGCAATTCTACATAACGACGATGCGCTTCAATGAATTTGCCTGCCGAATCTAACGCAGGTTCCAGGTTGTCAATCAAAATCCCTATGCGTTCCGTTTGCAGTTTGCGCTTGAGCCGATCGAGCGATACCAAAAATTCTCGTCCGGGTTCTTCACCCAGTTGCCGCAGCTTTTCTTCCAGTAGTCCCTCGATCGACGCAATGTCCTTCGTCTCCTTCGCAATCGGAAACTCCAGAAAAGAGCCAAACTCCTGCTGGAGATACTTCCGTGCCAGTGTGGTTTTCCCAACACCACCCCGTGCCTGCATCACAATCACTCTGGCATTGCGGCTAACCAGCGTGTCTAAGTCGGCGATCGCCTCATCCCGTCCCACAAAATTCGGGTCAGCCGTTGTAGTGGCTTGGGCTGCTGGAATGTGATCGCTCTCCGCCAACGTCAACCCAAAAGTTTCAAAGCAACGGGCGATCGTCCGTTTATCAGAGCCTTTGCAATCCAGGACGTTCTTCACCGTCTCTGGGTCAAGTCCAGTCAGCTCTCCCAGTCGCTCCAACGTATATTTGAAGCCTGCATTCTCCTCCACCTCGTGCGATCGCACCTGTTCCCGGAGCTTTTGCAGACCTTCCGGTGTGAGTACACGCGCGCGGCTACGTTTGGGAGCGTTCATACATCTCGGCTGAATTGACTTTAGCAAGGCTCTACAACGTCCTACTGTGCCTCGGCAGCATCAACGCCAAAAACATCAACGCCAAAGTTTATTTTCCAAATCTCTGAGTTGTCGCTCCAAGCGATCAATGCGACCGCGCAACTCATCTACTTCTGATTGTCGAGGGACACCAACATCTTGCATGATGTTACGGATTTGCCGTTGTACCTGTGTCTCAAAATTACCTTGTTCAGATTTCAGCGTTTGCATTAGATCGTCAACCACATCTTTCGCTTGTTCTGGGTCGAGCTTGCCATCTTTAACAAGTTGATCACCAACTTCTTTGAGCTTGTCTGCTACTAATGATGTAGTACCAACACCAAGCATCAATAGCTGCGAAAGCCAATTATTGTTATCCATGTTGTTATCCTATTGATGATCTTTTTACGTGCAAATAAGACCGTCTCTAAATCTCTAGCCTTGGATTGTTGCATTTAAAGGAAGTACGATCGCTCAGCCGCACGAGTTATGGCGGGTTTCCAAACAAGTTGGGCTAGAAGTGTTAATTGAAACCTCCATCTTTGCATGCTGATAGACTTCATACTGATAGACTTGCTGCTTTCTTGTGTTGTTGTGTTGCTGTTACACTGTAGATACAGCTTACTAGGGCGTGTCATCAATTAGCTCCGAAACCTTGCAATATCAGCAGTGTCACGCCCGTCCCAACACACCAGGCTAGGGGCTGGAATCTCTACTGCAAGAAATGTGTAGAGTAATTGATGACAGCCCCTAGCACTCGAAGCTTTAATTTGCTGCTTCTTTGTCTTCATTACCTCCATTTTAGTGCTATGGTCATCGAATGGTTAAAAATTCAAGTTGTTCCAGAATTGCGCGAAAAATACATCCAAAAAGATGAAGAAATTTGGACTACAGCTCTATCCAAGTATCCCGGCTATCTAGGGAAGCAGGTTTGGATTGATCCCAACAACCTGGATAAGGTTGTTCTAGTGAGTTATTGGGCAAGTCGTGAAGCCTGGAAAACCGTTCCCGCGAAAGATTTAGAAGCGATCGAAGCAAGATTTGCCCAGCAGATGGGAAAAGATACTTACAAAATAGTCGAAGAAGGTGAGTATCAAGTACGGAAATTTCCTCAAGGTCAACCTAAATCCTAAAATCAATCTTTAGACAGTCTGGAAAGCTGTCAGGCGTTGCCTCTCTGAATGAGGTCTTATGCTAACCCTACGTTGATCCTGAAGTAGCGTATTTTACGCTAACAAGACAAAACCGATCTTAGTAGAGCATTCTCATCAAAGCATTCTTATCAAAGTATATGTGCTAGACAGGCAGCGCTTTGAGGGGATTGCTTTGGCAAAGTTGGTCAGGCATTTAAAGCCCTTCCCAAAGGTCTCTGTCAGGTTTTGCGCTCATTTGCACTCATGAATTACATCTCAACTCAGACGTGATCCTAGCGATAACTCATAGCGAGGCTGCACCGGAATCAAGCTTCACCATACAAAACCCAGTCTACAAATATAATCCTGCACAGCTTCCAAAAATAATTAGAACCGCTAACACAGAGACTGCTAAACGGATCACTTAACCCACCAGTCCGCGACGTAAATCTAGCCACCCCTCCGTAGCGCAGTAGCCTTAACTGCAAGCAGGCAAGATGCCTGCCCTACGGTTGCCAGACTTCCACCTTATTGTACGAAGGAGCACGAATTTAATAAGGTGTAATTCTTTCCGTAGGGATGTTATATGTAACGTCCCTACAGACGAGAAGTGATTCAAGTTAATTAATCCACGATCCTAAGCTCATGTCGTGCAACTGGCAACGAGAGCCGAATAACATGATGCCTGTAAAACCTTGAATTGTGGCTATCCTCTAATAGGAGCTGTTGGAGAAGCTTTTGCCACCGCCTGTGCCACGGCTATCTTCCCTCGGCTTTGCTTTGTTAACTTTAAGCTCTCGACCCAGCCACTCTGCGCCATCAAGCTCAGAAATGGCTAAGTCTTCTTTGGATTCATCCTTCATCTCAATGAAAGCAAATCCTCGCTTTCTGCCCGTCTCACGATCTGTAGGAAGGCTAATTCGACTGACTTCGCCGTATTCTGCAAATACTTCGCGCAGGTCGTCTTCAGTAGCCTGGAAGGACAGGTTACCCACGTAAATAGTCACGCTTCTCTCCAACCAAGTTTCGAGGGACATTCTCAATCATGATTAAATCACCAAAGATCATTTTTTGGTTTTTGAGCCTGATTGAGACATTTGGCAAACATTGTAGCAGATTTCTGGTGAGGCAGCACATCTTTAGCAAAATGTCTACCGATAAAACTATGGGTTGCTACAGCGCCAGGTTTAGGCTTAGAGAGAGGGGTACGATCGCACGCCAAGTTTGGCAAGAGGTTTGGTTGACCTCAGTGCGCTCTTGGACTTTTCAGTCTGCTCTGGTCGCGTCCTCACAGCAGCACGTATGATGGGAAGGAGCCAAATGTCTGGTGTGGTTGCAACGGGAGAATTTAAGGTATGGATACGAGAGCCTTTAAGCGATCGCTCAACAGTTCTGAAAACTATCACCGCAAAGGGTTTGGGCATGAGGCAGATGTCTCAGACCAGATGCAGTCGGAATATCAGAGCCACTTGGTGCAGCAAATCCGTAGCAACAACTTCACGATCCAGCGAGGGGACGTGACCATTCGGTTGGCTGAGGCGTTTGGGTTTTGTTGGGGGGTTGAGCGTGCGGTAGCGATGGCGTATGAGACGCGGCAGCATTTTCCTACAGAACAAATTTGGATTACGAATGAAATTATTCACAATCCTTCGGTAAACCAACGGTTGCGGGAAATGCAGGTGAATTTCATTCATGTGACTGATGGTGAAAAAGACTTTTCGGGAGTCGATCGAGGTGACGTGGTCATTTTGCCTGCTTTTGGAGCCAGTGTGCAGGAGATGCAGTTCTTAAATGAGCGGGGCTGCACGATCGTTGATACGACTTGCCCCTGGGTGTCTAAGGTTTGGACGACGGTTGAAAAGCACAAAAAAGTGGACTACACCTCCATCATCCACGGTAAGTACAACCATGAAGAAACCGTTGCTACGAGTTCGTTTGCAGGCAAATATTTGATCGTGCTGAATCTGAAGGAAGCTGAGTATGTGGCTCGCTACATCCTTCATGGGGGCGATCGGGCTGAATTTATGACCAAGTTTGAGCGTGCCTGTTCTGTGGGTTTTGACCCCGATCAAGATCTAGAGCGTGTGGGTATTGCCAACCAGACAACGATGTTGAAGGGCGAGACGGAACAACTGGGCAAGCTGTTTGAGCGCACGATGATGCAGAAGTATGGACCGGATCAACTCAATCAGCATTTCCTGAGCTTCAACACCATTTGTGATGCCACGCAAGAACGCCAGGATGCCATGTTTGAGCTGGTAGAAGAACCCTTAGATTTGATGATTGTGGTGGGGGGCTATAACTCCTCTAATACGACGCATCTACAGGAGATTGCGACTGAACGTGGCATTCCTTCGTATCACATTGACAGTGCCAATCGCATTGGACCAGGGAATCGCATTGAGCATAAGCCGCTTAAACGCGATCTAGAAGTGGCTGAAAATTGGTTGCCTGTCGGTCCTGTGGTGGTAGGGATTACGTCGGGAGCGTCAACCCCAGACAAAATTGTTGAGGATGTACTGGAGAGAATTTTTGAGCTAAAAGCAACGGTGCCTGTGGTATAGCAAATGGCAGGAGGCAGAGGGCAGAGGGCAGAAGGCAAAACCTTGCCTAGCAGTGCTTTGATAATGATATGTCCTAGTCAACCTCTCGACTGCTATATAGCTCGTTTACATGGCAGAGGTACGATGCCTTAAGCGTTGACGTACCTCTAAGTATGCATTTTGTCAGATAGAAACTCAGACAGAAACGATATAGGGTGAATTAATGGCAGGAACTCGCCCCGCCTGAACTAGCCCCTGATACACGATCGCGACCACTTCGGCACGGGACGCTTCACGGGTTGCGTTCAGTTGTCGCACATTGGGAAAGTTCACAACGATTTTAGACCTGGTGGCGGTGGCTACGGCGTTCTGTGCGTTTTGGGGCACTGTATTGCGATCGTCGTAAGCATTCAGCAGGCTGAGATCACCAGCGGGTAAGCCCAAGCCACTCACCAGTGAGAGCCAAACTTGAAGGCGCAAAACATTTTGGTTTGGCTTAAACGTGCCATCAGGAAAGCCAGAGATAAACCCACCCTGGTATGCCTGGTCGATCGCGGGTTTAGCCCAGAAATTAGCAGGGATATCCGCAAAAGTCGAAAGCGCCCGTTTGGCGGGAGGGTTAAAGGCTTTGGCGATAATGGCGGCATATTGAGCGCGATTCATCGTCACATCAGGCTTGAAACTGCCGTCTTCAAACCCACTAATCAGGTTTTGATTTGCCATTGCGATGATAAAATCATTCGCCCAATGTCCTTGAATGTCCGTAAAGAGGGGCATTGGGGTATCGGGAGAGACGATAAATGGCGAGGCGATCGCGGGTGCCCGATTGAGTGCCACTAACGATTGGTAAATAATGGCGACGACTTCAGCCCGGGTGATATCGCGCAGGGGTTCGAGTTGTCGAATGTTGGGGTGGTTGACCACAATCCGCCGTTGGGTTGCCGTTGCCACCGTTTCAGTCGCAAAGCTGGGGATTTGAGCGCGATCGCTATAGACCTTCAGTGCATCCAGAACACCACCTGTCAAGCTGATCCCGCTGATGAGCGAGACGATCGACTGTACGCGGGTTAGATTTTGATTGGGGCGAAAGGTATTGTCAGGAAAGCCGCTAATAAAGCCCATCTGATTGGCTTTGGCGATCGCAGCGATCGCCCAAAAGCTTTGCGGTACGTCACTAAAATTTTTGGCAGCTTGCTTAGCGGGTAAATCAAAGGCTTTGGCAATGACGGCTGCATACTGAGCGCGCGTAATCGGTGCTTCTGGTTTAAAGGTGCCATCGGGGAAGCCACTAATAAAGCCTCGACTCACTAACCCCTGGATAAACCCTTCTGCCCAATGTCCTCTGGTGTCATTAAAGCCAGCGGGAATAGAGGGAGGCGTAGAAGGCGTTGGAGTTGGTGCGGGTGTTGGGGTTGGCGTTCCTGATGGGGAAGGAACTGGTGTCGGGATTTCGTTGCCCACGAAGTCGATCGCGCCCTGGACTTTGGTAGGGTCAACCTGATTGCCAACCGAAATGAGTGTAAGTGTCGTGCCATTTTGAATATCAAACTGCCCATTTTGGCGAAAAATATTGCCGCCTGGAGCCTGACTGTTGCCCAGATCAGGGAGGGCTGTTTCAGTCACTACTAAGCCTGTCTCGGTATTGTTCTGAACAACATTGCCGCGTAGCACTGCTTTTGATTGCTTGTTAATCACAATGCCAGCACGATTTTCAGAAATTTGATTTTCTGCCAGCAAGGGTGCTGCGCTATCACCAACTGCAATGCCAAAGCCAGTTTGCCGACACACATTTTGCCGCCATTCGCCTTTGGAGTTGCGGGTAATGGAGAAGCCGCTGGCTGAGTTTTGCACCACAACATTGCCCACGACAGACGGATTAGCGGTGCCTGTGGCAAAAACCCCCTCGCGTTTGCAGTTGGTGAAGGTGTTGTTGGCGATCGTCGGGTTTGTTGACTCCACCCACACCCCCGTACCACGAATCTCTGGATTGGTAACCGTTACACCCTTGAGTTGAGCCTTATTCGCCAGATGAAAGGTGACATTCTGGTTGGCGAAGGTCGGGCTGGGGAAAACACCGCTACCAGAGATTAAAATACCGCTACCTTTGCTGGCTTCGCTGCCAACAACTGTCACCCCCGAAGGAACTTTGATGGGAAACGCCTCACCGCTAGCGGCACTGTAGTTACCGGCGGCGAGTTGAACAGTTGTGCCTGCCTGAGCGTTTTGAAGGGCACGGGTGATCGTTTTGAAGGGAGCCGCCTGCGTCCCGTTGCCACTGTCATTACCTGTGGCTGGGTTGACAAAAAGGGGGGTCGAAGTCGCTTGCACCATAATGATTCCTCTCTCTCAGATGATTATTGCCTTCAATGCCGTCTTTGATGATTCCGCGTTGCATTCGTTCATGCTTGGTGTCACTGAATGTCTGGCAAGCTCAAAAGCAAGACTCCATTGGTATCGGTATCCTTGGAGGAAACTCGCTCTACAATACTTCAAAGCGTGAGTATGGCTAACGTCTAAGTATTTTTCGTATAGGGAGATTTAGTGCTGCTGGTCGCTGTTTTAGTGTGTAATGGGCTGCTTGGGTTGCTCTGCTTAGTCGCAGCATGGCAGCTTTGGCGACTTAAGCAGCGTCTGGCAAGAGCCGCTAACACGCTCTCATCGTTTGAGCGATCGGTGCATCGGGTGCTGCATCGTGCGCCAGAGGTTGTCGGTCGGGGGCATTCGGGTATCCATCAATGGCGCGAACAATATCGAGGGCTGGAACCTCAGCTTCAGCGCGCTCAACAAGCATTAGCGCTGCTCAGCTTAGGACAGGCTCTCTGGCAGCGTCGGTTTTTGATTGGTTCAACGCGATCGAGGCACAAAACCGCTCCAAAGCGTTTTCTGTCATCTCGTTTTTTATCATTCATGCTAAAGCGGTGATTATGACCTGCGAAGGGTGGCATGGGAAGGCTGCTGTCTAGCCTGTGCGTGCTGCCGACAAAGGTAAAGAACGCGAATTTAATCAGGTGTAATTCTTTCTGTAGGGACGTTACATGTAACGTCCCTACAGACGGGAAGTGGTTCAGGTTAATTAATCCACGATCCTAAGCGATCAGCCATCAGGGTAATGTTGGGGTAGATTAGAAGGTGTTGGTGTCAGTCTTGCCAACGCCTTTATTGACCAGGAGCCTTGTTCAAGCGGAGTTTTATCCGCTGTTTTGCTTCCAGGGAGACAAAAGACCAGGCGCGGCAACGTGCCGTTGAGACCGCGAGTCATCGTTACAAAAGGGAAAACCAGAACATGTCAAATAACCGCTCTGGAGCATTTCTGGGAGGGTTGCTGGTGGGAACCGCGATCGGAACCCTGACGGGTATTCTCTTAGCACCGCGCGCTGGACGTGAAACTCGCCAGTTTTTAAAAAAATCGGCTGATGCTCTACCAGAGTTAGCTGAGGATTTATCGAGCAGCGTGCAGCTACAAGCCGATCGCCTCTCTGAATCAGCGTTGCGTAACTGGGATGGTACGCTGGTACGGCTGCGGGACGCGATCGCCGCTGGCTTTGAAGCGAGCCAGGAACATCAGGCGTTGGAGACGGCTGAACCCAAACACGCGCCTGAACTTGATCCCCCTGTTCACGATCATTTGCTGTAGACTGCTGTAGGCGAAACTGTGAGCAATCCGTTGTTTTGGCTGGTATTGTCGTTGCTGTTTGTCACGGTCAGCCTGACGATCGTACTGGTTGTGGCAATTCCGACGCTCAGAGAGCTTTCCCGTGCCGCTCGGAGTGCCGAGAAATTGTTCGATACGCTCCGACGCGAGTTTCCACCCACCCTTCAAGCCATTCGCCTGACAGGGCTGGAAATTAGTGATCTGACCGACGATGTGAGCGAAGGAGTACAAAGTGCAGGGCAGGTTGTGAAACAAGTCGATCAAAGTTTGACGGGAGTGCGGCAACAGGCGCAACGGGTACAATCCACGACTCGCAGCGTGGTGATTGGCTTCAAGGCGGCTTGGCGTGCTTTTACGCGATCGCCCAAACCGTCTTCTCAGCGTCGCGCAGTCGATCGCGCCTCTACACCTCGACCGGATGACTTTGATGGGGCTTCACGAGACGACGGACGGTCTAGTGATCTCTTGCCAGACAGCACCCGTTCCAAAGCTCGACGGCTCAGCTCGGAAGCAGATGCGAACCCGTCTTTGAGTGTCCGTAAGCCTGCTCCAGCCTTACGCGATCCCAATCAAGCCAACCCCAACGAGCAGTGGCAATCGGCCGCTTCGCCAAGCAACGTTGAGCAGGCACGATCGTCGTCTTTTCGTCCGTCTGAATCGTCTCCTGATGAGCCACCTGTTCACCAACCCGAACCGAAATCGCTGAATGTGCGTTCAGAAGCTGACAGCGACGATGAATAGCACTTGCAAAAGCTGTTGGTGAGACGCTATGGGTCTCTTGTCGTTTAGGGCGCGTCATCAACTAGCTCCAAACCCCTGCGGTCTCAGCCTAATCGCGCTCGCCCCAACACATGAGGCTAGGGGCTGGAACCCTTGCTGAAAGTAATGTGTAGTCGTCATTGATGACAGCCCCTAGCCTTGCTCGAAAATCGTTAGGATGAAGCAGTCGCCCTCAATGATGTCTGCTGCCATCTATGTCTGAATCAACGCCAGTCGGGACACCGCAAACTCCGAGCCAATTTAGTCGAGAACTGGACGAAGCTATTTTGGGCTTTGAAGACATTCAGGCAGAGCTAAATTACAGGCAGGCGCAGAGTGCGTTGCATACGTTAGTCGAGAATCTAGATTTAACGCCGCAAGAACGACGGGGACTGGAAACAGAAATTGGTGGGCTAGAAACGCTGTTGGATAAGCTCGATCGCCAGGTCGTTCACATTGCTGTCTTTGGGATGGTGGGACGTGGCAAATCGTCGTTGCTGAATGCCTTGTTGGGCGATCGGGTCTTTGAGACAGGACCCATTCATGGCGTGACCCGCGATTGCCAAACCGCAAGTTGGAACATTAGACGCGAGGCGATCATAGGCAGCAACCGTCCCATTTTGCGCGTTGCCCTCCCCAGCGTTGGCGAATCCCATATTGAACTGATTGACACGCCTGGTATTGATGAAGTGCAGGGTGAAGCGCGAGAAGCCTTGGCACGGCAGGTTGCTAAGCAAGCAGACCTGATTCTGTTTCTCATCGCAGGCGATATGACGAAGGTGGAATACCAGGCGTTGTCAGACTTGCGGAATGCGAGTAAGCCGATCCTGCTGGTGTTCAACAAAATTGACCAGTATCCCGATGCCGATCGCCTTGCCATCTATCACAAAATCCGAGACGAGCGCGTGCGGGAATTGCTTTCACCCGACGAAATTGTGATGGCAGCCGCTTCGCCGTTACAAGCCAGGGCTGTACGTCGCCCTGATGGACGGGTCGCAGCCCAACTCAGCACAGGCGATCCTCAGATTGACGAACTGAAGCTCAAAATCTTAGAAATTTTGGCGCGAGAAGGCAAAGCGCTGGTGGCACTCAACACTATGCTGTTTGCCGATGATGTGAACGATCGCCTGGTCGAGCGCAAAATGGTGATTCGTAACCAGAGCGCCGATCGCACCATCTGGAATGGAGTGATGACGAAAGCAGTGGCGATCGCCCTCAACCCCATCATGGTGGTAGATATTCTCAGCAGCGCCGTGATTGATGTCGCCATGATTCTGACCCTTTCCAGGCTGTACGGCATCAACATGACGCAACACGGTGCCGTCAGCCTGCTGCAAAAGATTGCCTTAGCGATGGGTGGCGTAACAGCAAGTGAGCTACTGGCAACCCTGGGACTGGGTTCCCTCAAGAGCCTGCTAGGGTTAGCTACGCCTGCAACGGGTGGTGTCTCACTCGGTGCCTATGTGTCTGTGGCGCTGACCCAGGCAGCGGTAGCTGGGGTTTCGACCTATGCGATCGGGCAAGTCACCAAAGCCTACCTCGCCAACGGAGCCTCTTGGGGCGATGATGGACCCAAAGCCGTCGTCACCCGCATTCTGGCATCGCTCGACGAAACCTCCATCCTCAACCGCATCAAAGACGAATTGCGTGCCAAACTCGACTTGAATCGACGTAATGTGCATCCTAAAGCTGGAGCAGCCAAGCAACCGCCAAGTCAGTTTTAGGAGGTAGGTACCATGTCATTTCAACTGTTTACACAAGTTGCGTTAAAGGAAGATATGCCTGCACTGTGTTTGAAGCAAGGAAGCATTGGCACGATCGTAGAGTTTTATCCTATGCCAAATGGACAAGAGAACGGGTATAGCCTCGAAGGGTTGATTCCTCAAGATACGGTTGAAGTCTCTGAATCGCAAATCGAAGCGATCGCCATATCACTGCCACAAACTCAGATAAATTAGAGTGCGATCGCTAGACATAAATAATCAGGATGGGTCAAGAGAAAAGCGCATAAAGAGACATACAGTAAAGTGCTAGCGATCGCTAGATGGGACACTTAAACCCTGCTGGCTCATATTAGTTTCAAGAGTGGATTCGCAGGTGATGATGCAACCTGATCAACGACTAGCAATTTTGCTGCATGAGGGGGTGCAAGGCGTACAGGGCAAAACAGGGCTGACGATGCTGCGGTACAGCGAAGCTGCGATCGTCGCAGTGATCGATCGCGCTACCGCTGGTGCGTCGATTCCTGAGCTAACGGGTATTCCGCGCGATGTCCCGATCGTGGCATCGGTGGCGGACGCACTCACGCACAAACCTGATGTGCTGGTCATTGGTATTGCCCTGCTGGGAGGCGTTCTGCCCAAAGATTGGCGGCAAGATATCCAACAGGCGATCGCCGCTGGACTGTCGATTGTCAATGGCTTACACACCCCCTTAAACCGTGATCCAACGCTTCAAGCGCTGCTCAAACCAGGACAATGGATCTGGGATGTGCGGCAAGAACCTCCCGCTTTAGGCGTGGGTACGGGACAGGCTCGTTCACTGTCCTGTTTGCGGGTGCTGACGGTTGGTACCGATATGAGCGTGGGTAAAATGTCTACAAGTTTGGAACTTCACCGTGCCTCTGTGAAACAAGGGCTGCGATCGCGCTTTCTCGCATCCGGGCAGGCAGGTATGATGATTTCGGGCAGCGGCATTCCATTGGATGCGATTCGGGTCGATTTTGCGGCAGGCGCAGTGGAACAACTGGTGATGCAGGCAGGCAGCGATCGCGATATTCTGCACATTGAGGGGCAGGGTTCCTTGCTCCATCCCGCTTCGACGGCTACGTTACCCTTGCTCCGAGGCAGTCAGCCCACCCATCTGGTGCTGGTGCATCGCGCTGGACAAACTCATATTCGTAACGCTCCCCATGTGCAGATTCCACCCTTGCCTGACGTGATACAGCTTTACGAAACAGTTGCCGCTGCTGCTGGAGCCTTTGCGTCGGTGCAGGTTGCCGCGATCGCACTAAACACAGGACACCTCTCTGCGTCTGAAGCACAGCAGGCGATCGAGCAGGTTCAGCAGAAAACCCAGTTGCCCTGTACCGATCCTGTGCGGTTGAGTGCAAAGCCGTTACTCGATGCCATCGTATAGCAGTACCATGCTTTTTACGACACATCCTAACCATCAAGGCATTGCTAAGCAAGATTCTGCCTTCTGCCCTCTGCCTTCTGCCCTAACCTTGTGATTCGATCGCACCACTTCTCAGCCATCTTGACCATCTCGGACGCGATCGCCAACAGCACCACTGACGACCTGCTGGAGTTGCTGAAGGGTTGTGTTCGGGCGGCGGACTTAACCGCTGTGGCAGACGCTACGGCTACGTTTTCGCCTCAAGGTGCGTCGGCTGTGCTGCTGTTAGAAGAGTCTCATGTGGCGCTGCATGTCTGGTCTGAGTGTCGCCAAGCAACGGTGGATATTCATGTGTGTGATTATCATCAGGATAATCGTCTCAAGGCTGAAGTGCTGGCAGAGCAGTTGGCGATCGCGCTTTCGGGCAGCAGCGATCGCGTTCACTGGCACGCATTAGAGGTGATGGGATAAGTAAAGTTTTGAGTGATGCGAGCTGAGTTTTGAGCGGAGGCATTTAAGTTAGAACTCAAGACTCTAGATTCTCCTTGAGACAGCATTCCATGACAGCAGGGCTATCTGAAACCCAACTGCGGCATTTGCGAGAAGGCAGTCAGCTTAAGTACCACGGTGTTCAGTGGGTGATACAAGACTACAGCACCTATACAGATGACAACGGCTACGAAACCGAAGAGTGGCAGTTAAAGTCGAGTAGCGGCAAAGAATATTACTTGCTGCGCGAAGTCGATCCGCAAAACCCAGAAACTCTGGTTCACTGGTATCTTGCTGAAGAACTGCGTTATCCCACTCTCCTTGACCCGCAAACGTCCCGCGATCGCCTCACGATGGTGGGAGACGAGATGCGATCGCACGCCACTCCATACCCAGAACTCCAGCTCTTCAATCGCGTTTATGCCTTTGAATCGCAAACCGAGGGCGACTACGAATCAGACGGCACCACTCGCCACCGCATCACCTGGGACTACTGGGATAGTGCCCATCTCTGGAACCTGGCGCTAGAAGCCTGGAGCGACGGCACCTTAGCGGTCTACTCTACTCGCGTCGTGCAACCTGCGGACTTTACCGAAATTCAATCAAGCAATCGTGCCTCACTTGCTTCTGGACAAAGCTCTAGCGATTATGTGGCGACCATGCAAGCCTTTTACAACCAGAAACGCGATAGCCGCAGCCGTGAACTCGCGATCGCCTGGATTGTGACGATCATTGGCTTCTTTTTAATGATCTCTGGAATCTAAGGCCAAGTGAGGCGTGAGAGGGGAGTAGGGAGTGGGGAGTAGGGAGTAGGGAAGCAGAAAGAGTTGTTAGTTGTAAAGCTCTAAAGCCTTTCGGCAGATCAAACATGGGCATATCGGAAAGGTTGTTAGCGCCAGAACTACTCCTGACTCCTTCTAAAAACTAAAAACTAACAACCAAAAACTCCCTTGCCCCCTACCCCCTGCTCCTCTCTCCTCACCTCTCACCCCTCACCTCTTCTTCAATGACTTCTCTTTTCATCGAACATCACCCCAACGGTCTTGCCTTCTACATCAATGGCGATTTGCAGTTTGATACGGCAGACGAAGCGATTTACCACGAATACTTGGTGGTGCCTGCGATCGCCCTGGCTGTTCAACGCTTCCCCAACACACCGTTGCGCGTCCTCATTTGCGGGGGGGGTGATGGGTTAGCCGCCCGTGATGTGCTTCGCTTTGACGCGGTGAGCGACGTAACCCTGGTGGACTATGATGCGGAGGTGTTAGAACTTGGTCGCACAGTCTTTGAACCCTACAATCAGGGCAGTTTGATCAGTGGATTGGAACCTGCGTCCGGGAAAAATCGCCTGACCGTTTATACCCAGGAAGCGTTTGAGTTTGTGGCAAACGTGCCCGATGCTTGCTACCACGCCGTCATTTGTGATTTCACCTTTCCGAGCCGATCGGAGGACACCCAAATCTACAGCCGCGAGTGGTTTCAGCAGGTGCATCGCGTTCTTTGTCCTGGTGGCATCATGAGTACGAATGGTGTCTCGCCAGAACAGCGCACATTGGGCTTTTGGTGCCTCTACCAAACCTTACTCGCGGCTGCACTTCAAGCAAAACCTCTACAAGTTGCCATTCCTTCGTTTCGAGAACACGGCTATGGCGATTGGGGGTTCTTTATCGCGTCTGAGGTGCCCATGACGCGATCGGAGGTCGAAGCCGTCGACCTTCCCGCTAACCTGAGCGCCTTGCAGCCTTATCGCTGGCAGACGGTTTTTCAAATTCCCACCACGATCGCCCAGCATCGTGAGGTTCCAAAGGTTCATACGCTGGACAGTCCTCAGCTTTTTTATTACCTGTTGAATCCGCGATTGCAATTAACCACGACACTGATCGACGATTCAGCCCCACAATTCATCGATTTCTTGGATGTTCAAGAAGAAGGTACGGGCGCGATCGGTACTCATGATTTACTGCAATTAGACGCGATCGCAACTGCATGGCTCGATCAGTTACACCAAGCGAAAAAGTTCCCTCAAGCAGCTCAAAGTGCTGAGATGCTGCCCGTCCAGCATCGCTATCACAGCCCCCAAATGACCACAGAATGGCTTACTTATCTCAAAGCGTTGTTAGAAGAAGTCAACCTCAATCAGTTGTTAGCCAGCCTGCTAGAACGTGCTCAAGAATTACCTCCTCAACTTGCCCGTGAACTCAAGCAATTGACCGAAAAAATACGAACAGGACAACCCATCACTTACATTTCAGAACATACGGCTGAACTAATCACCCTGCTTTCTGTCACCGTTCTCATGGCAAATGTCGCTACGCCAGATATTGTTTTTGCTAAAGGGTATTCCGGTTCTTCAAGAGGCTATTCTAGCAGTGGTAGCTCTGGTGATGAAAACTTTGGCTGGCTTGGCTTTTGGACAATGTTAATTGGGGGCATTTGGCTCTGGAATCTTTATAAGAATCCTGATGAATGAAATAGCGATGTTAGAGAGGTTGACTTGAGTAACAGTGATGCTGACTAAACCGTTGGAACCAGTCAAACTGCACGAAACATTAGAGATTCGCTTACTCACGCTGAACGATTGTGCTCAGTGGGATGCCTTCCTGCAAGCTTCACCGACAGGATGCTTCATGCAAGCATGGGTGTGGGGAGAATTTAAACAACTAGAAGGATATCAAAGCTTTCGCTATGGTCTTTTTGCCGAGCATCTTCTAGTTGGTGTCTGCTGTTTCTATTACTATCCCTGCGAACACACTGCAAATTTACTGGTTGCTCCAGGCGCTCCCTGCTTTTTACCAGGATTTGAACAAGCAGGAATGTCACTACTTCTAGAACAGGCAAGAGCGCTGGCAAAAAACGTAGGCGCGATCGCGCTGCGTCTTGAGCCATTGTGGTTAGAAAAACCGATATGTCTTAACGAATTTGTTCGTGCCCCAGTCGAGCTTTTACCATCAGAAACCCTCTTAATCGATCTGCGCCCCCCGATCGCTAAAATGCTGGCTTCGATGAAACCTAAAGGACGGTATAACATTCGGCTGAGCCAGCGGCATGGCGTAACAACCCACTTTACAACTGACTCTCAAGCCATTCCTGTGTTCTACAATCTGTTCTGGGAAACGGTGCAGCGACAACAGTTTTTCGGTGAGCCATACAGCTTCTTTATCAATTTTTGTCAGACACTTTTTGCTGCAAACATGGCAGAAATTGGCTGGGCAACCTGGCAGAACGAAGTCTTAGCAACTGTTCTTATGGTGTACTGGGGCGATCGCGCCACTTACCTCTATGGCGGACGTAGCGAGGCTTACCCGCATGTCATGGCAAGCTATGGACTTCACTGGGCAGCCATGCAGCGTGCGAAAGCAAAAGGATGCAGCTTTTATGATTTTTACGGCTATACTCGCGACCCAAGCCATAACTACGCTAAATTCTCACAGTTCAAGCGCCAGTTTGGTGGCACACCCGTTACGACAATCGGCGCTCACGATTACTTCTTTTACGACCAGCTAGCAGATACCTTAATTGGGTTGTTCAAACGATTGGGTAACGAACGTGAGAGATAAGTTTTAAGACTTGAATTTTCTTCCGCTTTCGCTTCTTCTCCTGACTTCTGACTTCTGACTCCTAACGTCTGACTGCTTCTAACAACTAAAAACTAACAACCAACAACTACATGAATCCTTTCTTTCTCAACGGCATGACCCGCATTGGGCTAGTAATCACTGAGCTAGCCGTTGGCTTTGGTATCTTCTGGTTGGGGCAGTTGGCGTATCAAAAGCTGTTTCGACGGATGGATCTAAATCTGGAGTTGTTTGTACGGGATAATCCGGCAGTGGCGATCGCGCTATTGGGCTATAACTTCGGCATCATCCTTGCCCTGGCAGGTGTGTTGGCTAAAGAGAGCGCTACGTGGCTTGACCATTTAATCTCCCTGGCAAGCTACGGTGCAGGCGTGATTCTGCTGATGCTGGCAGGTGCGTGGGTGGGCGATCACTGGATTCTTAAACGCTGTGACTGTGCTCGTGAAGTGGTCGAAGAGCAAAACGTGGGAGCCGCTGCCGCTGAAGCTGGTGTGCATATTGCCAGTGGCTTGATTTTGAGTGCTGCCCTTGGTGGTCAGAGTGGCACCTGGCTTGTCGGGTTAGTGTGCTGGTGCGTCGGCTTGAGCGTTTTGGTGCTGGTAAGCGCCCTCTATCCTCGCGTGACTCGATACAACGTGTTTAGAGAAATCTGCAAGCGCAATAACCCCGCAGCGGGTGTGGCTCTGGCTGGGTTGCTGATCGCGACGGGCAATACTGTGCGGGTAGCGTTTGCGCCAGACTTTCAAAACTGGGCTGAGAGTTTCACCCAATACCTTGTGGTGCTGGGTTTTTGCCTACTTGCTCTGGCGTTGATTCGCTGGTTTGCGGATCTGGTACTGGTGCCAGGGGTGAAGATTTCAGACGAGATTGTCAATCAAGCCACCCCCAATTTGGCAGCAGGATTGATCGAGGCATTTGCCTATATCGCAGGGTCATTTCTGCTTGCCTGGAGCGTTTGAGCTACGTCAGTGTATCTACGCGATCGCACACATCTCATCTGATATTAGCCGTGCCGTTTTGGCTACCTTGGCAAACGTCGTCACAGTCTTTTTCTAGACTCAGCCCTCAAGCTGTTTTTAGCCGTGGTTAGATTGAACCGTCTTTGCTATCGATCGTACGGGATGCGGTAATCTAAGGAATGTCCAAACCTGCGTTGCTTGAGCAGAAAAGGAGCCTGACCAACATGAGTAAAGGTCGGTTAGAAGCGTTTAGTGATGGGGTCATTGCCATTCTGATTACCATCATGGTGTTGGAACTAAAAGTGCCCCATGAAGCTAGTTGGGTCGCGCTACAACCGCTATGGCCAGTCTTTTTGAGCTATATCCTGAGTTTTATTTATCTGGGTATCTATTGGAATAACCACCACCATCTGTTTCAGGCAGTGCAGCAAGTGAAGGGCACCGTCTTGTGGGCAAACTTACATCTCCTGTTCTGGTTATCATTGATTCCTTTTGTGACGGCATGGACGGGTGAGAACCACTTTGCCGCTTTGCCGGTGGCTCTGTATGGCACGGTGCTGCTATGTTCTGCGATCGCGTATTTCATTCTTAGCCGCATGCTGATTGTTACTCACGGTAAAGAGTCCACGTTAGCGACCGCGATTGGGCGAGACTTTAAGGGTAAGGTGTCTGTTGTGATTTATGCCCTGGCCATTTTGCTCTCGTTTTTGAATGCGTGGGCAGCTTGTCTGCTGTACGTTTTGGTGGCAGTGATGTGGTTGATTCCTGACCGCCGCCTCGAGAGTGTACTGACCTCATAACAGCTAACAGCAGAGGCTAGGGCGTGTCAACAATCTACGCGCTAACACAATCCACAAGCCGATCGCTAAATCTCTGGGACGATGCAGGCTACAGTCAGTCAGCGGTATCTTGTTCTTGAATCTTAGACAAGCAGAATCTTTAGCAAGCAATAGTATGGAAACGCGAGAACTCGGTACGTCAGGCATTCACATCACGCCTATCATCACGGGCACCTGGCAGGCGGGAAAAAGCCAGTGGGTGGGCGTTGAAGATGTCGATACAATTAAAGCCATTCGCGCCGCCTTTGATGCTGGGATTACCACCGTCGATACGGCTGAAATTTATGGTAATGGTCACTCTGAAAGAGTTGTGGCTGAAGCGTTGTCTGATGTGCGCGATCGAGTTGTTTACGCCACAAAAGTTTTTGCGAACCATCTGAAATACGATCAGGTGATTGCCGCTTGTGAGGCTTCGCTGCAAAATCTGAAGACCGATCGCATTGACCTGTACCAAATCCACTGGCCTTCTGGTTCCTTTAAGAGCGAAGTGGTGCCGATCGCAGAAACCATGCAGGCACTCAATGATTTGAAACAGCAGGGCAAAATTCGGGCGATCGGGGTGTCTAACTTCTCTCAGAAGCAATTAGAAGAAGCCGCACAGTACGGACGCATTGATAGCCTCCAACCGCCCTACTCCTTGTTCTGGCGCTACGTTGAGAAGGATGCCGTGCCCTATTGCATCGAGCAGAAGATTTCCATCATTGCTTACTCATCCCTGGCGCAAGGACTGCTGACGGGTAAATTTGGAGCCGATCATACCTTCCCGCCCGAAGATAATCGTGCGAAGAACAAGCTGTTTCAAGGCGAAACCTATCAGCGTGCTCAAACCGCGTTAGCAAAACTACGCCCGATCGCCGATCGCTACCAAACTAGCCTTGGTAATCTGGCGCTGGCATGGTTGGTCGCTCAACCTCAAGCAAACGCGATCGTTGGCGTTCGCAATGCCGAACAAGCCGTTGAAAACGCAAAAGCAGGCGAACTCAAGCTTAGTGATGCAGACCTGGCAGAAATTGATCACATTGGGCGTACTGTCACCGATGCGTTTGATGACAATCCGCTGATGTGGAACTGGGGGTAGTAAGGGGTGAAAGGGGAAGGGGGAAGGGGTGAGGGAGTGGGGAAGCGGATGCTTCTACTGGGTGTTGAGCACTAATTAAAGGAACTCTATGCAGGTCGATCGCCTGGATCATCTGGTTCTCACCGTCAGCAGTATCCAGGCAACTTGCGACTTCTACACCCGTACTCTAGGGCTAGAAGTGATTACGTTTGGAAACGATCGCACAGCGCTAAGCTTCGGCAAGCAAAAGATCAACCTGCACGAAATGGGCAACGAATTTGAGCCAAAAGCACTCCATCCCACACCCGGATCAGCGGATTTGTGTTTCATTACCACAGTGCCTTTAGAGGACGCGATCGCTCATCTGTAATTATGTGGCGCAGAACTGTTAGGAGAAGCGGTTGAACGAACAGGCGCGATCGGCGTTCTCCATTCGATCTACTTCCGCGATCCAGACGGCAATTTAATTGAACTTTCCAACTATCTATAAGCAATGAGTATGTGATTCATCTAAAGCTCTTAATATCAAGGCTATGTGAGTTTGATAGGTTGACTCAGTGATATTACAGACAACATCCTGAACATTCGCCAATCACCAAATCTTCGCCATTTGTAAGACAAAGCCTGGTAACTCTGGATCACCGCTTACAGTTTCGGGGTTGTCCAGGATAACTGGTTCCTGATTGGGACGATATAGATGCACTGTGCGGTTTTTGCGATCGATCAAAAAGCCCAGCACAGACCCATTCGCGATGTATTCCTCCAGCTTGTTCTGCAAACTGGTCAGCTTGTCGCTAGAAGAGCGTAGCTCAATCACAAAATCAGGACAGATGGGTGCAAAGGAGGCTTTTTGTTCTCCTGTTAATGCCTGCCATCGCTCTAGCCTGATCCATGAGGCATCAGGAGAGCGAGTTGCACCATTTGGTAGAGTAAACCCAGCGCTGGAGTCAAAGCCGATACCTGTTCCATCTTGTTCTGTC
Organism: Lyngbya sp. HA4199-MV5; assembly: GCA_019359375.1. Lineage (GTDB taxonomy): Bacteria > Cyanobacteriota > Cyanobacteriia > Leptolyngbyales > Leptolyngbyaceae > Stenomitos. Next base: position 59,046 of record JAHHHL010000005.1, read on the forward strand.
CAGTTCCAAAGCTGAGCAGCAATGTTGAAGTTTCGATTCCCGGTATCGGCGAAAGCGGGTGGCATGATGATGACTTCTCCGCTGGCGGTACGTTCAATGCGTAGATCGCGGTTAGCTAAGCAGAATTCATAGAACTGCGTGGGAGTCATGGGGGCGATCGCAGGCAAATTCACAGTCAATGGACTGTTTTCCGTTTGAATGAGCAGCGTGGTCATGGTTGCCTCCCAACCTGAAAAGGGACATCGCGTGCTATCAAACCTTTTCTTTGAACACGGTTCTCCACGCCTCAACCGTGCCTTTACCGATTTCAATATCCTTCGTCTTGCCATTCTCCCACACTAGCCGAATTCTCATATTTCCCGGTGGAGCACTGGCAAGCGCAGTAGCTAATTCAGGTACGACGGTTCCATCATCATAGGTGTAAAGTTTCCCGTTGACTGCGAATAGAATTGATTTTGGCGTATCGTCAAAGCGGGTGTAGCGGTAGATTGGCTCCTGCTCAGAGTAGCGTTCCTCAATCTTTTTACCCTTCTTGTTATGAATCCAGCGACTCCGCCAAACGGTTTTGTAGCCAATCAGGTCTGACTCATACCAGGTGTACGTGGCACGAATGCCGCTTTTTGACCAGCTTGTGACAAAAACAAACCCATGATCAGACGGGCTGAAGTTTTTGTCATACACCACAACCCCATCAAACGGATCGCTAATGACCTGAGACCACTGCACCTTAGCGCTGCCCTCGATCGGCGCAGGCTGAACTGCTCTCGCAACCGATCCCACACACAAGGCGAATCCAATCCCGAAACCGAATACGAGTACTTGTTTCTTCATCTGTATTTATTGTGCGAAAGCAACTGATGACTTGGAGCTTAGATCGTGATGCACAGGCTGATACTGATCGTCTACAAATGCGATGGGAGCGATCGCGGATGGTTTGGGAAAGGCAGAGGGATGAGGGATGAGGGATGAAGGATGAGGGATGAATGCTAAAGAGTTTTTAGTTTTTAGAAGAAATCAGGAATGGCTCATGCGCTAACAACCAACAACCAACAACTGGGTTAACTCCTGACTCCTCACTCCTCACCCCTCACTCCTCTCCCCTTTAAAGGCTTCCCGATCGCCTCTAGCACCGCTGCGATCGCCCCGTCCTTTTGTGGATCGCGTCCTTGGGCATAGGGCACGGTAAACGGCACATCGATATCCGGGGCAACGCCTTTGCCTTCAATGCGCTGTCCATCGACCAACACATCGGCAACAGCAACGTAGAGCAAGCTGCCGTCCTGCATGATGTAAGCACGCCCAGCTAGCACCGCCCCAGCCGTTTTGCTGCCCACAATTTTGCCAACTCGAAACTGCCGAAAGCCGTAGGCAAGAATTTCTTTGCCACTGCGCGATCCCTGGTTGACCAGCATCACGACTGGCTTTCTCCACGGCAAATCAAAACTGCCTTTGCTGCCGTTGCGGTTGGTAAAGGTCACATCAAGCGCGGGTGCTGTAAACGGATTCAGGTAGCTGGGTTCGGCTCCTCCCCAGCCATCGCGCAGATCCCAGACAAGCCCATCGACCTCGCTAAGACGATCGCCCAGTTCTTGCTCAAGCTGCCGCTGGTAGGCATCATCGGCATACGACCAGACGTGGATATAGCCGATTTTTTTGCCGCCGCGATCGATCACCTGGACACTGGACTTCATCGCATCCAGAAACATCGTCGTAGGGTCGAGGCGTTTGGGTGTGACGGCGATCGTTTGCGGTGCCGTGGTCGGCGTGCGCTGAATTTGAAGCTCAACCGGGCGATCGGCTTGTTCAGCAAAGGATTGAACAGGTTGGAATGGCTTGCCATTCACCGCTAGAAGCTGATCTCCCACCTTAAGCCCACCCTTGGCAGCAGGCGAACCATCCAGCACAGCACGCACAAACGTCTTGCCGTCAACCTCACGCGTATAAGCACCAATGCCGACGTATTCCAGCTTGCCGTTGGGTAGAAAAGGCTTGAGCTGCTTCTGGATGCCTCGTCGCCAAAAGACACCTGCTAGCTGGTAGTACTCTGGCTCTGCGGGTGTGTAGTAATGGGTATGCGAGGCTTTCAGCTCTGCCAGCATTTGGTTGACGACAGGCGCTAGTGCTTCGGGCGATCGCGCCTGAGCCGCCAGGGGTGCATACTTCTGCCGCATCGCCTTCCAGTCAACGCCGTTAAATTTCGGGTCGTAAAAATTATCGTTGACCGTCTGCCAAATTTGCTCAAACACCTTTGCCTGTGATGGCTCTGCACGCGAAAGCATAGGTGTCACTGCCCAGAGCAATATCGGCACCAAAAGACTTGCGAAAAACGTGATCAACCAGCGACGAGACAGCCGCTTAAAACGTGTGACTGTCGATCGCATAAAATGGCTCAACATGCCTACCTTGCTATCATTCAGATAACGATTTACCTTCTTAAATTGAATTAAAGCGAATCACGAAAGTTCCACAAATCCCTCAATAGGCTTGTTTGGCTGGAGGGAGGTGTAAGGGAGAGGAGTAGGCAGGGGAAGCAGGGGAAGCGAGGGAAGCAAGGGGGGCAGGGGAAGCAGGAGGGGCAGGGGAAGCAGAGTTGGGAGTCAGAAGTGAGGAGCGGGAGTCAGAAGAAGATAAGGTATTGCTAATACCACCCTCAACTCAACACTCGAAACTTCTTCCCTTGCTCCGTTTGCCGCTCCCCCACTCCCCCCCACTTCCTCTGCTCCCCCGCTTCCCCACTCCGCCTCCCCACTCCGTCTCATGCAACTCCGTATCCAGCTTTTCACCGTTCACAAACGCTTCCCGCTCACGATCAGCCGGGGCACAACGGCACAAACAACCAACGTATGCGTGGCGATCGAACATGAGGGCATTGAAGGATGGGGAGAGGCATCGCCCTTTTCGATCGGTGAACAGCCGCAAACAACGGAGGCGATCGCGCGATCGCTGCAAAAAATCGCCCCATTGCTGAAAGCTCTCAGCCCGTTGGAACGTCAGCGCATTGAGCGACTGATGCTAGAGGCTCGTCTGCCGTCTGCTGCCCGTGCCGCTCTAGACATCGCCCTGCACGATTGGGTCGGGAAGCAAGCAAATCTACCCCTGTGGCAACTGTGGGGGCTGGATCGCGATCGCATTGTCCCAATCTCGATCACGATCGGCATCAACCCACCCGACATCGCTCAACAACGCGTAAAAGACTGGCTAGGACAGGTGCCAACTCTCCAGGCGCTCAAGCTGAAACTTGGCAGTCCCGAAGGCGTGGAAGCAGACCAGGCAATGGTGGTAGCTATCCAAAGTGCCGCTCCTCACATTAGTCAGATCAGCATCGATGCGAATGGTGGCTGGAACGTAGAGCAAGCAACGCAAATGGCACACTGGTTAGCCGATCGGGGCATCACCTACATCGAACAACCGTTGCCTAGAGGACAGGAAGGTGATTTGCCAAAGCTTTATCAAGCATCGCCATTGCCCATTTTTGTCGATGAAAGCTGCTTTACCAGCTACGACATTTTGCCGCTGGTCGATCGCGTCCACGGCATCAACATCAAACTCATGAAAGCAGGTGGTCTTACCGAAGCATGGCGCATGATTCACACCGCCCGCGCCTGTGGCTTAAGGGTGATGTTTGGCTGCTACTCCGACAGCGCGCTACTCAATACCGCCTTCGCTCACCTGTCACCCCTCGCCGATCACCTGGATCTCGACAGCCATTTAAATCTACTGGACGATCCCTTCACAGGTGCCAGCTTTCAAAATGGACGGGTACTGCCAAATGAGCAGCCAGGTTTAGGGGTGAAATTGAGGGCAGGAGGAGGCTAGAGGCGATCGGGAAGCCTGCAAAGGGGTGAGGAGTGAGGAAGTTATGAGTTATGAGTTTTGAGTTTTGAGTTGAACCAGTTGTTAGTTGTTGGTTGTTAGAAAGATGGGGGAGTAGGGCTAAAGGATGCAGCTTTGAGAACTGGTTGCTCGCTAACTTCTGACTCCTGACTTCTGACTCCTTCTAAAAACTAAAAACTAACAACCAACAACTCCCCTTGCCTCCCTACTCCTCCTCTCTCGGACCGATCGCCAGTTGCATGACAAACGGTTCACCGCCAACCTGGTGATACCGATCAGCCCATTGCCGAATGACGTGATCCAGTTCGCTTAATGCCTCATCGACGCGATCGACGGGGATATCCAATTCTTCAAGAGCGCGCATAGCTTTCGATTGACGCTTTGCCCAAGCATTCATAATGCGGAAGTACCGGGCTGTGTCTTCCACCATCAAAAAAGTGCGTTCTTCTTCATCAGCGGGGGAATAGGAGGCTCGTGTCAGCGCATAGAAGGGCATGCCCCAGGGAGAGTCAAGTCGAGTGACGGTACCAGAGTAGAGCAGCCGCCGCTTGATGTGTTCTGCCAACGCCTCACTGAGCGGCATTTGCTGATCTTCGGGCACATACTCTTGAGAGCGAGCGTGGAGAAACTCAATGAGATCTAGAAACTGGAAGGAGTTAATGAGCTGGGCATCGGGCAACTGGTCGGACAGTAGCTTTTGCTCAATTTGGCGTTTTTCTTCAGACGTAAGGCTGGTGCCAGCAATGCGCGATCGCCCTGGTTGCCAGGGATATTGTTCTAACCAAACGTAAGGGAATTGGATCAAATAGCGCGGTTCCTGCGAACCCAGCATTTTGAGCAGTTTGCCTTCTGTGAGCGCTTGCCGCACCTCTTCGACAATCGCCTTCACCCGTTTGGGTTCGATATGGTGCAAATGACCCGTCATCCGGAGGTTTTGATCTTGCTCCAGATAGGTCATGTAAATCGCACATTTGGCTGCTGTCGCTGCCGCATCTAAAAACGCTCCGTGCCGATGCCCACTGGTTCGCATGGCACTAAATGCCAAATAGAGCAAGATCTGATCCATGGCACTAGGACCGAGACGTTTGATCAGATCGAGGTCTTTAATCATGTCAACCAAACTAACCCACTGGAACCACTACGGAAACACTGATGATGCTACGAGCATCGTCTTGTTACATCTTGACGACTGCGATCGCCGTAACTGACACAGCAATGGCGCGTAAACTAGACTAGCCTGTCACTGCAATCGGTAAACGGCTCATTTCAATTCCTTAGTTGTTTATTATCCTAGTATTCCCCAACAATTCAAGCTTTAAACTGAGAATCAACGTTACTAGACTCCACGCTTGATAGATCTTTCCGCTCTGAACGCTGGGCGATGCAGGCAAAAAATTCTTCCGTAGAAGTGCAGCTCACTTTGTAACAGATTACTCCAGGAAGGTCGTAACGTCATAAACAGAAAGCGCTTCCATTCACTCATACGTCAGCTCACGGCTAAATGTTGTCTCGTAGTGTTGTCTCATAGAGACCTCTGCACAATGTACATGGTAAGGAAGCAATATGAACGAGTTAAAAACAGGTCAATATCAACTCACGCTTCAGCATGCCGCCAATGTATGTTGAGAGCAACGATTTTGATCACACATCTGCTTGATCACACATTTGATTACACATTGGGTGCGATCGCGCCACAGAACTGTTCAAACCATGAGGCAGTGAAACAGGCAAGGAGCTAGCGTTCTAGCATGGTCAACCGATAACAGCATCCTGCGGACAGGGCGTAAGAGTCTACACGCTGGATGGTATAACCTGGCAGGCAGCTACGCCCCAAGCAGCGTCAATTCCCGGAAGAGTTGGCGACGACCACTGCCCCGGTGAAACGTTTGCACAGTTCCGTCCGCTAACTGAGTGAGTGGTGCGGATTGTTCCAGGGAACGTAGCGCCTGATTAGCGCTCGCCTTGGCATCACGTAAATCCGAAGCTAGAAGCAGTAGCAGCAAGCCTGGTAACAATGCGGTTGGATGAAAGCCCATAAATTTAGTTCGTGTTAGGTTCCTGTTACCTGTTACGGAAGATTTGTCAATCCATCAGGACGAATTTCTAAAACTGGAGCAATGTCCTCGTTATGCCTTCGTCATCGATCGACAAGTTTCCGAATGCAAAGCTGGCGTTCTGGCTGGACTGGTTGCTTAAAGTAGGGATGGCGCGATCGCGTTAGGCATTCGCATTCGGACTTACAAGCTTTTTGCGCTTCCTGGTGAACCACTAAATCCGCCCACAAGCGATCGTGCTAATCCGAAAAAGGTATCAGAGGCTACTGTTTGCATCCCTTCTCGCCTTTATTCATGAGGAGGTACGCATTGGATCACGCGCTGTGCAATTCAACGACTACGAGCCAGAAAACTTTTACGATGAATTGTTTGTGACGAAAGGTGAGCCGCGTGTAGAAGCGATGCCGCTGATCGATCGCATCAATTCTCTGTCGGCTGAAGAAGTGCAGCGACGGCAGCAAGCGGCACAGATCGCCCTCTTTAAAATGGGTGTGACGTTCAATGTCTACAGCGACAATCAGGGCACCGAGCGCATCATTCCGTTCGACATCATTCCCCGCATTGTCTCGGCAGATGATTGGACAACGTTGGAAAAGGGTTTGGAGCAACGTATCCACGCGCTTAACCTGTTTTTGGCAGATATTTACAATGAGCAGAAGATCTTGCGCGACAACGTGATTCCGTCCGAGATTGTCTACTCTGCCAGTGGTTTTTTGAAGCCGTGCATGGGTCTCAAGCCGCCCGGTGGCATCTGGTCTCACATTACGGGGACTGATTTGGTGCGCGATCGTCACGGGCAATGGTTCGTCCTGGAAGACAATCTGCGCTGTCCCTCTGGTGTATCTTATGTGCTTGAAAACCGCCGCGTGATGAAAAGCACCTTTCCGCTGGTCTTCAACACGATGCAAATTCAGCCCGTGGAAGAATATCCCAGCCATCTGCTAGAAACCCTGCTTAACCTCGCCCCTCCACACCTGATCGACCCTACCGTCGTAGTGTTAACTCCTGGCATCTACAACTCTGCCTACTTTGAGCACTCCTTCCTGGCGCAACAGATGGGCGTAGAACTGGTCGAAGGGCGCGATTTGGTTGTGGCAGACGGCTATCTGCAAATGCGGACAACGAAGGGGCTCAAGCGAGTAGATGTCGTTTATCGCCGTATTGACGATATCTTTATCGACCCCAAAGCCTTTCGTCCCGATTCGTTGCTGGGGATCCCTGGACTGATGGATGTCTACCGCTCTGGCAAAGTAGCGCTGGCAAACGCACTTGGTACAGGCATTGCAGACGATAAAGTTATCTACTCCTACGTGCCAGCCATGATTCGCTACTACCTCAGCGAGGAGCCAATTCTAGCTAATGTGCCCACCTATCTGTGTTGGGAGCTACAGCAACAGCAGCACGTTTTAGCAAATCTAGACAAGCTGGTCGTCAAAGCAGCCGATGAATCAGGTGGCTACGGCATGTTGATTGGTCCCACCGCAACGCCAAAGGAACGAGAGGATTTTGCTGGACGGATTCAAGCCTCACCCCGCAACTACATCGCCCAACCAACGCTTTCTCTATCACGGGTTCCTACGCTAGTCGATGACCACTTTGAAGGTCGCCACGTTGATTTACGCCCCTATATTCTGTATGGCAAAAAAGTCTACGTGAGTCCGGGTGGATTAACTCGCGTTGCCCTCCGCAAAGGGTCGCTCGTAGTGAATTCATCCCAGGGTGGTGGCAGCAAAGATACGTGGGTCGTGTGTAAATAGTTGTTAGTTGTTAGTTGTTAGTTGCTAGTCGCTAACAACCAATAACAACCAGAAACTAAAAACTAAAAACTAAAAACTTTTTCCAAATGCTAAGTCGTGTTGCTGATTCAATTTACTGGCTCAATCGCTATGTAGAACGTGCCGAAAATGTGGCTCGTTTTGTGGAAGTGAATTTGAACTTGCTGTTAGATTCGCCCGCAGGCATAACGCAACAGTGGGAACCGATCGTGTTAACGACGGGTGATTTGCCGCTGTTTCAAGAGCGCTATGGCGAAGCAACTGCCGAAAAGGTAATTCAATTTCTCACATTCGATCCAAACTATCCCAATTCGATCGTCTCTTGTCTACGCATTGCGCGGGAAAATGCCCGATCGGTGCGCGAAATCATCTCGTCGGAAATGTGGCATCAGGTGAATGAGTTTTATCTGATGGTGACGGAAGTGGCGCAGACACGATCGCTTCAGGATTTGTCTGCCATCCTCCGCTTTTTTGAGGAAGTGAAGCTGGCAAGCCACCAGTTTATTGGCGTGATGAATGCCACCATGACCCAAAACGAAGGCTGGCATTTTGGGCAAATTGGCAGATTTCTGGAGCGGGCAGACAAAACAGCACGGATTCTAGACGTGAAGTATTTCATTTTGCTGCCATCCGTGAAAGATGTGGGCAGCACCCTGGACGAGCTTCAGTGGATGGCATTACTCAAATCTGCCAGTGCTTACGAGATGTATCGCAAGCAGGGCATCCATCGCATTTCACCCAATTCAGTTGCCGAATTTCTCATCCTGGAGCGAAACTTTCCCCGATCGGTGCGCTTTTGTATCCTGCAAGCCGAACGATCGCTTCACCAGATCATTGGCACCCCCATTGGCACCTGGCGCACCCCCGTTGAACGCACACTAGGACGGCTCCGCTCTGACCTCGACTACCTCACGATCGAAGACATCATAGACACGGGACTGCACGAAACCCTGGATGACTTGCAGCTTCGTATGAACGACGTGGGCAAGAAGATTTTTGAAACCTTCGTAGCGCTTCAGCCGATCGGGTGAGGAGAGAGGAGAGAGGAGTGAGGGGTGAAAGTTTTGAGTTTTGAGTTGATTTAGCGGTCAGCCGTCAGCCGTCAGCTTTTTTATCCTTCATCCCTCATCCTTCTGCCTCTTTCTAACAACCAACAACTAACAACTAACAACTCTTCGTGCTTTACCAAATCAGCCACACGACCCATTACAGCTACAGCCAGCCTGTGAGCTTGCTACCGCATACAGTGCGGCTATATCCTCGGAGTGACAGTTGGCAGACGGTGCGATCGTTTTCGCTTAATGTGATGCCGACACCCTTACAGGAATCGATCGCGACTGATTTGGATGGCAATACTTTGATCACGCTGCGGTTTAAGCCAGAAGAAACGGAGAAGCTAACCGTTCAGGTACTGGCATCGGTGGAAACCCATCGCACGAATCCGTTTGATTACTTGCTGGAGACCTGGGCAACGCGGCTGCCGATCGACTATCCCTCGTCCTTACTGTTGCAGCTACAGCCTTATTTGGGCGGACAACAGGTGCTCTATCCAGCGGGCATTGACTCGATCGCGCTCCAACTGGCACAAGAAATTGTGCAGGCGGTGAATGGCAACACTCTAAGCTTCTTAAGTGAACTCAATCAGCGTCTCTATAAGGGTTGTCAGTACACAATCCGCGAGACGGGCGATCCGCTGCCTCCCGGTGTGACGTGGACAACGCGATCGGGTACCTGTCGAGATTTTGCGGTGCTGTTTGTGGAAACCTGTCGAGCGATCGGTTTGGCGGCTCGGTTCGTCAGTGGCTATCAGGAGGGCGATCTCGATAGCGACGATCGTCATCTTCACGCCTGGGCTGAGGTCTATTTACCGGGTGGCGGCTGGCGTGGCTATGATCCAACGCATGGGCTGGCGGTCGCCGATCGGCATATTGCACTGGTTGCCAGTCCTCTCTCTAGCTATGCGGCTCCCCTTTCTGGCTCGTTCAAACAGGCAAATGGTGCTCAAGCGACCATGACCTATCAACTTACGATCCAAGGCGCTGTATAGACCTTAGATGCAATTTCTCTAAAGGAAGGATGTTTCCTGTAGGGGAAACCAGGCTTGCAGCTTGCTTCCCGCTCAATGAAGGAGCTATCGACACCTCAAGTCTTCTTCCCCGCTTTCTGAACTTCTGCCTTCTGCCTCCTGCCTTCTGCCTTAATAAAGGCGACTAAGAACGTAATCTGCTAGCTTCACTAAAACCTGACGCGATTCTGAAGGGGGCAAGTCTGCCAAATGCTCGATCGCAGTGCGGGTGTGGTGCGTTGCCAGTTCGCGCGATCGTTCAATGCCGTTGCTATCACGCACCAACGTTAGTGCCTGCTCCAAGTCACCTGGTTGAGCAAATTCACGCTCAATCAGCACTTCGAGGTAAGGCTTCTCTTCGAGTGCATACAGAACAGGTGCCGTTAAATTGCCGCTCTTTAGGTCAGATCCGGCAGGCTTGCCCAGGGCTTCTGTTGAGCCAGTGAAGTCAAGAATATCGTCGATGATTTGAAACGCCAGCCCAATATGGCGACCATACTGAAACAGGTCATCGGCTAAGGCAGTAGAGGTTTCGCTTAAGGTAGCGGCGGCTTTAGCACTATTGGCAAGCAAGCTGGCTGTTTTGTAGTAGCTTTTCTCCAGATATTCGTCGATCGTCAGATGGGTCGCAAAGCGGTTCAACCCCTGCTGAATTTCGCCTTCTGCCAGATCCATAATGACCTGGGAGAGCAGTTTCACCACTTCTAAATTATCCAGATTTGCCAGATACCAGGACGACTGGGCAAACAAAAAGTCGCCAGCTAGCACGGCAATTCGATTCCCAAAACTACTGTGTACGGTTGGCAGACCGCGACGCAGATCTGATTCGTCCACCACATCATCATGTACCAGGCTGGCAGTGTGAATCATCTCAGTGATCTCAGCGAGTCTGCGATGACGGAGCGTAATCTCCTGATCCAACATGGTGGCGCGTGAAACCAGGAAGACGATCGCGGGTCTGACTCGCTTTCCCTTAGCTCCAAAAAGATGTTCTGCGGCGGCATACAGAACTGGGTGGCGTGCCCCGATGAGGTTCTTGAGGTTCTCCGTCAGCACCTGCAAATCTGTTTCAACCGGAGAAAAAAGGGAAGTAGCTGAAGTCATGGATGTCCGACTCAGGCGGTATAAGGTTACGAAACTTTAATTATTCTCCATCTATCTTAAGCTAAGCCACCCGTCTATAGAACATAAAACTTCCTTTTTATACATTTTCGTTGGATCTCCCTAAGTGGCTAAACGCAAAGCTGGGGCTACTTGCACTGGTTTAAATGCGTCTGGTCAGAGGGTCTGGCATCGTGTTACCAGCCCGACAACGTAATGATCCAGTTATCTTAGCTTGGGTTTAGGCTCCGCTCAACTCACAGAGATGGTAACTGTTGAGCACGGTCGAATGAGCACAGTCAAAACGCGGTTTGATGCCAGACAGCTACTGTGGGGTTAACAGGCTTGGGTGAGAACGCGCAACCATTCGACACGCTCCATTAAGGTCAACTGAGACCATTGAAGGTGCGGCTAAAAAATCAGCTAGCTCGTCTCGCGCTCTAAGATAGGCGATCGAGTGGACTAGGGGCTGTCATCAATTACTACTACACATTGCTTGCAGCAAGGGTTCCAGCCCCTAGCCTGGTGTGTTGAGACGGGTGTGACACTGCTGATATTGCAAGGTTTCGGAGCTAATTGATGACAGCCCCTAGCAGCCTCTCCTTCTACGGGTGCTTCTGAAGGGTGTCTGAAAACCAGGCAGCAGGGTCTTATGTCGCTGGTTGAGCCATTTGGGCGGGAATCACCTGTTCCACAGTGGGGGTGCAGCCGAGCCAGGAGGTTGCAAGTTGGCTAAAGGTGCGGGGTGAGCCGCTCACACAGAAGCGCGTCGGTGCAGGTGGGCGGAGATTTTTGAGTGCCAGGAGATCGAGTTCTTGCGCGGCGGCGGCAACAACCGAAACCGCTGGGTCTACCAACTTCACCGATGAGGGCAAAAGCGGACGCAGAATGGGCGCTAAGTAGGGATAATGCGTGCAGCCATAGATCAGCGTATCGATTTGCTGCTGGATCAACGGCTCCAGATAAACCTGGGCGATCGCGGTTGTATACGGGTCGTGCAGCCGATCGCATTCAATGAGCGGGACAAATTCAGGGCAACCCACTTCCCACACTTGCGTTGTCGCATCAATTTCTAAAATGGCTTGGCTGTAGGCATGGCTGGCTGCCGTTGCGGGTGTAGCAATGACCCCAATGCGGCGACCCTGCTGCACCGCAGCTCTGGCTCCCGGCAAAATCAGCCCTAAAATGGGTAAGTCAAACTCAGAGCGCACGGTCTCTAGTGCCAGGGCAGAACTGGTGTTGCACGCCATGATCACCATTTTGGTGCCCTGCTGCTCCATCCAGGCAAGAATTTCTCGCACGTACTGCAAAATTTGGGCAGGGGTGCGATCGCCGTAGGGCAGTCGGGCGGTATCACCAAAATAAATAACCGATTCGTAGGGCAACTGGCGATAGAGTTCGCGCAGTACGGTCAAACCACCCAGACCACTATCAAATAATCCGATCGGTGCAGCATTTTGATCGGTACGGCTGCTGCGGGCAAAACGATCACCTGACACTCCTCACTCCTCCTACTGACGAACCCTTTCCAGCTTTATGAATCTTTACGGTCTCACAGATTTTACAATCTGCAAAGGTTACATGGTGTCCAATTATGAACTGCGCCCAAGATACCGCAAGATACCCCGTGCGATCGCATTTGCCATTTGGGTACGGTAGTTGCCATCAGACAGCTTGGCGGCATCATCGCGTCCCGTGACAAAGCCCACTTCTACCAGCACCGATGGCATCGACGTTTTGCGTAGCACATAGAAACGCGCCGATCGCACCCCTCGATCTTGTATCCCAGTGCCTTCAAGCACGCTTTGATGGATCGTGCGAGCCAGGTTTAGCCCGCTTTGATAGTAGTAGGTTTCCAGTCCGCTGATATCGGGTCGGCTGAGGCTAATGGAATTGGCATGAATGCTGACAAAAACCGTGGCGTTGATGCGTTCTGCCAGTTGCACACGCGGTTCCAGATCCAGATCACGATCGTCCGATCGGGTAATCACAGCCTGTACGCCCTGCCGCTCCAAAATCGCCGCCACTTTCTGCCCAATATCCAGCACGATACCTTTTTCTTGTAAGCCACCAATACCGATCGCGCCTGGATCAGGACCGCCATGCCCTGGGTCGATAATCACAACGGGTCGTCCGTTCGTCGCTCTGGGCGGATCAGGATTGGGATAGTTCGACGGAGGTGCAACTGGATCCGTTCGAGGGGCAACCGGTACAGGAATATTGGCAGAGGGGTTGGGCTGTACCGCAACGGGCGATCGACTGCGCTGGAGTTGCAGTGCCAGCGATTGTTGGCTCGGTTGATTCAGGTCGCTAATGAGCACTCCTGAAGCGGGCGTAATCAAAATCACAGCCGTATTCGCGGTCTCTTGCCGCAGCCGTAGCTTAAGCACAGGACTGGAGGCTTCAAGCTGTGGTCCCTTGACTGTTTTGGATAGCTGAGCCGAATTGATGGTGACGCGATACGCACCGGTAGCCCGATCCCATCCGGTGGTGTACTTCAAAGGCTGACTCGCGCGCACCACAAGCTGAGAATCGTTGTTTTCTAGCGCGATCGACTCGATCGTGGCAAGTGCGCCTGGACGAAACACAGGCGTAGGTGCTGTATTGCCTTCACCACCCGATGCCACTTTACTGGTGGGAAGCAACACTAGCCCACCCACACTGCTCGTTGTGGCTTGCCAATCGGGGCTACTGCGATCGACATTGAGGGTAATACGAGCGACAGGCGGTGATGCTTGCGGCTGACTCAGCGTGACGCGGTTAACGCCTAAACGGTTGACCAGCACATCGCGTGGGGCTGCTAGAGCCAGCGTTGCGCCCTGCACATCCACCGTAATCTGACCACGATCGTCACTACGGCTTACATTCAGCGTCGGTGAGCCACCGTTGGTGCGGATAAAAATGCCATCGGGCGTGACCCGTACTCCCTGAATCTGAGTCGAGGAGCCAGACTGATTACTACCTCCCGTAACGCCACCTGATGGGGTGTTTACAGCCGTATCAGCAGGCAGAAGTTGCGGAGTCGGGAGCTGTACCGTCCATTGTCGTGCCGTGATACCCCGAAACTTGACCTGGTTGGGGTCGATCGTGTAGCCCGGTGCAAGTTCTACCACCAGTCGTGCGGCACCGCGATCGAATTGCCCTAGCCTTACAGACCGAATCGCGCCCCCATAAGACTGTGTGGAAGCCGGACGACCCAAAATCACCCCTGGCAAATCTATCACCAGTCGCGTTGGGTCGGAAATAAGCTGTGCCCGGGGCTGTACGTCTTCATCGGTGATGAATTCCAACTGGTTGCGGTTAGAGTCAAACCGCCATGATTCCAGCCGCGAAGCATGTGCCGGAGCCGCCAAGAGTAAAAGGGACGTTGCAGTGAGCAGAAAATGGGGAAAGTGTTTCACGGTATCTCGTCAGGTTCTCAAAAAGCTGGTTCTCAAAAAGCTGGACAGCAGCCAGGAACAGTTCACAACTCAGTCTCCTCACACTCGCGCCATCACACCCATTGAGGTCGATCGCCGATGGGGTCGACCTGGGTACATCGTTCGCGATCGTGGCAATGGATGCGGTGCAGAGCCAGCCATCACGGGCGCTTATCGAACTCGCCCTCTACAGAACATCCTCTTTTGGATCGCTTCAGGATGTTGGCTAAGATCGCAGGGCTTCAATTCAACAACTCCGCTCCGCTAAACCATCAATCCGGTCGATTTTGAAGCTGTACAGATGTCCTCTGTCGCCCAACCGTCGCCAAGCAATCTGCGCGTACATGTGCCTGACGCAAATTGGCGGTTTTAGTTTCATGCCCCAAGTTTCATACCCCAAGAGAGTTTTCTGCTCACCAAACACACCGAAAGAGTGATAACACATTGCAGCCGGTAACGTGACGATCCTCGTTTTTAGCCGCCCAGTGTCTGGCTACAGCAACCGAACGTCGAGCATCCGTGATGACAGAACGCGAGCGTCCACAATACAAAACTGCTGTAAGAATATACCCGATGGACCAAAGGTGCGATCGGAATTTCTAGGGGCTGTCATCAATTATGACTACATATCACTTGCAGCAGAGGTTCTAGCCTGGTTGACTGACAAATCTTTTAGCGAGTACTTGAACCCGCCCTGCACTGAAAGTGCGGGCTGATGGAAGAAAGTCCTCTCTAGGCTTTGCCTTCCCGAAGGGTAGAGGACTAGGAGAGCTTTACAACCCGTTTGAACGGGTTTCGCACCCTTAGCCCGGATTTTAATCACGGGCGGGTGAGCAACGAAGCGACCAGCCTTTCAAGACTTTTGTCAGTCAATCAGGGTTCTAGCCCCTGGCTTCTGTTGTTAGATGGGCGCGACAATGCTGATACTGCAAGGCTTCGGAGCTGCATTGATGACGCGCCCTATGTTATTTCGAGTCCGGCTCAATTCCTTCTAAATCCACCAAGCCGGGATTCAACGTGATCACCTGGGCTAACTCCTGATCGAGATTGCCAATCCCAGATTGATCGGACTGGGCAAACACCAGCCGCAGCAACGGCGGAGCAAGAAACGTGGTTAAAATCACCATGACAATCACAGCCGCTTCCAGCGGTTTGGACAGCACGCCACTCTCAGAGCCAACCGCCGCAAACACCAGCCCCACCTCGCCTCTGGGAATCATGCCTACCCCGATCGCCAGTCGATTGACCCCTGGAATGCCAAACACGGTGAAGCCCGTCACCACTTTGCCCACAATCGCCACGACAAGCAAAAACGTCGCGATAATCAGCCCAGGACGATTTTCCGGCACCAGCGGATTCAGCACGCTCAGATCGGTACGGGCACCGACTACGACAAAAAACACAGGCGTGAGCATATCGGCGATCGGCACCACCTTTTCCTCTAACTCTCGCTGCTTCTCGGTTTCTGCTAGCACCAATCCTGCTGCAAAAGCTCCCAGAATGGCTTCTAGCTGAATCATCGCCGCAATATACGCCAGAATAAACGCAAAAATTAGAGACACTAACAACAGTTGTCCCCGTGTTTTCATGCCATTAACCAGTGCCACAAAGAGCGGGCTGAGAAAGCGTCCTACTAAAATGGCACCGACCAAAAACACTCCTGCGCTCACAATCAAGTAAGCTACCTTCGTGGGTTCCACTGAGCCATCGCGGGCAAGACTGGCAACCACCGCCAGCACGATGATGCCCAGCACATCATCCATAACCGCTGCACCGATGATGATCTGTCCTTCAGGGGTACTCAGGCGCTGCATTTCTGCCAGCACTTTTGCTGTAATGCCAATACTGGTGGCAGTCAACGCCGCTCCAGCAAAAATCGCGGGGATGGTGGGAATGCCAAAAATGAGGCTCAGCCCGATCGTGCCACAGGCAAAAGGCACGACTACCCCAACCACTGCCACCAGCGTAGCCTGCGGTCCCACCCGCAAAAGCTCCTTCAGATCAGACTGCAAGCCAATCTCAAACAGCAGAATGATTACGCCCAGTTCTGACAAGACAGAAATAACTTCGCTCTGCGACTGAAACACCGAAGTCAACGCCTCTGGACTGAGGTTTGCCGTCAATTGCATCAGCCCCATGATCAGCGAGTGGCTACCGTCTTCACCATTGCCCGGAAACACCAGCAGATTAAGGGCAGATACTCCTACAACAACCCCACCCACCAACTCTCCTAAAACAGGGGGTAGGTTAAGGCGATCGCACAACTCACCCCCAATCTTGCTTGCCAGGAAGATGACCACCAGACTTAGCAACACTCCTGCCAGCACTAGAGATCCGTTTGTTGCCTCAGCCGCTGTAGCCACTAAGGGACTGCCAAGCAGCACTGATGCACCATTACGCATCACTGGGACGGTCAACCAAGTTATGAAATCTACCATTGGCTCTTAGGAAAATGTTCCTTACCAATGTACAGTTTCTATTGCAGAAGGTTAAGCAGAGGGGAGTAGGAAATGGGGAATAGGGAGCTTGGCGGTCAACAGTCAGCCTTTAGCCTTTAGCCTTCTCTCCTCACCCCTCTCTCCTCTCTCCTCACCCCTCTCTCCTCTCGCCCTACACAAACACCCGATGCTGCAACGAGGGCATCTGACGGCGCACCTGTACCAGGCGAGAAGGTTCGATCGCGGCGATCGCCACACCGGGTTCATCCCCTGCATCGGCTAGCACCATCCCCCAGGGGTCGATGACCATTGCGTGTCCATGAGTTTGGCGCATGGCGTAGTGCCGTCCCGTTTGAGCAGGAGCCAGGACGTAGCAGGTGTTTTCGATCGCCCGTGCTTGCAGTAGCACCTGCCAGTGGTCTTTGCCCGTAAACGCCGTAAACGCGGCGGGTACAAACAGCACTTCTGCGCCCATCTGCGCTAAGTGGCGATAGAGTTCGGGAAAGCGCACATCGTAGCAAACAGATAGCCCCAGATTGCCGAGTTCTTTAGACGGATACACGGGCGGTAGTCGTACACCTGCCAGCACCGTGCCAGATTCTTGATAGGTGTTGCCATCGGGCACGTTGACATCGAACAGGTGAACTTTTTCGTACCGCGCCAACTCTTCCCCATTTGGGTCAACCAGTAGCGCTGTGTTATACACCTTGCCATTCCCAACGGGCACTGGAAATCCGCCACCCAGCAGCGTTACCTGAAAGCGTTGTGCCATCGTCTTGAGAAATTTTTCGCTGGCAACTGCGATCGCCTCTGCTTGAGCTAGCTTGTCATGCTCGTCCCCTAAAAACGAGAAATTTTCGGGTAGGGCAACCAGTTCAGCGCCCTGACGGACTGCCAGGTCAATTAATTCCTCCGCTTGGATTAAATTTTTTTCGAGATTGGGCAGGCTGGTCATTTGCACAGCAGCCGCCAGATAAGACTTCATAGGCTCAACTCAAATCGCAGCTAAAAATCATAGGTTCAAGGCTATTGGAGTGTAACCCCCTTTGGCGTTGGTTGCTCCAATGAACCGAAGCCCCTCCCTACTATTTAAAACCAGGTTTGACATGCAATGATTTAGAACGCTGACCTGCACACATCTCTTTACGCGATCGAGATCAGGCTTGTTCCGGAATTGCTTCCTCGCAGGTTGAAACCGTCTACTGTCGCTTCACCACATCCCTTGCATCGAAAGCCTGTGCTCATGTTTACCTATCACCCCATGCTGACCCGGTTCACATTGACGTTGCTGGTCTGTTTGACTGGCGTTGTGATCGCTACCCCCTGTCTCACAGCCACTGCCACTGCCACTGAGTTGGCACAACAACCCAACTGCGACAAAGCTCAAACGCAGACAGAGATGAACATTTGTGCTGGGATGAGCTATGAAAGCGCCGATCGCGCCCTCAATCGTACCTATCAAGCCCTCTTACCCAAACTATCCGCCGCACGCCGCCAAAAGCTGACCGATGCCCAACTACGGTGGATTAAATTCCGCGATACCGAATGCGAGTTTTATGGCAGTGAAGCAGAAGGCGGCACCATGCAGCCCATGCTTGTTTCTGGCTGTAAAGATCAGATCACCCAACGACGCACGGCTGACTTCAGCACCTACCTGACTGGCAAAAGTCCTGCGGGTAGAAACAATTACCAGAACGCCGATCGACGACTCAATCAGCTTTATCAGCAACTTTTGCAACGGCTTGAACACGATCGCAAACAGAAGCTAGAAACCGCTGAACTTGCCTGGATTGCCTTTCGGGACTCTACCTGTGAGTTTGAAGCCAGCAGTGGTGGCAATGCAGCGCGAAACCAGTGCCTCACTCGCTTAACCAGACAGCGCAATCAGCAGTTACAGGGGTATCTGGCAATCAATCGCTAAACGCTATAACCTTTACGGTTCAACGATTTGCAAATAGCCGTTAAATCCTATTTGCCTGCCGCCAGTTCTTGCGTCACCTCAGCTAACAAGCCCTCACAGGCATCAAACAGCAAAGCAATGACCTGATTAAAGCCTTCAGTGCCACCATAGTAGGGATCAGGAACTTCTTTCAGAGTATGGCGCGTGCAGAAGTCGCACATTAACTGGACTTTGTGGCGATACTTGCCGCTTGGGTCAAGGGCGCAAAGATTGACCAAATTTTCTCGATCCATTGCCAGGATACGATCGAACGTCTCAAAGTCAGCTTTCACAAACTGTCGGGCACTACCACACAGGGTAATTCCTTGCCTTTGCGCCGCGATCGCCATGCGTCGATCGGGCGGATTCCCGACATGATAGCCTGCTGTTCCTGCGGAATCACACACAATGCGATCGCTCAAATTTGCTTGAGCAATCAAATGGTTCATGATGTTTTCTGCGGAGGGAGAGCGGCAAATATTACCAAGACAAACAAACAGCAGCTTGTAGGGCATTGTTTAGCCAGCGTCGTTCACGCCAAATAAATCTATCGCAGCTAGTGAGCCAATCACAGCCGTTTGAAGATGCCGCCTGACATTTGAGACCTGACATTTGAGACAAGAAACGATGGAGCTTATTCAACGCCGCGATCGCGTCAATGACTCACACCGTCTCAGCTCAGCAGGGAGTGCGGCAAAAAATTACATGCCTGGGAGGTTAAGTCCACCCGTTAGTTCTTCCATCCGCTCTCGCATGGTGGTGGTGGATTTGTTATAGGCATCCTTCATGGCTGCTGTCACCAAATCAGAAAGCACCTCTGCACCTTCCCCAAGGACATCGGGCGCAATGGTGACACTAAGGGGTTCCTGGTTGCCGCTGAGCACAACCTTCACCAATCCACCACCGGATTCACCTTCAATTTCCATCTGTTCGAGTTCTTCCTGAAGCCGTCTGGCTCCTTCTTGAACCTGTTGTGCTTTCTTAAAGGCTTCTGTCAGCTCTTTCATTTTGCCGAGACCGAAGCCAAATCCCTGTCCTTGTGACATAACGTATAGCGGGTTGCGAATTGAATGTAAGCAGTCAGTGGTTCCATTATGACACCGCGCATCCAGGCAACATCATTTTTTGCAAAATCGCTGGGCTTTGTTTGGCACTGGAGTCGATCGAGGAGCGATGCCGTAGGCGATGGGAGTCAAAGCCACCAGAGGCAATGAGTGGGATGTGAGGTACGATCGCCCCAGGCTACGGCAACCTGCCTTTCAAGGTGTTGAGAGCGTTGCGGACACGATCGGTGGGTTGACGATTAAAGCGTGCATTGGGAGCATTCATAATTGCCAGCACTTTGCTGAACTCAGCGATCGCCTGAGTCCGTTGCTGGCTAGAGAGATTACCATTGCTCCAGGCAGCCGATGTACTTTGGGCAATTTGCCCTAAAGCTGTCGCAGCATACCCTGGTGAGTTTCTCTGGTTGCCTGCAAGCAACACTCGAAGTTTAGGCACTAGCTCCAGAGCAGCAGTTCCAAAGCGTCCAGCCTCGATAATCGCACCATTGCGGCGGTAATCATCTTTGGCTTCTAAGAGCGTCTTGTAATAAGGCAAAATATAGGGTGCCGCTTGCGCCCCATAGCCCTCTAACTGAGACAGCGCGGTTGATTGAATCGAGGTGTCGGGGTGCTGTACCAGACGACCAACCACAGGTAAAGCATTATCCTGTTTGAGAACAAGCAATGCCCACCCAGAGGCAAGCTGCATCCACGGGTTCTTGTCCTTGAGCGCAGCCGTGAGGGGCGAAATCGCCCGACGATCGCCCAATTTGCCAAGCGCAATCGCCGCATTCACTCGCACCAGAGCATCCGGGTTGTCAGGCACACGCGGGTAGTAATCAAAATCGGCTGCTTCTGCTGGGAGTACGAGAAGTCTGCTATAAGGACTTGCCGACTGCGACACATATTGTCCAGAATCATTCAGCAGCGTGAGCAAAGCAGGTACTGCTGGCTCTGCAACAGCTCCCAAACTGCCTACCAGACTGGCAGATTCTAAGCGAACGATGGGTTCTGGTGCTTGGAGTGCTTGTATCAGTTTGGGTAATGCGCCTACTCCCAAGAGCTTCAATGCCCGTTTTGCGGCACTACGAACGGTAGGGTCGTCGTCTCTGAGAGTTGTAAGCAGGCGGGGGGCAGTGCTGTCATTTGCCTCTGCTCCTAATGCTTTCGGCAAGAGTGATCTAGAGTCCTGGAAGACATCGGCTGCACTCTGTCGAAGGTTGGGATCAGGAGACTGTAGGGCATCTAACCACTGATTCAAAAGAGGCACCTGTGCCCCAATTTCTGTCAGTGCCCACGTTGCGTTCAGCCGCACCCAGGGATTAGGGTCTTGTAATGCCTGGGTCAACGGGTCTGTAGCGGCGGTTCTGGCAGGTAAGCCAATTTTGCCGATCGCCGCGATCGCCGTCACGCGCAGCAGGTTTTCAGGGTTTTTGGGAGCGATGGGTGGATAACGCCGTTCGTCATAGGGTAAACGAAGCGGCTGTGGTAAGGCGTATAGATAGCTGAAGGGAGCTGCTGGTACGATCGCTCGTCGTCGATCGGTCATCATTGCAATCAAACCAGGAAGGGCTGGCACCGCTTCATCCATGCGATTCCCTAATACTTCTGCCACACCGCTTTTGACTAGTGGATCGGGGTCGTCTAACGCTTTCACCAATGCGGGTACAACTGCTTGTTTGGTGTCACCAAGCTGTCGGATGATGTCTGCGCGATCGCCTGAATCGGCAGTCCGAAGACGTTCGATCAACTCAGACACGACGATCGGCTTGGCTGGTACACGCGGTCTTGCCCCGGTCGGTGGACCAAACGGCACTATCCGGAGGGGTGGAATTACAACTGGAGTCTTGAGGCGTGGCGGCGGGATTGAGGGAAGCGAAGGTGGGATTGAGGGAAGTGAAGGTGGGATTGAGAGGAGTGGACGTGGAAGCGTAGGAGGTGTGTTGCTTGTTCCTTTTTGCGCTACTGCTGGTGACTCATCAGCAAAGAATACCAGACTGGTCAGCAGACCAACAGCAACACACAGTTGAGCTTTCATAACACAAACTGAGATTTTGCTACGAGAGTAACTGAGACCGAGTCTTGAGGTCAACCGAGGAGATTTAAGCAAGCATCAAGCACCGCAAACATGTAGTCGCCTGAACCTCCGAGGTTTTGGTCAAAAGGCGTAAGTTTTGATGCTTTCTGGACGCGCTTAGAGTTTTTGCAGGATTCCGGGCGATCGCAGCGCTCCCAAATTTTCACACCCCGTACAAAACATTGCAGTCGTCATCTCGGCGATGAGAATCTCCACCAACTCATAAAGCGCTTCTTCCGATTCATGAGCCGCTTGCAAGAAGGGAAGCGCCATGCCAGCCAGATCGGCACCCAGGGCGATCGCCTTTGCTGCATCCAACCCATCGCGCAGTCCACCAGAGGCAATGAGCGGGATGTGAGGCGCGATCGCTCTCACTTCGGTCAGACACTCAGCGGTGGGTAGCCCCCAGTCTGCAAAGGTTTGACCCAAACGCCGCTGCCGATCGTCTGTTGCTCGTGCGCTTTCCACCAGTGCCCAAGAGGTGCCGCCTGCCCCGGCTAAGTCGATCGCCGCCACACCTGCTTCCATCAGCCTGATTGCCATCGCCGCCGAAATGCCGTTACCCACTTCCTTGGCAATCACAGGGACAGGCAACGTTTCACACAGCACCACAATTTTTTCCAACAAGCCCCGAAAATTGGTGTCGCCATTGGTCTGAATGCATTCTTGTAGCGGATTCAAATGCAAAATGAGGGCATCCGCTTCGAGGTCATCGACCACCCGACGGCACTCATCCAGTCCATAGCGGTAGTTCAACTGCACCGCTCCCAGATTTGCAAAGAGGGGAATATCGGGTGCAACGGCACGCACCGCAAACGTTTCCGCCACAGTGGGCTGTTCGACTGCTACCCGCTGAGAGCCAACCCCCATCGCCAAGCGGTAGTGCTGGGCGATCGTTGCTAACCGCTGATTAATCAGTTTGGCGTGATCCGTGCCGCCTGTCATGGACGAGATCAAAAGCGGTGCGCCGAGTGTTTTGCCAAGGAAGATGGTGGTCAGGTCAATATCCTGACGATCGATCTCTGGCAAACAGCAGTGCGTGAACCGATAGCGCTCCAAGCCCGTTGTCATCTGGCGACACTGCACATCTTCATCCAGGCAAATGCGGAGATGGTCGGCTTTACGAATCTGGGTGTCCATGTAGTGAGAGGATAGGGTATGGGGTATAGGGTGTGGGGTGTGAGGAAAGGCTAAAGGATAAAAGTTAGAGGCTGGTAGAGCAAACAGGAATTGATAGAACGGAGTGCGGGCATCTTGCCCGCGTCGTGAGCGAGACGCTCACACTACGGTGTTGCAAAACGTTTGTTTCGGTCTGCTAGCGCCATATTTAGCCTTTTAGCCCTTTTAGCCTTCATCCTTTCGCCTTCATCCTTTCTCCTACACCCTGATTAACTCCACTGCATCCCGTCCATCAATGTCTTGGAGGTAAACCTTGACTTGTTCTTCTTTGGCGGTGGGCAGTTGCTTGCCAATGAAGTCGGGATGGATCGGCAGTTCACGATGCCCCCGATCGACCAGCACCACCAGTCGAATGACCTCTGGGCGACCGTAATCATTCACTGCATTTAAGGCAGCGCGAATGGTGCGTCCTTTGAAAATGACATCATCCACCAGCACGACGGTTTTGCCAGACAGGTCGAAGGGAATGTCGGTTTTAGCGGGAGTGCGAATGCCAATACTATCCAGGTCATCGCGGTAGAAGGTGATGTCGATCGCACCCAACGGTACAGCCACACCTTCCAGTGCCTCAATCTGCCGTGCCAGCATATCTGCCAGGTTAACCCCTCGCGTATAAATGCCCAGAAGCACTAGCTTAGAGAGATCCGATCGCTCGATAATTTGCGATGCCAAGCGCGTCAATGTTCGGCGGACTTCTTCTGCTGACAGAATTTCGACCACTTCTGGAGCTTCTAGAGCCATACGTTATCCCTCATCTCTCGGCTGTACGGCTTTGACAATGCGTGACAGTTCACTTTTCTCATCTACCGAGATGCGGGTAGGTGAGCCACTAATGATGCGTTCAAAGTTGCGGAAGGAGTCTTTAATTTCGGGACCGCGTTCGCTGATGGTGTATTCACGAATGCCTTTATCGTGCCAGGAACCGCGCATTTTAAAGACGTTGATTGCCCGCGCCATTTCACCACGAATTTCAACGTATTGCAGCATTAAAATTGTGTCGGTAATCGTAGAAATATGGGAATCCGTAATGGAATGTGACCCCATAAATTGATCCGATGTATTCGTGAAGAAACCCGTAATTTCTTCTTGCTTGGCAAAGCCTGTTACGCCAATGACAAACTGACGAAAGGCGTTATTACTCACACCACGCGCCAGCGCAGACAGGGAATCGATCGCAATCCGTGACGGTTTAAACTCCGCAATCTCCGTTTTAATAATCTGCAAATGGTCTTCTAAACCAGCCGATTCT
Organism: Lyngbya sp. HA4199-MV5; assembly: GCA_019359375.1. GTDB lineage: Bacteria > Cyanobacteriota > Cyanobacteriia > Leptolyngbyales > Leptolyngbyaceae > Stenomitos. The sequence goes on from JAHHHL010000005.1 coordinate 83,219, forward strand.
GGATAGGCACAAATAATTCTAAGCACCCCTTTTTGCTCCAGTTCTTCAAAATCAATGCCCCAGGAATAAGCATTGCGAGACAACTGGGCGCGGGACTCTTCGTAGGCAAACAGAATGGCACGATCGCCTCGCTGACACGCATCTTGCAAAAACTTGCTGACCATCATGGTTTTGCCCGTTCCGGTTGCGCCCGTCGCCAGAATAATGGAGTCTTTAAAGAAGCCGCCGCCGCACATTTCATCCAACGTTTTAACCCCAGATGAGACGCGCACGTTGGACGATCGCTGGGTTAAACGCATTGCCCCCAGCGGGAAGATGTTAATGCCATTGTTGGTAATGGTGAAGGGATATTCGCCCTTCATGTGGGTAGTGCCGCGCAGTTTGAGAATCTCGATCGTTCGGCGGCGACGTTCTCCTTCCAAAACATTGCGAATAATCACCACGTTATCGGACACAAATTCTTCGACACCAAAGCGAGCAACGGCTCCGTATTCTTCCACACGTTCTGTCGTCATCAACGTGGTTGCGCCCACTTGCTTAAGGCGAGCAACCAGGCGAAAGATTTCACGGCGCACCACACCTGCCGAATCATACTGTTGAAAAACGGCTGTAACAGAGTCAATGGAAACCCGTTTGGCTTTGTATTTACGAATCGCGTATTGAATCCGCTCGATCAAGGCGGATAAATCAAAATTACCAACAATATCTTGCCCTTCTGGATCGGGAGAGGCATCCAAAATAAAAAGCTTGCCTTCATTGATAAATTTCTGTAAGTCCCACCCAAAACTGAAGGCATTCTTGATGATATCAGCCGGGGATTCTTCAAACGTGACAAAAATGCCCGATTCGTCAAAATCAACAATACTGTGATACAGAAATTGAATCGCTAATAATGTTTTGCCTGTGCCGGATGTCCCGCTAATCAAGGTGGTACGACCTGTGGGTAACCCACCGTGGCTAATGTCGTCGAACCCTTCAATCATGGTGCGAATTTTTTGCACACCGGGAATGTTGTGTTCGCCATTGGGTGAACGTTGGCTCAAGTGGTTCATAGGACGTTTTTAAAGACAGTCGATAAAATTAACCTGTTGCACTGCTATGTCATACGGCTTTGCTGTTGGTAGCATACGCTCTACAGTGAATAGCTTGATCAGTTACTCCGGCAATTCAAAGGCATCATCTCGTAGCTCTTCATAAAGGAGATCAAGACCAATGAGCACTTTTTCACGATCGGACAAGTCGCCAATAATCTTACGCACAGGTGGCGGCAAAATTTTAGACAGCGTTGGAGTCGCCAAGATTTTATCTTCCTCAGCCAGTTGAGGATTTTTCAAGACATCAATCACCTTCAGCGCATAAACACCTTGAAAATCTTTTTCAAGAATGTCGTTTAATACCTTCAGTGCCCGAATTGAGCTTGGTGTGTTTCCAGCAACATAGAGCTTGAGAACGTAGGTTTTCTTTAAGGAACTCATAGATAAAGTTCAATCGGCATGAAAGTCAGAGCAGATTGCTTGATCATTTTAGTGCGTTCGTTTCCCAACAAGACAGACGTTTCGATACTTTTTCACGGATCAGGTTGGGTTTCTCTTGGCACAGAACGTCGATACATTTCGCATAAATGAGCGATCGTATCAATCAGCGTCAGGCGATAGTCCAACAGGATGTCATCGCTGCGCCCCTCCAATTTTAGCTGCTTCGCAAACTCATCCATCAGATCCATGTGGATTTCCACGACTTGCGAGGTGGCAATATCGGCAAAGAAGACAGCGTTGACAAAAGCATCAATGCGCTGATTGAGCAGATCGTCGTCACCAAAGTAGTGTAAGACAATCTCACGATACTCATCGCGGAGTTGCGCCAGGGCTTCTTGCTGCTGTGCTGGCGACAAAGAGCGGAAGAAATTGCGTGGATTGCGCTTGTAGTACACACCGAGGTAGCCAAGTCGTTCGTTGAGTTTTTCAGAGAGTCGCCGCTGTTGCAGCATGAGGAAGTTTTGAGCGTTGAGATCTGTTGCCAGATCGACCGTTGAGAGCGTGTTGCTCAAGCGACACGTAGGCGATAGGTGCAGGAATTGATCGATCGCCCGTTCAATATGGTTGCTAATAGCTTCAAATTGCTTTGGGGTGATCCAAACTTCTGCCGTGTGGTAAGCAAAGGCTAGCCCAAGATAATCTACAGCCTTGCTCACAGCCGTTGATTCAGCCGTTGCCTCACCCAAAGAGGAAGAAGTGCTTGATGGATTGCTTTCAACGGTTGCCGGTGGCTCTTCTAGTCGATGGGACTCTGTTGTTACCACTACTGCTGGAAGTAGCGTTGCCCGACCGTGTAGCTGATGAGCAAGCTGCGGTAAGGTTGGGCTGCTGCGGAGCACGAGGCAATCAAGGCTGTGCTTCTCTTGCTCCACAAAGGTGAGGAACGCATCGGTGGATTGCAGCAGCGTGATGGTATGACGATCGTGATCCAGCCAGGGCGAGAGTGCTTGGGTCAGCGGTTCGGACTCCAGGAAAATGCCGATCGAGAGCTTAGAGCGTTGCAAGTTAGACGAGGGATGGTTCAAAACGATCTAAAACCTGGACATTTCTAAAACCTGGACATTGATGAAAAACAGCGCTCGTTGCCCTGAGGTGATTTCCACAAAAGAACGTACCTGACGTAGTGCGGGCATCTTGCCCACGTCGCAAGCGAGGCGCTTACACTACTGTAGAAAACGGGTAGATTCTTTAAGATCAATCTCCTTGGACTTAAAAGCGTTTAGTACAAACGAACCCAAAAGCTTTGACATTTATTACTTTAAATTTTTATTAAAATCTTAGCACTCAATTAATTATAGTTACAAACTAACCTAACCCCGATCATGCCATCAGACACTAGGGTCATAATCAAAGTAGATTGCCAGTGGATCGACTACAAATTGACTATAAATTGACTATTAGGGTTGCTTGAGCCTTCTCTCACGACTCAATGTGCTTTCCTTGAGCTTGAATCCATTTATAGATTGGGATATCCGTAAATCTAGTCTTGCCTGCCCATGTTTGAATGGTCAGTGTTTGAATTGCTAAACCGTTGCGCCCTTAGCAATTGCCCCGTTTTAGCGTTGCCTGCTTCGTTTCATTGTCCTTTCAGGCAATCGTTCTATGGTCTCAAGCTTTCCTAATCTTCAGTCTTTTGTTGAGTCTGCACCCTCTTGTTTGGCGAGCGCACGGCTAACAGAAGCGCTTTCAAGTTTGGGGCAGAGAGTTGACAAGACCACTCTTGCAGGGACGTGCGAGCGGTTAGTGTTGGTCAATGAAGAGCAGCAGGCGATCGGCTGGGTGAGTGTGCAACGCTTACTCCATCATTTAGTGACAGCGGGGATGCTGGGTCAACAGCCGATCGCCCAGATGACCCTTCAGGGTGACCGCCCAACCCTAGTAGGCGATGTGCCACTGCTAGAGATTACGCCCTCGATCGTCGAGCCATTGCCCATGCTCGCGATTGATTTGACGATCGATGCCTTTTTGCCACAGTTTCAGCAGCAACCTCATGCCTGCTATGGGCTGGCGCATGCAGATGGTCGGTTCTTCGGTCTGTTGAATAGTTCCCGTCTGCTCCATTTTTTGACCACTCAGTCACCCCTGCTGGTAGGTCCCGCTCATGCGGCACCAGAAGCAACGGCACCACCACCCTCATGTTTACTGCCAGCCAACCCCCTGTTGCACGACCTGCTGGAACATCTACCATTGCCCGTGATGCTACAAACCCGTGATGGGCAGGTGCTGGCGCGGAATTCAATTTGGCGTGCTCAAATTAGTGAACTCCTTGATCCCACCTGTCTGCGGCAGGAAGTGGCAACGCTGCTAGAAATACCACTGGCTGAGCCGTCAACGATGGGGGCGCAACCAGCCGTCCGACGGTTGTGGTCGTCTCTGGAACCATCTTCTAGCACGACAGCCCAAGATGCTCGGCGGGTTGCACGATCGCACCCTCCACACTCAGGCTTACAGGCACACGCTAAGACCGTTAGCGTAGCCCCATCCCCTTCAGAGGGTCAGTTTGTAGAGAGTGAGCCTGGAGCGTCGCCATCGCCATTGGGGGCTAGTTCGTGCCAATTGGGAGCAAACCCGGGCACCTGTATTTGTGTGTGTCCGCTCAAAGATGGGCAAGAGCAAATTTTACAGTTCGTCCGCATTCCACTCAGTATGCTGTCACCACAGACGGGTTTAGGGCTGGGCGATCGAGCACAAACGCCAGCAACTACTGTTGAAACGCCATTGATCCACGAATCAGCGTCCTCCTCACAATTATTTCGGCTGGCAGCGCTATTGTCTACGCTTCATGACAACCAACCGACTGCTGAGGAGAAAGAGTCTCAAGAGTCTCATCGAGCAACTGATGGTTGGTCTGAACACGATCACGCTAGCGTCGATCGCATGACTAAGCCTACGTCTATTGCCCCCAATGACGCTTCTGAAGAACTTTGGCTGATTTTGGCGCAAGATGTCACCGAGCAGCAGCAGCTTGCTAGAGAGCTAACGGCTAAGAATGCCGATTTAATTCAGCTCAATCGCCTTAAAGATGAGTTTCTGGCTTGCATCAGTCATGAACTGCGCACTCCTCTCACCGCTATTTTGGGGTTGTCGAGTTTGCTAAAAGACCAGACTCTGGGTGCCTTAAGCCAGCGTCAGATTCACTACGCACAACTCATCTACCAGAGCGGTCGTCACTTGATGGCGGTTGTAAACGACATTCTGGATTTGACCCGTATGGAAACCGGGCAACTAGAGTTGATCTTAGAGCCTGTTGATCTGGAAACGGTGTGTCACCGTGCGTTGGCGCAGGCACAGCAGTTTCACCGACAAGAGAGCCAACCCGGAGCGGAATCAGAGCCGACCCAACCAACCTTCTCGCTGACGTTAGAACCTGGCTTGGGGCTGTTGCTGGCGGATGAGCAGCGCCTGCGACAGATGTTGGTTCATCTCCTCTCGAATGCACTCAAATTTACCGAACCCAACGACCCGATCGGGCTAAAAGTTGGCTATTGGGGAGGCTGGATCGCTCTCACTGTATGGGATACAGGGATCGGCATCCCGGCTGAAAAACAGCATTTGATTTTTCAGAAATTTCAGCAACTAGAAAACCCTCTGACACGGCGGTTTGAAGGTACAGGCTTGGGACTCGTGTTAACGCAACGTCTGGCACGGCTACACGGTGGCGATGTCACATTCATCTCGAAAGAAGGAGAGGGAAGTCAATTTACCATCTTGTTACCGCCGAATCTGCCAGAAGCGCGTGGGGTGCCGAAGGGGGGTGCTGCGTCATCCCCAGCGATGGACGGGTCGAGAACCAGCGGAGCTATACGCAGTGTGCAGGGGCGATCACAGCCCTCGATCGCCAGTAGCCCGCCAACCCTATCAAAAGGTGGCTATGCACTGGACGTGGCTGCCTCTCAGCGAAGTCAGTTAGTGCTCATCGTTGAAGCGGTTCCTCAATGCATTGAGATGCTGTCGGACGAGTTGACAGGGCTGGGATACCGCGTGGTCATTGCCCGCTCAGGCACGGAGGCATTAGAAAAGGCACGTCGCTTGCAGCCCTGCATCATTTTTCTAAATCCGGTGCTACCGTTGCTCTCTGGGTGGGATGTGTTGACCCTGCTCAAGTCAAGTTTGGAAACGCAACAGATTCCAGTAGTCATGATGGCGACCCAGGTGGATGAAGAGCAGGCTCGGCAACGACAGGCTGATCACTTGCTGAACCTGCCAATCCAACCCAAACGGCTCCAAAAATGCCTCCAGCGATTAGTGGTCGATCGCCAGGATGCAGCACAAAACTCTCGCACTGCGGTTTTAACGGTTTTACGGCTTAGCCCCGGTGTGTGGGCAAGTCAACATCAGCCCATTCCTGCCACTGACCTGGATGCTCTCCTGCACTCATGCCAACATCGCATCTTAGAGGCTGACGATCTTGAACAGGCAGAACTGCTAGCACGGGTATGGAAGCCAAATGTCGTTCTGCTGGACGGTGTTTTAGCCGATGCCACCCCTTATTTTCGACTGTATTGTCAACATACCTTCCTGGCTTCGTTGCCGCTGGTGACGATCGACCAGGCAACCTCCCAGGCTGCCAACCAGGCAAAGGGGTTATTGGTCTTCCCCTGTCTCTCTGCCTCTGGTGCGCTGTCGTCGATCGAGCCAAAGATGGAGATTGCCACTCTTTTACAAGTGATTCAAATTGCGGCTGGGTATGCATGGCGACCGCTGGTGCTGGCGCTAGACACGCTCATGCTGCCGATGTCGTTAGAAACGCCTACACCGCATGATTTAGCGCCCCGAGTTTTAGATAGCTTTCCAATGGAAACAGAGTGGCTGCAAGCGCTCATCCAATACCTGCACGCCGCTGATTTGCGTGGCTCGATCGGTCGCTGCTGGCAAGAGGTGTTTCAGCAGTTAGAGTCCCATAGTGTGGATGTGTTGCTGCTTTGCTGGACAGATGCGATCGCCCAGTCGTTCACAATTTCGATGCTGACTTCACTTCAGTCATTACACAAGCGACCACCAATCCTGGTGCTAGATCATCGACACCACTACAAAACCCCTGTCTCAGAGTCGATCGCTCCTTTACCAGAAGCGCTCCAGCAAATCGCCACAAACGTTTTGCCCGCCTCTTTACCAATGACAGAACTGCTCCAGCAAATTCATCTGGCAATGAAAGTGAGCAAGCTTTAAAGACGCTCCATAGCCGTAAATACGACAGGACAGGCGCACGATCAATAGCAAACAATAAAGAGCGTTAATTGGCTTCCGCTTTTCCAGCAATGAACCCAGCAATATAATCAGCGTTGCTGAGTGCTTTGGCTTCGTCACCGATATCTTCGGGTTCAAGCTTGTAAGGATTGTCAAACTGACAAAGTGAAGCGTCTTCGGGGGGTGTCTTCGGGTTGCATTCTTGGGCAACTCTCAAGCCATCTGCGTAGCCTTGCCGCCAAGCAGCACTTACGGTAGATTCATCGGCTCTTGCTTGAAGTGTGGATACAGTCAAAGAGGTAAAGACAACTGAGGCAACGATCGCACTGTGCAGAAGTTTCATGATCAGTTTGGTGAAGGCTCACCTAATCTTTACCCGGCGCTGTGGCGAGATCCGTAAAAATACTACAAACTTGTGTAAAGTCTCTGTGTTTATACGTACTGTGCTAGCGCTCAGTCGGCTACAATACCCGCGCCGTCTTCTCTGGCGAGGCTAAGAGGTATCGAACAGGCAAAAGCAAAACAACTGCGTGGATCTACTGTCTGAAGCTAAAAAGCCACTGCTTCCTCTTACCGGGAAACAGCGATCGCCCGGTTAGCAGCATCAACTCTTTATTTAGCCCTTGCAAAATAGCCAGCCAACCAGCACCTTGAACGATCACCAAAATCACAATCCATCCAGTCTTTTGTGAAAGCAAGTTGGTGTTTGGGGTAGAAGCCGTCACCGTTGGTTGCAAGGCTGTTGAAACGATAGCCGTTGAGGCTGTCGTCGATGATGGTAAGCTTGATCGCTCTGGCTGTATTGGTCGCTGCCGTCGTGTTTGCGAAAGGGGCACCTGCCCTAACTGGGCTATCTCACTGTTGAGCTTTGCCCAACTGCTGGCTTCTACCACGCCGTCAGCCACAAGCCCATGAGCGTCTTGAAATTGCATCACGGCTGCTTGAGTTTTCGAGCCAAAATCGCCATCGATCGGGGATCCTGCGTATCCTAAGCGAGCTAACCGGGCTTGCAAGCGAGCAACCACGGCTCCTCGGCTACCGCGCTTTAGCACTGTCTCCAGATTGGCTTCTCGCGATCGTGCTGACCATTCCACATCAACTGTAGTATCAGGTGTGGCAGGCTTAATCGCTTTGACAGGCATCTGCTGGGATGACTGCACGTTCAAGACTGGTATAGCCTCTGGTTGAGGTGCTTCGGTTGGTTGTTGGGCTGATTGGGCTGGGCTGGAGGGAGCAACGCAAGTGACTAAGAGCAAAGACGCAGAAATAACCATAGGGGTGAAGGGACATCGATTGAGAGTTAACCATCGAGTAGCCAAAGATTCGTTTCTGAACGATCCACCCTTAACAGCTCATGGTAACAGATGAACGCTTTAGGTCCCCTTGAAATTACTTAGCTTAACACGGAAGAAAAATCTGCTAAACCAGCGATCGCAGACCCTAACGGCTCTCATTCCATACCTAAATTCACTGTCTAGACTGAGAGCTTAACTTCAAAATTTTCAGAATAGTCAAAAAATTCTCAAAGCTATACGAAACCTTCATCGTGCTCAGATGTTTTGAGGCAAGTGTGTTGAGAGGATTGCAATCGACCCAATACGCTCGGTTTAACCAATGAGCGCCAATCACTACAAATCATCCCTCATCCCTCACGCCTCACCCCTCATCCCTACCCGCTCCTCTCGGTCTAACCAAGAACGCCAGTCGTTGTACCCCATCACGCTCTGAAAACCGTTAAATACGCCTTGCTGATAGCGTCAGATTCAACGGTCTTCAGAGGTTTGGGTTTCCACGCACAACAGAGATACAACGGTCGGTGGTTAGCCGATCGCTAAACAGCCTGGAAATAGGCTTCCAATGCTTCTGACCCACCAATCAGCTTGCCATCAATAAAGACTTGGGGTACCGTCGTCGCGCTTGCCACAGCCAGTAGCGAACGAGTTGTAAAATCTTCACCCATCACCAACTCTTCATAGTCCAACCCGTGTTCTTTGAGCAGGGTCTTTGCCCTGGCGCAAAACGGACAGCCCACTTTGGTGAAGATGGAGACGCATTTGGGTTTAGCCGCTTCAGGGTTGATGTAGCGGAGCATGGTGTCAGCGTCCGACACTTTGAAAGGATCGCCGGGTTCTTCTGGCTCAATGAACATCTTGTCAATGGTGCCATCCTTTACCAGCATGGAATAGCGCCACGATCGCTTCCCAAAGCCCAGATCCGTCTTATCGACCAGCAAGCCCATCCCGTCGGTAAACTCACCATTGCCATCGGGGATCAGCTTAATATGGTCGGCTTCCTGATCTTTTGCCCATTCGTTCATCACAAACGTATCGTTCACCGATAGACACAGAATGTCATCCACACCGTTTTCCCTAAACGCTTTTGCCAATGCGTTGTAGCCGGGAAGATGAGTAGAAGAACAGGTCGGTGTAAAGGCTCCGGGCAACGAAAAGACAATCACTATTTTGCCAGCAAAAAGCTCATCTGTCGTGATATTCACCCACTCATTGTTCTGTCGCGTGCGAAACGTAACATTGGGCACTTTTTGTCCTTCGCGGTTAGGCAGCATACGGTTAGCTCTCTCAATGAATAAGCGTGATCATTCGACAACATGCGGATACAGCCGTCTTACACGCACACACCCCTGATTGGTTTGGGGTTGCCATGCGAAAGACCTGATAAGCCGTACTCGTCATGAGTATATAGCGGTTTTTCGTCGAGTTAAGTACAGGCACGCATAGGCAGAGGGCAGAGGTGAAAAAGGCGATAGTTTTCCTTCTGCCTCCTGCCTCCTGCCTCCTGCCGTCTGCCTTGAACTCAAAAACTTGTACCTTACTCAGACGGAAGCTGCTGTATACATCACGCCAGAAGATTAGGTAGATGACCGTCTGCCAATCTGCTTCAAAATTCGTCATCATAGAGAAGAATCTGCCCTTTCCCTTCAGTTGATGGTACGAACCGTATGGCACAATTTCAGATTCAAGCCCCCTTCGAGCCAACTGGCGACCAACCGAACGCCATTAAAGGTCTGATTCGCAGCATTCAGGCAGGCAACCGCTATCAGACCTTACGCGGTGCAACAGGCACGGGCAAAACCCACACAATGGCGCGGGTGATCGAGCAGTTGGGGAGACCTGCCCTCGTGCTGGCGCATAACAAGACGCTGGCGGCACAGCTTTGCAACGAATTGCGCGAGTTTTTCCCCGATAATGCGGTGGAATACTTCATCAGCTATTACGACTATTACCAGCCCGAAGCGTATATTCCCGTCACCGATACCTATATTGAGAAGACGGCTTCGATTAACGAAGAAATTGATATGTTGCGGCACTCAGCCACGCGATCGCTCTTTGAACGGCGCGATGTGATTGTGGTCGCCTCCATTAGCTGCATCTATGGTTTGGGGATTCCTTCAGAGTATCTCAAAGCCTCCATTCCCCTGCGCGTGGGCACTGAAATGAACCCCCGTCAGATCATTCGCGATCTCGTTTCTGTGCAATACACCCGCAATGATCTGGATCTGGGACGGGGCAGATTTCGGGTGAAGGGCGATGTGCTGGAGATTGGTCCCGCTTACGAAGACCGCATCATTCGCGTAGAGTTTTTTGGCGACGAAATTGATGCCATTCGCTACGTCGATCCCGTCACAGGCGGCACTCTGCAAAGTATGGACGGGGTGAATATCTATCCCGCTCGTCACTTTGTCACGCCAGAAGAACGTTTGCAGTCAGCGTGTGAGGCGATCGAGCAAGAACTCAAAGACCGTCTGGCAGAACTGGAAAAAGACGGCAAGCTGCTAGAAGCCCAACGGCTGGAACAGCGCACCCGTTACGACCTGGAAGTGTTGCGCGAAGTCGGCTTCTGCAACGGCGTAGAAAACTACTCGCGCCATTTAGCCGGACGTGAAGCGGGTTCTCCCTCTGAATGCCTGCTCGACTACTTCCCGAAAGATTGGCTGCTGGTCATTGACGAATCCCACGTCTCCATCCCCCAACTGCGCGGCATGTACAACGGCGACCAGGCGCGCAAAAAAGTGCTGATCGAGCATGGTTTCCGGTTGCCCAGTGCCGCAGATAACCGTCCCCTCAAAGCCGAAGAGTTTTGGGACAAAGTGAATCAGTGCGTTTTCGTCTCTGCAACTCCGGGGGAATGGGAGTTAGACCAGTCAGGCGGCAAGTTTGAGAGCGAAACGGAAGTGGGCAAGAAGGGCTACATTGAGGGCACGGGAAACGTAGTAGAGCAGGTGATCCGACCCACAGGTGTCCTTGATCCCGAAATTTTTGTGCGTCCCACCACGGGACAGGTCGATGATCTGCTACACGAAATTCAGGAACGGATTCCCCTGCAAGAGCGAGTTCTGGTTACAACGCTGACAAAGCGCATGGCAGAAGACCTGACTGAGTACTTTCAGGAACGCGGCGTGAGGGTGCGCTACCTGCATTCGGAAATTAACTCGATCGAGCGTATCGAGATCCTGCAAGACCTCCGTAACGGTGACTTTGATGTGCTCATTGGGGTAAACCTGCTGCGAGAAGGGTTGGACTTGCCGGAAGTTTCCCTGGTCGCCATTCTGGATGCTGATAAAGAAGGGTTCCTGCGGGCAGAGCGATCGCTCATTCAGACGATCGGGCGGGCAGCGCGGCATGTGAAAGGGCAAGCGATTCTCTACGGCGACAACCTAACCGACAGCATGGCAAAAGCCATTAATGAAACCGAACGCCGTCGCGCCATCCAGATCGAGTACAACGAGAAGCACGGCATCACGCCGATTTCCATCATCAAGCGCACGAACAATTCAATTCTGACGTTTCTGGATGTGTCTCGCCGTCTCAATGCCCAAGAGCTAGAGCAGGTTTATGAACATTCGCAAGATCTACCGCTTGAAAATATTCCTGACCTGATCGCACAGCTTGAAACGCAGATGAAAGAAGCGGCGAAAAAAATGGAGTTTGAAGAAGCCGCGAAATATCGAGACCGGATCAAGCACCTTCGGGACAAGCTGCTCGGTCGTTAATGGGTATCAGTTTGGGCGACGAGAAAGGGGCGATCGCGCGCCCGATCCACCCTCGGCATGGCGTGTAAGACGAGGTTTGGGGGTGGGATGCGGCGATCGAGAAGGGGCGCGATCGGGACGTTTGCCGCGAGAAGCCTGTCCACGTTGCCCGTTTTGGATGGGTTCTGGTTTGGCATGAGGGTTTGGCTCAAAGCCTGGAACAATTTCTCTGGGCAGGGGCTGCTTGATGAGCCGTTCGATATCTGCTAGCAGTTTCAGTTCATCCACGCAGACCAACGAAACCGCTTCGCCTTCTGCACCAGCGCGACCTGTGCGCCCAATGCGATGGACGTAATCTTCGGGGACGTTGGGTAGCTCAAAGTTCACGACGTGGGGTAAATCGTTGATATCAATACCGCGTGCAGCGATATCGGTGGCAACCAGCACCTGCAAGCTACCATCTTTGAATTTAGCCAAAGCACGGGTACGCGCTGCCTGACTCTTGTTGCCATGAATCGCTAGCGATGGAATCCGGTCTTCGGTAAGCTGTTTCACCAGCCGATCGGCTCCATGCTTCGTGCGCGTAAACACCAACACCTGAAACCAGTTGTGTTCTTTGATGAGATGCGTTAAGAGGTGGCGCTTTTGCTCACGATCGACGGGATACACTTTTTGCGCTACGGTATCCGCCGTGAGATGGCGGCGTTCTGCCTCAATGAGGGTAGGGCGATCGAGCAGGCTAGACGCAAAGGCTTTGATATCACTGGAAAAGGTGGCAGAAAACAGCAAATTTTGGCGTTGTCTGGGCAAAAGTGCCAGAATACGACGAATATCGCGGATAAAGCCCATATCTAACATGCGATCGGCTTCATCCAGCACCAAAATCTCGATGTGAGATAAATCGACGGTTCCCTGCTGGACGTGATCCAACAAGCGCCCTGGAGTTGCCACGAGAATATCGACCCCTCCTTTCAAGCGCTGCACCTGCGGCTGCATCCCCACACCACCAAAAATGGTCATAGAGGTTAGCTTCAGGTATTTGCCATAGTCACGCACGCTTTCTTCTACCTGTGCGGCAAGTTCTCGCGTGGGGGTGAGAATTAAGGCTCGGATGGGCAATCGTCTGCGGGGCTGACTGATCTTTTCAGGCAAGCGTCCGTTAGACGAGGGGGGATCGCTCACACGCTTGTCATAAGAACCCGTGTAGGTGCCTTGCGACAAGAGGTGCAGAATCGGCAAGGTAAAGCCAGCGGTCTTGCCTGTACCTGTTTGGGCACCCGCCATCAGATCACCACCCGACAGCACCGCCGGAATTGCCTGCAATTGAATGGGGGTTGGTTCGGTGTAGCCGCGCTCAGTAACAGCACGCACGATCGCATCGGACAGACCGAGGTTTGAAAACGACATAAAGCTCCAGTAATAGCATCAGCCCCCGCCGTTTGCAGCGTCAGTCTTAGGCGGACAGGAATCAACATTGAAGGGCCAACAGGGCAGTAACGCTAGGACTGGAAGCGAATGCCACAGCTTTGCATTCTAACAGAGTACCGCCGTCTGTGAGTCTGGGTAACACCAGTGCCAAAAGATAGCACTACGGATGATTGCCTGTAAGGGCTTACGGCTGTAAGCCCTTACTCAGCACCGAAGGCTCGGAGATCAATAGGGCGTGGTGCCCTGATAGCTAGTGCCATCTGGCATGATCGCCCAATCTAAGCGGGCGTTAGAGAGGTTGGTGCCGCTCAGGTTAGCATCTTTGAGATTAGCGTAGCGGAGGTCTGCCCCGCTTAAGTCGGCATTCTTCAGGTTGGCGTGGATCAAAATAGCGCCATAGAGGCTGGCACTTTGCAGGTGGGCGTGCTCAAAGCTGGCGTTTCTTAAGTTGGCATCCCGCAGTTCTGCTTGCTTGAGCGTGGCATCCTTCAAGTTGGCTTGCGAGAGGCTGATGTTTAACAACTGTGCCTGACTGAGATCCGCTCCCCTCAAATTCGCCTTACCGAGATTGGCTCCCTGCAAGTTAGCCGCTTTGAGGCTGGCGGCACTCAGTTGCGCTCCCCGCAATGTGGCGTTGATGAGCTTCGTTTGGCTCAGGTTCGATCGCGCGAGATTGCTTTGGCTCAAATTGGCTCGGCTCAAATCCATGCCGCTTAAATCAATGCCACTTAAATCACAGCGAATGCACGTTTTGGTTTGTAAAAGCTGTGCTGGCGTAGTCTTAGGTTTCTCAGCGGTAGGGGGCGAGGGGCGATCGCCCGGTTCAACACGGTCTTGCACCGCTACTTCCGCAGCAACAGGTGGCTGTAGCGATTGCCGCACTTTGACCGCGCTGAAGAGACAGGTGGTGAGTAGCGTCATAGCGATTAAGAGCGTTCTCAGGTTCATGAATTTTGGTCAAGCCATTATGAAGCAACATAACCGTTTAGTTACGGCACATTACTGACACTATTCGCGCTCAGTCCTGTTTACCGGGACAGGGTGCTTAAAGTTTCAGTGAATCCACGGTACAACGACTATCGAAAGCTGTAGTGAGCAGGTTAAGACGTGTATGTACCCCATTTAAGGTTGCACTACCGCTCTCCAGCACGTTGAAAAAGCCTTTTGCCTTATTGGAGCGGTAAAGATGAATAGTTCTGCCTTTGAGAAAGTTTTATTGTTCGCTGTTCTCACGTCTTGCACCGTCTTCTCGGTTTTGATGGCGGCGTTTATTCCACGCCGACCCGAACCCATCACGATCGAGCCGCCCAATCGCATTGAGTCTACCGAAGACATTAACCAGCGTGATGTGGTGATTCGGCACATCGGTCTGTCGATCGTCGTGAGCGTTGGGGCGGGCATTACCACCGCAGAACTCCTCCGCAAATGGGGGCGATCGCGGGAAGCTTCGCTGCTTGGGCGGCAAGGGTTCAGCGCGCAGGCAATGCTACAGGCAGTTGCCCCAAACCTCACACCCGATCTGGCTCTGGCAGGGGATGGGGTGACAGCATCGCTACACAGCACAACCGAAACCGCTCGTTGGTCAGTCGAGCAGCCAGAGTTTCGTCCACAAGCCGTTGCGGTGATGGCTCCTGATCGCGGCGACGGTTTAGAGCAACCAGAACTACCGCTGTTTCTCTTCCAGCCGTCTTCTGTGCCTCTGCAAAGTGAAGATGTCAACTGGTTTCAACCCTTTCTGCCGGATATGACTCCGTTTGACGCGTCGTCCAGTTCGCCACGACAGATGGATGACTGGCAAGCCTCTCCCTTGCTGCTAACATCGCGTGAGCAGTACCAAACTTGCCGGATTGCTTTACCCAAGGTGCCAGAACGGATGTTAGCCATCCTGTTTGACGAGCAATACTACCGCTTTGTTAGGCTGACGAGCGATCGCGATCAAGCGCTCCGCATGGCGCAACGGTTGAACCAACGCAGCGAAACAGCGGTTGTCACTGAGGTGGGCGATCGCTATGCTCTTTGGGCGCTGGAGCCAGAAGCACACCCAGAGGCGATCGACTCAGATACAGCTCTCTTAGCCTCAATGGCGTGGTAGGGGTCTATGGAGATTGAGTCGCGCCTGTCTCCATCGGCACACTAGAATCAAGGCTTGAGATATCACTACCAGCAGCGGGAATTGACTGGCTTGATGTTTCAGGCACCACCGCCTGGGTTCCTGATGCGGCTGGCGTGCGGTTAAGGTATTGATAGACGGTGCGAGATGCTTTTTGCACCAGGTCATATGCCTGATCATCGTTGTGCGATCGCTTGATCAGCACTGTGAGCGCATAGCGCTTGCCGTTTGGCATATCAATCAACCCTACATCCCCAATCAAGCCGCCAATGTCACCTGTCTTGTGAGCAATGGTGGCTCCTTTCCCTAACCCCTGGGGCAATTGGCTGCGATTGACGGTTCGCTGCATGATGTCCAACAGTCGATCGCGCGATCGCATCGAAACAAGCTCTCCTTGGCTAATGCGCGTCATCAGGAGTGCCATATCTTTGGGGCTGGTTGTATTCGTCCCACTCAAATCAGGCAGCAAGCTGTTGACAGCCGTTGACACCAATCCCCAAGACTGAAAGCGTTGATCGAGTGCAGTCATACCGCCCAAACGAGCAATCACCATATTGGTAGCGGTGTTATCGCTGATGGTAATCATTTTGGTCACGGTTTCCAGGGCAGTGAATTGGGTACCGATCGGCATTCCCTGCATCTCGCCCGATCCCCCTCCTACCAACTCTTTTCGCATCGTTAGCAGCTCATCCAAGCGAATCTTACCTGCATCCACATCCTGAAAAAAGGCAATCAGAATCGGCACTTTGATGGTGCTGGCGGCAGCAAAGGAGGCACCACCATTGAGGTCTAAATAGGAACTGGTATCAAGGTCATACAAAAAGATGCCTGGTGTCAACCGAGGGTTTTGCAATGCCAGGGCTTGGAGAGCCGCTTTGAGAGACGTTAATTCTTGCCCCATTTTGGGCAGTTCCACGTCAGAGGCGCTTTCTGGAGAAAGACCATTTTGTGCTGAGGTTGCTGGCTGGGTGGACTGAGCGCTTGCAGCCGCATCTGCTTTCTTCCCCGCCTGTTGAGATGCGCCTGCGGACGATCGTGCCGCTGGGTCGAGCACAGACAACATTGTGCCTACCAAAACGCCAATCCCGACGCTCAAGATCAGCATCCGGGCGGCATAGAGACCTGCCGAGAAACTCCGCGATCGCGGTTGGGAAGGTCTATCCCGCTTGCGGGTTTGTGCCTCTGAATGAGCCTTCGATCGCTCTGTGGCTTGCGCCCGGGCAGAAAGGTCTGAAATAGACTTACGCAGCGCAGAATCACCACGACGTGAACGTTCCCGCGCTTCTCGCTTGAGTGTTAGAGCCTTAGCCTGAGCGCGTCGATCGACTGAAGAAGGCTGCAAAACGGTCATGGCTTGTGAGCCAGAGCCTTGCAGGGAATTGGGCTTTGCCATCCCGCGTCGCCAGCTATCCTGCCGGACAGACTGTTTTCCTTTCGGTGATTCAGCGCTAGGGTTGGAGGTGGGCGACCAGCTACTCACCTGGCGCGATCGTCCATCAACTGCCTGCCGTACCTGGGTCTCTGCAAGCTTTGAGGCGGCTTGCTCGCGCGATACTGGCTTAGACCGATACTTCAGCCGTTGCAAAAAATTAGGGGGTGGGACAATGCCAGCGGTCTGGATACTCTTTCGTCGCGCTTGCTGTAGCGCCGATCGCCGCGATGCACGCTGCTTTCCCTGCCCAAACAACACTTGCCAGAGAGTCAGGCGCTGCTGCCGTGTCGTGTCGCGGAGACTGCTATTGCCGTTTGTTGGAGAGACATCTTTCGTTCCAGAAGGTTGAGCTTTGCCTGACCGCCTTTGTTCTGGTGGCGGTTGGCGATCGGCGTTGGCATAATCGCGTGACCCTCGTTCTGGTCTCGACATGCGAGTGGAAACTGACGAATCATGATTGCGTGATCTGCGTGGCAGACCGCCCGGTTCTGGCATAGCACACTCCGACAAAAGCTGAGGGACGAATCAGGATTGACGCAATAGTTTTCGCATACTTCTCGACAATGGGCAAGAGGCAAAATGCTCAACTGATGCCTTGCCTGCTGTCGATGCATCGTGTCAACCGAGAGCTATCAGAATTGTAGACTAACCATTTCCAAAAAAGACGTGGTTTTTCTAACCGTTAGCTAGTGTCCCGATGGGGTTTCACCCTGATCGCTATCTGCATCTGCCAGTGCAGCGCCCTCTGAAGGGTGAGTTTTTCGTTTGCTAGATTTTTTCACTGCCCACTCGACCTGACTCAAAATGCCCCGCAGCATAGCGACCTCTTCACTAGAAAGCAGTGCTCGGTTATATAACCGTCGAAATTTTTGCATGCGGCTGGCAGCGGTATGGGGATGCAAGTAGCCGATCGCCAACAACACGGTTTCAAGCTGCTGGTAGTAGCCTTCCAGGGTGTCTAAAGCGACGGGGGTGTGGGGTGTTGGGCGTGGGGTGTTGGGTGTTGGGTGTAGGGTGTAGGGTGTGGGGTGAGAGGGTTTTAAGTTCTTTACCTTCGCTGCTTCCATTGCCCCCTCCACATCCCCTGCTTCCCTTGCCTCCCCTGCTTCCCTTGCCTCCCCTGCTTCCCTTGCCTCCCCTGCCTCCCCTGCTCCCTCTGCCCCCTGCCTTTTTCCCTCCGCCTCCTGCTCCCACTGATAGAGTTCGTAGCAGCAGATAGCAACCGCTTGCGCCAGGTTTAAAGACGCGTAGGCAGGGCTAGAGGGAATGGCGACAAACCGTTGAGCATAGTTGAGTTCTTCGTTGCTCAACCCGCGATCTTCGGGACCAAAGATGATTGCACCTCGTTCCTGCAAAGGTGCTTCGAGCAACCAGGGCAAAGCCATTCTAGGAGGCTCTAATACAGTCGCAACTCTGGGGCGGGCAGTGGTTGCGATCGCGCGTTGGCATCCCTTCAGCGCTTCTGGCAGCGTCGAAACGACGATCGCCGCTTCCAAAACATCAGCAGCATGAACCGCCATCAAGCGCGCCTCTTCGCCCACTGGATCGCACTTTGGCTTGACTAACACTAAATGCTGCAAGCCCATATTTTTCATCACACGGGCGATCGCGCCTACATTCAGCGCCCCCGCAGGCTCCACCAACACGATGCGGATCGTTGCCAATCCCAACTCAGTCATAATATTAAGAGATAGAAGAAAGTAAGCAACCGTCACAGAGATGTAGAACCTCAAGCTCCAATCTACAAGCTGCGATCGCAAATGTTCGCCTTCTTTCCACCTCCTTCTTCATCCCCCATCCCTCTCATTTCATCCCTTCTCACCCCTCACCCCTATGGGACGTGTCCGTTCTAAAGCTGATCTGCCAACGAAAATTTGTCCCGTGTGCGATCGTCCCTTCACCTGGCGCAAAAAATGGGAGGACTGCTGGGACGACGTGAAATATTGCTCAGAGCGCTGCCGCCGCCGTCGATCGAAGCATGATTAGTTTTTGGTTTTTAGTTGTTAGCTGTATTGACTCAAAATATTAGCCGCGTAGGGCGCTGTATCAGCTTTGCCATCCAAGAAAAGCGTCAGCGTAACGCACCGCGTATTTAAACTAACTTGACGAGTCAATCAGTTAGCCATTAGCAGTTTGTGTCCCTCTCCTGTTGCTTAATAGAGCTGGAGCAGATTAAGAGATGGTGTGATCAAGCTCCTTGACTGAGCTGTAAATTTTTCATCACAAGGAATGCTAAGTTTGTTTCCTTTAGCGCTTTGAGCTTGGAGGCTAGACCGACTCAATACCGTAGCGCCTTTCCTTCTAACAACTAAAAACCAACAACCAACCACTACGATCCAGAGGTTTCAGTCATGCCAGCATCACGGGTGCAACCCAAACTGATTATTCACGGTGGAGCCGGAAGCTCCTTAAAGGGCAAGGGCGGCATTGAATCCGTGCGAAAGTCGCTTTATCGCGTGATTGATGAAGTCTATACGTTATTGCGCTCAGGAGCAGAAGCGCAGGCAGCCGTGATTCATGGTTGTCAGATGCTAGAAGATGATCCTCGCTTTAATGCGGGTACTGGCTCTGTCTTGCAATCGGATGGGCAGATTCGCATGAGTGCGGCATTGATGAATGGGCTAACGCAACGATTTAGTGGGGTGATTAACGTGTCGCGGGTGCAGAATCCCATTCATCTCGCTAGGGCACTGCAAAGCTCTCACGATCGCGTCCTCTCTGACATTGGCTCTGCCGAACTGCTGCGTGAATTGGAACTGCCTGCTTACGATCCCCTCACGGAAATTCGCCTACAGGAGTGGATACTGGAACGCCAAGGCAACTTTTCGAGAGAAATGGCGGGTGTGGTTGCCGAACGAGAATTGGTGGAAGATACGGCAGGACGGGGCACGATCGGGGTCGTCGTTCTGGATGACCAGGGACGCATTGCTGTCGGCACCTCCACAGGCGGCAAAGGCTTTGAACGCATCGGACGAGTCAGCGACTCTGCGATGCCTGCTGGGAACTATGCCACAGCTCATGCTGCCGTAAGTTGTACAGGCATTGGCGAAGATATCATTGACGAATGTTTGGCAGCGCGTATTGTGGTACGGGTGGATGATGGACAACCCCTTGTCACCGCCTTTGAACGCTCTTTCCGGGAAGCTCACCAGCATCAGCGTGATTTAGGCGCGATCGGCTTAGACGCGACAGGAGCGATCGCCTGGGGCAAAACCAGCGAAGTCCTTCTTGCCGCCTACCACAATGGTGAAAAGGTCGGTGACACGCTGGAATGGGACGATGGCTTACTCGTCGGTGGTCTACCGGGGTGAGGGAGTGGGGAGTGGAGAGTGGGGAGTGGGGTGCAGGGTGTAGGGTGTGGGGTAAGTTGAAGCGCCAAACTCAGAATGTTCTGCCTCTCCGTGTCCCCGCGTCTCTGCGGTTCCCCCTGCTCCCCCTGCTTCCCTACCTTCTGCCTCCTGCCTCCTGCCCTCTGCCTCCTCACTAATTCCGATGATTATTGCTGTAATGCACTCTTGCCCCCGCCCATTGCAGCTTCTCTCTCAATGTTTGGTAATACGAATAGTCTTCTCGGAGAATGATAAATCTAGCCTGACAGTCAGCGGCGCGAATATCTACACGCTGTCCAGGCCAGATAGATGTGGCTAAAACTCCATCCATCCACAGTTTTGTGTTGAGTTCATGATCAGCCAGAGGCCAAATACTGACAACAGAACCAGGAGGCAGCACGATCGGGCGGCTTGAAAGACTCAGAGGGCAAATCGGCGTAACGACGATCGCAGCCATACCGGGATGAATAATGGGACCATTTGCCGCGACGGTGTAGCACGTTGAACCTGTGGGCGTTGCCACGATCAAGCCATCCCCCTGGTACTGATCGACCACTTCGCCATCGATTTCCATTTCCAAAATCGACGTGATCATGCGATCGGCAGACGCAGGCTTGATGCACATCTCATTCAACGCCAGGTAGCGATCGCTCACCAGTTTCAAGTTGGTGCGATTGCCCTCAAAAATACCCGCTTGCAGCATCATGCGCTGCTGTACCGCAAAGCGATCTTCCAACAGGCGATCCCAGACCTGTTCGGAGCGTTCAAAGTCATCCAACGACTCGGTTAGAAAGCCTAAATGCCCACCCACATTCACCGCCAAAATTGGAATGCAGTCGGCAGCGAGATTACGGGCAGCAGAAAGCGCCGTGCCGTCGCCACCCAGCACGATCGCCAGGTCGATCGGTTGTGTTACCGAAGCCAGAAAAACAGGATACGGATTATCTTTTGGTCCACTGGGACCCATCAAGACTTTGCAACCCCGACTTTCAAGCTGTTTGGCACACGTTTCTGCCCAGCGTCGGCTCATTAAATCGCCAGCTTTGTGAGCAATGATGACCTGCTTTAGTTGCACGTTAGATGGTTTTTAGTTTTTAGTTTTTAGTTCTTAGTAGGCAGTCGATGAGCAGGTAAGGTGATTTCTAGATAAAAATTTACCTGTAGTGCGAGCGTCTCGCTCGCGTCGCGGGCAAGGTGCCCACACTACAAAGGTAATTTAATGGCTGGAAATCTCCTAACAACTAACAACTAACAACCAACAACTACCAACTACCATTTCAGCAGATTGAACTGCTCCATATCCACTGTATCCCGGTTGCGATAGATGGCAAGCACGATCGCCAAGCCAACCGCTGCTTCTGCCGCCGCGATCGCAATCACAAACGTCGTAAAAACTTGTCCCTTCACATCTTGGGCATCCAGGTAGTTTGAAAACGCCATGAGGTTGAGGTTGACCGCATTCAGCATTAGCTCAACCGACATTAGCACCCGGACAGCATTGCGGCTGGTAATCAAGCCAAAAATACCAATGCAAAAGAGAGCCGCCGCCACAATCAGAAAATATTGAAGTTGCATAAACTACCTCATAGACTACCGACCTAATTGTTCTGCTCAGAGGGTGAACGGGCGATCGTTGCTTCTGGTGCGCCGGGTCCAACCGAAATCAACTCGCGGGGACGTTCTGGCAGCGTCAATGCAGGCTGTTGAAGCGGTGCTACGGCATCATCGGGCAGGAGTTCTCGTCGCGCCAGCATAATGGCTCCAATCAGCGCCATCAACAGCAGCACCGATGCCAATTCAAAGGGCAGCAGAAAGTCCGTAAAAAAGTGCTTACCGATGGTCACGATCGAGCTATTACCGGCTGCTACGCCAGTAGAAAATGCCCACGGTGTCGATACCACCATGACGCTTAACAGCGCAAACAGTCCCGCACACACCAGCGCCGTTGCACCCCGTCGAATCCACGCTCTCGACACGGGTACAAAATCTTGTCGCTTGTTCACCAGCATGATGGCAAACAGAATCAGCACGTTGACCGCGCCGACGTAAATCAGAACCTGAGCCGTTGCTACGAAATCAGCATTGAGCAACAGATACAGCCCCGCAATGCTAATAAACACTCCACCCAGCAGAAACGCCGAGTACACAATGTTTGATAACAAGACAACGCCTAATGCTGCCCCGATCGCCATCAGAGACAAGAGACCAAACGAAACAATTTGTACGCCTTCAGCTAAATTCACAGGGATCAGTCTCCTTATGTAGGAGCTATCAGCGTTCAGCGCTCAGCGTTCGGTCAAGGGAATACTCAACCAAGCGCTAACGACTGACAACGGACAGCTATTTCTCCGTTTCGACAATTTCTTCGGGACGCAAGCCTGCCCGACGCGAACCTGCTGGCAACCCATGCGGCTCGACAACGCCCTTTGGCAGGTAGGCAAACTCTCTGAGTGGAGTCACCATCGGGTCTTCGGTAACTTTGTATGGCAAGCGACCGAGTGCCACGTTATCGTAGTTCAGCTCGTGGCGATCGTAGGTCGAAAGCTCGTATTCTTCCGTCATCGATAGGCAATTAGTAGGGCAGTACTCCACGCAGTTACCGCAAAAAATGCAGACCCCAAAGTCAATACTGTAGTGATTGAGCTTTTTCTTTTTGGTTTCAGGACTGAATTCCCAATCCACGACAGGCAGGTTAATCGGACAAACCCGCACACAGACCTCGCACGCAATACACTTATCAAACTCAAAATGAATGCGTCCCCGAAAGCGTTCTGACGGAATCAGCTTTTCGTAAGGGTACTGTACCGTTACGGGGCGGCGCTGCATGTGATCAAACGTCACAGCCAGACCCTGCCCGATATACTTTGCCGCCTGAACGGTTTCTTTGGTGTAGTCACTGACTTGTTTGAGGAACTTCAGCATAAGACTCTTTTTGGAAGGATAAAGGATCAACGATAGAGGATAAGGAGGCGTTACCCATGCTTTTAGCCTTGAGCCTTAAGCCTTTATCCTTTCGGACTTAGCCGCCAAACGCGAACGGAAAAGCAAGTTTGAGGGCTGCCGTCAATAGTAAATTAACCAACGAGATGGGCAACAGAAACTTCCAGCCTAAATCTAACAATTGATCGATCCGCACGCGAGGAACCGTCCAGCGCAACAAAATCGCTAGAAAGACCAATAAGTAAGCTTTGAGTACAGTCATCGTAATGCCGAGCGAAGCGGTAATGATCTGGAAAATTGGATTGAATTCATCAATTCCCAGCACATCGGCAACGATCGTCAGCGGAATCGGAAAATCCCAGCCACCCAGATAGAGTACAGCTACTAACAGCGCCGATAGGACAAGATTGACATAGGAACCCAGATAGAACAACGCAAACTTCATCCCTGAATATTCAGTTTGATAGCCTGCTACGAGTTCTTCCTCCGCTTCTGGGAGGTCAAACGGCATCCGCTCACATTCCGCCAGCGCTGCAATCCAGAAGATGACAAAACCAACGGGTTGTCGCCAAATGTTCCAGCCCAGAATGCCGTAGCCAGACTGCTGTTGCACAATATCGATCGTACTCAACGAATTGGACATCATCGCGATCGCCAGCACAGAAAGCGCTAACGGGATCTCATAACTGATTGATTGAGCCGCCGCGCGTAAGCCACCAAGCAACGAATACTTGTTATTAGAGGCATAGCCCGACATTAGTAGACCGATCGGTGCCACGCTCGACAGCGCAATCCACAAAAACACGCCCATGCCAACATCCGTCACCACCAGATTTTGACCAAACGGCACAATCAGGTAAGACAGAAAAACTGGAATGACGACAATCACTGGACCAAGCGTAAAGAGCAAGGCATCCGAATTCGCGGGTACAACGTCCTCTTTAAAGACCAGTTTTAAGCCATCAGCCACCGGAGCCAATACACCTAGCGGACCAATATACTCAGGACCGATCCGCTGCTGCGCTGCGGCTGAAATCTTCCGCTCTAGCCACACCACAACCAGCACGCCGACCGTAGCACCCACCAGCATCAGTAGCATTGGTAAGGGCATCCAAATCGCTTTTGCAACACCAATGGGGAGTCCCAGATCGGTTAGGGACTGGATAAACACTTCTTGTAAGTCTATGCCTGAGTTCATCGCTTACCTGATTTGAGTTCTTACTCAGTAATCCATCATTAACCTTAACCAACAGCGATAAGAAACCTCGTAAGGCTAGCGCTGCATGATCAACTAAGACATTACAGCTTGCTGGTTTCTCGGTAACAAGGCTGTTACATTGCTGTGCGTCCTCAGTATATCGCTGGATCGCTGCTGCACGATCGAAAACTGCTATAGATAAATCCGAGGTTAGGGCATAGATGCATCAAAGGCAGATCGCTGCTCTGTGTGTAAGCACTGCGAACCCTGGTAACAGCCAAATACAGTAGTAGCCAAATCCCCTTCCAATCTGTGGGCGTTACCGTACCCCTGATCCTCAAACATAAAGAAGCCCCCAGACTCTTAGTTCTGAGGGCTGGAGTTCCTGAAAATCGTCACTGACAACATGGTGGCAAGAGTATCGTGATCAGGCAAGAGGGGTGCCGCCCATCATGCCCACCCGCACAAACATGCTTCACGCGTCAAAAGGAAGCACGATCATCGACGTTAGCGGTGTTCGATCGGCACATACGTCGCTTCATGCAGCCCCGTGTAAATCTGAGTCGGGCGGAAAATCCGATTCTCGTTCAGTTGCTCTTTCCAATGAGCCAGCCAGCCAGCCGTGCGAGAAATGGCAAACACAGGTGTAAACAAATCAGAGGGAATGCCTAACTTGCGATACACCAGACCAGAATAAAAATCCACATTCGGATAAATCCCCTTATGTCCCAGATTGTCTTCAACCGCCCTTTCTAGCTCAACTGCCACATCGTAGTATTCATCACGCCCATACTTCTCAAACAGTTGTTCTGCTAATTGCTGCAAAATTGTTGCACGCGGGTCTTTCACTTTATAGACACGATGACCAAAGCCCATAATCTTACCCTTTTGAGCAAGCTGCTTCTCCAGCCAGGGGCGTACATTTTCAACCGTGCCAATCTCTTCGAGCATGACAATCACTTCTTCATTGGCTCCCCCGTGAAGCGGACCCGCCAGCGTACCAACAGCAGAAGCAACTACGGCGTAAGGATCCGTCAACGTCGAAGCCGTTACTAAAGCCGAAAAGGTAGACGCATTAATCGTATGCTCTGCATGCAGCATCAAACACACATCAAAAATGTGAGCCGGAAATGGATCGGGTTCCCGTTCATTCAGCATGTAAAGAAAATTCGCCGCATAGCCCAGATCATCGCGGGGCTGCACAGGGTCATTCCCTTTGCGCATCAGTTGAAACGCTGCCACCATCGTGGGAATCTTTGCCAACAGCCTGACAACCGCCTCACGGATATACGTTGGGTCATCCAGCGCCCGACGAGAGTAAAAAAGTCCTAAAGCAGCCGCACAGGCTTGCAAAGCGTCCATCGGATGACCGCTTTCAGGAAAGCACTTCATCATGTCGCGAATCCGGTACTTCAGTCGCCGATGATACGTAATTTCATACTCGAATAGCTCTAATTCTTCTTTGGTCGGCAAGTCACCCCAAATGAGAAGATAGGCTGTCTCCAGGAAATTGCCCTTGGCAGCTAATTCCTCAATGCCAATGCCGCGATACTCTAAAACACCGCGCTGTCCATCCACAAAACTAATGCTGGACTGAGTTGCGGGAATACCCTCTAGACCTGCCCTGTATTCGCAGACAGTCATAGTGCTACCGTTTACTTACAAAAATGGGATTACTCAAGCTAACTTATCAGAAACTAGAAAACTGTATCCTTCTAAGCCGACTGAACATCAAGCCTATTAGTGAGCTATCACCAGTCTCTATAGCTTACAGACGTTTCTGTTTACAATAATTAACAGGTTTTGTCATTTCGGTTGCGCCCAGTCAAGCCATTTGAGCACTCTGTAGGATCACAGATTGATTAAGGTCATTCTCTGCGTCGGGGCGTGGCATGCAGTAGAAAATCCTTGCCTTCCCCCAGAGACATCTGCCGCATGCCGCGCCCGTACAACGAAAAGGCTGAGGTTGTCGAAGTGATTTCATTCACAATCCTTAAAGAAGCGTTCAGGTCTTAGGGCGCGTCATCAATTAATGAAATGAGTAGACCCTTGCAGCATCAGCCTGACCGCGCCCGCCCCAAAAAATAGGCTAGGGCTGTAGCCTTTTTATCATTAGGATTCTGGCTGAGATTGATGACAGCCACCAGGGCTATCGCCATTTGTCTTTGCAGTACCACAAAAAGCGCTTCCACAAGCAGAGTTTTACACCCAAAGAATTGCCGTCTTCGTAAAAAATAGTTACTATCTAAGTAAGCGGATTGCTACAACAGCAAATAGCTTTGTTAAGTTTTCCAGTCAGTGCTCTTCCTTACTCTGCAACTCTACAGGAAGGTCTGGCTGCTTTAGCCCATTCAAACTAGGAGTTTTATGACCCAGAGACGAACTCGTCGCCAGTCACCCAGAGAGTCAAATCAAGAATACAGTGTATCGACCACGCAACGCGAGATAACGAAAACGCTACGAGAGCGCGTTAGCCGAGAAGACACTGAAGTAAGAATGGCGAGTCAATCCCGTTCAACTCACCCAAGCTTAACTAAGCTAATTGAACGCGATGCCCCTCTTCAAGCACACAGTCTGCTGGTCTTGATGTATGGTCCCTTCCAGGCAGAAATGGTACCGGAAGAAGGTCAGGGAGTTGCTTCGTGGCTGAGAGAGTGTGTTCGCAAGCATGGCATTCCCAGCCTGTTGCGGTTTGATTATCGCCGTCGAGCGCAAGTGTTCCGCCGTGACCAGTTTCAACCCTGGCTAGAGCCACTGCTAACTCAAATTCCTGGCTAGAGTTAACTTTATTAATCAAAAAGTTCAGTGCATCCTTGTAAGAATGACGGGTGGGGCGATCGCATGTTCGCTTCACCCTTTTGCCTTCTTTTCACTTTTTATATGCTTTGCATCCATTACATGCTTTTCATCTAAATGTCCTGCTGCTTTGCACAGACAGTCATCTACTATGACGATCGCAATGCTTGCTCATCCTGACGCGTTTTTGCAGATTAGCAAGCATCTTGCATCGTCGCTTTAATCTGTGTGAAGCGACTTAAGTGAATTTTCGTAGCTGGCAACGCGACTTGACTATAAATCTAAGAACAAGCTGGAACGGCTACGGATGATGGCGTGCCGTTGAAACTGTTACTAATGATGAAGAACTTCCTCTGCATAATGATCAGGTGGTTTTCGGCACTCTGAAGCTCTCTATCTAAAGCTCTCGTGACCTATGCTGAGCAAAATTCTTGGGGGACGTTACCAGATTGCTCGCCACTTAGGTGGTGGCGGCTTTGGGCAGACGTACCTAGCCAGCGATTTGCATCTCCCTGGCAAGCCTCCTTGCGTGGTGAAACAGTTCAAGCCCAGGATGAGCGATCCAGAAGCGTTGCAAGCAGCCAGACGCTTGTTCGACACGGAAGCTGAGGTGCTATATGCCCTGGGAAGCCATGAACAAATTCCTCGGCTATTCGCTCACTTTGAAGAGGCGCAGGATTTTTATCTTGTACAAGAGTTTATCGAAGGGCAGGTGCTGAGTCAAGCCCTGAAACTGCAACCACAGCTTGCTGAGCTGGAAGTGATTCACCTGCTGCAAGATCTGTTGGCGGTTCTAGAATTTGTGCATCAGCAACAGGTGGTGCATCGTGACATTAAGCCCTCAAACTTGATTCGGCAAACGAGCGATCGCCGTCTCTTTCTCATCGATTTTGGAGCCGTCAAACAAATTGAGGCACAGGTGCTGGACACGCATGATGCCAGTATCACGATCGCCGTTGGGTCTTCTGGCTACATGCCGAACGAACAGTTGGCTGGGAAGCCGCGCTTTAGCAGTGATGTCTATGCGGTTGGCATGATGGGCATTCAGTGTTTGACGGGCATCTATCCCAAAAAGCTGCGGGAAGATCCAAAAACGAGCGAAATTATCTGGCGTGACCAGGTACAGGTGAGTTCAGAATTTGCCAACATTCTGGATACGATGGTGCGCTACGACTTTCGCCAACGCTACGAATCCGCTACAGAGGCGCTAGAGGCACTCCGGTCGCTAACAAGCACTGCCCCTGTTGCTTCGGTACTGGCAGAGCCAACCATCATTAGCTTTGATGGGCATCTCGCCTGGTTAGAACGGGGTGACGACCTGTTTCAACGTCAGCGCTATAAAGAAGCCATCGTTGCCTACGATCGCGTCATCCAAGCTAAACCGGATGATGATATCGCCTGGTTTAAGCGAGGCATGGCACTGGAAAATCTCAAGCGCTTTGAGGATGCCATTGCGTCTTACGATCGGGTCGTACAGCTTCACCCTGAGGATTATCTGGCGTGGTACAAGCGTGGTGCCGCTTGTGTGCAGCTTCAGGATTATCAGGAAGCCTTGCATTCATTTGAGCGCGTGGTGCAACTCCAGCCCGATAACTACTGGGGATGGCACGATCGGGGTAAAGCGCTAGAACAGTTGCAGCAGTCAGATGATGCGATCGCCTCGTATGATCGTGCCGTGCAGTTGAAGCCTGATTTTCAATTGGCGGTTGACAGCCGCAAGCAGCTTTTAAGCCAGTTGCGACGGGTTGATACGCTCTATCATCTTCAGCATTATGATGAGGCGTTGACTGCTTGCGAACGTGCGATTGCGCTCAACCCGGACGATGCCCTGGCGTGGTTTATGCGCGGGATGGCGTTGGACAATTTGCAGCACTATGAAGAGGCGGTGCTGGCGTATGACCGGGTGGTTGAAATCCAGCCGGATGACCATGTTGTATGGTTCAAGCGAGGCACCGTTCTAGAAAAGCTACTCCGCTATGAAGAAGCGGTTGCTTCCTACTACAGGGTGGTGCAGCTTCAGCCAGATAATTACTGGGCGTGGTATGACCGGGGACGCTTGTTGGAAAGCCTCCAGCAGCAAGAAGCCGCGATCGCGTCCTACGATCGGGCGATGCAGCTAAAGCCTGATTTTCAAGAGGCAGTGGAGGGTCGCAGGCGCGTACTACAACAGCTTAAGTCTGGCGATGCAGCGCTGTTAGACGACAGTGACGCGACGGTTGCATCAATGGAGCACTCTGGCGTGCCTGCACTTGACCTCAAAGCACCCGATTTTCAGCATGTGCTGGACGACTACAAGCATCGTCTGCACTCGGAATCAACTCCCGCGATCGCACCTCTGCCAGAGCCAGAACCAACCATCATCAGTAAACCTAGATTGCCAGAAAGGGTGACTGTTGCTTTAGCTGAAACGCCAGAGGACACGATCGTCAGTGCGCCCAGAATCGAGCACCGCTCGGATGAGACGGTCATTACCGTGCCTCCGGCTGAGCACAGCAAACCTGCTGCAACCAACCGTGACAACTACGATCGCCTGATCTGGGAAGGACGCACCCTGGAGAAGCAAAAGCGTCATGCAGAAGCGTTGCAGATGTATGAGCAGGCGCGCGTGTTGCGTGCGGATGATGCTAACCTTTGGCGGTGGCGAGGTAACGTTCTCTATGGGCTAGAGCGGCATGAAGAGGCGATTTCGTCGTACCAGCAAGCGCTGAAGCTGAACCCCGATGCTGTGGATATTTGCTGCTGTTTGGGGGGTGTCTTCATGCAGTTGAAACGCTACCAGGAGGCAATCGCCTGTTTTGACCGGGCGATCGAGCTGAACGCTGTCAGTTATACAGCCTGGTACTGGCGAGGACGCGCACTTTACGAATTGAAGCAGTATTCAGATGCTATCCAGTCGCTAGAGCGGGCGCTTACCATTAAGCCTGATTTTCAACCAGCGATGAGCGATCGCACTCGCATTCAGAACCAGCTTCGAGCCTTCGAGCTACAGAAGTGACTAACTAGGGGCTGTCATCAACTACGACTACACATCAATTGCAGCAAAGGTTCCAACCCCTAGCTTTGTGTGTTGGGATGGGCGCGATCATACTGATACCGCAAAGTTTCGGAGCTGAATGGATGACGCGCCCTAGCGCACCGCTTCGGCAGCAGTTGGATCGGTCATATCAACCCCAAGTTCTGGTTCTGACGCTTTTGAGGAGTCATCCGCTTCAGATGAGGGGGAAGCGATCGCATCTTTCTGGGGTGGCACTGAATCTGAAGAGGCGTTTGGGGTCACCGGAGGCGCTTCCGAGGGCGCTTCTACGATTGGGGAACTCAGCGTCGGCGATTCTTTTTCAGGAATGCCTGCGATCGAGTTAGGCTGAAGTGCAGGGCTAACCTCATCTAGCAGTTTGCCACTGTCGTGAGTTTCTTTATCTTTCTTGTCACCATAGATTTCAGACAGTGCCTCGCGCATTTCTTGCAGCCAGCCTGCGTTTTCAGTTTGCAAGACGGCTTCAGTACTCGCAACCAGGGTTTCAATATTGACCCGCTGAGTGCGAGCTTCAGGCGAGAGGGCATGCCACCACACGCGAATGTCGTATAGATCAGCCGCCGAGATATTGCATGACACAACGTTCGTTTCCACTCGTCTAAATTCCAGGTACGCCGTAACAGCCGCCGCTAATGCACTACTGACGGCGATCCAAACATCGAATCCCAACCCAGCCAGCAACGTTCCCACAGCGCTCAGAAAAAAGATCACCAGTTGAAAGCGACGCAACCCTTTACCCAGTCGAGCCGCTTTTTTTTGGTAATAGTTAAACTGGTCATCAACCCGCCATGCGAGATATTGCTCAGCGTTTAAATCACTAAAGCCATCATCGCCTTCAGGTGTGCCGTTTTGGGGTGGAAGGGTTTGTTTTTCGTAGGCTAGCAGATCAGTTTGATTGACTGGGGTTTGCATCAATCGCTTGCTGACCAGCTTGAGAGCGCGTGCCAGACGAATATCGCGTGATTCGGCTGAAGTCAGTTTTGCGGGGTTATACTCGCCGACCTGCATCCGATAGCGGTAAATCTCCTTTTTAATGGCTTCGGCGCTGCTGCGGAGCATGACCCAACTGATGCCCATGTTGAACTTCACAGAAATCGCGACCAGCACACCGAGAATAATTGGCACGGCTAAAACTGGAAAATGCAGCAGGTGCAGAAATTGCTGCTCTTCCATCCCTGGCGGCAAAATCCAATTGGGTATTTTTTTTTCAATCACAGAATAGGTGACACCCAGCGTTGTGGCTGCAACTCCCAAAATCAGAATCCAGCGTCGTTGCTGAATGAAGCGCTTTTGAGCAATGGATGCATTCTGGTCGTACTTGGCAAAGCGAAGCCATGCGTCTTCAAGAATCTGGTTCCGACTGCGAGGTGTTGGGCTGGGTGCGGTGTCCGACATGTCAAATCCCTGCTAGCGATCGCGGGTCTGGGAGCATATTAGCGTTTAGCCGCAAAAATGTCCTCAATAATGGCAGCAAGGGTGTCGGCTCCCGCTTCGAGATCGATCGCGCGTACCAAACCGGAAGCCACCAATGGGTCTGCTCGCTCATCCGCAGAAGCGCCGTAGAGAGCTGCCGCTATGACATCAGCCGTGCGCCCAGTGCCTGCAATCACAATAATCGATCGGTCTGCCTTCACGCTCTGGGAGGCATCTTTCCACGTAATTTCGCCGCCATTGATTAATACGGTCACCGACGCGGCATCGGCGATCGCGCTGGCAATTTTAGCAATCCACATCGACTCGTCGCCCCAACTGGAGCCAGGTACGAGGATGAAGTGAGTATGGTGGGGTTCTAGCGGTGCCGCTTCTAAAGCCTTAGCCGCTTTCGCTGGCAGTGTTGCCAGACCTGATGGCGTGACCCCAACCAGTGGAAAGCTGGCACCAATAGCTGACCGAGCCTGCCCCATTAAGCGCATGACACCCGCATCCGTGCCGCCATCGATAACCACGGCCTGCCACTTTTGCGCTAAAGGCGCTAATACCTCAACGAACAGCTTTTGCAACCGATGAAAGTCTGTTTCACTTAGCTTACTGGCTCCACCAATCAATACCAGTGCTGGGTGCCGTCCCTCTAACCCCAATTGATGCAAACCAATTGTAAGCTCTGCTGGCGTTTTGAGCCGAATTGACTCTGCAACTAAACCGTTGGAGAAGCTGATTTTAGCGGGTTTTGCCATAGGTAAGGGCTTGCTTGGTAGAAAAACCAATGGATCACAGCAGTAGGAGCAAACGCCCCCTTAGAGATATTCTCACTCTCCATCCTTTTCCCGGACGGGAGGTTTTTGAAAAGAGTTGAAGAGGATTAGCACGATTGAAGATGCACTGCAAGTTGAAGACACGCTGCAATACGTGAGCCAACAAGGAGTGAGCCAAACAGTTGCATGAAGCCATTTTCATTTAGACGAATGCTAGACCACTCTCTATGAATGTAGGATCTCTGTGAATGTACGAGCGGTTAGCTGAACCAACTTCACAACAGCACTCTAATGATCGATCGCAACTCTCAATTGCACTTAATATACCCGACACCTCACGCAAAAGCTCATTTGAGGATGTAGCCTTTCAGTAGCAAAAGCCTGTGGGCTATCCAAAATGTCTCAGTACAGCTTTCTGGAGTTGGCTTTCAGACGCTGAATGGTGCGGTAAAAATCTCACGGCTTGTGTTAGCCTCACCGTTCTCATGCTTGATACAAAGCCTGCTGTAGCGCCGGAATCAGATATTGCGACAGCGTGAAGGCATCAACGCCCAAGACGGTGCGCTCTTGCATAGCTGTTATGCCTGCCTGAGCATGCCACCAAGCACCAGCCTGCACGCAATTGAGTATGGACTCGGAAGATGAGGCTCCACTGGCGATTTTCTGAGCGACCAAGCCGCCAAGCAGACCAGTCAACACATCCCCACTACCACCACGGGCAAGGGCAGCCGTACTGTCAGGATTAATCCAGACGAGACCTTCAGAATTGGCGATCGCCACTCGTGCCCCTTTGAGCAACACGATCGCGCCAGAGTTTGCCGCTGCCGCTTGAGCCGCTGTAACCCGACAAGGGATGGGGTCTGCCAGATCAGGGAAGAGCCGTTTAAATTCGCCTAGGTGTGGCGTGATGACTGTTGTTGCTTGCCGTGCCTGTAGCGTTGGCATAGTGCCCATCTCGGCAAGAATATTCAAACCATCTGCATCCAGGACGAGCGGGTGATTTTGGCTCAAGACCTGTTGTACAACCGCACTGGCATCCATTGTTAGTCCAGGACCACAAGCGATCGCATGGTAGGCACTCAGATCGATTTCATCAGGCAATTGGGCAATGGCACCCGTCTCGGATTCAGGACAACCCCATACCAGTGCTTCCGGTAACTGGGCTGTGAGCGTTGCTTTCAGTGTTTGGGGGACTGCGATCGACAGCATGCCCACGCCACTGGCACGCGCGCCCAGGGCAGTGAGCAAGGCACCGCCCGCATAGCGACGGGAGCCACAGATAAGCAATACGTGTCCCATCTTGTACTTGTGCGTCTCTGCGGGACGGCTAAGCGGCAGGTGTGCGATCGCCTGTTCTGACGTGATACGTCGTATAGCCGGAGGGTTGCCCAGCACATCCCACACCTCTGCCAGGGGCACATCAAAATCAATGAGTTCAGCGGTGCCCACGTAAGCAAGCGCCTGATCTTGCAGCAGTCCTTGTTTCCAGAGACCAAGGCAAAGGGTGTGAGTGGCACAGATTGCCGTCCCTAAGACGGCTCCTGTATCCGTATGGATGCCTGAAGGAAGATCGATACTGATTACAGGCTGCGACCACAGGTTGATTTGGTTGACAGCATCCGCGATTTCGTCGTTGAGCGATCGCTCCAACCCAAACCCAAACACGCCATCGATTAAAACATCACAGTCTTGTAGGGCTTCTACCGTTTCAACAACGGGGATACTCAGGCTTTGACAGTAGCGTTGATGCTGTGCCATCAATTCTTTAAGTTTGGAAAACGGGCTGTACAGCGAAACCGTGTAGCCTTTGAAATGCAATTCGCGTGCCACAACCAGAGCATCGCCACCGTTATGCCCGGGACCAACCAGCACGCCAATATGTTTGTGTCGATCGGGGTGGAGCGCTTGGACTCGATGTGCAATGCGTCCCGCGACCTTTTCCATGAGCGCTGCAACGGGCATCCCTGCGGCAAAGAGGCGGGCTTCGATCGCTTGCATCTGAGCCGCTGTCACTACAATTTGCTGAATTGCCTGAGTTCTTGTTAACGCTGTCAAGGCTGAGATCTCCGCAATGATGCATCAAGGCTGCATCGTGGATGTATGACCCGCCACGAATGTACCGCATCTGCCTGAAGCCACGACAACTGACCAGGGGTAGAGATGGCGATCGCCGCCCTGCAACAACTCAGGATTGCGAATGAAATCACTTCGACAACCTCAGAGTTTTCGTTGTACGGGCGCGGCATGTGGCAGAGGTCTCTGAACGACGGCAAGGACTATCTACCGCATGCCACGTCCCTACGCCAAGAATGACAGCTTCATCAATCCATGATCCTTACCAGTGCAAAGCGCTACCGATTGTAGTAGACCAGCGAATCCAGCCCGCCGCCATTAAGAAACTGGCTAATCTTCTTCGCATCGCTGTGTTGTGCAAAGGGACCAATTTCTAGATGGGGTCCGAACGGGGCGCTTTTCTCTTGAATCGCTTCTTGACGGATGCCCATCCGAATCACCCGATCTGCCAAGACAGGAAGATCTTTTTGGCTGCCTGGAATGACGACGACAAAACGGCTGGTGGTCACTGAGTTAGAGGGAACGGTACTGCCCCCTACATTGGTCGCCAGTTCAGCCATAATGCCCTGAGAATTGAGGGCAGCTATTTGCCGTTGAGCGCTGGCTTCATTGTCAAAGGTGCCAGCTTGAATGACTGACTGCCCCTGGTAGCGCTGCACTGAGGCACTGGGTTCGATCGCCTGCACTTGCTGCAAGAGGTAAGGGCTATCTCCATTTACATAGACGGTGTACTGGCTCAGGGTGACTCCTGGACGGTTTACAGGTGCCAGAAAAACCGTTTCGTTACCGGGCAGTGGCGTTGAGTTGAGACTGCCAGGAGATGATAATCCTGGCACAGAAACGGTGGGCGGCGGCGGTAAAGGAACAACCTGTTGCGCTTGACCTGCGGTAGTGGTGAGGGTGACGATCGCCCAACCACCCAACACCCAGCAGCCTGCAACGCCTGATCGCAGCAAGGTACGATAGCACAAGTGAACGACACGCGATCGTCGCCAGATGCTACCTGAACCCTGTCCAGATTTTGTTCCTTCATCCAACTGACTCGTTGTCATCGTGCAAGCCCCCCACAGCATGATTTGATGTGAGCCATGTTATACGCAGAATGCATGGGTGACACACAAAACG
Organism: Lyngbya sp. HA4199-MV5; assembly: GCA_019359375.1. Taxonomy (GTDB): domain Bacteria; phylum Cyanobacteriota; class Cyanobacteriia; order Leptolyngbyales; family Leptolyngbyaceae; genus Stenomitos. The sequence continues at coordinate 118,588 of JAHHHL010000005.1, forward strand.
GTACAGATGGACTGGGTTTAGAGCCAATACCTCTCGGTTAAGGGGGAAAAGGGGAACGGGAGCGGGCTGAAACTCACGTCTTTCCCTTTACCCCTTGCCCCCGAACCGAAAAGTATTGGGGTTAGAGCGACATCGGAATGGTTGGCGGTTGGTGATCAACGGTGAGCCGTCCTAAAGACACCCACCAGGCTCAAAAGTATTGCAAGAGCAGTTGTTCAAGCTCTTTGATTGCCACTGGTTTGCTGAGATAGGCGTTTGCGCCAGCAGCGATAAATTTCTCACGATCGCCAGCCATCGCCATTGCTGTAACCATAATGACCGGAATGTGTTGCAGCTTCGGTTGGGTGCGGAGTTCGGCTAGCAGCTCTAGCCCCGTGCGACCGCTTCCTAGCTGTACGTCCAGCAGTACGAGATGGGGCTGTAATTGGTGTACAGCTTCTAAAAAACGATCGCCATCGGTCAAATGCTCGACCTGGTGCCCAAAGGCGTGTAGGTAGTCTTGCAACACGATCGCGCTACAGGGATCGTCTTCCACAAGCAGAATGCGCTGCGATGACCAGGGTTTAGCATACAGTTCTTTGGCAGTGGGGGAGGCGGGCAAGTCTAAGGGGGAAGCTGCTTCTGCCACTTGGGGATCAGGCAGGTAGAGCGTAAATCGGCTACCTGATCCTAAGCTCGACGTGACGGTAATGTCACCACCATGCAGTCGAGCCAGGTTCCGCGAAAGTGCCAACCCCAAGCCCGTCCCCGCATAGTGACGATTCAACTGGCTGTCTAACTGCGAGAACGGCATGAACAAAAGCGGGAGTTGGTCTGCTGCAATGCCGATGCCTGTATCGGCGATCGTAAAGGCAGTACCGTGAGGTCGCTTCTGGACGATCAGCGAGACAGTACCTTTTGGCGTGAATTTGATGGCATTCGACAATAGATTGATCAGAATTTGCTTCAGTCGTCGTTCGTCTGCCATGCAGGTGCTGACCGCGTGATCAAACTGGCTGTTAAGCTGCAAGCCGCGATCGTATGCCTGTTCGCGCACCAGGGTAAGGCAGTAGCTACACAGGTCTAAAACGTTGATGGAAATCAGGTTCAGGGTGTCTTGCCCAGATTCAACTTTTGCCAGATCCAGGATATCGTTAATCAGCAATAGCAGGTGTTGACCGCTGCTGTGGATATGGCTGACGTATTCTGTCTGCTTGACATTCAACGTGCCAAAGATTTGCTGCTCTAAGAGTTGCGACAAGCCCAGGATGGCGTTGAGCGGAGTGCGTAGCTCGTGGCTCATCGTTGCCAGAAACTCGCTCTTTGCCCGGTTTGCGGCTTCAGAAAGCAGTTTTTCATGCTCTAATTCCTGCGTGCGTTCTTTGACGAGGTGTTCTAAGCGCTCGTAGCTTTGGGCGTTGGAGATGGCGATCGCGGCTTGATCGGCAATGCGTTGAAGTAGTTGAATCTCTTCATCCGTGAAGACACGACGGTGGGTTGTGGTTTGGAGTGCGATCGACCCAAACAACTGACCGTGAATCAAAATTGGAGAAGCCAGGACAGAAACAGTTTGCCCCTGTTCGACTTGCTGCTGACGGGTTTCAGTCCAGCCTTCCTGGCTGTAATCAGGGGCATGAAACACCCGGCGCTGGTGGAAGTCTGAGCGTGCATCCAGCAAGTCGGGCCACTCTGACAGCGGCACTCTGAGACTAAGTTGAGAAATCACCTGGTCGTCGGCACGCCATTCGTTTCGCACGTAGGCTTCTTCTGCAATGGTGAGAATCAGCACGCGATCGACATGAAAAGAGGCACCCGTCAGATTAGCGATTTCTTGCAAAATGTAGTTAGCATCCAGCCTGGAGTTGATGGTTTGACTAATCTGGTTCAGCAGTTGTTCGCGCTGTGCCTGCTGCTGCACCTGGCTGAATAACTGCGATTGCTGAATCGCGATCGCCACCTGGGTTGCCAATGGTTCTAGCAAAGCCACTTCAAACGGCTTCCACTGACGGGTGCCAGAGCATTGATGCACAGCCAGGATGCCCCACAGTTGGTCGCCCTGCATAATCGGCACGACCACCTTGGCTTTGATATGCAACCGCTGCATGATCTCTAAATAGTCGTCAGGTAGCCCCAATTGAGCCGTATCGTTCACGATGTAGGTTTTGCCCTGATTGTAGAGAGCCGTGCGATCGTGATACCAGACGTAGTGCGGACTGTTATCGGTATGAATATTCCACTCTGGTACGACAGCATCAGCAACGAGCGTGCCTTCTCGACCAGGCGCAAAGCGGTAGATCAGCACTCGATCGGTTTGTAAAAACTGACGCACTTCTGCCACCGTGCGCTGAAGTATTTCTTCGAGGTCAAGCGATTGGCGAATGTGCAGTGCGATCGTGCCAAGTAGTCGATCGCGCTCTGCTTGCTGTTGCAATCGGGCTTCAGCTTGTTTGCGATCGGTAATGTTGCGTTCGATCGCGAGCACCTCATCCTTGCCGCAAACGACCATCCGCGATTCTTGCACACGCCATTCGCCGTTGATTTCAATCTGGTATTCAAAGGTTTGGACTTCGCTTGTTTCCAGGGTGAGTTCGATATAGTGCAGACGCTCTTGCGCCAACTGCGGTGGTAAATATTCCTGAAATTTTCTGCCAATCAACTGGTCAAGCGGCAATGCTAATTCATCGGCTTTATCGGTCTTGCAGTCTAGATTGGTGCCGTCTCGATGGTGTCGAATCCAAAAGTCTGGGACGGCATGGAGCAAAGCACTGTTTTTTGCCTCACTTTCCCGGAGTGCCTGCTCTGCCTGCTTCTGCTCGGTAATGTCTCGTCCAGTTGCTTGCAGCTCAACCACATTTCCCTGCTCACCAAACAAGATGCGATCGGTCCACTGGTGCCACCGAACCTCCCCTTCTGGCGTGATAAACAATTGGTCTGACGTGATAGCTGGGCAGTCGTGGTTAAGTGAGGCGATTTTGCGGCGAATGTCTTCTTGTGCATGTTCCGGCGACAAGAGGATAAAGTTTTGCCCAATCAATTCTTCCCGCGTTTTCCCATAACCACGGCAGTACGCATCGTTTACAAAGGTGATGGTGCCATCGGGCAAAAAACGATCGATCATTTCGGTCTGATCTTCTACCACCGCACGGTAACGGGCTTCGCTCTGTTGCAAGGCAAGTTCTGCTTGCTTGCGCTCGGTGATGTCTTCACCCGTGCCTTCGTAATACAACAGTTCGCCTTGTGCGCTATATACAGCGCGGGCATTCTCTGAAACCCAGATAGTGCTGCCATCTTTGCGATACACCTGCGACTCAAAGTCTGCGATTGTTCCATGAGCTTGCACAAGACGGCTGAACTCAGCGCGGCGAGTGGGATCCACATAAAGCTGATGCTCAATATCAGTCAGGGCGGCGATCAGTGCTTCGGGCGAATTATAGCCGTACAGCTTGGCAAGCGCGGCATTAGCACTCAGATAGCGCCCATCGGGTGTGGACTGAAAAATCCCCTCGATCGCATTTTCAAAAATGCCACGATAACGAGCTTCCGCTTGCTGCAAAGCGGCTTCGGCTTGCCGTCGCTCCGCAATTTCTGCTTGCAGCGTCGCATTTGCCTGCGCGAGTTCAGCGGTGCGTGCGATGACCTGTGCCTCTAGCTGCTCATGGGTTGCTTTGAGCGCAGCTTCCACCTGTTTGCGCTCAGTGATATCCACTGCCATGCCAACAAACCCGATCGCGTGCCCGTTCGCATCTTGTAGCAGGGTGTTTGTCACATCTGCCCAAAGCTGACTGCCATCTTGACGCTGTAAAAGCAGTTCTCCGCGCCAGGAGTGAGTCTTTGGGGTGCGGGTGAGCCTTTGGTGGGCAATTTTTTGACCGTTTTCATGCACCAACAGTCTATAAACTTTTTTGCCCATCACCTCGGCGGGTTGCCACTGGAATAGAACCGCTGCATAACGATTCCAGTAGATAATCTGCCCGTGCCGATCCGTGACAATAACGGCGTGACAAAGCTGATCAAGCAGCGATGCCTGGAACAAAACGGGGGCTGAATGGTCACGGCTGTGGCGCTGAGTCGATGCAAACAGCGTCTCAACCTGTTGCGGTTGACGTTCAATCGCGCAGAGTGCTTGCAACAGCGCTTCAAACGCAGCATCGTCTCGACAATATGCACGCAGACCCTCAAATCGTTCTGCTTTCATGAATGGTGCTGAATGAGGTTCATTTAACCGTAACAAGCTAGTTGAATTGCTCCTGATATCACTGATTGAGACTGATATTTGCTGACTTCATGTTGCAAGACTCCCGATGGCGGCTTCAAGCTAAATACCGCAATCACTGTATTGTAAGAGATATAGATTGTAGGAGAGATACAGTGGAGCGATGCTAGGGCGCGTCATCAATTCAGTTCCGAGACCTTGAAGTATCAGCATTGTCTCGCCCGTCCCAATACATGAGGCTAGGGGCTGAAACCCTTGATGCAAGTGATGTGTAGTCATCATTGATGACAGCGCCTAGCAATTGTCTTGATGCACACGCTTCACTCTTAAAGAGCAACGGACAACGTTTCCGCTTTCTTTTACCTTCTTTCAAAGGGTCGAAGATTCAGATAAGGAGATTTCTAGCAAACAAAATACCCGTAGGGGCAGGTTTGACACGAACGCGATCGGCTGGAGGCAACGATTCTGGCAAAACCCGCCCCCCACCGAGCAGCATATTCTTTCTTGGAAATCTCCTAAGACCTTCATTCTTCTCACAGCATTGAGTCGATCAAGAATACGCCAAAAACAGTCATGCCAATCAAAGGCGGAAGGCTGAGCCGATTGACTGGTGCATATCCCCTGGTGGATGCAAATAACCCTGGACTGTCATCACTCCAGTTTAATATGAGTCTCATCGAAAAAACGTCCAGAAAGATCATGGTTCTCAGCCGCAATGCCTCAAGTTCTCTTGCATGAGTTAGCTTCTCAAGCGCGTTCTGGTGCTCATTTGGTGAGTTTTCCGACTGACACCGTGCCAGCCCTGGGCGCACGACCCGATCGCGCCGCTCTAATTTTTGCTGCCAAACAGCGTGACCTGGCAAAACCGCTGATTCTGATGGCAGCCACGATCGCAGACTTGTGGACGTATGTTGTGGGTAGTCCAACAGAACGGCAAGTGTGGCAGCAGGTTGCCGATCGCTACTTACCGGGAGCCTTGACACTTGTACTACCCGCCAGCGATCGCGTTCCTCCCGCCATGAACCCCAAACAGCCTACTACGATTGGTGTGCGTGTACCGAATCATCCCATCGCGATCGCCATTCTTACCCAGACTGGACCGCTGGCAACCACCAGCGCCAATCGATCCGGAGAACCCGCCCTGCAAACGATGGCTGAGATTGAAGCCACCTTTCCCCAGGTCTTTACCTTGCTGCCATCAGAGCTAAGCGCGCTGTCCCCCGTCAACAGTCCAGCGATCGCCTCTGGTATACCCTCAACTGTGATCCGCTGGCGTGGCGATGGGTGGGACGTTTTGAGGCAAGGGGTGGTGGATATGGGGAGTGGGGAGTGGGGAGTGGGGAGTGGGGAGTAGGGGAAGCAGAAGAAGAGTTTTGAGTTTTGGGTTAGGAGGGCGGAGAAGTGAGGGAGGAGGGAGGAGGGATGGAAAAAGTTTTGAGTTTTGAGCTTTGAGTTTGTCCTGCTGCCTCCCCTGCTCCCCTTGCTTCCCTGCTCCCCTTGCCTCCCCTGCCCTCTGCTCTCTGCCTCCTGCTAACAACTAAAAACCAACAACTAAAAACTTTTCTTGCCCTCTGCCTTCTGCCCTCTGCCCTCTACCTTATAAAGTGGGCATTCTATCAGCGGGCGCATAGGATTGATTGGGAGATTGTACTTGCATACAACGAAACGGTATGAACTGGACTGACTTGGTTTGGTTGGGGGCAGGATTGTTGCTGGGGTTGCGCCTACGATCGCGCCAGATCAACGTGGCTGAACCTGCGTCATCGCCGAAACATTCACCGGGGCAAGAGCCGCCAGCATTATTGCAACCGCTGCAACTGGCTTACCAGATGGCGACGGAGATGAGCCAATTTAAGGGTGGCTTTTTGGCGCGGACATCCCACGAACTGCGATCGCCGCTCAACGGTTTGATTGGGATGCAACAGTTGATTCTGCAAGACCTGTGCGATAGCCCTGAAGAAGAGCGCGAGTTTATGGCACAGGCGCATGAGTCAGCCTTGAAGATGATCAAGGTGTTAGACAACGTGTTGGATGTGGCGAGGCTAGAGCATGGCATCGCCAAGATGGAGCTTCAACCACTTCAGCTCACGGCATTGCTGCAAACGGTCTATGACCTGACGTACCTGCAAGCCGACGATCGCAACCTAAAGTTACACCTGACTCTCCCCGATCCCGACCTGTATGTACTGGCTGATCCACGCCGCTTACGGCAGGTCTTGCTCTATCTTGTGGACTCTTCCATTGCTGCAATGCTCGAAGGGAGCATTCGCCTTTCGGTTCAGACAGAGACACAGACCGGACATGCCCACATCTGGATCGACTGCGATCGGTCTCTCAACTTCAGTGAGCCGATCGACCTTTTGGATGCACCTCCCGGAATTGAGACAGCAATCCCGTCTTCAGGTCTTAATTTGCTGACAAGTCAGATTCTCCTATCGTTGATGCAGGGCACGCTGGCAGTGGCAGAGACTTCAGTAGAGAACGAGCAGACTCGATTGAAGTGTACAGTGCCGCTCGTTATCCCAGACTCGATCGCCTAAACAAACAGCAGCCAGCATGAGAGGCAGAGGAGTTGTTAGTTGTTGGTTGTTGGTTGTTAGAAAAGGCAGCAGGGAGCGTTTTTAAGCCTTTAGCGGTCAGCTTTTTAGCCTTTATCCTTCATCCTTCATCCCTCATCCCCTATCCCTCATCCCTTCCCCCGATAAACCCCTTCAGCCACCTGCTTCAAGCGCCGGAGTTGTGCTTGCATATCGTCACGCGTCCAGGTGGCGGCAAAGGTGTTAAACCCAAAGCGAATGAGGGGATTGGGAATGGTGAACTCAAAGCGATTGAGCAAGCGGGTGCCTTCCAGCTCGGGGTTGCATTCCCACCGATCGCGTCCTTTAAAAAAGCCGTTGAATTCCCACACAATCAACCCTGGTTCGCGCTGAACTACTACACTTTGCAGTGCAGGCTGTACGACAGGCATCTGGATGATAAAGCGACTGCGCCCGCCCAATTCGGTAGACCATGCGTCGATCGGTTCGCAGCGCAGGGCAGGGTTGAGCCACCGATGCATTAACTCACAATCGGTCAGACAGCGTTCCACAGTGGTAGCGCTGGCATTAATTTGAATGGATTGCTCAAAAACCTGAGGTTCAGACATATTCTGCGTTAAAGGCGTTTTTCTACATAAAGAGAGATGACATAGTGCCCTTTACCGTATAGTTTGTATTCACTTGTTTTTTCACATAGCCAGATTTCGTGACCATGATTTAGTGACGGCTTGTGGTTGCGACATGGCTGAAATATTAAGAAATAAGCTCTTTAGAGACTTAAATAGTTGTTGCGTCTGGTGCAGGTCGTTTGCGTGATTACGCTGAGCGCAAAAATGAGGCTAAGACTTTAACGATTATGCGGTATATCTCTAGTCAGTAACCTTACAAAAGGTCGTTTTGCACGTTTTCTGCTGAATTTGAGGTTGATCGAAGCAATCATGAACGAAATTTTGCAGCACATTAGTAGTCATTCATCAGGGATACAGCCAGCAATGCTGTTGGGGGCTTTACTTGCGCAGACCTCGCCGCCTGCACCAGTCGATTCCAACCCGGTTGTTTCTCCGATCACTCAGTTTTTAACTGTACTGGGCTTGGGAGCGTTGGGTCCTGCCGTTTTAAATGTGGTCGGAGCCATTCTGATTCTGATCATTGGCTTGATCATCGCTTTCGTCGTTAGCAAGGTGGTGGCTGGTTTACTGAAGCGGACGGATATCGACAACCGCATTACCAATTCTGTTTTGCCACGACAAGCGGGCAGCGAGCCGTTTCCAATCGAGAATCTGATCGCCAGTATTGTCTTTTGGATTATTGTGATCGTCACGGCAGTGGCGGTTTTAGACGCGCTGAAGCTGACGACGGTATCGCAGCCGCTGAATAACTTTCTGAACCAGATCTTTGCCTATCTACCCAAACTGGGTTCAGCAGCGGTTCTTATTGCGATCGCATGGCTGCTGGCTACTCTGGCAAAATCAGTCATCGTGCGGATTGCGCACAGCTTTTCGCTGGATGAACGGTTCTCGCAAACAGCACCCCCTCCTGAACCAGGCGTGCCTGCAACGACAGAACCGCCCTTCTTGCTCAGCGAAACGCTGGGCACCGCGCTGTACTGGTTGATTTTCCTCTTTTTCTTGCCGCTCATTTTGGGCGTGCTGGACTTACAGGGACCACTTCAGCCTGTGCAGAATTTGCTCAACGATGTTCTGGCAGCACTCCCCAAGATCTTGAAGGCGCTACTGATTGGGGTCGTTGGCTGGGTGATTGCGCGGGTTGTGCGCGGCATCGTGACCAATCTGCTGACGGCTGCGGGAGCCGATCGCCTGGGCGCACGCTTTGGCTTGAGCCGTAGCACAGGTGGACAATCGCTTTCCTGGCTGGTTGGCACGATCGTCTATGTGTTGATCCTCATTCCAACAGCGACAGCGGCATTGGATGCTCTCCAGATCCCCTCGATCTCTGGTCCAGCGACGGCGATGCTAAACCAGATTCTCAATGCCCTACCGCAACTCTTTACGGCTGTCTTAATTCTGGTCGCGGCGTATGTGCTTGGAAAATTTGTGGCAGATCTGGTGACCAACATTCTGACTAGCGTTGGGTTCAACAACATCTTCTACTGGCTGGGCATTCAAACCACGCCTTATACGCCTGCGCCGCCTGCGGTGACGAATGTGCCACCGCCCCTGGAAGGACAGACCACTCTTCAGCAACCGGGTTTAACCACAGCACCGCCAACGCGCACGCCTTCAGAGATTGTGGGTGTCGTGGTGCTGGTAGGCATCATTCTCTTTGCCGCTGTTGCCGCGATCGATGTACTCAATTTCCCTGGCTTAAAGGCTGTAGTGCTTGGGTTGCTTGCCATCTTTGGGCGCGTGCTGTCAGGCTTGGTTGTGTTCGCGATCGGGCTTTACCTGGCGAACCTTGCCTACAGCTTGATTAGCAGTTCCAATACTTCCCAGTCTAGAGTGCTGGCACAAACCGCACGGATTGCCATTATCGCCCTGGTTTCAGCTATCTCGCTGGAGCAGATTGGCATTGCGCCCAATATTGTGAATCTGGCGTTTGGGCTGCTGCTGGGAGCCGTGGCAGTGGCGATCGCGATCGCGTTTGGTTTGGGTGGACGCGATGCGGCAGGTGAACAAGTGCGAGAATGGCTGACTTCGTTTAAGCAAAACAGACCACCGTACTAGGGGCTGTCATCAATTACTACTACACATTGCTTGCAGCAAGGATTCCAGCCCCTAGCCTGGTGTGTTGGGACGGGCGTGACACTGCTGATATTGCAAAGTTTCGGAGCTAATTGATGACACGCCCTAAGGTTCGTAGCAGGGCTATTTCATTCTGCCAAAGACACTCATTTGCAACGGACGCTAACGGATGAAACCGATGAGTTTCTACCCTATGCAGACAATTCATCCGCTTCATCTGCTCTTAAATCCGTTGCTCACACAACTCGGCTTCTAAAATGAAATGACCTGAGGTTCGTAGACTCGGCAACATGTGTATACCTGTAGTGCGAGCGTCTCGCTCGCGTTGTAGAAAGGTCATTTAACCGCTGGAAAGCTCCTGAGTCATGAGCGATCGCAGAACCCGATCGCTTATGACTCAATGATCCAAATATCAACCACGAGAGCCGCCTGACCTCTTATCCTGGTAAAAGAGGTAGACAGGTGCGAGATGGCAATGGCGGATATAAAACCCATTCAAGTCATTGGTGGCGGTTTGGCGGGCACCGAAGCTGCATGGCAGATCGCACAGGCAGGCATTCCCGTGATCCTGTACGAAATGCGACCGCAGCGATCGAGTCCAGCGCACCATTCGGAGCATTTGGCAGAGTTGGTCTGTAGCAATTCCTTTGGGGCACTGTCGAGCGATCGCGCCTCTGGTCTGCTGCATGAAGAATTGCGCCGTCTGGGGTCGATCGTCATTGGCAAAGCAGATGAACATGCGGTACCTGCCGGGGGCGCACTGGCAGTCGATCGCGCCATTTTCAGCCGCAACCTGACCGAAACGCTGGCAAACCATCCGCTCATAGATCTGCGACGGGAGGAAATCACCGCCATCCCAACCGACGGGATCAGCGTCCTGACGACAGGACCGTTGACTAGCCCAGCTTTAACCGAAGATCTCCACCGCTTTACGGGCATGGAGTACATGAGCTTTTTTGATGCCGCTAGCCCGATTGTGGTCGGGGAGTCGATCGACTTTGATGTGGCGTTTCTCGCGTCCCGGTACGATCGGGGCGAAGCGGCGTACCTGAACTGCCCCATGAATCGGGAGCAATATCTGCACTTTCGGCAAGAACTCTGTCAGGCAGAGCAAGCCGAACTGAAGGATTTTGAGCAGGAAACCGCCAAATTTTTTGAAGGCTGCTTGCCGATCGAAGAAATGGCACGACGGGGTGAAGACACCATGCGCTACGGTCCCTTAAAGCCCGTTGGCTTATTCGATACGCGGTTAGGCGACTTCCGCGATCCCGAAAACAAAGCCAAACGCCCCTACGCGATCGTGCAGCTACGGCAAGAAGACCGTGCGGGGCAACTGTGGAACATGGTCGGCTTCCAGACCAATTTGCGCTGGGGCGAACAAAGACGGGTCTTTCACCTCATTCCCGGCTTGGAGAATGCCGAATTTGTTCGCATGGGCGTGATGCACCGCAATACGTTTGTGAATGCACCAGAGCTATTGCACAACACCCTGCAATTCAAACAGCGCCTGCCCCTTCTAGCCGCCGGACAACTGGTGGGCACCGAAGGCTACACCGCAGCCACAGCGGGGGGATGGCTGGCTGGCACCAATGCGGCACGAGTTGCGTTGGGACAACCCCCGATCGCCCTACCCGTCACAACCATGATGGGTGCGTTGTTCAATTTCATCAGTTCCGCCTCTCCCAAGCACTTTCAGCCCATGCCACCCAACTTCGGCATCCTACCCGAGCTGCCCAAGCGCATTCGCAACAAACAAGAACGCTACGGGATGTACCGCGATCGTGCTTTCGCCGATCTGTCTGCCTGGATGCAGCAACTTCGCACAGCAGCGTAGAGAAGTTTTTAGTTGTTGTTTTTTGGTTGTTAGCTCGGAAGCGATTCTAGCTAACAACTAACAACTAACAACTACTCAAACTTTTGCTTCCAACGACTTCAGATATTCTGTATTCACGCCAGACTCGCGCATGAGGGCGATTTTGCCCGTGCGAGCGATTTCACGAATGCCGAATTTGTTGAGCACCTGCACGATCGCCACCATCTTGCCTGGATCGCCGACCACTTCGAGGGTGAGGGAGTCTTCCGCCACATCCACCACTCGCGCCCGAAAGATCTGTGCCAGTTCCACAATCTCAGAACGATTGGTGCTGGTGGCGTTGACCTTCATCAGCATCAGTTCGCGCTCAACGCAGGGCACTTCAGTAATATCCTGCACTTTGAGGACGCTGATCAGCTTGTAGAGTTGCTTGGTCAACTGCTCAATGCTGCCATCGTCACCGGGCACCACCATCGTAATGCGCGAAACGCCCATTTGTTCGGCAGGACCAACGGCGAGACTTTCGATATTAAACCCGCGACGGGCAAACAAACCAGCAATGCGGGAGAGAACCCCCGCTTCGTCTTCAACCAAAACAGAGAGGGTATGCTTCATGGACTTGAGAAGGGAATGTAATAAAAGGCTGACAGCGCGGCAACAGCGCGATCATGCCTGAGCCTCCCATTTTATCGTGAGAGCCTGCATTCCTTAACCGTCTTCAACATTTGCACAAATGATGCCAGTGACCTTTGATTTTAAGCATAAAGCCCTATTTGCAACGGATTTTGTAACGGATAAAGCGGATACGTTGTCTACAAAGGGTGGGGACATTATCCGTTTCATCTGTTCCCATCCGCTGCTCACCCACTGGTCAACGTTTCATAGATGTCAATCAGGTTTGTCCGTAGCTCGGCTTCCGTTTCGCCCTGCGTCCAGTAGTCGGGATAGTCTTCAAAGTATCCCAGCCACATGTCATCCTCTTGCCAATAAATATATTTTTTCTTCATTGCCTGACTTTTCAGCACGCTTAAATCCACAATAAGTCAAAATTCTGCTTGGCGCGATCGCTTTCACAAGGCGTTCTACCCTCTCTGACACGATCGCCTAATCCATTGCAGGAGGAGCGATCGCGCCGTCTATCAGAGTGACTTTTTGATAAATCTCTGCCAATGCTCCCGACCAGTTCAGGCTATGAAAGGTTACAGACGCATCGCCTTGATACGTAGCAACCTTCCAGGAGCCATTGATCAAACTCCGAACTTCGATCGACCGCTCTGTTTGGCTAACCAGCACGTATTCTTCCAACGTTGGGCAGGTTTGATAATCTGCGAACTTTTCACTACTGTCAAATTTGGCGGTGGATTTAGACAACACCTCAATCACCAGCTTTGGATAGTAAATAAAGTCTTCTGTGCCAGCCAAATCTCTAGGGTCACAGGTGACAACCACATCGGGATAGTAGTAGCAGTCTGCCACTTCGAGCCTTACCTTGATGTCAGAAGTCATGACTACGCAAGGTTGTTCCCGTAGATGTACGTTCAGAAGAGTGGTCAAGTTTGCGGCAAGAATCACATGTGGCTTTTTAGCGCCGACCATCGCATAGACCTGCCCCCGACGGTATTCGTGCTTGATCGGGCTGACCCGTTCTGCTTCGAGGTAGTCTTCTGGGCTGATGTAGAACGTGGAGTTGGCAACCATAAGTTTGATGGCTGAAGATTGTGCCGCTATTTTAACAAGTTGAAGTAGCTCTCTTACCTTTGCCCCTTCAAAGCAGCCGTTTCGCACAGCGGATTGTAGAAGAGGCGGATGTTTTCCTCACCCAGCCGATAGGACATGTAGGAGGTTGCCACGCCATCGCCCAAACAAACCTCATATTCGATAAACCCTTCATGTCCGCCGCCACCGTTGGGCAAGTCGATGGGCTGCCAATAAGACGGTTGGTAGCCAAACACGTAGGCAAAAAACTGACTTGCCTCAGCGCGATCGTACTGGAACGATTCATTCTCGTCTGCGTTTGCATCCAGCCAGACGCTTTGCGCTCGTTGATTGCTAAAGCCAATTTGCAAAGTGGCGCGTTTGGGGAGCTTGGGTAAAATACGCCTGATACCTGCCGAACTGTAGCGGTAGGTCGCCTCCGAAAGCCGAGTTTCGGTCTGTGGGACGGGTGCGATCGGTCTCCCAAAGTAGCGCTGTACCGTCTGAGGGCTTTGATTAAGTACATATCGCCCTGCAAGGGCAGGCATGGGCAAGACGGCACTGCCTACTAGAAGACTAACCCCAACCGTAACCAATGGTTTCATACGCCTGCTTGTAAGTAGCCCGTCTGTTTTTTGCGATAGAAGAAATTATGCCATCGTTTGGTGCAATGAGCGATTGATTGGGGTAAGGATGAAATCGTACCTGTAGCATGAAGCGCGATCGCCCCTGCAAACGCAATGTCATCCGATGCAGAAGTAACGTATGGCAATACATCAAGAAGCGATCGCAATCCATTCGTAACGTGACCTGATCCATTCGTAATGCGACTTGATACATTCGCAATGCATCGTGATCCAACAGCAATGTAACTCGATACAGAAGGATTGCGATCGATCGCAATGGCAATATCAGGCGATGCAGAAGGATTGTTGAGTGCAGCAATGCTTTCGGGTACAGACAACCATCGACACGCAGAGCGATCGCTTCAATCAGTCGTCCGGCAAATCTTCGGTGTATTGATTAATGGCTTCTACCATACTCTGCGAATATGGCTCCAGAATTGTAGCAGCAACATGCAGTTCAGCTAACGCATCTGAGAAGGCTTCGGCAGTTGGGTCAGCCGTTTGCAAAACGTGGAGTGCGGCGATCGCTCGTTCGAGCTGCGGTTGATAGTCAGCCAGATGCGCTTTAAGCAAAGCCAACGAGTTAGCGTAAGTTACTGTCATCTTTCAAGTCTCCGTTCTAGCTTGGCAATTTGCTGTCGGCACACTGCCACTGTTTTTTCCCACTTAGCAATCAGTCCTTGCCGCTGTTGCTCCGGCGGTCTGCTCAACTCGCCTGCAATCTTCTGTAGATGTTCATCTAAAGCCCGATGCTGGCTCTCTAGCTGCCTGCGATACTCTTTATTCTTCGTCATGCCCTTATTCGTATTCTATCGCTCTCAAGGATGACGGATGTTTTTAACAAGGCGAAGATGCTTACAGCGGTACTTTACAAACCCTATTCCTCAAGCAACTGCCTAAACCTCTCATCTTCTCGAATAGCATCAAAATCCGAATCAGTCTTTGCTTTCTCTCTATAGTCAGCATTCAAGTTGATTGCCTCTCGGAGATGCTTAACTGCCAATTCAACTTCTCCTTGTGACCCACAACTACAAGCTTTACTATATGAAGCTCCATCCAAGCCTAGCTTAAGGACAAGAGCTTTGTCGTGAGATGCAATCGCGGCGGCGTACTGCTGCAAAAACTCTAATGCAATGCCTCGGTTGCTCCAAGCCTCCTGATATTCTGGTTTGAGTTCAAGAGCTTTGTCGAAAGCAGCGATTGCAGCAGTGTAAAGTTGTAAGCTTCCTAATGCAACACCTCGATTGTTCCAGACTTCATAGTAGTCCGGCTTGAGTTCAAGAGCTTTGTCGAAAGCAGCGATTGCAGCAGTGTAAAGTTGCAAATTTCCTAATGCAACACCTCGGTGGTTCCAGACTTCGTAATAATCTGGGTCAAGCTCAAGAGCTTTGTCGTAGGCAGCGAGCGCTTCCTTATATCGAGCTTCATAGAAAAGAGCCTTGCCTTGATTGAAATAATCGTCGGGAGTTAGAGTCAATTTGGGATTAGCAGCTTGAAGGGTTTCAAGCTCTGTAGTAATTGCCTGGACTCTGGGTAGATTATCAGCAGCAACAGGCTCTTTAATTGATGCAGGGAAGAGCGTGGGAAGCTGTTGAGAGAGTTGCGTCACCCTTTCTTGTACTCGTTGTAAATCTAAAGCAGCTTTGTCAAATTTAGACTTGGTTTCAGTGCTCAAGCTGTTAAGTTCTACTTGTGCAATGGCAGTCTGCTCTTTCAACGCTTTCAAGACCTGCTTTGCCTCTAAAACCATGCCTTCAAGCTGTTTTTTTGTCTCAGAAGTCACCTCTTCAATTTCTTGCTTCGCAGCACTAATTTGCTCTACTGTCTCTCTTTTGATTTCTTCACCCGATTTTGTAATTTCAGCCAGCAACTCACTCAGTACGCTGCGCCGCAGCAGCCAGAAACCAAGAACCGTCAGAATGGGAAACAGCGTTAAGACGACTAGCAAAACATTGAGCAGCGTTGTCGTGTGGCTGAAGGCACGATCGACCTCAGCTTGGACACGATCGCCGATCACTTTGCTCTCTTCTAAATCTTTTTTAATTAATTCGTGCAGCCGTTTCTCTTCGCGGAGTTGCTGTAATTCTTGCTGTTGTTGCAGGTTCAGCGATGCCGACGTTTGCGGAACAGGCGATGGCTTGGGTTGAGCGATCGCAGGCGTAACTGTGACCAACAAGCCTGATAGAACAGCGATCGCTTGATATCTAAACCTCATTCCATGCTGCCTGTAGAGTTTTCGTGCTGAAGAAGCAACCAATTAATGCGACTAAGATAACCGATCGTCTTCATCAAGCGATCGAAGGGCTTGTGAGCGATCGTCCTCCATCAAACCCGTTACTTAATGCAGCCCTAAACTCGATTTGAGCCATTTGGAGGAATAGGGACAAGGTATAGAACCTGAGTTCGGGGTTAAGCTGAAACCCTTATACCATCGTCATCTATGTTAAGCTCTCGCCAACGTGTTTGCGGTGTTTCAGCCGATTAGCACCACATAAGCGTCTTAACCCGAACTGACGTTAAGGTGGTGTTCTAGAACTGCTGTTCACGATTCTGTAGTAGGGGCGTGACATGTAACGTTCCTACTCGCCGACCCACACGTTTGAAATACCACCTGTTTATAAATTCTTTTGTCTGAAAGCGGCTTTTTTTTTCAAGATCGCTTTTGATAGGGCATGACGGTTTTTCCTATTCAGCAGTCGATGAAGCGCTTACAGAGTTCCTTGCTTGCCTGTTTCTTCCTGGTTGGTAGTGGCTTACTGACAGGCTGCAATGTGGAGAAGGCGCGTGCCATTCAGGGTGCCGCGATTCAGTTTAAGTCTGAGTCTCTCGCGGCAATTCAGGCGATCGACGACATGCGGAAGCAAGAACTGGAGCCACCACCGCGATCGCCCAACGACATTCGGAGCGAGTTTGTAACGGGCATCCTGAACTCCAGAAGCGAGATTAACGGTAATTTGATTGATCTGGCGATCGATCCCTACAAGCCGCCCGATGATCCGCAGTGGAATACGTTTACAGCCGATTTGCGGAACCAGTACGAAACCTTTGCTGCGATTTTTGACAAACTGGATGCGGGTAGCCTGGTTGCCGTGGATGAGGTTCGCCAATCGGCAGAACATGCCAAAACGTTGACAGTACAGATGGCCCTGTTTGCCGACGCGGTGAGTAAGAATCCACCCGTGCTCTACCGCTACCGGAACACGATCGTCGTGAAACTTCGCAAGCAGCGTCAAACCTACCAAACCCTTCAGGCACAGCTCAAAGCAAACCACGGCTCGATCGATGCCAGCCCTCAAGCATCGCGTGACAAACTGCGCGACATTGAAAACCAGGTCGGTGAAGCGATGGGTGAATGGCAACAGGTGAAGCAGCAAGAGCAAAAGCTGCTGGAGACAACCCTCAGCCAATGCTTAAAAGCTGCCGTACTGGGTAAGGAGTTGGGGAACCTCATCAATCGCTACGACAAACTGGATCTGAACACGATTAATCTACTGGTGCCACGCATTCTCAACACGGCTGGAGCCATTACCGGGCGTGATGTCAGCTTTCTGCGCGGCAAAACAGCCAGCGTGATTGGTGAAATCAACCAGGATCCACTCTGGAAAGGTGCAGCAAACCTGGCTCTGGAGCAAGTCAATACGGCTGTTGTCAATCGACGGAAAGCACAGGCTTCGCTCGCCGTTAAGAAGTAACCCTGACTCAACCAGCTAGTGCTGATCCAAACGAAGGAACATCTGACCTTTCAACGTTTTACGCGGTGCCCAACCCAACGATAGCCATCGTCAGCTTCAAACACGATCGCGCAACCATGCCTCCCACCCAAGCTTTCACAACCGCGCCCCAAAAACTAGGACACCCAACGATAGGAGCCTGATGATGACCGATAGCAACACGATCTTTCTTCAAACAGCGGCGGCTGTGATGAACGAGTTAGATATCCGGTATATGGAAGCTGATTTGGATGGCAAAGTGCAGCTTAAGGAAGACCTGGACAGAGCCATGATGACGTTCTCAGAGATTCGCTGCCGCATTTTAGAACGTGAAATTATCTGTAAACCAGAGGACATTGCCAAAATGCAGCAGCTACGGCAAGAGGTCAATGATGCAGAAGAAATCCAATCAGTGCTTTCGACGATGATACGGTTGACGAAGTTTTTTGCCCGCTTGTAGGGTCAGTTCAATGGCACCCGATCGTCAGCCGTACGAGAGAGACGCGATCGAACGCTATACTCAAAGCCAGATTTAAACAGAATGTGAATTTTCTAGATCAGTCCACTATATTTAGGTATTATCTGAAGCTTAAAATCGAAGTAGAATGATTCTCAAGCGCTAGATATAGCGTTTGCAGCAGTCGTAGTTGATGACGGTGGTTTCAGACAATGGGTGGTTAACAGCGAATCTAGCAAGGCTTCGGCGCGGGTGTGAGATGGAACACTGGGAATTTTTATTACAGAAAGAGGGCGATCGCTCCTGGCTACCACTCGATTCACCAGATGTGGAGATCCTGGAGGGTCGCTATCGCGTGGTTGCCCGTTCAAAGTATGCCAATGCGGCGATCGACATTCGGATCGTTCACCTGGCAACAGACGAAGTGCCTCCAAAGCGCCGCATTCAAAAGCGATCGTGCCGCACCAATCACGATGGCTTAATGGTGGTCATTCCCTTCACCCATCTTGAGGCAGGACAGTGGGAATTATGCTGCTCCCCCGCCGACTTGATGAGCGACCTGATGGCAGGGGCACAGGCTCATGCCTTAAAGCTGCAAGTGGTCGCACATTCCTTAGAAGAAGACTGGGAACCTGAGTGGGTCTCGCCGGATGCTCACCTCAATGCTGCCTCCACTCCTGTCGCTCCAAGTCCGCAGCCGGAGTCAGATCGAGACCTCCAAGATGCCGTCAGCACTAATCATGCGACGATCGCCGATCCCTCTGCAACTTCCCCTGTGAGTGAGCCGTCCCCGTCGCCCACAGCCACTAATCAACCAGCCTCATTGCCTCCAGAGGTGGCTGAAATTCTTGCCGCTTCAATGGATCGGTTGTTCCAGATTGCTGAGCAAATGTCTGATCAGTTGGTGGATGAAGTGCTGCACGATTTTGACTTAAGCACGATCGCGGATGCTCCCACAACTCCAACGGAGATCGATTGCTCCATCTCCGATCCAGCGACGATCGCGTCTGTTGCTCCAAACGATCCGGTTGCTGATGAGTTAGAACAGGAGCCACTCTTCGCAGGCTATACGCTTGCAGCCCATGAAACGTTTGTGCTAACGCTCGACCAGACTGCCTTTGTTGCGTCACGGGGAGAAGTGCTGTCGCTTTCTGGTCAGGTTGCGATCGCGTCTGACTCTGAACGATTCTCTAGTCAGCCCTTAGCCCCAACAGCGGCATTGCCTCTGACGAGTAGCGCCTCAGGCATGAGTGATCCGTGGGAAAGCGATGATTCACTCGACTTGCTGGGCGCAACGGCTCAAGAAATTCAGCTTTGCCTGCGCGATCCTCAGAGTCTACAGGTATTGGTGAGCGATCGCCAACCCCTGCTGCAGCAGACCTTACCCCATGCCTTTACCTTTTCGTGCTCACTACCCGAAGCCTTTGCGACCCATCTCGTGTTAGGTGAAGTGCTGCTCTGTGGCACGCTGGCAGGCCGTGAAACGCCCTCGATCGCGCTAGTCACCCAGGCGTTTTCCATTACGGTTGACCCTGGCGCACTCGTTGGCGAACTGACGAAGCTAAACGACGCGCTGACGACAGACATTGAAGATGAAGAGCGCATCGATTTGCCGCTAGAACTCTCCTCTCGCCTGAAAGAGCAAGCCGCCCCCGCGCTGGATTTGTCGTTCTTAAATGAGACCGTTGCTGAGCCGTCCGTGGAGCGATCGCCTCGCTTTCCCTCCCTGGCTGGACAACCACTACCACCCCAGATTTATCGACCTGACCCAAATCAGGTACGCGCAAAAGCACTGGATCTGCCTGCCTTTAAGCTGGTTGCAGAACCAACGGCACCGACTCAAGCCGATCGGTCATCTGCGGACGAACAGCTTGCAACCGAGCAAGAGACCGTCGAGGCGATCGCGAGTAATTCACCTGCCGTAGCTGTGGACAATACTGAAGCGGCGCAGATGCAGCCAGATGACACGCAAATAGAGGACGAGAGTTCTGATGCTCCGGCAAATGGGGTGAGTGAGGTTGCCTCATCTGATGCAGAGACAAGCGTTGTCGCGGAGAGCCTGAACCCAGATACCGAAAAAGCATCGCTGGATTTGCCATCGCCTACCCACATGTCGTTTCAATCGCTAAAACTTCAGGATCGGTTTCTCACCCGCCTGACCTCCTTAGCGACAGACGCTGAGCTTTCAGCCCTATTAAAAGCCAGCATTGCACCTGGTCAAGTGTCGGCTCCTTCAACGCCATCCCCATCGATCGCGGAAGACCGTTCACTCACGGATGAGATTGTCATTGATGATGATCCTTCCCCTACCGAACGACGACGCAAAAAGCCAGCGAACTCTCCTGAACCAACGCCTTTAGATGCACCACCCAGTCATCTGCTTCTGCCAGCAGATGAGCCAGTGCCAACACCCATCCTGGAAGTGACAACGGGAGAATTGACGGCTGGCAGGCCTGTTAATATTCGGGTGAAATTGCCCAACCTCTTGCCCCGCATTTACGTCAAGCTCTGGGTCACCGATCGCCAAACCCGATCGCTCCTGGATGGTCCTCGTTGGCTCGTCGATTTTCTCCCCAATGGGTTAGGCGAGTTAGAAGCATTGACCCCTCTGACTGTGCCCTTTGGGAGTGTAGAACTGCGTTTTGAGGCGATCGCGGTGGAAATGCACACTCAGCGCGAAAGCTACAAAGTTACGGTCGATCGGGTCGTCGTGCCGCCCGATTTGCCAAACGTCTCCCTGGATGACTTTCATCCTTAGCCGTTGTCGCTTCAAAGCTATTCATTCTGTCGAGTGATGGATGAGCAGCAGATAAAAACGGATGAAACAGATGCTTTTTTCACTTTTTGTCGATCGCGTATCCGCTTCATCCGCTTCAAATCTGTTGCCAACCAAACGCGCTCTTAAAGTGAAATGCCCCCGATTGTCGCCTTCGTGATGCAACTCCCCCCTACAGACTAAATATTCAGGCAAAATATTAAGAATGGTTAGAAGTGAAAAACATGTCCTCGCTTCACAGTAGAGTCAGTTTTGGAACCACTTAAATCTAGATAGGAAACTTGTTATGACAGGTTCATACGCAGCTTCGTTCTTACCCTGGATTCTCATTCCAGTTGTTTGCTGGCTTCTGCCAGCAGTGGTCTTTGGTCTGCTGTTTCTTTATATTGAGCGGGAAGATCCCAGCGGCATTTAAGTACACTGTGGCTTACGATCGCCATTGCTCATAGAAAAACCTTAAAGCGCCCACCTAATTTGATTAAGTGGGCGCTTTTAAATTGGCTAAATCGTATCTTTGAAGCGAGTTAACCCCGTTGGGGGCTATTGCGCTAGCGTCTGAATCAAGACCTACATGGATGATCCCAAACCCGAATACGCGCCATAAAAGAAAAGACCGAGAACGACCAGCACGCCTGTGCCCGCGACCGTTGCTACAATCCACAACGGAATTTTTCCAGAACTAGACACAACAATCACCTCTTAAATGAAGAAAGCTCAGCTAATGAAAATGAACGCTTATTGTGAACCAAAAAGGCATTAGTTAAAGAAATAGCTTGAGAAGAGAATGCCAAGTGTAAAAATCATGAGCAAACCCAGGTAGAGCGATGTCCGGTTTAGCTCGACTGGCTGCTTGTTTGGGTTTGGACTTCTGGTTGCCATGAGTATGCCCTATCGTTGAATAAACTGCATTGCGGCGATCGCGCCTAAGAAGAAAACAGACGGCACAGCCAGCGTATGCACAGCTAGCCATCTCACAGTGAAAATAGGATACGTAACGGGTTCGTTGGGGGTTCTGCTAGTCATAGCGGTGAGTCATCCTTAAACTACTTGGCGAGAAACTCTTCGATCTCTTGTTTCGCTTCAAAACGGTCTTTAATGATCGGTGCGGATTGCACTTGCGTTGGGTAGTATTCGTTTGGGCGAGGGGTGCCAAAAGCGTCATAGGCCAAGCCCGTTTGCACAAACAGCCAGCCTGCAATGAATAGCGCTGGAATTGTGATGCTATGAATCACCCAGTAACGGATGCTTGTAATAATGTCCCCAAACGGGCGCTCTCCAGTAGTACCAGCCATTTAGATTCCTCCACTGACAACAATTAAACGCTGACTTATGTTCATCATACGAAACCACCGAACCACTCACAAGCAACTTTTTAAGATTAAGTGAAAGCGGCTTTACATCAGGAAACGATGAGTGGTAAACCGCTGCTTGATCTGGTTGCTTCATCTTTATCGTGACCGCGATCGTCCTCAACTAGGCGGCTGCATCGCTATACCGGAGCAACGTGCCCTTTTGACCAATAATAAAGCCCCGATCTGACCCCAGGAAGAGGATTTTATAAAGGTTAGAGGGAACGTTCTCGATCGAGCGATCTTTTTCCCACGTTTCGCCACCATCCAGGCTACGTAAGAGATTGCCGCTGCCTCCAGAAACCCACACCTCATTCGGGGTGCGGTATGCCAGGTCTAATAAGCCCCAACTGGTAGAAAACTCTGGACTCACTGCGTTTTCCCACTCATCGGGCGTGTTAGGTACTTGAAACTGAATCTGTCCACCCCGCGCAATCATCCACAGCCGACCATCTGGCGCAAACCCCATAGTTTGAAGGCGACGCGAACTATTGCGGTTGTGGGGTTCCCATGCGGTTTGACCTGGCTCCCAGATTGAGTAGAAATTACCACGGGAGGAGACAGCGACATAGCGACCATCCGGTGCCCGCGAAATATTGCGGATGACACCCACCGCTGCTTCTACCATTGCCTTCCAGTTTTTGCCACCGTCTGCTGTGCGGTAGATCGCACCAATGTCAGTGGTCATCTCAGCGGACTTAGGACCAAGGGCAAGGACGGTATTAGGAGAACCAGGAAGCTTTGCGCTCAACGGCACTCTAGACCAGGATTTGCCACCATCCGTCGTGTGGAGCAACAGGGAAGGTTGTCCGGCGATCCAGCCTTCGTCGCCCGAAAAGCTGACCGAATTGAAGCGATACGCCTGATCTAGCTCTAAGCTGCGCGTCTCCCAGGTTTTACCGCCATCGGTCGTTTCTAACAACGTGGAGCTGGTGCCTGTCAGCCAACCATGCTGAGCGTCGATAAAACTTAGATCCAGCAGGTTGGCATCGGTTGGCACCGAAACAGGTTGCCAGGGAGTGCCGCTAATGGAAGGCAGATAACCGCCGCAGCTTGAGCACAGCAGCACGATCGCACACAGCACGATCGCCTGCTTGATGAAAGCCCACTGTCCGATCGTCCGCCTGAAAAATGTTGTGACTAAATGCATTGCGCTCAAATCTCTACTCAATCCAATCAAGTTATGTGTCAAGAATGTCTAAGCTGTTCCTCAGAATATGCAGATTTACGATCGAGCCAGGGCAAAAGCCTTACCACCGATCAGCTTCACTGCAAGCCATAGAGGCTGATAAAAAATAGGAACCCCAAGGCAAGGGCACCGAAAATCAGAATATTCTTTTGTCCCGGCGTTAGGGTATTCACACCAAGCCCATACCCCAAATTCTCCTTAAAACCCGATGGTGAGCCTACTTCGCCAATATTAGAGAAACGTGTTTTGGCAGCACCACAAACAGGGCAGCGCCAGTCATCAGGAACCGCCTCAAACGGAGTTTGCTCTGCGATTTGGCGGCGATCGTCTCCCTTAAGAGGCTCGTAGATGTAGCCACAGGTCTGGCATTCGTAACGGTCTAAGGCTGTTGGTTTAGCAGCGTCTGTACTCATTGCTTTGGTGCCAGAGAATGAAGGCAACATAAACTAACGTTCTCAAATCTCAGAATTCTGAGATCTCTGTAAACGATTATGACATGAGTGGGAATCGCTTCATCTTGACATTGCAAAAGTAAGGGAATTGGGTAGAAGCGGAGGAGCAGGGAGGCGAGGGAGGCAGGGGAGGCGAGAGGTTGATCTGGCGGAACAAGGGTGGATAAAGCGCTAAAACTTGTAGAAAGCGCCGCCAACTGTCAGCCAAATTGACTTCTGACTCCCTTCAACGCTTCTATGAACGTGGATTTATGAAGGTGTCATTCTGTGCGTGAGGGCGTGGGACATGCGGTAGAAAGTCCTCGTCTTCGCCCAGAGACATCTGCTGCATACCGCGCCCTTACAGCTAAAAGGCTGAGGTGAACGAAGTTATTTAATTCCCATTCCTATCTTCTGCTTTGCACGCGGAGCTAGAAACGCTGCCTTCTGCCTCCTGCCCTCTGCCTTTTTCTAACAACTAACAACTAAAAACTTCCTTGCCTTCTGCCTTCTGCCTTCTGCCTTCTGCCTTTTGCTAACAACCAACAACCAAAAACTAAAAACTTTTCTTGCCTTCTGCCTCCTGCCTCCTGACCGCTCTTATCTATAGAGTCCAGCGGGGCTTTTCGATACATCTTGAGCAACCCTGACCCTATAATATGAAGGCAAGTAACGTAAACGTTTATCAGTCATCCAAAGAGCCTGAGGGGTATTGCTCGTGTTTGTCCTCAGTGGTTATGAGTATCTGCTTGGTTTTCTTCTGGTCTGTAGTTTGGTGCCACTTTTAGCGTTAACCGCGTCTAAGCTGGTGCGCCCCAGTCGTCGAGGACCAGAGCGCCGCACAACCTATGAATCTGGCATGGAGCCGATCGGGGGTGCCTGGATTCAGTTCAACATTCGCTACTATATGTTTGCGCTGGTCTACGTCATTTTTGATGTAGAAACCGTGTTCCTCTATCCGTGGGCAGTGGCATTCAATCAGCTAGGCTTACTAGCCTTTATCGAAGCGCTGATTTTTGTGGGCATCCTGATTATTGGTCTTGTGTACGCGTGGCGCAAAGGAGCACTGGAATGGTCATGAATCCGAATGGGTTGACAAAAGGTGGTGTCGGAGCGTCTGAGGTGATTCTCAATCCGATCGAACGCCCCCAAGTCACCCACGATCTATCTGAAAATGTGGTGTTGACCACGGTGGATGATCTCTACAACTGGGCGCGGCTGTCGAGCTTGTGGCCCATGCTCTACGGCACGGCTTGCTGTTTTATTGAGTTTGCCGCGCTGATTGGTTCACGCTTTGACTTTGACCGCTTTGGATTGGTACCGCGATCGTCTCCTCGTCAGGCAGATTTGATCATCACGGCTGGGACGGTCACGATGAAAATGGCTCCAGCGCTGGTGCGCCTGTATGAACAAATGCCCGATCCCAAGTATGTGATTGCGATGGGAGCTTGCACCATTACAGGCGGGATGTTTAGCGTTGATTCGCCAACCGCTGTTCGTGGAGTCGATAAGCTGATTCCGGTTGACGTTTATCTGCCAGGGTGCCCCCCCCGACCTGAAGCGATTATTGATGCCATCATCAAGCTACGGAAGAAGATTTCTAACGAGTCAATTCAAGAGCGGGGCGATTTGCGCCAGGTGCATCGTTACTACAGCACCACCCACACCATGAAAGCGGTAGAGCCGATTCTGACCGGGAAGTACCTTCAGGCAGAAACGCGAGAAGCACCACCGAAAGAGCTACAGGAAGCAATGGGTTTGCCTGTACCACCCGCACTGAAAGCTGCTGAGAAGGAGGGTCTCGATCGTGCCTGAAGAAGAGTCAAAAGCAGCCCCAGCAGGCGATGAATCTGCTGCCCTTGCCCCACCCGTTGAGGCTGTACCTGTAGAAGCAGCGGGTACGGTTTCCAAGTGGCTCACCCAAAACGGGTTTGAGCATGAATCGCTGGGCGCAGATGCCTCCGGTGTGGAGCTGCTCAAAGTGGAGCCAGAGGTCTTGGTGCCCTTTGCTACGGCGCTCTATGCTTATGGGTTTAACTATCTGCAATGCCAGGGAGCTTACGATATGGGACCTGGCGATCAGTTGGTGAGCTTTTACCATCTGATTAAATTGGGGGACAATGCCGATCGTCCGGCGGAAGTTCGCTTGAAGGTCTTTTTGCCGCGCGAAAATCCTCGCGTTCAGTCAGTGTACTGGATCTGGAAGACGGCAGATTGGCAGGAGCGCGAATCCTACGACATGTACGGCATTATCTACGAAGGGCACCCGAATCTGAAGCGCATTCTCATGCCAGAAGATTGGGTGGGCTGGCCTTTGCGGAAAGACTACATCTCGCCTGATTTCTACGAATTGCAGGATGCCTATTAAGTAGACACCTCAGCGTAACGGCAACTGTTTGGGCAGCAATTTTGCCTGTGGAAGCATTCCACTTCTATAGCGAAGCCTCTCAGCCCTCACCCTGTGGTGTGGAGGATGGTGAATGCAAATGAAAACGGCTGTATGTCAGATGTATGTCAGATCAACCTGCACCAGAAATAGAATTGCTCTATGCGGCGTTTGCAGCCTTTAATGCGCGAGACATTGACGCTGCTCTTGCCCTGATGACTCCAGGCGTGGCATGGCCGAGAGCATTCAAAGGTGGTTCTGTCTATGGACCTGAAGCCGTTCGCGCTTACTGGACGGAGCAATGGAGTGAGATCAATCCGCACGTTGACCCGGTTTCCTTTTACTTAGAAGAAACCGGGCGCATTCTGGTCGATGTGCATCTGGTTGTGCGTGACCCGGCTGGAGCAGTTCTGGTCGATGAGCATGTGGGTCATCGATTCACCTTTGAGCACGGCTTAATTCAAGCGATGGAAGTCTGTTCACCACCGTCGTCTATCTCAGAGTCCTAACCAGTTCAAACTGCTCTGCCATAACAGCGATTCCTGTGACGAAAATCAACTGGAGTCGGGCGATCGTTGCCAGCAAACGTTCCAAGGTTCACATCAGCCGATGACCTGACCCATGATCTAGTTTGTGGCTTGCGACGATCGACCCTGTTTCCAATCTTGACCGATTTGAATGGTGACATCGGAATCCAGGTCGCCTGTGCTTTCGATCCGCACTTCACCAAAACCGAGCGATTGACGAATGGCTTCAGCACCTTTGACATCGCCCTGCTGTGCCACGATGCGGGTCACATTGAGTGGTTCACGCTTTGGTTCTGCAACGCTGACATTGTTATAGCCGCCCTGCTTGAGCTTGTTCATCACGGCTGGCGTGGCGTTGCTTTGGCGGGTGCTGTCTTGAATAACGACCCGCACAGCGTCGGCGAATGAATCGTCTGCTGATACCGTACCAAAGTCAAAGTGGCGCGCCATCATGGTTTGAATGCGCTGCACACTGGGAAGCCAATAGCTTACCCCGTTAAACTCATGGGGCTGACTGAAACTCCCTGGCACCATGAGCATCTGCACCTGCGAACGGTTGGTACGCGCCGCAAAGCCAACCAGCGCGACGAGTTCTTCCACACTCAGGTTGGTGTCGATATGCGACTGAACGATCGACAAAATCTTGGGTAAGCGCACCAGGGTTGCCGGGTTAAGCGTCTGCTCCATGAGCGATCGCATGACCATTTGCTGCCGCTGAATGCGACCAATATCACCATACTCGTCATGGCGAAACCGAAGGAGTTGGAGGACTTGATCACCATTCAGGTGTTGCTGACCCGCTTTCAGATTGACGTAAAGGTGCTGGCTTTCATCCTTGTATTTCATGTCTTTTGGCACAAAGACCGTCACGCCACCCAGCGCATCCACGAGGGCTTGCACTCCCTGTACGTTGATGGATACGTAGCGATCGACCCCAACGCCACCCAGCAGTTCACTGGTTGCTTTGGCGCTTAAGGCAGGACCCCCATCGACGTTGGCTTCATTGATTTTGGTGATGCCATACCCTGGCACGGCGGTGCGAGTATCTCTGGGAATGGAAAGCGCCACCAGCTTTTTCGCTTCGGGGTTGAACCGCAGCAGCAGCATGGTGTCGGTCAGTCCGTCAAAAGAGTTCACCAACGCCTGATAGCGCAGTTTCTTCAAGTTGGCAGGCGGGTTCTGTACGTCAGTGGTCAGCACTTTGAGTCCCAGCACCAAAATGTTCACCGGGCGGGTTAATTCAGGCAGTTGCAGGCTGTTGTTTTTCGAGATGCTTTCGCTTTTAGAAAAGACCGATGCCTGTTCAGGACTCAGCTTACGCTGCATGAGGGGCGTACTGGCAAACGACATCGCCAACAGTGCGCCTGCGGTCGCTGATAGCAACGCCACTCCCGCCAATCCGCTCATCAACCACAGCCAGCGGTGTCCTTTCTGTTTTGGCACCTTTCTCAGCACTGCCTTTGGTTTCCGCGTTGCCTGCGGAGGACGTTGATTTGAACCGTTCACTGATTTCTTCTACCCCACACAACGTATTAGGACTGCTGAAACGGCGGCATGGCTGCAACAGTAGACTGCATCACTAGACTGCATCACTTCGGCAAGCGAACGGTGCAGCTATAAAAAATGATAGCTCTACTGAGAGAGACCCTGTTGCGATGCCTGCCCAGCCTTTGCCGCTTTCGATGCAACCCTAGCAGCAGCATGGTAGCAATAATTCCCGCGATCGGCTGCAAAGGTTCAATAATCATATGCGAACCATCCAAAATTAGAACGGTCAACATCTGCCTTTCGGTAGGTTGTCTACCATCCAAGCGCCGTTCACAACCCGATCGTCCGTGATCAACCCATCAAAATGACGTTATCAATCACATGAATCACGCCATTATCCGCTTCAATATCCGCTGCAACCACGGTGGCATTTTTAACCTCAAACCCGTCAGTGGTGTTAATGCGAATCGGTGAACCCTCCACGGATGTAAGCGAGTTCACATTTTTCAGGTCAGCCTGCTTGAGCTTTCCAGATACAACGTGAAAGGTCAGAATGCGGGAAAGCTGCGGAATATTTTGCACCAGGGTTTGTATGGTTCCAGGCGGTAGTTTGGCAAACGCCTCATCCGTAGGCGCAAACACCGTAAATGGACCAGGGCTGCGTAACACATCCACTAAGCCAGCCGCCTGTACCGCTGTAACAAGCGTTTTGAAGGAACCAGAGTTGACGGCAATATCAACGATGTCGGGCATGGGAGTAGGGGGGGTGAGGGTGTGGGGTGTGGGGTGTAGGGTGTAGGGTGCGGGGAAAGATAAAGGGGGAAGGATAAAGGCTAAAGGCAAGAGAGTTTTTGGTTTTTAGTTTTTGGTTTTTAGAAGGAGTCAGGAACAGCTCAGGCACTAACGACTAACAACTAACAACTCTTAAGAAGCTGACCGCTGAGCGCTAAATCAACTCCTCACTCCTCACTCCTCTCTCCTCACCCCTCACTCCTCTCCCCAGCTACCGATAGTCCTGCTGCTGAATATTACGCAGCCGTGCTTCGGGTCGTTTGAAGCGATCGAGTTGTGCCTCAAAGAAGGCTCGGTTTGCCTGGAGATGTTTAGGGTTGGGGTCGTCAAGGGGGTAGAGGAGTGCGGTGCGTAGTGCCTGGATGACGGCGGAGGTGACGCAGTACATCGATCGCTGAAAGCTAACGCCCAATTGGATGAGCATGTCATCTTCGCCGCGACAGTGCTTGCCGTAATAGTCCACCAGGTAGGGCGGTAAGAAGTGCAGCATATCCTGCATTAACAGGGTGGGTGGAATGCCTGCCGTGCCGACGGGAAACACATCTGCGTAAAGAATGCCAAAGTGAAAGTCCTTCTGCTCTTCAGGGACTTGCTTTGCCTGTGCGTTGTAAGATTTGGTGCCCCGGAAGGGTGAGGTGCGGTAGAAAACGGCTTCTACATACGGTAATGCCGCTTCGTAGAGCCACATAAACCCTTTCGACTTGGGAATAATTTCGTAGCGCTCGCCTCGAATGTAAACGTGGTGGTAAATGGGACGACCCGCGATCGCAAAAATGCCGTTCACCAGGAAATTCATGGCATCGGGCACGCTCGCTATTTTGCCTTCATCGTACAAATCCGACATCTCGAAAAAGACTGGAGCCATAATTTCCCAAAACAGCCCCAGGTTAGAGTAGTACGACATCTGGCGGCACTGCTCCAGAAACAAATCGGGAAACAGCTTGTACAGACCCAACATCGCCGGATTGCCTTTGAAGTAGGCTTTGATTGCGCGATCGGCGTTCGCCTTATATTCATCACTGTCCAGGTAGGGGTCAAACTGCCCACCCATACCCCGATGCCACAGCATCGCCCGCATACACTCTTCGGCAAACTCCATGTTGATGCGATCGTGCCAGAGGTGATGGAACAAGCGGGGCATTTTAATGGTTTCCCCTTTCTCCATAAACGCCAGCAGCTCAGGATGTGCCGTTGCCTGTCCTCGCCAGATCCGTAGATCGGCATCATCGCCTGCGTAATGGTTGTGCAGGTCTAAATACTCCTTGGGCAGAAAGTATTTGAAAAACGGCAGTGGATTCAGAAACTCTCGCTCTGCAATGTAGAGCAAATCGCGCCAGTAAAAATCCATCGGCACCGCATACGCCTTGTACAACCCAATGATTTGCATCAGGTTCTCTGGCGTATCTGGCAACATCGCACCACCCGCTTCCAGGCGATGCACAACATCAGCAAACTCATGCTGAGACGGAGGGAGAATAGTTTTAGTAGGGGTTGCAGTGGTCATGGTAGAAAAAGTTTTGAGTTTTAAGTTTTGTTCGCGAAGTGTCTCCGGAGATATTTCGAGTTTTGAGCCTGGAATATTGAAGTCTGAACTCGGAGTATGGCGCTTGGAACTCGAAAGGTTGAGCTTGGAACTCGAAAGATTGAGCTTGGAGGTCGGAAGGACGTACCTGGAGGTTGAAGCATCACGCTTGGAACTCGGAGTATCGAGCTTTAAGGTCGAACGGTTGAGGTTAGAACTCGGAGCATCGAGCTTTGAGGTTGGAGTGTCGAGCTTTGAGGTCAAAAGGTTGCGCTTGGAGCCCGGAGCACCGAGCTTAGAGGTCGGAGTGTCGAGCTTGGAACTCGGAGTATCATGTCTGACCTTGAAAGCGCTGATTCTATTTCACGCATTCTTCAGCCTTCAGCCTTTAGCCTTTAGCCTTTCCTACTCCCCACTCTCTACTCCCCACTCCCTACTCCCTACTCCCATTGCCGCTTGATCTCCCATCGCCACTTGCTGACCACTACTGATGGGCAACGCTGCCACCAGTGCCGTCGTCGTTGGCTCACTCCAGCGCAGCAGCCAGGATGGTTGTACACCCAGAAAAATAATAAGGGCGACTAACACGAGAGCGGGAGTTTGCTCTGCCCAGGTCACATTTGGATAGTAGGCAGTCGCGTTGTCGAGTTTGCCGAAGCAGGTGCGGTTGAGCAAAATGACGAAATAAACAGCAGTCAACCCGCTTGCGATGATGCACAGCAGCGTGGGAATGGGGAAGACGGGAAAGCTGCCCTGGAAAACCAAAAATTCTGCAATGAAGCCAACCAGACCCGGAATGCCAGCGCTTGCCATGCCAGCCAGAATGAGCAAAGCACTGGTTAGCGGCAACCCACGAATGGGATTCAACAAGCCATTGAGCTTGTCCAGTTCACGGGTGCCTACCTTCGCCTCGATGACCCCGACCAGGTAGAACAGCATTGCCAGAATCAAGCCGTGGCTGACCATCTGACCGATCGCACCCAGCAAACTCAACGGTGTTCCCGCAGCACAGGCAACCAACACATAGCCCATATGCCCGATCGAGCTATAGGCAACCATGCGCTTGATGTCTTTTTGAGAAATCGCGGTGAGAGAGCCGTACATCACAGTGACAACGCCGACGATCGCCAACCCCGGCGACACCAGCGACCAGGTTTCTGGAAACAACTGCAAGCCAAACCGCACAATGCCGTAGGTGCCCAACTTTGCCAGAATACCACCCAGCAGAATCGCCACGGGTGGAGAAGCTTCCACATAGGCATCGGGCAACCAGGTGTGTAGGGGAATGAGCGGCGTTTTGATGGCAAATCCAATGAGTAGGATGGTGAGCAGAATGAGTTGGGCTTTGAGCGGCAAATCCTGCGTATGAATCGCGCCATAGTCAAAGCTGGATGCACCGCTGAGCCAGGTCAAGCCCAGGAAGCCAACCAAAATCAATACGCCCGAAACGGCAGTGTAGATGAGGAACTTCATCGCCGCGTAGTCTCGCTTGCTACCACCCCAGATGGCGATCATCAAGTAAAGCGGAATCAGTTCAACCTCATAGAACAGCACAAACAGAAGCAAATTCTGCGCCAGGAATGCGCCCGCAATGCCGCCACAAACTAGCAGGGTCAGCGCATAGAACAAGCGCGATCGCTCTATCTTCTGACTGCTGCCATAAACCACAATCCAGATCAGCAAACTATTCAGCGCCACCAACGGTAGCGACAGACCATCTACGCCCAAACGGTAGGTCAACCCCAGCGAGTCCAGCCAGGAAAGCGACTCCTGCATCTGAAACCCAACCTGACTGAGATCGAACTGAGCCATCAAAAACAGTGTCCAGAGCAGATTCAGGCTGGCGATCGCCAACGCCACCAACCGCGATCGAGCTTCGGGAAGAACACAAAGCGCCAACGCACCAGCAATGGGGAGCCAAATGAGGGTACTGAGCATGGGAGGTAAGGGGTGAGGGATGAGGGATGAAAGATTACTTTGTAGGGACGTTACATGTAACGTCCCTACAAGGACGACCACACGACGAGACAGCCAACGAGTGCAGCACCTACCACGATCGTCAGTGCATAGGACTGTGCCTGTCCCGGTGTGCTGTACTTCAAGCCCTGACCACTAAAGAGAGTAGCGATACCCAGGAAGTTAATGAAGCCATCCACGACGTAGCGATCGAACCAGAACGTCAGACGCGAGACGAGCGCCACTCCAAACACAATGCTCATGCGGTAAATCTGAGCGGTGTAGAAGTCATAGGCAAGCAAATCCTGTAGCGGCTTCCAGGGAAACTGGACGGGTTTGGGAATCGCGTTGCCCAGATACACCACGGCACCGAGGCTGCAACCGAAAATGCTTGACCAGAGCAACAGTAGCGCTACGTCTTTGTTCAACGCTCCCCAGGCGGGTAGCAGCGACAGTGCTTGCAGTACCAGTGGCACATGCAGTACAACGCCGAGCAACACCACCATCGGCAGCGCCATCAGCCAGTGAATTTCGGGCGATCGCTGCGCCATTGGGTTTGCCTGCCCGCCAAAGATGCGGCTAAACACACGCACCAGGCTAAAGGCAGTCAGGCTATTCACCAGCAGCACCACCCCCACGAGCCACGGTTGCGTTGTCCACAGTCCGTCCGCTAGATCCAGCAGCGCCCAAAAGCTCCCAAAGGGCGGCAAAGCAATCAACCCGGCGATGCCAACCAAAAACGCGATGCCCGATACCGGACGACGTGACCACAGACCACCCAGTTGAGTCAGATCTTGCGTAATGCTGTTCCAGATGATGGCACCAATGCTCATCACTAGCAGCGCGATCGCGACCGCATGGGTCAACACCAGCAGCGCCGCCGCTTCCGTATGTCCTGTACCGACCGCGATGAAGACCAAGCCCATATAGGCGCTCACCGAGTAAGACAGGGTACGCTTGAGATCAATTTGGGCGATCGCAATGAGTGAACCGCCGATCGCGGTAATGCCACCAATCCATACCAGCGTTGCCATTACCACAGGCGATAGCATCAGCACAGGAGTCAGCTTAATCAGCACCCAGGCTCCCGTTGCGACCACCACCGAATTCCGCAGAATGGTACTGGGCAGTGGACCTTCCATCGCTTCATCCAGCCACAGATGCAGCGGAAACTGAGCGCATTTCCCCATTGGTCCCGCAATTAACGCCAGCCCTACCAGAGTCATTACAGTTGGATCAACCGTAGCGGTCTTTGCCCACTCCGCCAGTTCTGTAAAGTTCCAGGTGCCTGCTAATGGCAACAGCGCAATGACACCCATCAGCAGCACCAGATCGCCAACCCGCTTCGTGAGAAACGCATCGCGGGCACCTGTGACTACAAGCGACTGATTGAACCACAACCCCACGAGCAGATAGGTGCCCAGGGTCAGAATTTCGAGAATGATATAGCTGAAGAACAACGAGTTGCACAGTACCAGGGCACACATCCCACCTTCAAACAGCGCCAGCAGTGAGAAAAACCGCGCCCAACCCCAATCCATCTCCATGTAGCCGATCGCGTAGATCTGCGCCAGCAAATTTAACCCTGTAATCAGCACCATTGCACCGACCGTCAAAGAAGATGCCTCCAGCGATAGGGTCAAATTGAGGTTGGCAACATTGAGCCACGGAAAGAAAAATTGCTGTGGCGGCTGATGCCACGTTGCGGGCAAAGCTATCAGCCCATGCAAAAACGCCAAAAGCGTCATCATGACATTCGCATAGCCCGCAGGTCGTGGTCCCGTGCGCCGTGCGATCGAGGGAAACCAAAGGACAGAAAGTGCAGCACCTGCCAAGGCATAGCAGGGCACTAACCAAACACTCTGGAGGAGGAGTTGGTCCATAAAACGACCCCAAATTTTTCAAAAGACTGGATGTT
This sequence comes from Lyngbya sp. HA4199-MV5, assembly GCA_019359375.1. Classification (GTDB taxonomy): domain Bacteria; phylum Cyanobacteriota; class Cyanobacteriia; order Leptolyngbyales; family Leptolyngbyaceae; genus Stenomitos. The sequence continues at coordinate 152,654 of JAHHHL010000005.1, forward strand.
CAAAAGACTGGATGAATGTGAGCGTTCGCTACAGTTGCTTAATACAACTGAACGCTCTAGGAGCAAACGATGCTTGCTCTAATCAAGATAATATGACATTAACGCATCACTCATGTTCGATGCTTTTTATGAATCAGATAGATTCTAATCTATTCATGGGTGACTGCCACCTTAAACGAAAAAACTGCAAACGCCTTGTGTTTCAAAGGTTATGGAAATTGCTCGATCGCCAACCGATAAGCACCACAAATAATACCTTTAAAAAGATGTTCTTTTAGAACTTGTGCAAAACTCGGCAGTTTAAGCAAGCATCCCAACCAATGTAGTAGCTCAGACCTCCGAAGTTCTGGTCAAAACGCGTCAGTTTTGCCCTTAGGTCAAGGGTAGCGTTTCAAATGTGTGGTCGGCGATCCGTAGGAACGTTACATATAACGTCCCTACAGAAATCGTGAATAACATTTCTAGAACACTACCTCGATCGCCATATCTGCTAAGCTTTCGCTGCTCTTGCTGCCGCCTGCCGCTGGCTTTTCATCCGTTCAAAGCTCAGCGCACCAACGCCCAACGTTACCAGCAAAATGCCAAAGACCTGTATCTGCTGCAACGGATCGTTGATGAGCAAGATCGCCAATAATGCTGTCACCACCGGACCGCTGGAAGCAACAATAGACGCTAATGCGGCTCCCATGTAGCGCACACCAAAGTTATTGGTTAAATAACCAACCAAGGTCAACGCACCTAAAAGGATGCCACCCAGCAAAAAGCCAAGGGGCTGATCAACCTGAACATCCGTGGGCGGGGCAAAGGTCAAAATGACGCTCGAAAGCACAAAAATGGTTGAAAACTGAATCAACGTCACGGGAATCGGATGGAGCTTCTTAAAGCCAAGCTGCATACAAATTAGATAGAACGCAAACGCGATTCCTGAAGCGACTGCAATCAGGATGGCGACAAACGCGCCGCCGTTTGATAGCTTGTCACTCGCTGATGTGATGCGTGGCAGCGCTGTAAAAATCACCCCCAGCAGAATGGTAAACATCACGATCCACCGTAGGGGAGTCGGACGATCACCAAAGAGAAACCATGCCAGAGGAACAGTGACAATGGGGTACATGAACAAAATCGTCACGGCTGGTCCCGCGCCAATCTTACCGATCGCCATGTAAATGAGCACCTGCGAGAGAAACAGAAACACGCCACTGCCCACGACGTTGAACAAAGGGCGGCGATCGGGAGCCGTTAAAAAGCGCTTCAAATCTCGCCAGACGGGCGGATACAAAAACATCGCCACCGGAATCATTAGTGGCAGCACCACCAACATCCGCAGCCACAGAATCAACAACGAGTTCCCCAGGCTGAGCTGAATGAAGCCTCCTAGCTGGATGCCGCCGCCCAACCAACCCAAAATGACGCTCTCTCGCCCAATAATGCGCACAACAACATTGTGGATGGACAGTGCCGCTGTGGAAATGAGCACCAGCACCAGCCCGATTTGAAAATGAGAAAGCTCCTTTTTCGGTGTCGTCGGTAAGGGTAGAGGAGCACCCGGAGCCTCCAGCGGGATCGGCTGTGCCGTTGGAGGTACCTGAAGTTGAGGAGACGGTGGGTAAGGGTGCCCTGATGCTGTACGGAGTGGGGGGGGGAGTGACGGATAAAGCGGATTTGCGCCACCATTCGCTGGTGCAGAGGAATAGCCTGTAGGCGCAGAGGGGTAGCCGCCGTCTCTAAGGTAACTGCCCTCTGTCGCGTAGCCATTTTCTCTGGGGTAGCCATTCTCATGTGGTAGATGCGTCTCCACCGATCGGCTAGCCTCCATTTGAAGCTGTTCCCGAAGTCGCTGAATCAACGCTTCTAAAATCGCTTCGCCCTGTTGTTCCAGGCTTTGCATCCGGTTAAGCTGCTGCGAGAGCGAACTTTGATAGCTGTTGAGGTCTTGCTGTAGTGCTTTGAACGTTGTGCTAAAGCTGGAGTCCAATGATGCTAATAAGCGATGCGCGTGATCACTATGACTATCAGCCGTGGCTAAGGACGTACCCACATGGGGCTGTGTAGAAGATGACGCTTGATGTGGGTTGGCAAGCTGATTGAGCCGCTGAATCATAAGCGCTTGCAAGTGGCTTGACAGCACCTGAGCCAGTTGTTTCGCCCAAAGCTGCTGTTGTGCAATTTGCTGCTGCGAAAGCGTTTCTAACTGCCATGACTGCAATGTTTGATGGTAAGCTTGCAGCTTTTCAATATCCGCGATCAGCCGCAGCTTTTCGGCGTGCAGTCGAGCGACATCGCGCGAAAGCTGACCAATGACCCCCTGTTGCAGGCTGGTAAGATCCTGCGTCACAGCTTGCAGGATACTCTCCACTGCCTGAGCGCTTTGCGCCCCAGGTTCTAGCTGCCCAGGAGGTAGATTCGATCGCGGTATGCGCCCTTCAGACATTGGAGAATCGCCCAGTTGCCCCATGAATGGTTTCCTCTAGTCTGCCAATCTTAAGTGCAAGTGCTTATCGATCGACGTATAGCAGTAAGAATGCCCCATTAGCTGGTTAAATTCATGCTTTCTATACAAATCGTCCGTTCTTACGTTACTCGCCCTTTGCGTGAACGATGACTCAACGGCGAAAAAATTTAAACGCAGAACGTAGATGTGACGAAATGGTAAACTCCACGATCGAGCACTAACCAGCGAATGAGGCTAAAAATGGCGGCTCCAAAGACAGCCGCTAGCGGTACTGTCACCACCCAAGCAAGCCCGATCGATCGCAGCGTTTGGATGCGTATCGCGTTCGTTGCCTGAATCAAGCCAATCCCCACCACTCCACCCACCAGCGCGTGAGACGTTGAAACAGGCAATCCCAGTCGTGATGCAACTAAAACGGTGATGCCCGTAGCCAGTTCAGCGCAAAAGCCAGTGCTGGGCTGGAGTGGAAGGATACCCTCCCCAATGGTTGCAATCACCTTTTTGCCCCATACGGCTAAACCTGCAACAATGCCGATCCCTCCCACCACCAAAATCCATAGCGGCACCTCAAAGCCTTCCAAGGGAACGTTGCCTGTGCGGAGAATGTAGGCGATCGCGGCTAGCGGTGCCACAGCGTTCCCCACATCGTTTGCCCCGTGGGCAAACGCCACAAAGCAGGCGCTCAAGACCTGGAAACGAGCCAAAAGAGCTTCAGCGGCTGAACCCTGTTGTGAGGATGCTGGTTGTTCGGCACCATCACGACTCTGCACCTCTATCGTTGCTTGCTCCAATTGATGCCAACTCGAAACCGACAAGGCAATGGCACCGATCGTCCCGATCGCTAGCGATACTGTGTGCGATGGCAACGGCACGGCAAGGAATTTGTCTACTACACCTGGTAACACAATGACCCCAAAGGAACTCAAAAGCGCAACACTCAGCCAGGGAATCCACTCTCTCAATTGCGCGAGTACATTTTGTTGATCGAGAATCCAGCGCCTGATTTGGCTGTAAAGCACTGCTGTGATCGCCGCACTCACGATGGGAGTCACCAGCCATGAGACCGAAATCACACCAATAAATTGCCAATCAACGGCTTGCGGTCCCATTGCCACAAACGCAAAGCCCACGATCGCGCCAACCACCGCATGAGACGACGAGACTGGCAGACCTTTAAATGTTGCAAGATTCAGCCAAATGCCGCAGGCTAACAACACAGCGATCATCCCCGCTACCAGCACTGCTGGCATCGCCTCAAAGAGCGCAGGATTGATCAACTTTGTGGCTAAAGATGCCGACACTTGCCGCCCAAACAGCACCGCTCCCGCAAACTCCAGCACGGCAGCAATGACCAGCGCCTGAGCTAGCGATACAGCTTTGGAGCCAACTGAAGTACCCATCGAGTTCGCTACATCGTTGGCTCCCAGATTCCAGGCAAGGTAGAACGCAAGAAAGCTCGTGACCGTTAAAATAAACACGCGATCGTCCACAGAGGTCTGTCTTAAGGTTTGATGTGTTGGAGCTTCTCTTGCCCAGTCAACCAGGTTAGCGTCTGCTTCTCGGCTTTGCCAGCCTGCGCTTAGGGCTTCACGCACGCTAAAGTGAACGTATCGAAGGCATACATATCTAGACTGTACAGGCGTTTAGTCCAGGGCTGTGCGTCGAAAATCTGGCATACAGCCGAAATCTCGCCTTGCAGAGCTTGCTTAAACGAACGGAAACGCTTTCCTGTCACCTGTGATGGATGTCAAACTTAAGCATTTTTGCCACTATTCTTAGAGCAAGTTCAAAATTTCATCCACACAGAGCATTATGGTCTCCACACCGACTGGGCAGACAGATCCAACTGAAGACTCGGACTCTGTGCTCTCATCAGATAGCCGTAACGCCTCAAGAAAGACAACAACTCACGATTTCACCAAATATCAGTGTGGTGTTGATTACTATTTTGAATTGAGCAGTCTTCCTACAGAAGCATATATGACTGGTCAGGGAAAGGGGATCAAGCCCGATGATTACATCCTGCTTCAGCTTGAAGCAGCGCCGCAATGCTATCAAGTCGAAATCATTGATTACTATAGCCAGCCGCCAGATATGTGGGTTGCGTTGCTTAAGCCGATCGCTTGACACAAACCTATGCATTTGAGAGGGTGTCTAGGGGCTGTCGTCAATAATCAACCAATCGCTACAGCCTCTCAAGGTCTCAGTCCAGAATAAAGCATCAATTGTCACCCCGTGATCGATGTACCAGGGTATCAGTGCTTTCACCCAATCTTCCATACTGATCTCCGACAGGATGATAGCTTACTCGATTAAAAACCGCTGTCAGTGAGAAAAGGGGCAATCTTGTTTGCCTCCATCGGTCTAAAGAAGAAAAAGCCCTGTGCAAAGTCGCAGTCTAAGGCTCTTAGATGATCAAGCTGTTGTTGAGTTTCAATGCCCTCCGCGACAACATTCATACCCATTTTGTGAGCGATGTTAATGATCAGAGGCACTAAACCTAACTCGTCCGACTGCTCACCCATCTGTTGTACAAAGAACCGATCGATCTTGAGCGTATTGACTGGAAAGGAATGTAAATAGCTGAGTGATGAGTAGCCCGTACCAAAATCATCAAGGCTGAGCTGAATGCACCGTTGGCGCAGTGCTTGCAGAATGGTTGCTGCCAACTGAGCATTCTCCATGAAGGTAGTTTCCGTGATTTCCAGCTTGAGATGTTCAGGGCTCAGGCAAGTCTCAGCCAAAATCTGGTCAATTTGCTCGACTAAATCGATCTGGGCAAATTGACGTGCTGATAGATTCACGCTCATGGTCAGGGGCAAATCAGTGATGGTCTTTTGCCACTGACGCAATTGCTGACAGGCTTGTTTGAGCACCCAGTGACCAATTTGAGTGATCAGACCCGTTTCTTCGGCAATGGGAATAAACGACAGGGGCGAGATGAGACCGTGTTGAGGATGTAGCCACCGCACGAGTGCTTCTAGCCCAACTATTTTGCCCGTAGCGATCGCCACGATCGGTTGATAGTGGACGATTAGCTCTTGCTGCTGAATGGCTTTGCGGAGGTCAATTTCAAGCTGCAACCGCTTGAGCGCATCTTGGTGCAGGGTTGGATCAAAGATCTGGTAGGGCTCTTTGCCAGAAGCCTTGGCACGATACATCGCCATATCGGCATCGCGCAAAATATGCTCTGGTTGGCTGTACTCGCCATGCCCGATCGCCACCCCAATACTGACGGTAATAAAGACTTCCCGGCTTTCAAGCTGAAACGGTTGTGCAAAAACCGCTAGCATTTGTTGTACGGTGTGAATCACACCCGGCACATCGGCAAACCCCGTGAGCAGTACGGTAAACTCATCGCCACCCAAGCGTGCGAGCATGGCTGTGGGTGGTAAGGATTCTGTCAGACGACGGGCGATCGCCACTAAAAGCTGGTCGCCCACAAAGTGCCCCAGAGAATCGTTCACTACTTTGAAGCGATCGCAATCCAGAAACAGGACCGCAAACTGCGTAGTTGCATCGGCTTTGATGGCATCCAGCGCTTGCCTGATGCGATCGATAAACAACGCACGGTTGGGTAAACCTGTCAGCGCGTCATGCGTGGCTAGTTCCAAAAGCTGAGACTGAAGCACTTTACGCTCAAGGATTTCACGGTACAGTTCTCGATTCGCCAATTCGAGTTGGTGCGTCCGCTCTTTGACCCGCTCTTCGAGGTGTGCGCTAAGCTGCTGATTTCTGGCTTCAGCCGCCAAAAGTGCCAATTGGTTTTGCACCCGCGCAATCACTTCCTCTAGATGAAAAGGCTTGCTAATGTAGTCTGCGCCACCCACCGTAAACGCCTTGGCTTTATCAGAACCATCCGTAAGGGCACTCAAAAAAATGACGGGAATGGCAGCGGTCTCTTCCTTCGCCTTCAACGCTTGACAAAAGGTATAGCCATCCATCTCTGGCATCATAATATCCAGCAAAATTAAATCTGGCAGCACCGCCTGGATTGCAGTCATTGCCATCTTGCCGCTCAGTGCTTGACGTACTTGATAGCCCTCCTTCGTCAAAATATTAGAAAGAAGGCGAAGATTTTGCGGGGTGTCATCAACAACAAGAATGTCTGCTCTGGTCATGTCAACTAATGGCTTTTTCTGGAAGCGGCTTGGCTACTGGTCTGGTATGGCTGAGCAACTAGCGGCGATCGTCAACGCAAGCACCCTTAACCCCCAAGTAATACGTCAAGTGATATGTGCCTATCATTCCACCCTCCGTACCAGTTCACCACTGGATGAAGCATCAATTTGTCGCAGCTTTGAGCTAGTATGCCCAAAGGTTTTTCAGGCATAGCGACATCACTTGTATTGATAACCGTTGGCTCAGGCAAGGTGCTCATTGCTGTGGGCGCACGATCGCTCTACCAGAAGCGGAGCGTCAGCAGCCGTCTTGATGGCGTTAATCTAACGTTAAACCGAAACAGCAAGGCAAGATCGTGCACGATGGGCAGTCTGAGCAACAACTCAACCAGATTTACGCAGTTTGACCAAAACCTCGGAGGTTTAAGCCAATCGATTGGTTATGCTGTTTGATGCGTGATTCAAACCTCTGAGGTTTGCGTAATTCCTACAAGCTACACGTTAAACCGAAACAGCAAGACATCGCCTTCCTGTACCACGTATTCCTTGCCTTCACTGCGAAGCAGCCCTTTTTCTTTTGCCGCACCCATGGAGCCAGTCGTGGTGAGATCTTTATAAGCCACCGTTTCAGCCCGAATAAAGCCACGCTCAAAATCGGTGTGGATGACCCCTGCCGCCTGAGGAGCCAGCATCCCCGCGTGAATTGTCCAGGCGCGGGTTTCTTTAGGACCCGTGGTGAAGTAGGTACGGAGTCCCAGCAGTTCATAGGTGGCGCGAATAAGTGATTTCAGCCCACCTTCTTGCACACCCAACGATTCCAGAAAATCGGCGCGATCGGCTTCGGGAATATCGACCAGTTCCGATTCCACTTGAGCCGAGATAATGACAACCTGCGCGTTTTCGGTAGCGGCGATCGCCCGCACTGCTTCCACCCAGGCATTGCCCGTTGCCAGATCATCTTCCGAAACGTTGGTGGCGTAAATAATAGGTTTGCGCGTCAGTAATCCCAGTGCTTTAATAGCAGCTTCTTCGTCTTCGGTGAGAGTCACCTGACGCGCAGGCTTGCCTTCGTTGAGGACAACCATCAGCTTTTCGAGCGCATCCACTTCGACTTGCAGTTCTTTGTTGCCACGGGCTTGCTTACGGGCGCGATCGATCCGTTTTTCGATCTGCCCCAAATCTGCCAGCGCCAGTTCTAGATTAATGACCTCAATATCGCGGGCAGGGTCTACCGAACCAGAGACGTGGATGATATCGTCATCGTCAAAGCAGCGCACCACATGCACGATCGCATCCACTTCACGAATATTCGCCAAAAATTGGTTGCCCAACCCTTCGCCCTTGCTAGCACCTTTCACCAATCCCGCAATGTCCACAAACTCGACTCGCGTGGGCACAATCTCTGCCGAACTCGAAATTCTTGCCAGCACTTGCAGCCGTTCATCCGGTACGGCAACGACCCCCACATTCGGTTCGATCGTACAAAAGGGAAAATTGGCAGCTTGCGCCTTGGCATTAGCGACCAACGCATTGAACAAAGTCGATTTTCCCACGTTGGGCAACCCAACAATCCCAGCTCTTAGCATGAAGTTTAGATTCTAGATGAGTGGTTTAGCGCGATCGATCCGATGGTCTACAAACAGACATCGACTCTCATTCTAAGTTTTGGCTGGTAGTTTCGGCTCGATCGCGCAAGCTAAAATCGTTCTTCATGCTCTAAAACCGACGATCGCTCAACTAAACTGGCTCTGGAATGGTTTGCGGAATCGTTTCGGGTACCGTTTGCGGAATCGTTCCGGGTACAGGTTCAGGCACAGGACCAGGGATTGGCTCAGGCACAGGACCAGGAATCGGCTCAGGCACAGGACCGGGAATTGGTTCGGGTACAGGACTGGGACCTGGACTGGGCGGTTCGGGCATGGGGACGGGTATATCGGGAGCGTAAATCATCTAAGGTGCATCCGGCATAGAACCCTATCACAATAGAAAGTGAACCGAAGGATTGCATCTTCCTAACTAGACATGACCTTTGATGGAGAATGTAAATTGGCTGGTGGTTAGAAGCTGGCGATCGCGCCTCTCGCGTCTATTTGCGAACTAATCTGCTGATGCAGCATTACTAACTTCGAGTTGTGGCACCTTGATATGCGAGATGCAGAAGACTATTCGTCCTCCTATGCACGTATTCCAGCACGAGTCTTGGGATGCCTACGTGGTGGCGAAATTACCATTAGCCTGTTTCCCGGTCATGGAATAGTGGTGACACAAGCGATCCAGACTCATCTCGTTCCTGAAACCTTGAGAATGCCCAATAGTGAATTTGATGTGGTAGTCAGAAATCCTGACGCAGAAATAATCAGGGTCTTGCGTTGCGGCGAATCATGCTCAGAAATGGATAGATGTAATGAGTGAGGTTCAACAGAATTCTGTGCGCTTGCAAACCGATATGCCTTTACTAAAGGCTCTTCAAATATGTGCTCACAAACCTCATGCGCCGTTCTATGCACCGGGACACAAGCACGGGCAGGGCATTCCAACCCCTTTAGCTGCGTTGTTTGGGCAGCAAGTGTTTCAAGCCGATTTGCCAGAACTGCCGGAGCTGGATAACTTGTTTGCGCCGCAAGGGGTGATTCAGGAAGCACAAGCATTGGCAGCAGAAGCGTTTGGAGCCGATCGTACCTGGTTTTTGACGAATGGCTCCACCGCTGGTATCGTCGCCGCCATCCTGGCAACCTGCAATCCGGGTGACAAAATTATCCTGCCGCGCAATATTCATCAGTCAGCCGTGTCAGGGTTGATCTTGTCCGGCGCTGTCCCCATATTTGTCCAGCCAGATTATGATTCCATCCTGGATCTGGCTCATAGTCCTACGCCTGCGGCAGTGGCGGAAGCACTGTCACTGCATCCAGACGCAAAAGCCGTGCTGATGGTGTATCCCACCTATTACGGCGTGTGCGGGGATGTGGCAGCGATCGCTCAACTGGCTCATCAACACAACCTTCCCTTACTGGTGGATGAGGCACACGGCGCACATTTTGCCTTTCATCCAGAGTTGCCGCTCGCCGCACTCGCAGCCGGAGCAGATTTAGTAGTGCAGTCTACCCATAAAGTGCTGTCGGCAATGACCCAGGCGGCAATGCTGCATACCAGAGGCGATCGGGTGAGGGGCGATCGGGTGAGCAAGGCACTTCAACTTGTGCAGTCCACCAGTCCCAGTTACCTCTTGCTGGCTTCGCTGGATGCGGCACGGCATCAAATGGCAACGCAGGGCAAGTTACTGCTGGAACACACGCTAAAACTGGCAGGCAGGGCACGATCGCGCCTTGAGCAAATCCCAGGGCTGTCAACGCTAAAACCGGAGCAGGCAGGGCGATCGGCTGGGTTTCAAGCGCTCGATTGTACCCGTTTAACCGTGACCGTGACGGGATTGGGCGTGGATGGCTTCACGGCTGACCAGATCTTGAATGAGCAATTGGGAGTCACAGCAGAACTCCCCTCGCTGCAACATTTGACGTTTATTGTGAGTGTGGGCAACACCGAAGCAGATATGAAAGCATTAGTACAAGCGTTTGAGGCGTTGGCAGAAAAGCAAGGGGGCACCGCAGAGGCGCGGAGGCGCAGAGAGCAACAGTCAATCCCACCCTACTCTTGCCGCCTTACTCCTCACTCCTCACTCCTCACTCCTCACCTCTCGCCCCTCACCCCTCGCGCTGCCTTCTTCGCCAATACTGAAACGGTGTCGATCGCCCAAGCCATCCATCGCATCAGCGCTGAGTTGGTGTGTCCCTATCCACCGGGAATTCCCGTGTTGATGCCAGGTGAGGTCATTACGGCAGAGGCGATCGCTGACTTGCAAATGATCCTGGCGATCGGTGGCTTGATTAGCGGTTGCGCTGATCCCAGCCTTGAAACATTAAAGGTGGTAGCGTCTTCTCATCTGTGAGCCTGGAGTGGTTTTGGGAACACCCATCGCCGAGCAAATCGATTAGGCTTGAGACACAGACTCCCATCTAGCTTGAGCTTGCAATCACCTCTACTCTCAATAGTTGGAAGCAGTGCGGTCAGTAGTCAGCCTGGGAGTTTTGAGTTTTCAGTCGAACGGAGAGGAGTGAGGGGTGAGGGGTAAGGAGTTAAATTTCTTTAGCCTTTTGCCTCCTGCCCTCGTTCGACTGAGCGCTCACGCCGAAGTCTGCCTTCTGCCTTTTTTTAGCCTTCATCCTTTAGCCTTTAGCCTTATAGCCTTCATCCTTTAGCCCTTTCATCCCTCGTCCCTCTGCCTCCTGCCTTCTGCCTAACCTTCCTCCCTCATCCTTCATCCCTTAGCTTTCCTCCTCATGCCCTCCCCCCTCTGGTCTTACGTTACTCCTGGCATTCCCGATGATTTGTTTGAGCGATTGCCGGGTATTCCCATGAGTCCGCGCGAAGTGCGGTTGCTCATTTTGTCGGCGTTACGGCTCCAGGCAGATTCCATTCTGTGGGATATCGGCGCGGGCACAGGCACCATTTCGGTGGAAGCGGGTCTGCTGTGTCCGCATGGAAAGATTACGGCGATCGAGCGAGATGAAGACGTGGCTAACTTGATTCGACGGAACTGCGATCGCTTCGAGCTTCACAACGTTGAGGTCATTGAGGGCAGCGCTCCGGAGTGCCTGACCAGCCTTCCTGAGGCTCCACACCGCGTCTGTATCGAAGGGGGACGATCGATCAAAGCCATTCTCCATGAAGTGTGGCAACATTTACAGCCGCAAGGTCGTATTGTGGCGACGGCTGCGACGTTGGAAGGTCTCTATCAGGTTTCGGAGAGTTTTGCTACCCTGCAAGCGCGCAATATTGAAGTGGTGCAATCGGCAGTCAATCGTTTGGAGAAGCGTGGCATGAACCAGACCTTTGCGGCGATCGATCCAATTTTTGTTCTGAGTGGGGAAAAACTAGACTAGAGAAGTGAGCGAGTGACCACTCCGTTTCACTCAGTCCATGTCATTCAGATCGTTGAGCCCCACTGCACGATGGGCGATCGTCGTCCGATCGCTGGTAGCATACAGTTGATGTTTACCCATCTGGCAGGCTGTTTTGGGTGTTTGGCGACTCAACCGCTCAAAAAATGCTGGGAGAACACCCTGGATTCAGTTAAAGTGTTCCAAAGGATTCTTAACCTTCTTAATCTTTCGCTAATCTAAATGTCTGTTTGCATCTTGGCTGGCTGCTTTAAGAAGTCTTTCAATCGTTTAACGAGCGTGAGTGTCACTCATCCATAAAGGCTCATAGCCCACATATTCAGCCTCATCAAAGTCTCGTTTGTGGCTGTGAGGTGATATCCGTTCATGGTGTCGTAGCGTTCAACCGAGTCATTGTCCATCGAAAGTAGGTCAAACCAAGCTAGTCTCATGTCGTTTCCCCGTGTTGCAAGTGGAGTTGTCGCGATCGTCCTGGCACTCAGCATGATTGTGCTGGGAGGCTGGTACTTCACGGTTGGGTTTGGCATCATCATTTATCTGGGGCAGTTGGAATACTTTCAACTGGTACATGCAAAAGGCATTGCACCTGCCGCCAAAACAACGCTTGTTGTGAGTCAGGCGTTGCTGTTAATTTCTACCGTCTCGCCAACGCTGGCAGATGCGATCTTTCCGGTTGCAGGCACGTTCATTTGCTTTTACCTGCTGTTTCAGCCCAAACTTGCCACGATCGCCGACATTTCGACCTCAATCCTGGGTTTGTTCTATGGCGGGTATTTACCAAGCTACTGGGTCAGGCTGCGATCGCTGGGACAAGCGACTGCCAGCAACATACCCTTCGATGGCTATTTGCCCCACACCTGGACAGATTTGCAGAGTCTGCCACAAGGCTTAACCACCACCTTGCTAGCATTTAGCTGCATTTGGGCTGCGGATATTGGCGCATATGTGTTTGGCAAAACATTTGGGCGCACACGACTCTCAAATATCAGCCCCAAGAAGACAGTGGAAGGAGCTGTCTTTGGGGTCGCGGGTAGCATTGTGGTGGCGATCGTCGGTGCCTGGTATCTTCACTGGTCAGGATGGCCCATTACAGGTGCAGCGCTGGGCCTACTGGTGGGTATTGCCAGCTTGCTGGGCGACCTCACCGAATCGATGATGAAGCGCGATGCAGGGGTCAAAGATTCTGGTCAACTCATTCCAGGTCATGGTGGCATTCTCGATCGTGCTGATAGTTACGTCTTTACAGCCCCATTGGTGTACTACTTTGTAGTGTTGCTCCTGCCCTTGCTTCCCTACTGGTCTGTCAATTTTAGTTGATCGGTGAGATTGACGTGGAGACACAGGGGCGCGGAGACACGGGGAAGCGTCAGGTCGCTCCCAGTAAGGGTGCGGCGGTGTTGGTGAGGCGACCATCCTCCATGTTCACAATGCGATCGGCAATGTCTAGAATGCGATTGTCGTGCGTTACCAGCAAAATGGTGCAGCCTTGTTCTTTGGCTAAAGTTTGCATCAACGTGACTACATCGCGCCCAGATTTGCTGTCGAGGGCAGCGGTGGGTTCATCGGCAAGGACAAGTTTGGGATGACTAACCAGGGCGCGGGCGATCGCCACTCGCTGCTTTTGCCCACCTGACAGATCATCGGGGTAATAGTTGAGACGATCGCCCAAGCCCACCTGCTCTAACATTTCAGCCGCACGAGACTGCATCTCAGCCGTGGAAAGGCTTTGGTGCAGTTCCAGTCCCATTCTCACGTTTTGGAGCGCGGTCAAACTGCTGTGCAAATTGTGCGCCTGGAAAATGTAGCCATGCTGCCGTCGCGCTTCGGTGAGTTGGTTTGCCGTTGCGCCGCAAAGCTCTTGCCCCAGCACCTTTAAGCTGCCGGACTGTGCCGATCGCAAGCCTCCAACTAAGGTTAGTAGCGTTGTTTTGCCAGAGCCAGAAGGTCCGGTCATGATGATAATCTCACCACTGTTAATGTCGAGGTTGATATCAAACAGCACTTGCTTTTGCAGCCGATCGTGACCAAAGGTGTGATCAAGGTGCCGTACCGAAATGGCAAGACTCATTGTTTATGCTCCTATAGCCGTGTTCCTAAAACTCTGCTCCTAAAACATGTCAGCGGGATCAGCGGATTGCAGTTTGCGGGTGGCGATCGCGCCCGACAGCGTACACATCACGATCGTCAACGTGAGCACCAGCACCGCTCTGAAAACCGTCATGTAGAGCGGCAGGGCGGTAGCTTTAGCGGCTAAGGCATACAGACCGATCGGCAGTACCGCCCCCGGAATGAACCCTAGAAACGCCAGAATAATCGCCTCTTCAAACACCACACTCAGCAGGTAGCTGTTGTGGTAGCCCATCGCCTTGAAGGTGGCGTATTCTTTGAGATGGGCATTCACATCGGTGGATAGCACCTGGTAGACAATCACAACGCCGACGACAAATGCCATTGCGGTGCCCAAACCGAAGATGAAGCCGACTGGGCTGGCGGTTTTCCAGTAGTCTTCCTCGAACTTGACGAACTCGGATGCAGTCAGCACGTAGACATCTTCTGGCAGATGCGCTTTTAAGCTGGCAGCAACGGTCTGCGGCTCGTAGCCTGGTTTGAGCCGAATCAGTCCAAGGCTCACACTGGCAGCATCACGACGCGGAAAGAGGCGTAGAAACGTTTGATCACTCGCCATTAGGGTGGCATCGGCACCAAACGACGCGCCCAAGCGGTAGATGCCGCCGATCGTCAATGTGCGGCGATCGACCTCAGTGGTCACCGTTTTGCCCTCATCAACCTGGGCAATGGCGTTGGCGTACTCTCCCCTGGCACCGCGATCGAACAGCACCACATCGGGTACTTTTAGCTTGTTGAGCTGCTGGTTCACCTCTGGCAGGTTAAAAGCGGGCTGATCGGGGTCAAAGCCCATCACCTGAACAGTCGCACTGAGGCGTGTTTGCGGATTTTTCCAGGTGATGTTGTTAATGTACAAAGCGTTTGCCGTTTGCACGCCTGAAACATCCATTGCCTGAAGCAAGCGCCGCCGCGAAAAGGTCGAGAGGTTTTGCAGGTTGAGCGCTTTGGGGCTGAGTAAGACAATATCGGCTAACATCGCACGATCGGCACGAGTATTGCTGTCATACAGCGCATTTTGAAAGCCAAGCTGCATAAACATCAGCACATCGGCGAAGGCAATGCCTGCCAGTGCCACCAGTAAGCGCCCTCGATCGTGGCTCAGTTGCAACCATCCCAGTGGCGTGCGACGTTGCATTTGCTGAATGAGTTTCATCATGACTAATTCATCGCTTTGACATACAAAAACTTACAAAATACAGATTGAATCAACACAAAAAATGCCTTCACCTTTGCTTGTTCATGCTGCTTGTACGATTGAAAAATTCAATCAAGAAATGGCGATACGTTCGATACAAAAAGAAGATTGTAATTCCCAGCAGCAGAACGCGAAAGCCATTGAGAATTGCCCATTCTAAATACAAAAGATGGATTCTTTCCCCAACGCGATCGACATTGCCAAAAAACAACTTGAGATTGTATTGAGTCACAATGTAAACGGTGAGAGCAATTGCCGCTCCAGACGTTATCGCTGCACGACGTACTAACGACTTGATCTTAGAAGGTAAATCGGTTTTGAAGGCAAGAAATAAGACCAAAAGAAAGCCAATCTGCGTGAATGGAATGTAGTAGTAATAAGGCTTTGTGATGGCAAAATAGCGATTGTATGCATTGATTTGTTCAATTGACGCGACAACGTTGTTAGGTGTGAGAATCTCTTCATAAAGATTGCCAAAAAACCATTGAAGGTGGAATAGCAATGCGAGCGCCAAGACAATTTCAGTGCTTTTATGCTTCATCTTAAATTTCCTCAACTTCTTTTTCGATTCTTAGAGGAGAAATGGTAGCCTGACAGCTTCATTTTTTGCGTGCAATCCGATTGCTTGAACCACAACAGACAACGATCGCCTCATCCATCACGGCTCAATCACCACCTGAATTTGTAGGTTCGTAAATTTGGCGGCTTTTTGACTGGAAGCCCCATCCAGCGTGGCATGTACTTCCACCACTCTGGAGTCAATATTGGCGCTGGGGTCAGTGTTGACGATCGTCTGTCGCAGCACTTGAGAACCCACGCGCTCAACCGTTCCTGTCAATTCACCCGGAAGGGCATTGCTGCTGACCCGTACATGCTGCCCAGGCTTCACCTTGCCCACATCGCTTTGATACACTTCCGCGATCGCCTGCATCTGCCGTGTTTGACCGATTTCCACAATGCCGTCGGTCGAAACCACTTCACCGGAGCGGGTGTGAATGTACAGCACTTCTCCGTTGACGGGCGATCGCACCACAGATTGAGCGAAACTTGCCTTTGCCTGATCTCGCGCCGCGATCGTCCGGTTCACTTCGGCTTGCGCCGATCGCACATCCACTGGGCGCACCTCAGCAATCTGCGCCAGCGTTGCCTTCGCTTTATTCAACTCCTGGGGACTGGTAGAGCGAATGCGATCGAGCGTGGCTTGGGCTTCCTGTAACGATTTTTGGGCAGTGTCTCGCTTAAGACGCTTGCTGTCGCGATCGGATGCCGAAAGCGCACCTTGCTCATACAGCGCTTGATAACGGTTGTACTCAGTCTGCGCGTTTTGCAATTCCGACTGCAACCGAGCCACCGTTGCGGCTTGCGCCTCAATATCACCCTGACGTTCTGCACTCAAGCGAGCAATGTCAGCGCGTTGTGCCTCAATCTCGCCTTGTTTTGCCCCAGCTTCGGTGACAGCAAGCTTTGCCTGAGCCACACTCACTTGTTCCTGGGCTTCGTCTAATGCCGCTTTGCGCTGATCGTAGGAGTCTAAAACCGCCACGATTTGACCCGCTTTTACCCAATCCCCCTCCTTCACCAGCAAGCGATCAACCCGATTGCCTTGATTTGCGGTCGGAGCCGACAATTTGATCACTTCACCACGGGGTGCTAGTCGCCCAAGAGCCGTCACGGTTTGAATGGTGGGTGTGTTCACCGCTGTCGGTTTCGCAGGAGCCGATAACATGGCATGGAACCGCCACACCCCAAGCGCTGCACCACCAACACCCAGCCCGATCGCCGCCCCAAGCAACCACCGAGGCAGATGCCCCTTGGGAAGCAAGATCGCTAAACCAGAATCGTTTGAACCAGAGCCTTTTTGAGTTGTTGCGTTATGCATCGTCAATGCCTCCTCTCTGGAGAGCTATACTAATCGGTTTCGTTTAGCCGCATGAATCTAAACTAAACTGATTAGTATAGTTATGTCAAGCTAGAATTCAATGTTTAGATCTAAAAAGCCAGCACAGCATGAGACAGACAAAGACCGGACGCGCCGATCGCCATCTCTCCGCAGAGAAAACGGAAGCGATTTTAGAAGGGGGTATGCAAGAATTTTTAGCGCATGGCTATGCAGCGACCAGTATGGATCGCGTGGCGATCGCGGCAAAGGTCTCAAAAGCGACTGTGTACAATCACTTTCAAGATAAAGAAAGCTTATTTAACGCACTCATTCAGCGCTTGGTCGAGCACAAATTTAGCGCGATTTTTGATGGCTCTGATGCTCGCCTTTTGCAGACGGATCCCCAGGATGTCCTCAAAGAGTTTGCCAATCGAGCCTTAAATGTAGGGATGCAGGAGCCACAATTTCTCAATTTTATGAGAGTCATTTTAGGTGAGTCAGGTCGCTTCCCAGAGTTAGCGCGTGCCTTTGTGCGTAACATCGAGCAGACTGCCTTCAGGGGGCTTTGCGAATATTTCACGCACTGCCCTCAGCTAAACCTGGCTGATCCAGAGGCAACCGCGCGCATTTTTATCGGCGCGATCGTGCATTTTCTCATCGTCCAGGAAATGCTGCATGGAAAGGATATTTTGCCCATGGAGCGCGATCGACTCATTGAAACCTTAGTGAATATGATCGTCATCAATCCAGCCGAAACACTTTAAGTGAAAGCCACCACTGCTGGTTTGCCTATGCCTCAACGCCACCACCGATCGCGCTCACAAAACTCAAAACTCTTAACTCAAAACTCTTAACTCTTTGCCCCTACTCCCCACTCCCCACTCCCTACTCCCCCTCCGGTGTCACCATAATCTGCCCCTGACAGCGAAGTTGCCCAGGTTCCAGGCTCAGCGTTTGGAGCGAAACGTCCGCACCCAGATCGAACGCAAACCCATCCAAATCGCGCAGAGGCATCCCTTGCCGAGCCTTTGCGTGGGGAAGCCAATGAGGACGATCGAGATGCAGCTTGTTGCCATCACTCAACCTTAAGCCGGTCCGAATGACAACAGCGGTTGGCTGACCACTCGCCGACAACAGCGTTGCCGCCAGCGTGACCTGCCCATCTCCTAGAGCGACTTGGGGATCTTGCAAATGAATTTCCTGGGGCGTTTGCCTGGTCAACGCATCGTCTTGCTCCCCGTCTGCTTGCAGTAGCGTGAGCAAAAATTCGATGACCCCTTGTGCTAACAAAGGTCCCTGCAAAGAAGCGTTTACGTCCGCTTCGTAGAGTAATACGTCGCCCACGATCGGAAATGCTTGAGTCAGCCGAAACGGCTTGCCCCGCAGCACTTGCGTAAAGTTTGTACAAATCTGCTCGCCCACGATCGACACCTGGCTGAGGTGTAACCCCCGATAGACAGCATTCCGAGCCGAAACCGATACTTGCTTAATGCTTCCAGACAGAATTTGGCGATCGCCCGCTTCAATAGACAATTGCAGATCGTCTACATGCTCCAACTGCGATCGCACCCAAAGCCGCACAGCAGGCGATAGCACTTTGCTAATCAAGCGACTCTGATTGGACATAAACACCAAGCTCTAAACAAACATTGTTAACCCTACCTGGGTCGCTAAGCTACCTATCAGTTAAGCCCAATAGCGACGCTTGAAAGGGCTACGTGACTGCCCACGATCGCGGTCGATCGCAGCTTCCTACCGAGTATACCGATATCGGTATGCGACATCGTAGCCAAAAGATGAAATGCCCAGAGCTACTGCCTCTCAGGTATTTTGTGGTCATTAACGGCTACTCCAACATGCTCCTCGCTAAATAGAAGGGGATCACAGTAGCAAGATTTCCTGACATTGCGATCCCCTTCCAGTTCAAAATGTTATGGTTTCCTGACATTATGATCCCCGTGTTGCCCGACAATCCGTATATATGCCTAAAATTGGCGCTTAAAACCCTTGACCCAATTTTTACTTTGCCGCAACATGAGCCTAGCTGCGATCCCCACACATGTCCCACACATGTAATGCCGTATGGTTCTCAGGACGTATCAAAATTCACTGCTTAAACAGAAATGACTATCGATAGCAATGACCATCAACGAATTCGCACATTGGAGCGTGAACGACCATGACCAAAGAACGCCCACCACTCGAAGATATGACCTTACGGCAACTTCGCCGCGTCGCCAGCGAATACGGTGTCTCTCGCTATAGCCGTATGCGTAAAGAACAACTCCTCGCATCAATTCAAGATATTCAACGTAGTCAAGGTTCATCTACCCCATCTCGACCTTTGGAGGCTCAAGCAGAAGTGGAAGCAGCAAAATTTGACCTTGGGCAAGACGATCGCGTCGGTGGTTCCCTAGCCGCTGTTGATGAAGGTCTCGTAGACCTCCCGGCAGGCTATGGCGAAAGCCGCATTGTACTCATGCCCCGCGATCCACAGTGGGCTTATACCTACTGGGATATTCCCAATGAACATAAAGAGGCACTGCGCCGCCAGGGTGGACTGCAAATTGCTCTGCGGTTGTACGATGTCACCAATATCAGCCTGGATTACCAGTCGCCTCACAGCATTCAAGAGTATCCCGGTGACGAACTCTCGCGGGAGTGGTATCTACCCATTCCAGTGAGCGATCGCGACTACGTAGTTGACATCGGCTATCGGTGTGCAGACGGTCGCTGGTTAGTGCTGGCTCGGTCTGCTCCAGTACGCGTCCCTCCGGTGTACCCCTCAGATTGGATTGATGATCAGTTCATCACCGTTGCATGGGAAGAACGACTGGCTGGCAAAACCTTCTTGGAACTGGTGCCACCTAGCCAGAAAGCAGCTAGAACTGGCGCTGGTGCAGGCACTACAGGCAACGCCATCTACGACCAAATTTTTAGTCTGGCGGAAACAACCGAAGCGCAGCGGGTGGCAGGGTCATTGTATGGCTCAATGCAGCAGGTGCCTGTGCATGAGCAGGCTATTAGCTCCTATGTTTTCCCGTCAGGTGTTGGGTTATGGGCTGTACCCACTGCCTCAGGCTTAACCATGTCAGGGGTCGGCATGTCGGGCGTTGGCTTCTCTGCTTCTGCATCACCCATTCGTCCTCGTCAATTCTGGCTCGTTGCCGACGCTGAGTTGATCGTTTATGGCGCAACGGAGCCTGATGCAACGGTGACGATCGGCGGTCGCCCCATCAAGCTCAACTCTGACGGCACCTTCCGCTTTCAAATGTCCTTCCAGGACGGGCTGATTGACTATCCCATTCTGGCAGTGGCAGCAGATGGTGAGCAAAACCGCGCCATTCACATGAAATTTACGCGCGAAACCCCTGAACGCAGAACAAACACCAAAGAGGAAGCCGTCCAAGAATGGCTGGCGTAAGCGCAGTTTGATGATCCTGTTACTCCCTTGCCCTCGATCGCGCGATCGAGGGCTTTTTTACGCTTTAGCGACAGGAACAGACTGAAGAGCACGATCGCACCCCCAACCATGAGCGATCGCCTGCCAAAGTTGCTTAAATTGGGAAAGACCGTCCTTCCGCACTCAACGAGGTAACATCCGCATGGTCGAGCATAATTTCCCGCAAACGCTACCAGCGGCTAGTAAAGCGATCGACGACGGCTCCTACATGGACTACTTCTACGACATCCCAGGGAGTATGCCGGGAACCCTCAATATCGAGACAGATTCCTCTCCACCCGTTATCGTGCTCATTGACTACGATGAAGCGAACGCTGTCCGACAAGAGATTGAAACCCCCGAAGACACCATTCCCTTTCTGGATACGGAGTCGGTCTCCTGGATTGATGTCAAAGGTTTGGGTAGTGAAGATGTGCTACGCCGCTTGGGGAAAGTGTTTAGCCTCCACCCCCTGGTGCTCGAAGACATCGTGAATGTGCCCCAACGCCCTAAAATCGAAGAATACGACGAACAGTTGCTGATCATTGCCCGGATGGTCACCATCAAAGCCTCTGGCAGCGGTTTTATTAGCGAGCAGGTGAGCCTGGTCTTGGGCAAACATTACCTGCTGACCGTGCAGGAAGAACCCGAATACGACTGCTTTGGTCCGATTCGGGAGCGCATTCGCACCAACAAAGGCACGATCCGCAAACACGGAGCCGACTATCTCGCCTACGCACTTTTAGATGCCATTATTGATGGATTCTTCCCAGTCTTAGAAGAATACGGCGAAAAGATTGAAGAACTAGAAGATGAAGTCGTCTCTAATCCCTCCCATCAAACCTTAGAAAAAATTCATTCGGTTAAACGCGAATTATTGGGCTTACGGCGTGCTATCTGGCCTCAACGAGATGCGATCAATGCACTGATCCGCGATGGCAGCGATTTGATTAGTCATGATGTCCATATCTATCTCAGAGACTGTTACGACCACGCTATTCAGGTGCTAGATATGGTAGAAACCTATCGTGAACTAGCCGCGAGTTTGATGGACGTTTATCTCTCCTCCGTCAGCAACAAAATGAACGAAATCATGAAACTGCTAACTGTGATCTCGTCTATTTTTATTCCCCTTACATTCATTGCTGGCGTGTATGGCATGAATTTTAATACCGAAAAGTCACCGTTCAACATGCCTGAACTCGACTGGTACTGGGGCTATGTTGCCTGTTGGGCTGTCATGCTGGCGACAGCATTCAGTCTTATCTTCTTTTTCTGGAGGCGAGGATGGTTTGAAAGCCTTTCGACTGCTGCCCCTCAAGTTGAACCGTCTAAGAAGTCACCCAAATCTTTGCTTCACCGATGAATCTTGTCGATCCAATTATTCTCACAGCGTATGTGCTGTGCATCATCTACTTTCTCTATCTCATTGTTGATGCATTCAATGATGAGTTTACGATTAAGTTAGATGCCGATTTTTTGAAGCAGCAGCTAGAAGAACAAGGTCTCCAGAACTTGCTTGCTGTTAGCGTCAAATTTGACAGTCGTTATGAGTTTGACAAGCTAAAGCAACTGTCCGTTAGTATTAGTAACAAAGCGAGCCATGAGAAAGTGGATGATAAACCATATGGCATTTCAGTGTATGTCGATTGGGATTATTGCGCCTTCACCGATTTAGACGGTCGATCGCGCCGCGTCACCCGCCTCATGCCCGGTACAACAGTCGATCTCTTTCAAAATCAAGTCTCCAGCACGATCGCCCCCAGCACAACACTTAAAGAAGCCATCACAGCCGAAGATTTGCTGCAACGCAAAGGCGATCGCAAAGCTGACAAACTCGATGCCGCCTCGCCACTCAATTTAGAAGTCGAAATCACCAAGCCACTTATTGACCCAGGCGCACTGAAGAAAAATGACAAATTTATGAAGCGCTACACCGATCTGGAATTTTTTTTAGGATTAGCGTTTCGGATCGTTGGTCCAAACCACTCCATTGGCGGCGATCGCGTCTACATCCTGTGCAAATTTGTCATGCACAAACTCCACTGGACGGCTGGATTACCGTGGAATCCAAAGTAGGAGGTAAACCCCTCACGTCCTCCCTCTCACAGACTAGACTAAGAATAGAGGAGAGTAGGCGCAGGCAGTTGCGGGTCACTGTGAAAAACGGTGATCCGAGGAAAGTCCGGGCTTCCGAAAGACCAAACTTGCTGGGTAATGCCCAGTGCGAGCGATCGTGAGGATAGTGCCACAGAAAGATACCGCCGATGGAGAAGGTAAAAGGTAAAAGGTAAAAGGCAAATTTCCTTTTATCCTTTTCATTTTTCCTTTTACCCTTCTTCTGGTAAGGGTGCAAAGGTGCGGTAAGAGCGCACCAGCAGCATCGAGAGGTGCTGGCTCGGTAAACCCCGGTTGGAAGCAAGGCTGCGGAACAAGGGTTGGTCTTTGACCCGTTCCACGCAAAGGTGGGTGCGCCCATCTCTGCCCGTCCGCTTGAGGAGCTTGGTAACAAGTGTCCCAGATAGATAACTGCCCTCTTAAAGGACTGTCCTTCTAAAGGCAGCGCGTTTAAGAGAACAGAACCCGGCTTATGTCCGACTCTTCTCCATTCACACAAACCTTTCACACAAACCTTACAGTTCCCCAAACTCACACCCACCAAACGGACTATCAGCTTAGTTTTATCTAACTTTGTTGATTTAACAAAGAAATGTATAGATTCCGCAAAGGGGCATGAGTCCGCTGTACGACCTTTTGAACCTGCACTAGGATGAGGGCACCAGTGATTCGCTTCACTGCATGTATTGTTGAGTACTCGTCGAGCCAGACGTACTGAATGATGCCTTGAGGAGTTTAGTGGCAGTGGCTTAGGTGGCAGCGTTTATAGGGCAAGGGTGTGAGTAACCAGACCTCCCAAATCTTAGTAGCAAGCGAACTAGAGGCAGCGTTGAGTGCTCAACAGCTAGTGGCTGTCGGTGAGCATAAGCGCAGCGGCTTAATTATTTGCAAGGCTCATCATGCAGAATTTGCCGGACCTGGTGCCATTGTAGGAAGCCCAGTCGAGCAAGCCTGTGTAAGCATTATTGCGATCGGCGCTCCTGAAATGATGCCCGTTGTTACCTCCAAACAGCGTCAAACAGCCTACAGCCGCCGTATTCAATGGATTCGCTGGCTCCAAAAAATTACTGAACACGCGGATGCAACCCAGAGAGCCGAAAAGCTCTTTGCTAGTTTTGAGGAGTTTTTTGGCGCATCAGCGTTGATGGCGCTATCGGACGAGGTGTTGGCTTTATTAATTGGGGTGATGCCGTTGACGATCGCTGCGGTGCGATCGCACTACACATGGCCGCTGCCAGTGGAGGAGCCTACGCTCATCACAGCCTATGAGCCAAACCAATTTAACGCTGCTCGTTTGGTCTCACGATCGGTACCGCTTAATGGCTATCTGCCAGCTAAAACCTGTGCCAGCCTTTGGTCGGGGTTTTACAACACGCCGAGTCGAGATTAGTGGTTTGTTAACCTTGAAGTTAACGGAGTCGGTTGGTTATGAAAGCGGTTTTGCAAGGGTTTCCGTCTCTCAAAACATTCTTGCTACCTCACTCGCTTGTCCTCCCGTTCTGGGCTTAAAAGACCTGATACACTGTCAGGCATGACACTTCAGTACCCTCGTCGCCAGCAGCAGCTTCAAACTCTGGTGCAAAAATTAGGACTCTCTGAGCAAGCACCCATTCAATGGCATCTGCTCGATTTGGCGCTGACTCATCCTACCGTGTCGGCAACAGCGAATTATGAGCAACTCGAGTTCGTCGGAGATGCTGTTGTACGGTTAGCGACGGCTGTTTTTTTGCTGGAAACCTCACCAGAGCTTCCAGTAGGAGAGTTTGCAGCCCTGCGATCGGTGCTGGTGAGCGATCGCATCCTGGCACAACTGGCGGCAAGTTATCGGCTCGATCGATACTTGCTGGTTTCCGACAGTGCCCTGAAAGATAAGCTCGGTCAAGAATCGCGGTTGGCGGATGCGTTTGAAGCTGTGCTGGCAGCGCTTTATCTGAGCACGCATACCTTAGAACTGGTGCGACCCTGTTTGGATCATCACTTTCGGCAGTTAGTGACCGAAATTTTGAGCGATCCGGCTCGCCAAAACTATAAGGCAGCGCTTCAAGAGTGGAGTCAGGCACGGTACAAAACGCTGCCGGAGTACCGCGTGATTCAAGCAGAGCAGACTCACGACAACTCGCAACGCTTTATCGCTGAAGTGTGGTTGCGGAATGAGCGATTGGGTCAAGGCAGTGGGCGATCAATTAAAGCCGCAGAGCAAGCCGCCGCTCAAGTTGCCTTTACGATGGTGCGTGAACAGTTACTTTAAGTAGTTGTTAGTTGTTAGTTGTTAGTTGTTAGTTGTTAGTAAGCCGCACTACTCAAGCGATTAGTCTAATAACCAACAACCAATGACTTCACAAGCCCTGAGCGGTGCTTTCTTGCCAATACTCTAGAAAATTAGCCTTAGCCGTTTGTTGCCGAGCCAACGGACGAAACAGAAGGCTCAGCAACATTACGGGGTGCGACTGTACCTATGCTTTCTCGATCGTGCCCATTGGTGGACGGGTCGATCGCGCTGGTGGCTTCTACAGGCACTTGGGTTTCCTGGGAGGGGAACCAGATGCGAAACGTGCTGCCTTTCCCGATCGTCGATTGAAACGAGACGGTGCCGCCATGCAGTTCGGCAAAGCGTTTTGTGAGCGCTAATCCCAAGCCAGTCCCTTCATGCCGACGGGTGAGAGACGAATCGACTTGTTGAAACGGGCGGAACAAGAGATGCCATCGTTCGGGTGGAATGCCAATCCCGGAGTCCGTGACTTCAAGGCAGAGGTAAGGTGTGTTGGCATTAACGGGGCTGCGATCGGGACGGGCATCTTGCTCTAGCTCGTGACCATAGGCGATGCGACCACTTAGTTTGACGTGTCCACCTTCTGGGGTGAATTTCACCGCATTTGACAGCAAGTTGATGACCATTTGACGCACGCGAAGCTGGTCAAGCGCAACACGGCTGAGGTGCTTCTCCACATCAATTGAAAGCGAGAGCCGTTTCTTTTCGGCGGCTGGTTGCACCATCTTCAGGCATTCCTGGCATAAATCCTGGATTGAAATGGGCTGAAGGCTAAGTTCAAGCTGACCTGCCTCAATTTTGGCAATGTTGAGCAGATCATTAATAATATCGAGCAGGTGTTTGGCAGAATCATCGGCTTGCTGTAACAGTTCGAGTTCTTCGTCACGGCTGTCGCAGCACCCGTCTTTGACTAACCCAATGCAGCCGAAGATGGCGTTTAAGGGTGTCCTCAGCTCATGGGAGGTGGTTGCCAGGAATTCGCTCTTCATCTGGTTGGCAGCCTGTGCTTCTTGCCAAGCGGTTTCCAGTTCTTCTGCCCGGTCTTCAAGGCGTTCAACCATGATATCGAGCGCGCCAGCAAGCTGGTTGATTTCTTTGATCCGGAAGTCTTTGGGTGCCTGATCAGACGGTTGGCGATGATAGATCTGGAGCGCGTAGTTACCAAGTTGCTCTAGCGGTCGTGCGAGATCGCGGGAAATGTAGATGGTGGCTAGGAGGTTTGCGCCCAACAGCCCTATGGTAAGAATCAGGAGCACTTGCTTAATGTCTTCTAGTCCAGAGAGGGCGTTCTCTAGTGGAGCAACGGCAAGGACAATCCAGGTGAGGTTTTCACCCGATGCAGCCGAAATTTGCACTCGATTGTACCCAGCTAGCCAATCTGTGTTGCTGTCTTTGAACGAGACGAATTGGAGAACGTCTTCTTTGCCGGCGATCGCGCTATTTACAATGTTTTGTAAGCGTGGAGCATCGGATTCTTGTCGAATGTTGCGACCAATGCGATCGGCTTTGGGATGAGCCAGAATGGTGCCATCTTCATCGACGACAACGGTATAGCCAGAGAGTGACCCTGGCTGGCTGGTTTCCTGACGGTGGACGGCCCATTGCACGCTGAGGGCATAGCGTAACCGCCCAAAGGAGTCGTACACAGGCGTGCTAAAGACGAGATCAAGCTGGCGTAGTGGCGTTGAAGGTCTGGTGGCTCTGGTCTGGTTGATGGGGGAGACGCGAACACCTGCGAGGGGGGCGCGCATCACCTGGCTCTGGCTAGGCCACGGGTTATCAAGCACCTGGTTGCTAATGGAGCGATTGCCGCAGGTGCTACCATCCACCTGTCCCGTTTGAATATTGATGAGCTGAACGCATTGGACACCTTTCGGTAGCCAGCGATTGACGCGTGTGACAAATTCTTGTGGCTCCTGTGCCTGATCAATCTTGGTGGAAAAATCTTCGCTGGCACTCACAAGGTTCGATCGCATCACTTCGATCAAATCACGAATGTTTTCACCCTTTCTCACGGCGCTTTCGGTCAAGTTTTGACTCGCCGTTGCAAGCATACTGTCGCGCACTTTCTTATACGCCACCAGCTCACCCAGCAGCAAGACAGGGATACTCAGCAGCAAAATCCGCGATAGGAGGATGCGGCGAAACGAAGACTGACCTGGTTTAGCCATAGGACGTTTAAACTGAAGTGCGATACCCAATAGCAACCATGATCAACCGAAGCAGACCAAAACCGGATCAGACTAAGCCCTCACGCATCCATCCTATGCGCGACCGTTAACAGTGAGCAGAAGCGCCGTCAAAAAAAGGGCTATCCACAATTATTACAACGGTTGTACCGAATATTCCAGTTGGACGCAGATTTAAACATCAAATCAGTCTTGAACGATCGTCCCAAAACAACCGTCATTCTGGCGATGAGCGCGGATGGCAAGATTGCCGATGTGAGTCGTACCGCTGCCCGGTTTGGCTCTCCTCACGACAAAGCACACTTAGAACACCTCGTCGCTGAGGCAGATGGAGTGCTGCTTGGGGCAGGCACACTGAGAGCTTACGGTACTACGCTTCGAGTTGCCACCCCTGAGCTGTTAAAGCAACGTCAGCAGCAGGGCAAGCCGCCTCAACCTGTGCAGATTGTTTGCTCCCGATCGGCGATGCTTGATCCCCGTCTTCCCTTTTTTCGCCAGCCTGTGCCTCGTTGGTTACTCACAATAAGCGAAGGTGCCCGTCAATGGCAAGAAGGTGAGCACTTTGAGCGGATTCTCGTTGCAGGGACAAACTCCGAAGCGATTGATTGGGTAGCCGCCTTGCAGCAACTAAAGGCATATGGGCTAAACCACCTGGCTGTGTTGGGCGGTGGCACCCTAGTTGCGTCTCTACTGGAGGCAGGCTTGCTGGATGAATTACATCTCACAATTTGTCCGTTGCTGTTGGGAGGCGATCGCGCACCCACCCCGATCGACGGCTCAGGTCTAACGACCGCTCTAGCACCGCGCTTGCAGCTTTTGAACGTGAGGGCGATCGATGACGAAGTGTTTTTGCACTACAGGGTGGGAAAGTTTTGAAGGCAGAAGGCAGGAGGCAGGAGGCAGGGGGCAGGGGAGGCAGGGGAAGCAGCAGAACAAACTCAAAACTAAAACTCAAAACTAAAAGCTTTTTATCCCTCATCCCTCACTTCTCCGCCCTCCCTACTCCGCCCTCCCTACTCCCCCATCAATGTATTACGCTGTATGAAGTCCTTCAAGCCCTCGTATGGTGGAACAACTGAAGCCGAGCTACTCGATCGCCTGGATGAATTCCCTTGCCGAGGTGCCCAAAGCGGAGTGGGATGCCCTCGCAATGCCTTTGCAAACCCCATTCTTTGAGTGGGAGTGGCTGCGAAATATGGAAACGTCGGGTAGCACGACTGCTGAGACGGGTTGGTTGCCCAATCACTTAACCATCTGGCGAAACCGGAGCCTGATTGCCGCTGCCCCTCTCTACGTGAAAGGGCATAGCTACGGTGAATTTGTCTTCGATCACCAGTGGGCGGATGTTGCAGCGCGTTTGGGCATTGAATACTATCCAAAGCTACTGGGCATGTCACCCTTTACGCCTGCGGAAGGGTATCGCTTTTTGATCGCACCAGGAGAAGATGAGGATGAACTCAACGGGTTGATGGTGAGCGCGATCGACCAGTTTTGCGTTCGCAACAACATTTCGGGCTGTCATTTTCTGTATGCCGACCCAGAGTGGCGAGAGACGATGGAACAGCACGGCTTTCTGAGTTGGCTGCACCATAGCTTCATTTGGCAAAACCAGAATTACCAGACCTTTGATGATTATTTGGGCGCGTTCAATGCCAATCAGCGTCGCAACATCAAGCGAGAACGCAAAGCCGTTGAGAAAGCAGGGTTGACGATTCGTACCCACGCAGGCGACGAGATTCCCCAAGCGCTGTTTCCGTTGATGTACCGCTTTTACAGCGATACCTGCGACAAGTTTGGCTGGTGGGGGAGCAAATACTTAACTCCCCAGTTTTTTGAGCAGCTTTATGACAGCTACCGCGATCGCGTCCTCTTTGTCGCGGCGTATGACGAGAAGCATCCCCAGCCGATCGGGATGTCGTTTTGCCTTACGAAAGGGGCGAATTTGTATGGGCGCTACTGGGGATCATTTCAGGATATTGACTGTCTTCACTTTGATGCGTGCTATTACACGCCGATCGAGTGGGCGATCGACAACGGCATCAAGCTCTTTGATCCCGGTGCAGGCGGACGACACAAAAAACGGCGTGGCTTTCCAGCAACTCCTAATCATTCGCTCCACCGCTTCTACAATCCTCGCCTGATGCGGGTTTTTCGTTCGTACATCGGTCAGGTGAACGAGATGGAGCAGCGAGAAATGGATGCCATCAATCAAGGGTTGCCGTTTAAGCAAGAGGATGCAGGGGTGGGCTGTGAGGAGACGTGAGGGGAGAGGGGAGAGGAGTGAGGAGTGAGGAGTGAGGAGGGGTGAAGGCTCAAGGCTAAAAAGCTGATCGCTGAATCAAAGGCAAGCGATGCAGGTTCAATTTCTGGATGGATGGTTGCTAAATCTATGACGATGCCATCGTTAGCGGCGATCGTGCTTGCGGGTGGGCAGAGCAGACGAATGGGTCAGGACAAAGCTCTGGTGTCGATCGGTGGCGTTCCCCTACTGCGACGAGTGTGTGAGGTGGCGCTGCAATGTACCCGGATCGTCTATGTCATCACGTTTCGTCCAGAGCGCTACCGGGCGATCGTGCCGCTGCCATGTCATCTACTACAAGAACGGGCTTTAGCAGGAGCAACCGAACCACACGGTCCCTTACTCGGCTTTGCTCAAGCATTAGAAACTGTACAAACAGAATGGGTGCTGCTGTTAGCGTGTGATATGCCTCAGTTATCAGGCGAAACACTGCAACAGTGGGCAAAAGAGCTAGAAAACGCAGGTGACGCGATCGCCCTTCTGCCCCGCTCACACAAAGGTTGGGAACCCCTCTGCGGTTTTTACCGCACTAATTGCTTAGCAAGTTTAAGAACCGCGATCGCGCAGAGCGATCGTTCCTTCCAGCGCTGGCTTTCCCAGGAAGTCGTACAAGAACTCCCCGTTGAAAGTGATCAAATGCTATTTAACTGCAACACCCCAGAAGATTGGGAGAGGGTTTTGAATTGGCAGAGAGGGGTGAGGAGTAAGGAGAAAAAAGAGTTTTAAGTTTTGAGTTTTGCTTTCAGCGCTCAGCTTTTTAGCCTTTTGCTTTCTGCCTTCTGCCTTTTTTAGCCTTTAGCTGTAATGACAAACTAAGTTGGTTTACGTAACGCATCGAGTAGAGTATCTAATTAGACTTGCTCAAACCCTGATTTTAAGCTCTAAATGTTTGGCACTTAGTTTTACAAGCTACTAATTTTCGACCACGGTACGCATGCTAATTTGAAATGTCATTACATTTAGCCTTTAGCCTTTATCATTCCTCGCTCCCCTCCCCCCTCTTCAACTCGACGCACTGGTATAAAACCGTAGCGCAAACCGCCAGAAAGCCGCAGATGCAACCAGCAGCGCGATCGCCAGCACACCTGCTGCCAGCGTCCAAACCCATTCTCCGCGACCGAGAATCACCTCTGCGGGAACGGTTGTCAAGAATGCCACTGGCACAACGAAAGTAAAGAAAAAGCGATACGCCGTGGGATACGCCACCATCGGATACCGTCCCGCTTCTAGCAAGCCCCGCAGCACTTCCGTCACGTTATAGATTTTGACGAACCAGATGCTCATCGCGCCCAGCATAAACCAAAGGCTATAGAGAATGAGAAACCCAAAGCCGATCGGTACCAGGCTCAATGCATAATCATTCGCGTGCAAGCCCAGCTTTGTTCCTGCATAGCCCACCACAAATAGTCCAAACACGATATCTGGTAGACCCCACGGCGATAGCGTATGCGCCGACAGCCAGAACTGTGAGCTAATCGGCTTTAGCAGCACAAAATCGAGCGTGCCCTGCTGAATGTGGCGCACAATGCGATTGAGATTTGGTGCCAGGAATGTACTGGAAAAGCCTTGCAGGATGGTGAATACGCCCAGTACAACCAGCGCTTGCTCCCAACTCCAGTTTTGAAAGGAATAGCCCGTCCGGTAAAACAGAAACAGCCCAAACAGACTGCCTGCCAACCCACCCAGGCTGCTGAGTGCCGCCAACAGAAAGTTCAGCCGATATTCCAGTTCTGCCGCGATCGCCGTTGCCCAAAATAATCGCAACACGTTCCAGTAGCGTTTCATTGGTCTTGCCTGCATACTCCTGATCAGGCTAACAAGAAATGGTGATCGCTGTAGAGCGAATCAGCCGTACGCCCATTGATGAGAACGCATCATAACCGTCAAAGCCCCAGGAGAAAAGGCTTTACTTCTGCCCTCTGCCTTCTGCCTTTCCCTGAGCGCCCATTGCCCATCCTTAATTGACTCTGACTCGGAAGCGCACCAGCCCAAAGTTGCTGCCAGCCGTGTTGGGAATATCGCCCAGGTCAAAAATCAGTGTGCCGTTTTGATTGTTGGCATCGGGGCAGGTATTGCCTGCGGGCAGCGGTGCGAGTGGGGCAAACACGGTGCCCGCAGTTGAAATTGCGCCGTTGTTCCGTCGCAGTTGCGCCGAATTTGCAATCAGCGATGTCCCTAAAGGAATAGGGTCACAGATGCTCACGCCGATCGCGGCTCCCGTGCCATCTGACAGGTAGTACACCGAGTACTCGACATCATCACCGCTCTGGAGCTTCGTTGTGGTGGGATCCAGGTTGATTTGTCCGATCGGTGCATTGCCCGGTTGCAGTTGGGAAAACCCAGCCGCATTATCATCATCGCCTGCACCATCCACAAAGCTACTGAAATTCACGCCACCCAGTACTGTGCCATTGCGTACAACGCTCGTAATCCGCTTAATCAGCCGGAAAGCACCAGACCCGGTTGGTCCGCCCGGTCTGAGAGAAACAGTCGTTGGGGTGTTGTTATTACCAGGATTCCCATCATTATCTGGGTCAACATTTCCACCATCATTTGACTGATCGCGCACAGGCGAACCGAGTTGATTGGTCGCTGTTGCGGTCGTCGTGTTGTTAAAGGGTCCAAAGCCATTCGCACCTGTACCTGGCGTAATATTCACGCTAAACGTAATGGTGGCGGTAGCACCTGCCGCCAGTGTATCCGTTCCCAGTAACAAATTCTGGTTGCTGCTACCGTTGAAGCCCGTATTCTCAGCCAGGGTCGCACTTTGGATGTTGGTGACAGAATTTAGTGTTGCCGCCGCAAACGTTTGTGCCAGATTATCCGTCAGTTGCAGATTAAAGAGGTCAAGCTGTGGTGATAGACCTGCCTGCCCAAGGTTTCGCACAGTAATGGTGTAGGGAATCGTGTAAGTCCCATCTGCGTTTTGGGTAGGTGTACCCGCTTGCTTTGCCACCCCCAGCGGCGGAGTGTTGGGGACGCACTGCCTAATACTCAGAGCCGTGAAGCCAAAATCATCCCCAAACGTGTTATTCGCCTCGTCCAGGATTTGCACAATGGCGGTAGTCTGGGCTGGTCCTGTGGTGAACGCAAACTGAGTTGGGATCCATGCCTGACGGGTATTAGCAATCGTAGGAAAGCCCGGAACAGCAGAGCCATCGCCCACATTCAACGTAGTGGTAGGTTGAATAAACGTTGTGCCAGTACCATCAGTGCTAACTTGGAGACGAATCTGGGGCGGCACGCCATTACTACCCGGTGCCCCTGTGTTTACCAGCAGGTTGAAGAAGAGACCTTTAAAGTTATAGGTCGTATTTGGCGTGAGATTGGTTACCGTTTGTCGCCAGACGATCGGATTCGGGAACGCAGATTGGGGCACCCCAGGAGTAAGTGCGCTCGCATTTGGGTTGGAATAGAGGTAGGTGTTGATGGGTGTGTTGCCTACGTTAGCCTGTAGGGCTTCGGCGGCTGTAACACCCCGACCATTCACCACAGCAGGCGTAGTGGGGTCGGTGAGCGGACCATTTTGAATCGAAAGACCGCCCACATCATCGCTTGGGTATACCCCGTCTCCCCGATAGGGCGTTGTGCTGGTGAAGCTAGCGGGATTGTTAGGCGCAAGGGGTCCCACAGCGCCTGGAGAGATCGTGAAGGTGCTATTCGCAACGAGGTTCGTTGAAGGCGATTCGATCGTGCCAGCAGGGCAACCGTTTGCGCCAAGGGATGTTTGAGCCTGAGCGGGCTGTGAGGGTAGCAGGGTCTGAGAACCAAGAAGCAGGCTCACAGAGGAAAGGGATAGAAAGCGTTTTAGAGGGCGGTTCATCAAACCTCACACAAAATCAGGGAAAACAATGCAATCGAAACGGGGACGATCGCAGGCTAAGTCATGGTTCAATCTGTAGATCTTGTTCCTGGATGATGACTTCAATCTCTCTGGCATCCCGGTAGATAAATTCGGCACGACGATCGCGGGCATAGTCCAGTCGGGTATTGCCGCCCGCAATGGGTCGCCGTTCACCCAGTGATCGAATGGTCATGCGCTCTGGTGCAATGCCTCGTCGGAGCAGATAGTTCCGTGCCGCGATCGCCCGTCGTTCTCCCAGCGCCAGGTTGTAAGCATCCGTTGCCCTTGGGTCAGTGTGTCCTTCGATCGTGACCAGAATGTAGGGGTTTTCGACCAGCACTTGAGCAATGCGATCGAGCACTTTAGCCGTCGCAGGGCTGATCGTAGACTTATCCAGCGCAAAGTGAATGTTTTTGGGCACCGTCAGGCGAACGACTTTTGGCGGTGGTTCAGGTGGAGGGGCTGGCTGCTGGGCTACCGGAGTCGTACAGCGAGGAGGGGAAGTAAGCGGCTGGGGATTTGGCTGAACGACAGCAGCAGAAGGGCTAATCGCTTTGACAACCGCAGAACGGGCAGGCTCAGAGGTGCCATAACGCGGATCTGTGGCGATCGCGCTAATTTGCGTACTGGGAGGAACGGCGATCGTGGTACTGAAGTTACCCTTTGCGTCGGTTTCCGTGGTGGCGATCGGTTCACTCAGCGCACCGTATCCGTCATCACTACCAGCTACTTGATACAGCTCGATTTTAGAGCCAGGATCGGCTTTGCCCAAGACCTGCACCGATGGTTTTGCCGCCTGAGCGTCTAGAATGAAAAACTCTTTGCTGGCAAACTGGGGTGCATCGATCGCGCTATTCCCGGTATCTTGACGACGATTAGACGTATCCCGTTGCGGGTTGGCACCATCGCCGCGCTGGTATTCATACACACCTGTACCCGCAGAAATCACCGGGTCGGCATAGCCGTACACACCCGTGCCTTGCTGCGTTACCAGATCAATACTTAACCCTTCCAGGTTCGAGAAGCGGTTGGTTTCGATCTGATTCTGGCGGCTGGGTGGATAGGCTGCAACGACGACACCGGGTCCCGTTTGATAGCGAATCTGATTGCCCGTCACTTGATGGTTGCTGCCCATCAGGTAAACCGCTGCCCGCCGCAAGCGCCGCCCGTTGTAAATGATCTGATTATCTTTAATCGCCACAGCTCCGCTGGGCTTAAAGAGATACACGCCGCTGCCATCATTCGCGCAGATCAGGTTGCCCGTGATCTGCGACTGGTTCACAGCCCCCTCCAAGCGAATGGCATCCGGCATTCCAGCCACCCCGTTGCCGATGATGACGTTCTCACTCACTTGCAGCTTTTCAGCCTGAACGGAGGTAATAACGGCACTGCCATCGTGATCGGCAATCCAGTTGCGGCGAATGGTCGTGCCAATACTGCTAAACACAGACACCCCAAAGGCAGAACGGGGAGCGTTTTGAGTTGCTCCCGACTCCCCATTTGACGGTGCAAGACCCAACCAATTCTGCTCAATCACCACGTTTTGAGCGGGCACGTCATCTTTGTAATACGGCGCGAAGTTCGCAGGCGTGGGGCGTTTGCTGATATCCGGTGGTGGCAGCCGATGGGTGATAAAAATATCGGCAGGGGGCGTGCTGGCAGTCGCTTGATGGGTGGAGGTGAAGCCGTAGAGACTCAGCCCACGAATGATGATGCCATCCGCTGCAACCGTGAGTCCTCGAAAGACTTCTTTGCCATCTGCCGGGGCGATCGCCACCACAGGGACAGGCATGGGCAGTTCGTTGATGGCAGATTTATCCGCCTGGTAGCCCGGTTGGGTGGTGCCGTCAATGACCAAGCCAGGACGCTGGAGGGCAGGCAGAACGTCTACCAGTCGAATGGTGGTTTGTCCCTCTGGCAGCTTGAACGCAATCTGTGCAGGTGCGTCGCCCATCAACTGTTCCACCTGCGCTTGTTCGGTTGGCGAAAGCTTGTCGAGCGGCAGAGTACCGTTGACGATCGCGATCGCCTCTCGCAGCGTCAGCAACTCATCTGCCTGCACCCCATCCTGATTGCTATTCACCGTCACCCGCACCGAGGGGGTTGCTGGTGGAGTTTGAGCCAGCACCGTACTGGCTGACAGCGCAATTAGAACGGCTGACAGTGTAACCATATGTGTTTTCCGACATCCCATACCCGACACCCTAACTCTGCCGCTTAATTGTTCCCTCATTGCCCTTGCCCTCGATCAACGGCAGGTTTTGCGTCTGGAGCCACAGATGCATCTGCTACAGGCTTCACAACCGACTCCTGCTGCTGCGGTGGCGCAACATTGCGTTTGAAGCCAAAGATATCAGAGAGTTGATCGAGCTTCAGGCTCAGACCGACAAAGAAGCCACCTCGATCGCGATCGCCAAAGTCTCGATCTTGAGCATCACCAAAGCTGTAGCCTGCTGCTACCCGTAAATTGGGCGTAACATAGTAGCCAATTTCGGCGACGAACCCCACTTCCTGGTAGCCGCTGTCGGGTTGCCCAATCCAGCGCACTTCGCCTGCCACATCCCACCGATAGCCCAGCCGATAACTGGTACGCAACTGTGCCAGCGTGATGGAATTGGTGCCCAGCAGATCTTTGGCGAGGTAAGATTTGGTGCTCCGCAGCGCAAATTTGCCGTAAAACTCCCACCGGTAGTTAGGTGCGTAGATGGCTTCCAGCGCAAACAGGTTCACCGTAGAGCCTGTCCCGCTATTGAACAAGAGCGTATCCGGGATGTAGGACGGGTTCTGGCGATATTCATAGCGGAACAGGGCGTTGAACTTGTCGCTGCTGGGGTCACGGTAGGCAAGACCCACCTTGAGGTTAATCGTGTCGCCCAAGCCAGAGCCAGTGAGCAACTGATTGGCAAAATTGCCCTGCTCATAGCGACCCAGAGCCGTCAACGCAGGTGAGAGTTTTCCAGCCGCACCCGCCGAGATCACCGTGTTGTTGCCTGCCTTGGAAGTGCGATATTCATAGCGTCCCGTGGCTTTGAAGTTGGGGTTATCTAAATATTCCAACCCAATGCTGTAGCTATCCCCGCCTGTGATGCCCAGTGAAGCAGCGCTTTGCCCTACGGCTACAGGCTGAGCAAACTGCTGCCCCGCCGTGGTGTACGCAAAGATGTCTCCAAAGATGCGCTCGTAGCCGATCGTGGCTCGGAGACCAGGAGCCAGCTTAAGACGGTGATTCAGCCCGATCGCGCCCTGATTGGTCAACCCGTTTACGCCCGTCAGGATGGAATAGCGCCCGGTGAAGGAAGTATTTTCCGTGAGGCGTTGATCGACGATCGTGTCCAGGCTGGTGACCGAATTGGTGCGATAGAGGCTTGTGGAATCGCGGAATTGTTGGGCTAACCGGAGCGTCACCCCCTGCATCACAGCCCAGTCAAGCGCTACGGTGGTGCGGTTGGGATAGAGCGGATCGGGCGTGCCCACGTTGGTTTCGTTCTGGGCGCGGAACAGCAGCGTTTGTGTAATCGGCACATTCAACCGGGAGACAAACTGACTGCTGCCCTGATCCAGTAGCCTTGGATCGATGCGATCGGTGCGGGTACGATTCACAAAGTCGAAGCCCACCTCGGCAATGCCCAGCTTTTGCAATACGCCCAGGCGAAACGTCGTCACGCTGTTATCCACCCGTGTACCCGGAACGGGGTCTCTGCTGGGGTTGAATAGATCGGTCAACCCGTTCGTTGTCACCGAGGTAAGCCCCGTAACAGCGGTCGCAATCCCAAAGTTCACTTCGCGATCGAACTGAAGCAACACGCTGGTGGTGGGAGTTACCTTCGCCGCGACTTCAGCCCCGTAGTTGGTTTGCCCTGGCGTAAAGCTGAATGTCGCATCGTTGGCGAAGTTTTCTTCGACCGATCGGTAGTAAGCTCGCGCCAGAATGCCAGGTGACAGTTTGCCATTCAACTCCAGCCGATAGGCATTGCCTCTGATTCGGTTGAGAAAGATGGAATCGTTAGTCGATCGGGCATATTCTGCAATCAGCTTGGCATCCTTACCCAGGGGAATCAGGGCATCTAACCCAAAAAGCGCAAAGGTGCGATCGCCCTGGTTTTCATTCAGGTAGCTCGCTGCAAACCAGCTTTCGGCTCCAGGCGTGCGAGCAAGGTTATACTGCACCCGTCCTGCATAGAGGCTGGTGTCTTTGCTCGTGCCCTCGTACTGGTAAGTGACCACAATCCGGCGGATCAGCGTGCGTCCAAACAGGTCAAAATCGGTGGTTTGAACCGGACGGCGGAACAACAACGAGCCGCGATCGTAGTCAAACTCGTAATCCTGCCCCTGGAAAAGCTGTTTGCGCTCGACGAGTGTACCAGGGCGACCCAGTTCTTCGGTTTCCAAAAACACCAGCTCGCTACCGGACTTCACCAACCGCCGCGACAGGTAGTAGTAACCACTGGTGCCGTTAGGCGTAAAGGAATCGCGCTGGAAGCCCTCCAGATTGTTGGCATAGAAGCCCGTAATCTGAAAATTACCCAGGTTGTAGTTTGCCTTAAAGCCGTGCAGTTGGCGGTTGGTTGCCGTGTAGTACTGCGAGGCCGTAGCCAGCTCTGGGGTGCTGTAATCGCCCCACATGAAGAAGTCAGACCCAGCTCCGGGGACTTTCGACGTGCGCTCCAGTTTCAAGTAAACGCTGTCGATCGAGGGAGTCAGGTAGTCGGTCGTCGAGCTATCGCCGTAAACCGGATAGGTCTGATCGCAGTCCTGAGTATTGCGGAACAGATTCGTCGTGCCGTCGCAGGTCTGGTTCAGCGGACGCTGGCTGTTGAAGGCACCTGTGAAGAGCCATTCACCCAGACGACCCGTGGCAAACGCAGCGGCACCAAAGTCAAAGCGAGGCGACCCGTCATTGATGCGATCGAGGCTCAGAAAATCTCGAAAGCTGCCGTAATAGTCTGTTCCCGGTGCGCCGATGCGAAAGTTGACCGACCCCGACATGATGAACGGGCGCAGATTGGTGATGAACTCAACCTGGGTATACGCTTCCAGTTCAGGAATTTGGGGCGAAATGCCTGCCAGCGGTGCCAGGGGAGCTGGGCTAAGGACAGCTTCAGAGCGCGATCGACCATCGTTGGCTTTTTGAATGGGCGGCAGCGGACGGTTCGAGGGCGAATCATCGGCTTGAGATGGCTTTGCCTCCCGCAAGTCAATGGCGGCTCGAATCCGCACTTTTTGCGGTGCCAGGTTCGCCTGGAGTTGCGCTTTAAACTTGCCGCCCTGTACCAAGACCTGAAAACCAGGACGTTCGGTATCCTGATCCACGCCAATAAATTTGCCAGCGCTGGCGGTCAGGGTGACGATCGCATCCTGGGCGATGATTTGACCCGCTTCATCCGTGATCTGCCCTTCCACCGTAACGGACGATCGCCCATCGGCTGGCACTCGCGGATCGCTGGTGGGGATAAACTCCAGCCGCGCCGTTGCTTCCTTCGCGGTCACCGTCACACTTACGGGGGAACCGCCCTCTGGTAGCACCGTCAGCGTATTCTCGCCCGATCGCAAAGGAATGTTGTACCAGACCTGCGTGACCTGATTGTCTGCGGTCGGCTGAGTCTGCGTTTGAAGGGCAGGGTCGATCGGCTTCTGGTTTACCGTCACCTGCACTTTTGTGGTGGCAGGGTATTGCACGATTAAGCTGGTCGATCGCTCACCCGTTGTGCCCGCCTGGGGGGTCAAAATACGGACTCCCGTTTCCGTTGGCGTAGCGTTTGTTGGGGCAGGGGATGGAGCAGGAGCAGGTGCCAGAGGCGTTTGAGCCAGCAGACTGGTCTGTTTGAATGTCTTGGGGCTGGTCTGCTTAGGGGCTTTACGACTGGTTGGTGCATCCGCTTCATGCGTTGAAACGGACTCAACCGACGTGGGGGCAAGGGTACCGACCAGTTTACGGTCAACCAGTTCACGACTATAGGCAGGCGCGATCGTGGTCAGCGCACCTAGCACCGATGACAACAAAGTCAGGCTCAGGGTTACATGTCGCATCCTACCGTCCCCCTTCCTTAAAGCTAGGTGTCACGGCAAAATTCATCCGCACAGTCGAGCCTGGAGCCAACCGCACCAGCCGAGAAGGACTATTTGCCTCAATGCGATACAGGTTGGGCGCGAGGATATAACCGGGCAAACTCGTCAAATCCAACGTGCCAGTGCGAGTACCCGAAATCACGTAAGCCAGTGAAAACAATCCAGCGGCATCCGTCGTCACGCGATTGCCGTCATCCATAAAAATGACCGCGTTCGGCACACCTGGCTCTCCAGCCTGCTGTTCGCCGTCAAAGTTTTTATCGACAAACACACGCCCAATGATGGTGCCGCAATCAGCCAAAATACCAGGGCGAATTTGCAGTCGATAACTGGCTGTATTGCTTTGTACAGGCGTTGTTGCCGTCTGCCCTTGAGCCACCGCCAGATTTCTGCCTGTCCCGCGAATGGCATCGGGCGTGAGCAGTGCCGCATACACGAGCGTCAGCGTTTGCTGTGGCGTGAGCGTGGGGTACGTAAAGTTAATGGTTCGCCCACTCACGGTCGGCGCTGCAAGCGCCACCTGGGTTGAGCTACCCCCCGTCCCGATCGAGGCACGAGCAGAATTTGTCACAAATTGCAAACCCAGCGGCAAGGTATCTGTCACCCGCAACGGAGCAACCGTCGTCGCACCCGTGTTCTTGATTTGCAAGCGATAGACAACCGTATCGCCTGGTTCAGCCGCTGCTCGATCGGCGGTTTTAACGATTTCTAAGCTTGATTGGCTTTGGGCAGCCGTAAACGTCGTCGGGTTAGAATTCGCAGATCGATCAGGACCACCCGGTCTGTCTTTGAACCTAGCCGAAGCCGTGTTTGAAATCACAACGTCATCAGCAACGACAGGCAAAGCCGAAGAGATTACTCCTCCGAGCAAAGCCCAGGCTGCTAAGACGTGGAGATAACCCAGTCTTGGCAGTTTCTTCAAAACCCACTCCTCACACTCATCCGATTCAGTTCAGTAATTATGCGGAACTGAGAACACAAGCAAACTCGTAGATGCAAACCTTTGAATCAATCTACAGCAGGATGGTTCAAACGCGACAAAAAAGCCGCAAATTGTTCATCAATACGACTTCTGGAAAGACTGGAGCGCCTAAAGCAATAGCTCCAGGAATCCATCAAGGCGTTTCCTAAGTCAGTGATTTTACCGAACCCAGCTATAATTATCCAGAAAAACATAAACCCGCGAAAAGTTTGCAATTCTTTTCTTTTGGCAACCAATCTTAATAAATTCTTGATTAAAAATTAACGATCAGGCGTAGTGGTCTGCCTTCTTAGGGCGTGTCATCAATTAGCTCCGAAACCTTGCAATATCAGCAGTGTCACACCCGTTCCAACACACCAGGCTAGGGGCTGGAACCCTCACTGCAAGCAATGTGTAGAGTAATTGATGACAGCCCCTAGGGCGTGTTTTAAACCCTCTAAAGCCAAAGCAGGATAGAAGCAATGGTGAGCATAGCAAGATAATTGACTGCCCGCTTCTCATAGCGCGTAGCAATGCGGCGAAACTGTTTGAGGCGATTGA
>JAHHHL010000006.1 GCA_019359375.1 Lyngbya sp. HA4199-MV5
ACACCGTCGTCGTGCCAAAAGTTTGTTCCGGTTAGGGCTCGATTATTTGCGCCATTTGGTGCTCAATCCATCTGCGTCCAATGAGTCCGACTTTGTGCAATCCCTCCAACTTTTGTCCTGTACTTAGGTAAGCACTATGACATTGATGATTGTTACAGGATGATCATTCTTCACGATCGTTTTGAGGAAGATGCATTCAACAGGTTCCCGCAAGGCTGTTTCAAGAATGATTTATCTTTTACACTGCATCAACATCATTGCTGGTAGCGAGTAGAGCCATCCTACTGCAACGGAAACCAGGAGCGGTGATTAGCGTTGCAGTTCGCACGATTACGACTGATTAGAGAAATATACTTCTATTTGCAGCCCCATTAAAGACCGGGCAGCCAGCGAGGTTTGAATTTACCTGAACCAATTTGCGAATCCTTGGATACAGACAGCAATTTTCAATCAAGTGAAGTACAGATCCATGCAGGGAGTCAAGGAGTCAAGGGAGTAAGGTGTACCTCAGCAAATTGGAAAACGCTGTAGCATGACAAGTCTGTGGCTTACTCGATTGAGAACCGCTGTAAATTTCTAAACAAGAGCTGAGTGAAGAGCGATTATTTTCTAACAACCGCGCTACTTCTTTGGTTTCAGCATGCAGAGATGAATCAGGTTGCCTGTTTTTTCAATGCCTCCAGATAATTGGAGATGGCGTGATCTTTAAAGCGCTGGCTCAAAAAGTTAAGGCTAAAACGCGGTCCCAGTCTGTATTCAGCCTCCACATGGCTATAGCCCTGCCACGGTCTGGGCAGCGCTGGCACAATATCCATGCCGTAAACAAATCGATAGCTCTTGGGCACACGCTCGTTGAAGGAGTCCCGAAAACCGCTGTTGCCCACTCTTGGCGCTCCAAAGGTGTAAAGCTCGATCGCGATCGACGAAAAATTATACTGCACATCGACGGCACATAGGGTTGCCAAAGCTCCACCCAAACTATGCCCTGTGACGGTCACGCTGGTCGTCGGGTGCTCGCGTAAGTAGGTGTGAATTTGTTCTCGCACAGAAAAGTAGGCATCCACAAAACCCTGATGCATTTTTGCGCCAGAGCTACTTTTACCGGCGTAGGGGTAGACCTGCGCCCGGTCTTGCACAATTTGCTCTTCAATGACGGCTTGCTGAAAGTCTGCTTCTTTTTGGGAAAATTCAGCGTTGGTTTCCCAGTCCAGACGCTGCCCACTCCCCCGAAAAACGATGTAGAGCGAGGAGTCGTTGGTGCTAACGAGGATGGCACCTTGAGTATCGGTCGTCGCCTGGTTAATCCATGCGGGGGTAATGTCAGGGAAATCAGCAAACTTGAGCTGCTCAAAATCCGTGTAGATTTCTTGAGAAAGAAGGGCACATTTAATTGCTTTTGCGTTATCCATCACCATAGTCTTACCTTGTGAGTAGAGAATAAGAATGTGTTCAAACTAGGGGCTGTCATCAATTACAACTACACATGACTTGCAGTGAGGGTTCCAGCCCGGGTCTCGTGTATTGGAGCGGGCGCGATGATGCTGATACCGCAAGGTTTTGGAGCTAATTGATCACGCGCCCTAACGATCGCGCTTCTGGATTTTAGTCTGCGAATCTTTTCACATTGATAAAAAAATGTGTCGATCATGACACGATGAGCCATTATTCAAACACTTCATCTCCTGTTGGTTCATAGTGAGGCACCCCATTCATCGACTGTCGCAGTTTTGAAAGTTCCGCATACATGCGTCGTCGTGCGCGGCTTTGATTTCCCAACGGACGATGCTCAGGAATGCAGTGCCACGGGTTATATGAAAGGCGTTTGGCAAATTCCATCTGCGCTGGAGAATTGAATGTTTGCTGAGGGAGGCGCAGGGTTGCCACTGATACACGCGGCGACAATCGCTCAGACCAGAGAACCGCGTTGTTTTCGATCGGCATCAGGTGTGCATCCGTTTGCAGTTGCAGGCGAATATCAAACTCCACATCTGCTTCTGCTAAGGCAGAAACCATCGCATTCCGCAAATAGTCATCGGGCGGACGACACGGCAACCTGGGAATGGGAGTCCGTTTCCTGGTTTTGGGGAAGATGGAATACTGCATTGCCTGACCTTCGCCTAAAAGATAGGGAACACAGCTAAAATAGGGCGCTTCAAAGGGGCTGCTTTGCGTCTTGATCCACAGCGACTGCATG
This sequence comes from Lyngbya sp. HA4199-MV5, assembly GCA_019359375.1. Classification (GTDB taxonomy): domain Bacteria; phylum Cyanobacteriota; class Cyanobacteriia; order Leptolyngbyales; family Leptolyngbyaceae; genus Stenomitos. Next base: position 2,195 of record JAHHHL010000006.1, read on the forward strand.
ATGAGATCCAGAATGTGGGGGCGATCGACGTTCACAAAATAATACAGTTGCGCGTTCTTCAGGCTTTCAATCTGCAACTGTGCATTTGCCTTTGTGTCGGGGGTCACAAACGTTGGTGTGGAAACGCCGAACATATCCTGGGTAAATTTCTCCTCATCCATCAGCTTTGCACCGGGTACTCCCATCAATTTAATGCTGATGCTCATAAAGCCCACATCATCGATATCCAGTGTCACGTAGGGACCAGGACCCGAAAACCGCACCCAGGCACGGAACGTCTGGGGTTGCGCGAAGATGCCGTGCCGAAATTCCTTGGGGAGATCATCATGCACAATACACTCACCGCGCACAATGCCGTGTGTTTTGGTATTGCCGCCGCGCTCAAAGCCTCCAGGCTTCCAGAGTCCACGCATTTGTTGCTCAAAGGTGGTGATGATGGAATCGAGGAACGCCTCTTCATCGGGAAGCAGCTTTTCCTCGGCAATTTTCAATCCTTCGTTGGGTCGCTTCAGGTTGATGAGTGCTGTGGTTAAACGGGCGATCGGATCGCGCAGCACAGCATCAAAGGCAGGTCGAAAACAGGGATCAATACGGCGTTCCATCTGCAACAGAAAGGTCGCGGTATTGCTGACCCAATTCAAAAAAGCGGAGCCAGTATTGGCAGGTGGCACCGGGCGACTGGTGTTTGAGTTCATAGCAGGAAGGGCTTCGATGGAATTGGCATGAGGGGCGTGATGTAGGCGTTAGGAAAGGGAGGCAAGATAGCGACAGGCGCAAATGCTGGGCAAGAAAAAGTAAGCCCCACCGCGCACCACGACAAAGTTTGGAAGACCCGTCACGCGTTTTCTCACAGGTTGCGCCTGTTCAGTGAAGTCAGCCGCGACTCCCACACCACCAGGGGCACGATCGCCCACCAGCGGATCGGTCTCGCTGTACAGCCCATTAAATTTGGGGTTGTTGATCCAGGTTTGCTGGACGAATTCAAACTGACGCGCAATGTTGGCACCGATGCAAATGAAGTGCAGTCCTCGTTCGCCGGAAGCTTCTGCCTGTAGCATGTCCTGGGGATTCAACGAGTCTGCTACAGGAGTTCCGTAGGTGCGACCGCGCCGCAGCAGCCGATGGGTTTTGTTGATCGCGATCGATGTTTGCGTACCTGGCTGTGGATCGAGTGAATCACGGGGATTGGAGCGTCGAATATGAGCACCCATTGGACATTTAAAGCCGTGAGGATCGGCGTGATAATAGGCAAACGCATTCTTATCTTTCACATCTGAACGATCGCGATCAGGTGCCTCTACCAGAGGAGTCCCGCTGGGCCACCGTCCTACAAGTTTGGATGCTAACTGCACACGAGCCTCTGGATTGCTGGTGCCATCTGCTTGTTGGGTGATGCCATCCAGAAATTGCCAGAAGTCCTGCACCTTCTGTCCCAATTGCCGAAACACCACATAGCTTCCATTGCGTCCCAGATCATGCGCTTCAGCACCCTTCTGTCCAGCGGGTAAAAGATTCTGGCGATCGCGCTCAGCGCTAACGGTAGGACTCTCAGTGAACAATCCATACTCGTTGGGATAGCCCAGAATAAATTCACCCGCTTTGACTGTATTATCGGGTGCTCCAGCTTTGCTCAGTCCTTCTACAATGGGTTGCCCGATCGCATCCCGAAACCCAAAATGCTCTCGAAAGCCCCCCTGCTCATCTTTCAACATGAAAGTGTCTAATTTGCGAATCAGCGCCACCCCACCGCTGCCAAAGGATTCTGCCAAGCCATCATAGAAGGACGTGAGTGTGACTTCATCAGTGGCATAGACCATCAACAGGATGTGGATAGGGGGGGAGTGAACGCCGCCACCCCAATCCCACAGAACAGGCGCATTATCGCCATGATCGCCCAACACACGGCTTTTATAGGGCTGCGTCATCCCCTCCCGAAACTCAGTTGAGAACGTCTCCAGTGTGGTCTGATCAAGCCCTAATGCTTTCAACCCGTCGTAGGTAAAGGCAAGATTCAGGCAGGTTTCTGAGGGGCGATCGTGACCATTCTGAAGGCGATCTGCCAGCGAACCGAGCCAGTTTCGAGTTGCGATCGCGTTTTGGATGCTGAGTAAGACAAAACAGGCGGCTTCCAGGTTGGAGTAACCCCGGACGATGATGCCTTGAATATCCTGGAGTTCGAGGGTAGACATAGCGCGATGGAGTGGGGAGTGGGGAGTAGAGAGTGGGGAGTAGGGTGGGGGGTATGGGGTGTGGGATGGGGTGTTACAGGCGACGTAGCCATGCGTCTGTTTCTGATGCATTTAGGGGCTGGCTCAATCCGGCACGCAGTTCGGCGTTGTTGCTCAAATTGACCGCTGTTAGCTGCGGATAGGCTGTATACCAAACTTGAGTCACCATTTGACGTTGGCGAAGAAACGCCTTAAATGACTGTTCATCCTTTGCGCCATCCAGCACCAGCCATCGCGTCTTGGGATAACCGACCCCATTGCTAAAGACGGCGTTCAAGCCCCAGGCAACTTTGTTGATGAAATCATTCATATAGCTTTCCAGGCTACCGTCGTAGTTGCTCATAAACAGCACACGTCGCCCTTCATCAATGACAATCCAGCGTGCAAAATGAATGGTATCGACTCCATCCAGGTTCAGCAACGGCACCCCAGCGAGATTGCCATGATTAAATACATGACGCGCGGTGAAATTTACAAGCCACAGCAGCACTCGGACGGTTGTGAGCCGAAACAAGCCCGGTTTAATCAATCCCACCGCACTGAACTGATTTTGCACCACATGATCTTCTCGGATTGCCAGTTCATCCCGTTCCTTTGCGCTGAGCCGCAGATCAGTCTGCTGAGCATCCTGCCGTTCCTTGCGTCGTAAGATGGCTGCATAGATGGGAGAGAACGGTAGAAAGGCTAAGCCCAATACCAGGATAAGCAGCAGCCCGGTTGTGAAATGGATCGCTTCCCCAAGTCGCCAGCCTAAACTGGGTGGGACAACAGGTGCTAACGCCCAATGAAGCGATCGCTCCTCTTTGATAAAGGCTTGAATCGCCTGCCGCACCTTGATGCCATTCCATCCTGCCCACGCCTGTTTTGCTTGTTGCTGATCTATAAAGGTTTCAAGCTCATCACGTAGTTTTGCCTCTTGATGGATCTGAAGCACCGTCCGATTCACCGTATTCACATAAAATGCCTGAACCTTGACCTGATGGGCGTGGAGATAGGCTAAACGGCTTTGTCGATCGCGCCTACTGGGATCTGGATATCCGACGCAATGACTGTAAAGCTCATCTAACCCATTCCCCGCAATATCCACAAGATCATTAAAATACGCGTCTAACGGTGCATCAAGTTCAGTGGAAAAGGCAAGACTGGATGGAATGATCTGATTGTTTAAATCACGAGACTCTTCCAGAATGACAAAGCGAGCAAAGTGAACCTGCCTGAACCGCGCAAACGGAATAATTGCATTTGATCCAACCGCTTGACTCATTCGCTCAAGCAACTGCCTGAGCTGGCTCATGTGGTCAGGCTTAATCCGGGCAATGATGGTAAGTGGAACTTGATGCGCCATGATTCACAACTCAGTTTCAATAGAATTTAACGATCGTGGTAACGAAGACGTTATAGAAGCTTTTGGTAGCAGACACTCAGGGCTATTTCATCCTAAGCATCGAGTCCTATTGACAATCGCTGTGGGATACAGCGGATCAATGAGCGGCAAACGGTAAAAACATCCGTTTCATCTGTTCCCATCCGCTGCTCACCCTACAACCTGATTGACTGACAAAAGTCTTGAAAGGTTGGTCGCTTCGTTGCTCACCCGCCCGTGATTCAAATCCGGGCTAATGGTGCGAAACCCGTTAAAACGGGTTGTAAGGCGCTCGTAATCCTCTTGAGAGGACTTCCTGCCATCAGCCCGTACTTTCAGTACAGGGCGGGTTCAAGGACTTGCTAAAAGATTTGTCAGTCAACCAGCTCTACAACTCTGACTGCTCAGCAGAAACAATGATCATTGCTCTAGAATTCGAGAATAAAATTCAAAATCCTTGTTTTGCCCCAGTATGCCTGTCCCAAATAAAGACCCGGTGCCACTTCTCGAATTTCATCGCGGATTTTTTGAGCCACAAAAGACGTTTTAGAATAGTCCAGGACGATCGCTTCTCCACCGTCAATCCAGCTATCGCCCTTGTAAATCTGCGCTTTTACTAACTGCACACTCAAGGGAGACACTTTATTGAATAAGTATTCCTGATCACGATGAAAAACTTTTCCTTTCCAGGCTAAGACCTTGATTAAAGGCATCAGCACCTTGCTGATCAGGGTTCCCGGCATTACCATTGCCGTACCCTGGCTATCCCCATTGGGTAGTGATCCCATTGAACTTTTTTGATACAAAGCATCTAGCTCGGCTTGAGACATTTTGGTCAGATCTGCTGTTGTAATGGTCATGCCATCACCTCGTTGTGATTAATGGTTAAAGCAGCCAATGATTAAATCAGTGTTGAGAATGCATACGAGAGTAAATTGACAAATTCCCGATCGCGTGACGTTTATTGATTACGAAAGCGTTGATGCCTGAAGAACAGCCGTCGATCGCCATAGTCGGAGGCAACAAATTCAGATGTGGTTTCAATCGAGCCAATGAGTTGAGCGTTCTGTCGGTAGTCCGGTTGATCAACGCCGTCATTGCCATTTGCTGGATCAACTCCGTACACTGAAAACAGAGCTGTTCCTGGCGCAATGGTTGCTAAGTCGGTTCTAAAATCATGGGGCGGCGCTTCAGCAAACTGTACCGCTTTATGGGGCACTAAAAAGATACGTAAGGGATAGTGGGGTGCTTTCTCTGCCTGCCCGTCTTGACGAACAACTCCCAAATTCTGAAGGTCAAGCTTTGTGGGATAGCGAGAGGTTCGCCTGAAGATCAAATTGATTAGTTTTGGACCCAGGCGATTGACGACAGGCACAATGTTGGAAAACTCATTGGCAAAAAAGTTGTAATTTTTACCCTGCCCGTCGAGCGATACGAGTGCCGAAAAGTTAGCCGATGGTTGACCATCAATGAAAAACTTCGCTGCCAGCCCTGGTGCGAAGCCGCGCTTGGTGGGATCGCCCGTCACAGACAACCGTAGAAGCCCATAATCAGCCCCCTTAAACAACCCCGTAAACAGTGTCTCCACTGCCGGCACAAACCTCACCTTTGCCACACTAGCATGGGCATGAATGGCTTTTTTCCAGTGTTGCGGTGCTTCATCAGAGAGACGATCCATCTTGGCGTTGAGAACCGTGAGAAATAAGCCAAACACATCAATTTTCTTAAGAGCAGGCAAGCGATCGTATTGAGAGGGCAACAGGCGTTGCTGCCACAAAAAACGCTGTTTTTCCTCAGCAGTCCAGGATTGATAGTCATCTGGTAAAGAGCTATCCTGTATTGCAGCATCGTCTTGTGTCATGTTCTCAGAGCTTTGCATCAGCGTGTGATCTCGCAATAAGTTTTGTTGAGGGAATATTAACAAACGCTCATTTTTTGAGCAGCAACACGTTAGATAACGGTAGTATTTCTCAGTGGTATTTCTTAGTCGTCTTTTACCCAAAAGTGACTTGCTCTGCCCGCGATCGATCGTTGCCAGAATTCGGTTTAGCATCGGGTCAGGAAGCGCGATTAATCAATCACTGCGGAAAAGGCAATGGGGTGTTCGTTGCGCCCTTCTGATTTTTCTCTTGGCTGATTCATGCACGCTATTCTACAGACCTCATGCAAACTTTGAAAGTACCCGAAAGGGTGCTGCCTCCATTACTAGAAGTTGCTAGAGTGCTTCTGCTAGTGCTTTCAACACGTATGCCGACGAAAAGCTGACTTGTTAATTTTTTATAGTTAATTGTCCTCATGAGGCGATCGCATCATGTCTAAAACTCCCTGGCATCAGCTACCAACCCCTTTAGCCTTGCTTGAATTATTTAAGTTTCGTCGAGTGTTACGAGACAAAAATCTTCATGACACATCGCAGTTACCGCATCAAGACAAGCTGCCTCAACCCCCTGCTCCCAGTCCCGATGGTCGTCATCTAACCGCTCGCAACGCAGATGGCAGCTACAACGACCTTGAACATCCAGAGATGGGGATGATAGGCACCCGGTTTGGGCGAAATGTGCCGTTAGCCGATGCAAACGTGGATGAGGCAAATTTACTCAAACCCAGCCCTCGTTTGGTCAGCAGCAAACTACTGGCGCGTGAAGAATTTAAACCCGCTACGATTTTGAATTTGTTGGCGGCTGCCTGGATTCAGTTTGAAACCCATGATTGGTTCAGTCATGGCAACAATCAGCCTGACCAAAAAATCAAGATTCCTTTAAATCCCGATGACACCTGGGAGCAGGAGCATCATCAACCACTGGCGATCGACAAAACATTGGATGATCCCACCCGCACTGGAGACTCCAAACGTCCTGCAACGTTTATCAACCACGAAACCCATTGGTGGGATGCATCACAGATCTACGGCAGCAGTCAGGAGCGCATTGATGAGCTGCGGTCTCATGTGGATGGAAAGATGCAGATCGGGGATGATGGGTTGCTGCCTATTGATCCAACCACGGGCATTGATCGCGTCGGGAATCCGGGTACGTGGTGGTTGGCAATGGGGTTGCTGCATACCCTCTTTGTGAAAGAACATAATGTGGTGTGCGATCGCCTGAAGCAAGCCTATCCAGACTGGAACGATGATCAACTGTTTGACCACGCCCGCCTGATTATTGCGGCGCTGACCGCCAAAATTCATACGGTTGAATGGACTCCAGCCATTTTGCCCCATCCCGCCACTAAAATTTCACTTCATGCCAACTGGTGGGGCATTCTGGGACCTGACTTCAAACGCATTTTTGGGCGCATTGGCGACAGCGAAATTCTCAGTGGCATTGTAGGTTCGTCCACCGATCACCACAGCACACCCTACTACCTGACCGAGGAATTTACCTCTGTTTATCGGATGCATCCCCTGGTGCGCGATGAGTATGAGTTCCATTCCATCAAAACGGGTAAATTGATTCAAACAAACACGCTGTTTGACCTCTTTGGAAAGCAAGCGCGTACCCTGATGGAATCCATACCGATGGCGGATCTGTTCTACTCGTTTGGGTTGATGCATCCGGGTGCTGTGACGCTGCACAACTACCCTCACTTTTTGCGGCAACTGGTGAAAGAGAATGGAGAAGCCTTTGATCTCGCTGCGGTCGATATTCTGCGCGATCGGGAGCGGGGAGTACCCCGTTACAATCGCTTCCGTGAATTGCTTGGTCGCGGACGGGTGAAATCGTTTGAGGAGATTACCAGCAATCCACAATGGGCAAAGGAACTGCGGGAAGTCTACAACAACGATGTTAACAGTGTGGACTTGATGGTTGGGCTGTATGCCGAAGATTTACCAGATGGCTTCGGGTTTAGCGATACGGCATTCCGGGTGTTTATTTTGATGGCTTCTCGCCGTTTAAAGAGCGATCGCTTCTTCACCAAAGATTACCGGGCTGAAGTGTACACCCAATTGGGATTGGATTGGATTGAAAACAACACCATGCTGACCGTGCTACGCCGTCATCACCCTGAATTGGCTCCCGCTCACGTCGGTATTGATAATGCCTTTGCGCCCTGGGGCGTTTTTATGCACCAGGCGTAGTCCCGCTTTCCTAAGGGTGTGTTACGAGTTCTTTCCAGTGATACACCCATTTTGACCCTACATTTCACCCCTCTGTTCGGTTCACTTCTGAGCAATCGTCACCCACTCAGAGTAACCAGCTTTTGAGTTGAGCGATCGCCTGTGCAGCATCGGGCTGTACTTGGTTAGATCGCCATCACCTCGATCGCCGATTGCGCCTGATGTCAAGGTCAAGTGCTTGCTGCGATCAGGCTGCGATAGAATACAGAAAATTCACTGCCCATTCTCATGCGAGTCACCTCTCCTGACTACCAAGTTGTCTGGGAAAAGCTGCCAGATGATTTTCGCTTACCCGACGATCCTGTGGATAACATTAATCAGCCCTCCTTGGCGGCGGCGTTGACCGAAAGTTTGCAGCTTGCCAGACGCTTGCCCGATCGCGCCCTGACCCCGACCAATTACGGCATTTGTGCTACGGTCAACGGCAAAATTGTGGTAAAAGCACCCGACTGGGCATACATCCCAACCATTACCGTGCTTCGCTCAGACGTGGTGCGTAGCTATACCCCCCGACTTCAGGGTGAAATTCCGGTACTGGTGCTGGAATTCTTATCTGACACAGACGGCAGCGAGTACTCCATCAAGGGAACCTACCCTCCCGGAAAATTTTTCTATTACGAACAAATTCTGCAAGTGCCCAGCTATGGCATTTTTGAGCCAGAAGCAGGCACGTTAGAAGTCTACGCCCTGGACGAAGCAAAACGGTATTGTTTGGCATCTGCCAATGAGCAGAACCGTTTTTGGATCCCTGAAATGCAGCTTTTTTTGGGAGTTTGGCAAGGAACCCGCGAAAATCGCCAGGGCTACTGGCTGCGCTGGTGGGATGAGCAGGGAACGTTACTCCTGTGGGGTACAGAACAAGTTGAGCAGGAAAGCCAGCGGACAGAACAGGAACGCCAACGGGCAGAACAAGAGCGCCAACGAGCAGAACGGCTAACCGCTCAACTACGTGCTGCTGGGATTGAGCCAGATCTATAGATGTGAATATGCTCACCATCAAAGCACTGACATGGCAATCGAGAGGTTGATTAGGATACATCGTAACCATCAAAGCACTGCTAGGTAAGGTTTTGCCCTCTGCCTTCTGCCCTCTGCCTCCTGACTCTTGCTATAGATGCGCTTGCGCCCTTCAGCTTTGCCGGAAAGACTCCAAAACGTGTTGGCGTAGCCGTTGGAAATCACTGAAGTGAGGATCTTGGATGGTTAAGGTCTCTGCAACCCGATCGAGTACTTCAAAGACCTGGGGAACGCCCAGATGCAGGTTCTCTAAGAAATCACGATGAGCAAACACATCCTGGGGGGTGCCTTCCAAGACCAGTTGACCGCGATCGACGACAAACACCCAGTCTGCCCAACTGTAGACCAGATCTAAATCGTGGGTTGCCATGAGAATGGTTGTACCCGCTGCCCAGATTTGTTTGAGCTGAAGCATGAGATCGCGGGTATGGAGGCGATCGAGGTATGCGGTAGGTTCATCCAGCAGCAGCAGTTTTGGCTGCATCACCATGACATCTGCGAGCGAAACTCGCTTCTTTTGTCCCAGGCTGAGATGATGGACAGGGCGATCAACTAAATCGGTAAGACCAAAATCGGCGATCGCTTTGCCGACTCGTTCCGCCACTTCAGCCTCTGGCAAGCCTAAATTACACAAGCCGTAGGAGATATCTTCTTCTACCGTAGACGCAACCAACTGCTGTTCGGGATCTTGAAAGACTAAACCCACTTCCTGGCGCAATGCCATCAGCGAGGTGCGATCGTACTTCAGCGGTTCTCCTTGCCAGCGCACAACGCCTTGCCGTGGCTTGTACAACCCATTTGCCAGCAAAAACAGCGTTGTCTTCCCGCAACCGTTTTGACCAATCAGCGCACAGCGTTTGCCAGCCGGAATGCAGAGCGTTAAACCTTGAAGCGCAGGCTCCGAACAGCCAGCATAGGTATAACCGACTTGCTCAAATGCCAACAACATACTGCCATACCGTAAGCACCACCAAAAGCGTGCAGCCAAATAACGCTTCCAGGCTGTAGCGTTTGGAGGGTTTATAGCGACGGGAATGCCAGACGCGAATATCGCCTGTAAACCCACGAGAGTCTAAAGTTTGAGATACCTGATGGTAGTTCTCCAGGGTGCGGTGAAGCAATTGTCCGATCAGTAACCCCAGGCTTTTCATCCACAGTTTCCAGGTATGGTAGCCGCCGCGTGACTGTTGCGCTGTCCACACTTCGCTGGCAGTTCGCAGCAGCACAAAGATAAAGCGATACATCAGCAGCAGCAGTTCGGTGAGCAAGGTGGGGCACCCAAGGCGACGCAGAATGCTTAGCAGTTCAGTGAATGGGATTGTGAGCATGATGAAGTAAATGCAGGTTGTTGAGGCGATCGCCCGTGCCGCCAAAGCCCCGGCTTGCTGAATGCCATGATGACTCAGATACCAGTAGTATTGACCCCAGGTAAAACCCTGCCATACATCCACTTGCACAACTGCCAGGTTGTCTACATCCACGCCACTGATGACAAAGGCAGGCAAACTGGTTAACCAAAACCCGATCGGAATGAAAAGCAACCGAACATAGATTTGTACCGGGATTTTGGCATAAATAACTGTCCAAATGCCCATCCAAACCGCGATCGCAAGTTGAATGGGTACACAAGTGCAGTAGGTGAGGAGCAGCAGGGCGATCGCAAACAGCAGCTTGTGTTCTGGTGGCAGTTGCCGTAGCCCATTAGTGTACGCAAGCGTATCAATTTGCAGCGCCATTGGTTAGAGAAGTGGTTGGTGGTTGGTTGTTAGTTTTTAGCTACCAGAGAGGTTGGTGGTCATCATCTAACAAGCAACAACTAAAAAGGTATTAACGCTCGTCCTTCTTGCGGTTCTCCGATCGCCCTTTATACAGCCCAATGACATAACCAATCACGCCTGCTCCCAGTGCCGCTTGAGAGGCAAACAGCAGGCTTGCCACCTCGCCACTGGGCGGTTCAAAAAAGGGGGTGAACCACGGTTTGTAGTCGGGGCTGAGTTCGTTAATGGCTCCTTCTGCCTGAGCATCCGACCCCGTGTACTCGCCCTTTACAAAGAAAATGGGAAAGGCAGCAAGGACAACAACCGCGATCGCCAGCAGCCAACTTTGCCTACCTGATGAATCGTGCTTCATGGTTCAGCCCTCCTGCTTCAGGAGCTTTAGCGTTTGCAACTCCTGCTGACCGTAAGATTGCAGCCAATTCCATACCAGCACTGTCAGCAAACCTTCGCTAATTGCTAGAGGAATCTGCGTTATGGCAAAAATGCCTGCAAATTTGAGAAAGGCTGCCAGAAAGCCACCCCTTGCAGCCGGAAACGCCAGCGCCAGTTGCACCGATGTCATCACATACGTCAGTAAGTCTTCCAACGCGGCTGCCAGAAAGATCGCCACCTTTTGATGTCCGGTTCGCAGCACCAGATGATAGATGAAATAAGCAACGTAGGGACCCACGATCGCCATCGAGAACAGGTTCGCGCCCAGCGTGGTCAACCCCCCGTGCGCCAGCAAGATTGCCTGAAACAACAGCACCAAGCCACCGAGAACAGTCATGACTGAAGGGCCGAACAGAATCGCGCCCAGTCCCGTCCCCGTTGGGTGTGAACAACTACCTGTAACAGAGGGAAGCTTGAGTGCAGAAAGAACAAAGGTGAAAGCGCCTGCCAGTGCCAGAAGCAGCTTTAGTTCAGGATTCTGCTTTGTAATGCGGGTGAGCGATCGCAGCCCGACCCAAAAGAACGGCAATGCCACAGCCCACCAAAACACAGCCCACTGTACGGGCAAAAAGCCTTCTGCAATGTGCATCGCATTCGCAGCATTCGCAGAGCCAAGCAATAAATAACAAGTCAAGCCAGCCATGAATCCCAGGCTGACTAACTGCCGATAGCGTGTCTTCATCCTGTACCTCGCAGATAAGACGATGGTGTCAAGCGATGCGGCAGGTGTTCTGACTTGTACAGTGAACAGTGAACAGCAATCAGTCAAGGGTGAGGCAGTCAACAGCGAGTAACTGTTTACTGACACTTGATAACCGATCGCTGACAACCGATGAGACTGCATTCACAGTTGCGGGACAGCGGTAGAATTTCACTACACTTTCCCTGTTACCTCCAACGGGTGCTCCCCGTCAGAACCGAGTCGTGCATTCAGCATACGTGATCGGGAAGAAACTAAACGTGTTTTTGCCCGAGTTTTTTGCCCAAAGATGGAAGACTACCGGTGGCTGCGATCACCAGGCATGGTTTAACGGATGCTTTGGCTCACATGGTTTTGCCCACAGAAATGGCAACCGACGGCAATCCTGTCGAGCTTTGTGACAGCACGATCGCCCTCGCTACAGATCCTTTAGGCACATGCAAAGCATAGACCTGGCTCAAGCATCAGTTTCTATGTGACCACAATTCGCGTGGAACTGACTACTTGCCCTGAAGCAGTATAAAACCTGTAAGACTTACGCACTCGCCCCTATATCCCCCTTTCTTGTATGCCGAAGGCTGTATCCTGGCGGGATTTGAACTCCAGCGCCCCTAGACTTGTCGGCTTAAACCCTAAAGCCTTTCAGGCATAAAAGAAACGGGCATACAAAAAAAGGGGCTAGCTTTGCTTAGGTCAATGACATTCAATTAGGGTGCAATTCTCTGGGTAGGGAAATGCCATTGCCATGCCCCTACCAAACCTCAGATTTAAAGGTTATTGAGTTCACAAGCATCATGCAAACGATGATTGCTGTAAAAACCCTGGTGAGCGAGGTTACAGTTGCCATCGCACCCAAAATGTGGCGTTGATCTTAGGAAAGCAGGCTGCGTTAAGGTGCAAGACCGCCAAGTATAAACTTCAGGTCATGACCACTCACATTGGCGTAGCGAGTTTCACTCTGAGTTGGGAATTGCACTTCAAAGCCTTGATCATGACAGTACAACACGCGCCCAATCATCCCTTCTGGTAACTCGTCACTCAAGCTCCGTGTCAAACCGACAATGTCGTTCCGTTCGATCGGTGTCATCATAATGACCTCCAAGCATGTACAGTTGCCTTGCTCACTAGCGGCAAGTGATTCAGTATAGATTGCCAAAAATAATCGGAACTTGCCTCTACCTTAAGCTAGAGTTTGCTCCAGGGTAATTTTGGTTTTAGCAACAGTTGAGAAAGAGCCAAACACGGTTAGGATTGTGGATTTATTAAGGTGTAATTCTCTGCGTAGGGGCGTGGCATTCGGTAGAAAGTCCTTGCTCTTGCCTAGAAGTATCTGCCGAATGCCGCGCCCTTACAGGTAAAGGCTGAGGTTGTCGGTGTTATTTAATTCACGATCCTTAGCGAGTCCTGTTCAATCTCGTCTGCTGGCATCTGTCAACATTGCTGCTTTGTGCAATCAAGCCACCATTTTTTGTCAAGTGGGTTGGTAGAAAAGGTGTGTCATTCCCCTCAATGACTGCCGTACTCTTTAATCAAGCAGGTAAGCAGAGACAAAAACTCTCGAAACACAGACTAATGCTTGCTTACAGCCCTCAAAGCTTTCATTTCGTTCACCACTCGATTCATCCAGGCTGGTATTGGCTGCGGTTTGCTTTGTCGTGCTGATTTGTGCCACCTGCTCTACTTCAACCCCCAAGGAGTTACATCTCATGACACTGCAATTCTTTTCCTCGTCATCTAGGCTGGCTCGCCTTGCATTAACTGGGCTGATAGCATCGCAGGTAGCGATCGTAACGACGGTGATTCACGAGTTGGTTGCGACAACACCAGGAGTCAATCGTACCCAACAAGCGAACGCTCAGGGAATGGATGAAGATCTCAGTCAAATTTATGAAAAAGTGAGTCAAGCAGTCGTTTTAATTCAGACTCCGAATAGCTCTGGTAGTGGAGCAATTATTGCTGCTAACGGCTTGATTGTGACGAATGCTCATGTTGTAGAAGGCTTTAATCGCGTTCAAGTAACGCTACGCGATGGTCGTCGTCTGATGGGGGAAGTCGTGGCTTCTGGCAGTTCAGGCTGTGTCGATTTGGCAATGGTGCGGCTTCTAAACCAGACAAAATTGCCCACCATTGAATTAGCGCCTTCAAACTCAGCCAAGATTGGGGCAAATGTGTTTGCGATCGGAAATGCCTTGAATACTAGAGACACATTGACTGCTGGGAGAATCAGCAACCTGATTCCTCAATGGAAAGTTTACACTGATGCACGGTTAAATCCAGGCAATTCGGGTGGTCCTTTGCTGAACTATCGTGGACAGTTGGTTGGTGTGATCAAGGGTGGCTATGGTAAGGATGCTGGTGGAGATGGTTTGAACTATGCGGTGGCAGCCGAACAAGTGCGGGCATTTATGCAAGCGCCAAAGCAGGGCTTGTCTCCAGTGCTTGGACGGTACATGCTGGCTGCAACACCGGAGTCAACTGGTACGGTATCGAAACTGGCACTGACTGGAGCGAAGAGCAACGGTGTGATTCAGAGAAATGACAATTTGGTGTGTGATGGCAGCCGCGCTGACCTTTATACCTTTAAGGGAGAGGCTGACCAACCGATCATGATTCGTATGACCAGTTCACAGATTGGTTCTTCTCTGGTGCTACTAGGACCAAATGGGGAATCGATCGCAAGCCCGAAGGCAAACCAGAGTGGGACTGCGATGGTGTTAACAAAATTGCCGAAAGCAGGAACCTACACTGTAGTTGCTAAGGCGCTGCGTCCAAAGCAACTTGGAGCGTATCAACTGCAAGCAACCGTTCCTTTGCTGGCTGAGCAAGGACGCTTAACGTCTAACAGTCCACAGTTGCGTAATGGCTCACCCTACAGCAGCTACCGCTTTGTTGGGCAGTCCAATCAAACGATCAACATTTTCTTACACCAGTTTGCCTTTGATCCATACCTGATTTTGCAGGATGCTGAAGGCAGGGTAGTTGCGAAAGGAAAGGCAAGTCAAGCAATGATTCGCGTAAAACTTCCCCGCGATGGTTCTTACACTCTGATCGTGAGCACAGTGAAGCCGAGCGATCGGGGTCAGTTTTTCCTCTCTGTGCATTCGTCACAAGAGACACAAACCAGTCCAGCGTCGCAAAATCGGTAAAGGGAATGACTAGACAACCCAGTAGGGCAGTCCTTGGGGGTTGCCCTTTTGTCATGGTTGAGCGTTGCTGTTTCGAGCCAATTCGCTGTCTAGTTTCAGTACCCAAGTTAACTGGAAGCAGGCAGTAACAAAGGTTTTCACACCTCTATTGTATGAACTGAGCAAGCATGATTGCCGCTCAACGACCCTTCACCAAAAGAGGGAATTGTGAAAACCTACCGTGTGCTTCTCTTAACGGCTTTATTGCTGTGCTCCAAAGGGATCGCTGCCATTGCGCTTGAGCCAGTGCCAACAGGTCAACCTTCCGCTTCAGGTATGCAGACTCAGCTTGTGGTGCCGAACTCCTGTAAACTGTTTCGTGTTGGTGTTCCGGGTCGCCGTGAGGGTGCAGGAACGCGTTAGAAGGGCTGATAACGCAGGGAGAAGAAGAGTCCGTTGTCTTGTAGTGAATTGCCAGATTCACCGACTGATATCAGCGGAATGCCATAGTCAACCCGCACTTCAAAGCCGGGACTCACCAGCCAGCGCACGCCGAGACCAAGACTGGCGATCGTCTGCGGGTCAGGATTTGCACCCCGATTGTTCCAGGCACTGCCAATTTCAAGGAACGGGGTAAGCTGCAAAAGACTCGGATTCTTCGTCAGGGGAAAGCGCAGTTCTAAGGAACCCACTACGCCATTATCTGATACCAGTTGATTTTGGCGATACCCCCGCACTGTATCGATACCCCCCACGCTAAAGCGCTCTAAGGGCAGCAGTGAGTCGGGAGTCAGTTGAGCCGCCACGCGACTAATCAACACAACTCTAGGCGATAGCTGTTGCACCCACTGAAACTGCCCCAGCCATGCGAAAAAGCGACCATCGGTACCAAGATTGTTCACGGTCGCATCAAAGGCGTTGATACCCAGGCTGAACTGCGATCGTGCTGCCAGCACCCGTGTGGCACTGCGATCGACCCAATCTTGAAATAAGCGAATCACGGTGACGTTTGATTCACCTTCATCAGGACCTTCGGAGAACGAGAACGGAACATTATCCAAAATAAAGGTTTGACTACGGCGCAAATCAAGCCCTAAACCAACTGCAAATTCACTGCGCGGCGATCGCTGCACGGGCTGACGCACAGTGAACGAAAGCGTCCGAGTTTTGCTCCGAATGCCTAAAGCTTGAAAGGGTGCTTCAATAATTTCACTGCTATTGTTGCCGTAGCTGATGCTCGCGGTGCCATTGAGCGCATTGAAAGGCACCGTATAGCTGAAACTGTAGAGGTCGAGTGCTTCGGTTTTACCGTAGTTGGCAGTGAGGCGATCGCCAAAACCGAGCACATTATCATAAGAAGCAAAGATGCTGCCAGCGATGGAACCCACGCTGGGTGGCTGATCGTTGGCGATCGCAAAACCAAGATGCCACGGTGACGCTTCTTGTAACGTGACGCGCAAACGGTTGCGACCGGGACCCGTACCAGCGGTGAGTTCGGCGTTGACCTGAGCAATGAGCGGATCAAGCTGCAATAGTTGTAATGCTTCTTCGAGTCGTTGACGATTCAGAGGTGCTTTGGCTGCACGCTGTAAACGGCTCCGCACATAGCGATCGCGTAAATGGGTTAAACCATCAATTTCAATTTGCTCTAGCGTGCCTTCCACCACTTGAATCTGCACAACACCCTGATCTAAGGATTGATTTTGCAAGAAGGCACCAGACGTGATGTAACCGTTGCTGATGTAGAGTTGGGTGATGCTGGCACGCAGATTCAGCAGGTCTTCAAACGTTGCTTCTTTGCCCTCATACTCTTTCACCAACGCAGCAATCTCGCGCTGCAAAACGGTAGGGTTCCCAACGATCTCGATTTTCCGAATCAAAAACCGTTCGCCGCTGGGCACGGATGGTTCCGGTGAAACTGGTGTAGGGGGCGTTTCTAAACGCGGTGATGGTGTCGGACTGGGTGCAACAGAAGGCAGGTTGGGAGATTGAGAGGGTGTGGGGATGGTTTGATCAATCGGTGCATTGGATGGCACGGTGACACCAGCAGGGGGAATCGATTGGGCAACCGCGATCGCCGCCCTGCTCAACAGAACGGCAAGGCTGGCGA
This sequence comes from Lyngbya sp. HA4199-MV5, assembly GCA_019359375.1. Taxonomy (GTDB): domain Bacteria; phylum Cyanobacteriota; class Cyanobacteriia; order Leptolyngbyales; family Leptolyngbyaceae; genus Stenomitos. The sequence continues at coordinate 19,065 of JAHHHL010000006.1, forward strand.
TCGCAACGATCATACGTCTCAAGGCGCGCACTCCCGACTCATCACCAGCTTGCCATTTGCTAACCGATATATACCTTGCGGTTCCGCGATCGGATCACCCGGTTGCCACGCTCTACTACTCCCGACTCCCGACTCCCGACTCCCTGCTTCTGGCAGCGATCGCACGTCCCCGGTTGGAAAGGATGCGGTTGGTGCATCACCGGGGCGCACAGGCAAACCACCAGAGCCTGTGATTTGAAAGACACCGCCTGACTCACGCTTTTTTTCACGATTGCGAACGATGCAGCTATTCGCCAGCAGGGTGTTGGGGTCGATAAATTGTTGAGCTAGCTCTGCCAGGTTATTTTCGATCACACTGGTATTGAGAGCCGTAATAACCGTGATGCCAGAAGCCCCAAAGCGAGAACTGGTCGTAATGTCATTAGAAGTCAGGAAATCACCCGATCGACGCGCAATGCCAAATAATCCTGTACCGCCGTTTATATCATTAATTGTGATGATTCCCCCCGCACCTGTAAACGCTTGAGAGCGAATATTACTATTTCGTGATGGAACCGCGATGATAAACGGTGTAGTAATGGTGATCTTACCGCCATCTCCATCAGAGGGTCGCAAGCCAGCCGACGTTGAAATATTACTGTTGCGACGGAGGAGTATGTACTCCCTGGAATCTATTTGAACATTGCCGCCCTTTCCTGATAACGTTGCTCCTGTAATGATGCTATTTCGATCTAATTCAACATTTCTCGTAGCGATTTCAATATTGCCTGCGGCTCCTTCTAAGCCTCCATTGGCTACGCTAATCGCGGCTCCGTCTGTAAGGGCAACATTTCTGGCAAGAACTTCAATTCCACCGCCTTTGTTTGTACTATTACCACCCACAGCGCTGAAAATACCGCTTCCCCTGCCTCTGAGCGAGACTTCACCGCTAGTCTGAACAGAAATCAGTCCCGCATCTCCCTTCCCAAAGGTTGAGGTGGTTAACCCAGAGGCATTGGTTGCAGAGAATGAACCAGCCTGTAGTAGAATTCCACCAGCGATTCCTACTGCACCTTCCAGTACACTGCTAAAGACAACACTCCTGTTGTCCAGAGAAACCGCACCGTTAGGGGCTTGTAGAAAAACCAATCCAGCATTGCCAGTGCCACCCGTTTGAGCTTGCAATTGTGACACGTTCTTCAGGGAGATAGACGCACCTGAGATCACAATGCCACCTGCATTTCCCACGGCTCCAGGTTGCACGGAACTAAAAATGGTACTGTTGTCCAGGGAAACCGCACCACCAGGGGCTTGTAGAAAAACCAATCCAGCATTACCGACACCGCTGGTTTGGACTTGCAATTGCGCTCTGTTTTGTAAAGATATAGATCCCCCTGAAATAAAGATATTGCCTGCATTTGCAAATCCACCTTGACCAGAGGTGGCAGAATTAATGAGGGCACCGTTGCTTAGAGAGAAAGAACCAGCGGTAGTGACCGCAACAGATCCACCCGCGCCCGCATCCCGTGTATCGACGAATAAGCCACTAGTATCAAACTCTCGAATTAAAACATCTTGCCTTGTGGTACCCCGTGCATCTGGGCTGCGCACAAATTGGTCTATCTTTCTCAACCGATCCTGGAAATTAGGGTCTCTGCCTGAAATCGTCACTCGATCGATTGCATTCACGGTGATAATTCCAGCAGATCCTGTGGTTGTTCCACGGGCATCTACGCGGTTGCCGCTAGCCGCCAGAATTTGCCCACCTGCCAGAGCTTCAAAGGTTCGGCTATTAATCGTAATGTTGCCACCATTGCCATTGTTACGAGTACTCGCAATGACGGCTCCTCCGGATTCAACACGAAACAACCCGGCACCAGCATTATTAAAGTTACTAGTTCCTACATCGACAGTGATGTTGCCTGCTGAACCAGACGCTCCCCGCTCACTCAGAGACAGCAGACCACTTGAAAAGCCATTGGAGCTGGTACCAGAGATATAAACCAGATCAGAAGCAACAACACCGATATTCCCTCCCTGTCCTCGACCGCCGGGTGTGACAATTCTGGTTGTTGGATCTGTGGCGGTTCTGAATAGCTCAGTTTGAACCTGGGAACCGCCTGTTAACAGTAAAGCACGTGCCCGAATAAAAATATCTGATGCTTTACCGTTTCCGCCAGGTTCGACTGTGCCTCGAATTTGGCTACTGCCTGATAGAGAAACGGTATCATCCGCCAGAACTGAAATCAGATCACCCGCATTTCCCTGCCCGAACGTACTTGATGCAACGTAGGCTCGATTTGTTAAGAATACAGACTTGGCGCTGATTGAAATGTTGCCACCTTCAGCCACCCCCGATGCCTGGCTGGTGACCTGCTTTCCTGAAAGGAAGAATGCTCCATTGATGCTTCTGATGTTAATTTCGCCTGCCTGCCCAACCGTTGTGCCCGTTGAAAACGCTTGCACATTTCCTGCAAAAATATCGCCAAACGCATCGAAGGTGATTTTACCGCTGATGCCATTCTCGGTCGATGACGATAACGTACCTGCTGTTGTATCAATGGAGCCTAGCGCACTAAAGAGGGTGATGTTACCCGAAAATCCGGCACTTCCTGCTCCAACACGAGATTCAATATTCCGCGTGATGATATTGCCAAGAGCCGTTAATGTGACATTGCCTCCATAGCCGCTCGCGTTTGCTCCCACTAAAGATTGAATGCCTGTCGTAAGCGTATTGCCACTGAAGTCAGGAGCCAAGGCAGTGGTATTGATAGAACCCCCTCTGCTGGTGATTGTGACTGCTCCAGCCTGCCCTCTACCTCCAGTGCCCACTAAAGATTGAATACCAGCGGTCAAAACATCACCTGCCGCATTAATGGTGACAGTGCCACCATTCCCGTTGGTTGCGGATGAATATAACGTTCCAGCGCTGGTATCAACACTGCCATTGCTGCTGATAATTGCAATATTTCCACCATCACCAGTTCCTCCAGCACCAACATAGGATTGAATGCCAGCCGTAGCAATAGTCTGGTTAGCTGCCAGTGTAATGTTGCCTGCACTGCCATTAGCCGAAATGGATCTTAAATTACCGCCGCGAGTGTTAATGCCACCCAGCCCGCCAAATAAGGTAATATCACCCCCTTTTCCATTGGCAATGCTGACATCGATCGCACCCGTCGTCAGAATACCGCCGGAAGCGTCAATAATCGCTTCTCCGCCAGCCGTCTGGATGCCTCCAGTGACAATAACGCCCGGTGAGAGCAACGCATTGGGGGCAATTTGGTTGGTCAGCAGTACGCCACCAAAGGCGGTCATTGTGACATTACCAATCACAATGTTGGCACCACTGGGAGGAAGAGACCCGGCAAAAAGAGGAGAAGCCAGAAAGAATTCGGTCGTTCCTGCACGAATTTCGAGCGTGGGAATCGTGCTCCCCAGGATTGTTCGCCGAGTGCCATCTGAGAGTTGAATCTCGCTGTCGTTGAAGCCGCCACCTGCACCTGTAATGGTGACACCACCAGGAATAAACACGCTGCCACCCGCCAAAATTTGCAGGGAGGTTCCACTGTAGCTAAATAAGGAAAAGTCTCCTAAAACCTGAAATACAGGGTCATTAGGGCTGGTTAAACGACCGAGGCTATGATCTAACTGCTCTACCCAAAGGTTTCCTCCACTTGTAAAGTGGCTATCGCCAATGATGGGCGCTGCCGATCGCAACACCATATTTCCACCCGAAAATAACCCGCTATTCGGATGATTCAACGCAAAAATGTCCACTAATCGATCGCCCTGCACCAGCAAATTTCTACCTGCTGACGCAATAAAGGGATTGGTGGCGCTGTCACGAATACGAACGGTATCCTGCGCTTTTAAAGTCAAATCGCCGCCCGATCGCAGTTGTCCTTGCAACTCCAAATTGTCCGCTGCCAATGTGAGATTACGTCCAGCGATTAACGTGCCAGAGTTCTGAATCGTTCTCGGCTGTTGTAGCTGTTGATCAAAAAAGAGGGCACCGGGGGCGATCGCCAGCAAACTACTTTGAGCGGGTTGGGTCGCGCTAAAAAAGCCCTGATCGCCCAACTTAATCGCATTGGCGGTTGTGGCGGTAAATGAGCCTGCCACATCCAGGCTGGCATTGGCACCAAACACAATCCCATTGGGATTAAGAAAGAATAGATTGGCATTCCCCAGCACACCGAGTCTGCCCAAAATTTCAGAGCGGGTGTTGCCTGTGACGCGACTCAGAATGTTTTCAATGCCTGCTGGATTCGCGAAATACGCCCCTCGCCCCTCGCCAATATTGAACTGCTGAAAACTGTGAAATAAATTGCTGCCGCGAATCGCACCGCCATCAATGCGATCGCTGGGCAATCCTCGAATGACGGTGTTTGGTCTTACAACAGAGCGCTCAGTACCCAGAGAGGCATCTGGTACGATCTGAGCCATTGTGCGGTCAGGCAATATGGCAGTGATTGCACAGACCACTCCAACCCAACGGATGACATTGGCGCACTGCTGAACCACTACTGAATACTTCTTCATATCAGAGCAGCCTTGAAAAAACGGCAGTCAATTTTTTTAGGTAGTCTAACAGGTAGCCTAAATGGTTACAAAACTACATCGAATGCATTAAGTGCCAATAGGAACAGCCGCAAGATCATCAAACTTAGCGATCGTGCTGGTGTCTCTAAATTCAGTTAACTCAACGTTGAAAGCGTCATCTTCAAATTGATTGAGAGCCGCGATCGCAGCCGTTTGAGTGCTACTCACTGGTGCGTTCGCTAGTTGTAAAGTATAGCTGGTATCACCAAGGTATTGATTGACTAAAACAAAGTAATTTCCAGGGGCTAAACCCGTTGCGTTAATTTGTTCAGGCGTGTTACCAGAAGCGGCGGCGATCGCCAGCACATCCCCTCCATCGATCGTGCCGTTACTATTAAAGTCTCGAATCAGGATCAGATCGGCATCTGCCCTTAACCCGCTCAACGAGAGGCTGAGATTGCTGATTGTATTGAGCTGAATGCGGTAGAAATCTTGAGGATCGCCAGCACCCACAAAATCACTCACCGTCCGGGTTCCCTGCCAGGTTCCCAGGTTACGAGCGGCTCCCAGCGTGTTTCCAGCCGTTAAAGCCCGAATAGCCGCGTCTGCCTGAATCAGTCCATAACCGCTACCGAAGTCGAACCCAAGGTCAAAGCCCGGAGTGGACGGATCATCCATATCCAGCGCACTGGCTTCTAGCGCGTCATAGATATCAGCAGGGCGCGCGTAGGGGTTGGCTTGTAGTATCAGTGCTGCCACCGCTGCTGCATTGGGTGCCGCCGCTGATGTCCCAAAAAAATTGGGAAAAGTATCTGGATCTTGAGAAATATCGCGTCCGACGTTTGTGGTGCCTGTAATGTTCGTACCGTCTGGAGCGACGATGGTTGGCTTCAAGCGCACTTCGCGTGTAGAGAGACGATGACCAGCCAGGTTAAACAAAATGGGCGTGCCTCCAGGCGACGAGAAGCTTTCTAAGCGGGCAGGGTTTGTGCCATAGGCAGGGGTTTGGAAGAAGCCAGTGGCTCCCACAGCTAACCCTCCTCTAGCATTGGCATGACCGTAGAGCGTACTGCTGCGAGTGTCATATTCGTTGATCGTGACGTTGGAGTTGCTGTAAATGACATACTTCATCAAGCCAGGAGCCGGACCGCTCGCGTCGGTAATGACGAGGTTAAAATTTGTACCAAAAGCGCCCGTGTTAGCAAACTGAATGGTCTCTACTGGATCGCCACCAATGTTGTAAGCATCACTTTTTGCCAGAAGCCTGGTTCCGGTGCTGTCATAAAGATAGATATCGATGTCATTCAGTGCGCCCCCGCTGGACGGGCTGACTGACGCGAAAGGTGCATCCCACTGGAAGGCGATCGTCGCCTGGGCACCAACCGGAATGGAAAGACTCTGAAATGGATCAACACCTGCACCAGGATTAAAATCATGCACCGCGCCACCATTCAAAACGAAGCCACTTGGATTAAAGCCACTTTCGTAAGAATCACGACCGCTGTTACCGGCTGAGGAAAAGTAGGAAACGCCTCTAGAGACAACAGAATCAACCGCCTGAGCAATGATGCCGTCCTGAAACATTGGCTCATTGAAGTAACTAATATCATCAACGATGATGTTGGCACCCGCGTTTGCTAAAGCAACAATACCTTGAGCAAAATTTGCCTGTCCTCCCGTAGCCGTATGGAAGAGTAGCCGCGCACCTGGAGCCACATCATGAATCAGTTGCATCATGGCGCGACCTTCATCATTACCGTTCGGTGAGTCCTTCAAAACCCCTACATGGCTCGGTAGATCGCCTGTTGCAATATCAACCGCTGCCTTCCCCAAGGCATTGAAGCTATCGGACAAAATGCCGATCGTGATACCTGTGCCATCCACACCATAAAGGGCACGAGCGATATCAGAGCGCATCGATCGATCCCCCTGGCTGGTCACTTGCCCTACATTCGTCACAAAATCATTGCCGCTCGTATTGATGCTGTAATCGGGCGCTTGGGAGGCTTGGAGCGCAACTGGAAAATGGGAATTTAAGGGATCTTGTAAGGTGCCAAACGGTTTCCCATTGGCAGTCAAGGCTGTTGCAGCGGTGGCATGAGTTAAACCAGTGAGCGCCGTCTGAGTCTTGCAGTCAAAGCTGTTCATGGTCATCCTCCGATTAGGGTGGTTGACTTCCACAGTAGGGAAACGCCCCTGGAGACTCACGTACCTTTTCTACCAGACTGCTGGCAGCCTTTTGACAACGCAATGGCACGATCGCGCGACCCCATTTGCCGAAAGCTGCCAGCGCAAAGAAACGCTGAAGGTTTGCGACTGAAGGTTTGCGATCGTGGGCAGCAGTTGCTAGGGGCTGTCATCAATTACGATTACACATCAGTTGCAGCAGGGGTTCCAGCCTCTAGCCTGGTGTGTTGGGGCGGGCGCGATGATGCTGATACTGCAAGGTTTCGGAGCTAATTGATGACGCGCCCTAAGCTACTGGCAAAAAAGCTATTGGCAAAAAAGTGTCATTGTTGGCGATGCTGATTGCCGAAATCTACATCACCTCTGACCATAAAGAGGCTGGTTTAATCGGTTGTTCTTCAGTAGTGTGGCAGTAACTTATCCCCCAATCAACTGATATGGCTCTGCATCCACGCTCCCAATCACATCGGTTCTGGACGGCTCCTAAGTCAACAGCGACCACCCAGCGTGCAACGGTTTTTGTCAGCGTTGCACTCCTCTTGTTTCTTACGATTACCCCTGCTGTTTTAGCAAGATACAAGCCCCCCAAGCCCTCTAGACCTTCTGGTACGACGATCGGAACGGTTGTGAGAGGCGAGGGTTCTTGTGAGGCAAAACCAACCGGATCACTGACTGCCCTTGCGCCTCTGAGTCACATCGGACAAACCACAGCAACGCGTCCAACCTTTGCCTGGTATGTGCCAGATCAGCAGTCGTATCCGATCGAGTTTCGTCTCTATGCCTACAGCAACAAACGTGACTACATAGTGGAGCAAAGGCAGAGCACTCAAGGGGTCATGCAGTATACGCTGCCAAAAAAATACGCTGCTTTAACCCCTGGGCAAACGTATCTCTGGCAAGTAGCGCTTCGATGCGATTTAGGTGACGATTCTAAGGATAAAGTCGTGCGGACAGAAGTGGAGGTTGTGGCAATGCCAGCCACGTTGCAAGCGTCTTTAGCCAAAACAGCCGATCGCTTGCAACGGGCTAACTTGTACGCCGAAGCTGGCTTCTGGTACGATGCGTTTGCTGAAGCCTTAGCAGTCGGCTCTAAAACAGCAGACTCGAAGGCAAAGTCGTTTATGATTCCATTGCTAGAGGATTTAGTTGATGTGGAAGAGACAGGGACTTCTAAGGAAGTCAAACAGCAGCATAATCAACTCCGGCAAATAGTGGAAATTGAGCGACAGTAATCCTGGTTAGTGTAATCGTGGTTACTGCCAGTTGCCGACTAGCACAAACGGAGACCAGTAGGCAGGATGGGAAGAATCTGCATCGTTAATCAGCGCTTGCTGGGCTAACTGGAGCGCTTGAGCTTTATTGAAATTGACATCAGGCAGTTTGGCGTAGAAATCAGTGGCAAGTTTGGCGGTTGCGGCATCATTGATTGACCACAGGGATGCCAACGCACTTCTTGCTCCCGCTTGAATCGCTACGCCCGCCAAGCCCAACGAGGATCGATCGTCTCCAACGGCTGTTTCGCAGGCAGTCAACGTCAGCAACTCCAGCGGTTCGCGGTTACGGGTTGTTTGGCGAATCAGGCGATCGAGTTCGTTCAGCTTTAGTTTCTGGCTGTTGCCCGTCAGAATGAAGGTATCGTCTGGATCGGTGCCAAATTTACCATGTGTCGCTAGATGAATAATGGGATAAACTGCCCGACTGAGTTCTTTTTGCATCCCAATGGGCGTGAAGGCATCATCCAGCAATTGCTTACTGCCAGGGATTTTTGCTTCAACGCCTGTAATCTCGTTGCTCACGTTGGTTAGCGCTGGGAACGTCTGGTTATCCACGATCGCTTCCTTCGTTAAACCCAGCGCCAGCACTCGTAAACCACTGCGATTGAACGGTTTGACATCGATTGAACTGCGGCTGGGCGTGGTCGCAATGGCATACTGTTGAATCAGAAATTTTTCGCCATCGTGTAGCGATGCCATCGGGACACTGCGTAAGATTCCATCTTGCACAAACACCAGCGTTTTGATGTTTGCCCGCTGCAGGTCATCAGCAAACGGACGAATCAGCCAATCGTATATCTGCTGCGATGGCTGAAGGTCGTATTCCAGGTCGCGATAACGCCGCAAGCCCTGGCGAAAAGACTTAATTTGGTCAATCAACGCTTGCCGCTTAATGTCATGAAGGACAAGTTTCTTCTGCTCATTGGGCAGGCTTAGAATTATGGCTGTTTGATTGTCCAGGATAAACGTGTTGATGATGGCGGCAGTTGGATCCATCGCTTGTTCCTGGCTGGTCGGATTCGCGGCAACAATGACACAATCATTGCCAAAGTAGTTTTGCAATTCTGCCAGCCTGAGTGAGTCGATCGCCTCCAAAATGCCGTTGAAGTTTTCCTCGCTTTTCGATTCTTCGGTTTTAATTTGGGTGGCTTTCGTTTGAAGAGGCTGCTCCTGCTCCAGTCTGAGGGCAACAAGTTGGCGGTAAATAGGCTCGATCGTGTCGCGGAAGTCGAATTGCAGGTCGCGGTTGGCTAACAGAATATCGTCGCGGATGGTTTCTAAGGCAGCGATCGCACGTTGATAAGCCGCGATCGCCGCCTTATGCCGTCCTTGCTGCCGTAAAATGCGCCCAGTCTGCCACTCCCAGAGATACAGGCTATCGTTTGCCCTGGAGCGATCGGCGGCAAGTCGCGCTTGATCGGTTAATTGGAGTGCTTGCAGAATGTCACCACGACACTCTTGCAGATGCCCCTGTGCGCCCAACACAAAGGATGCGGCACGCTGGTCGCTTAAGCGTTGTGCGGTGGCAGCAGCGTCTTTGAGCAGTGTTTCTGCTTGAGGCAGCAACGCCGCTTCCAAACAAGGACTACGCGATGACGGTTCCTTGATTGCAACAGGTTTCAATAATTGTGCCAAATCAATGGTTGCATAAACGCGACTTTGGCTATCAGGCACTCGTGCCAGAACGGCTGTTGCCTGTCGATGAGCTTGCATTGCTGCTGTCGTTTTATCGGTACGGTAGTAGGCAGGAATGGCGCTGATGAGCGATCGCAGTTCACCCGCTACATCTCTTTGGCTTTGAGCCAGTTGCAAACCCTGCTGAAACGATTGCAAGGCAATTTCGTCATGCTCCTTGCCGATCGTCGTGAATCGTCTTTCTTCTTGACTATCGCCCCGCTGATTGGCAGATTCGGCGCGACGGTAGTTCACCTGAGCGAGACTGCTGTAGGCATTACCTAAACTATGAAGGGCTGCAATGCGGTAGGCGGGCGTGTCTGGCGCTAGTTCCAGACTGGCTTTTAGCAGCACGATCGCGGCGGGATAATCGCCGAGTAGCCGCTGAGCATCGCCCAAACTGCCCAATGCAGCGGCTTCACCCTTTTTGTCGTTGGCAGCACGCGCAAGCTGAAGGGCGCTTTCGGGCAAACAAGCTAACTGGTCGGTCGCCCGGAGTCGATTGAGTTCTTGTCCACATAGCAGGGCGATCGCTTTGCGGGCTTGCCCCAAGCTGCTGTAAACCTGTGCCTGTTCGGTGAGGCTACGTCCCAACGATTGCAAAGCTTTGGTCTGACGATAGTAAGCGGTGACTTGCTCCCATTGGTCGATCGCGGTATCACTTCGTCCCAGTTGCTGGTATGCCCGTGCCAGGTTTTCCTGAATAATGGCAGTGTTGGCGCGATCGTTTGGGTCTGCTTCTAGCGCTGCCTTCCAGCGGTCAACAGCCGTTTTGTAGTCGCCTGCCTGATAGCGATCGACCCCTTGCTGCACCAGTTGTGCAGGACTGACCGCTTGAGCCACCACAACACGACTTAGACTAAGGCACAGAATGATGCTAGCGATGAATAATCCAAGCAGACGGCAAACACGGCGATTGAGCATAAGGAACGCTGCGATCGACAGGCTGAGTTTGTTCGTTGGGCAGATTGTAGCCTGAATTTTGGGTCGAAGTAGAATACCATGCCAATGATCATCCAACAGAAGGGTTGAGGTGCATAAGGATTGAGGTGACAGATATTCTGCCACTGAATGTCACCCACTGAATGTCACATTGACGCAAAAAATCATTCAACGCATCATAGAGTCGGGAAATGGAAATTATATTGCTTGCTGTCTTTACTGAGGATCATGAATTAAATAACTTCGACAACCTCAGCCTTTTAGCTGTACGGGCGCGGCATGCGGCAGATCACTCTGGACGAAGGCGAGGACTTTCTACCGCATGCCACGCCCCTACGCACAGAATGACACCTTCATAAATCCGCGATCCTTAACGTATGCCTCAACCCATCCTCTACATCGCCATCACCAATCACGGGTTTGGACATGCCACGCGTGCTGCCTCTGTCGCGGCGGAAATCCAGCGGCTCTGCCCTGAAATCTTGATCATCTTGGTGACGACGGCTCCTCGCTGGCTGCTAGAGGCATACATCCCCACCGATTTTATCCACCGTCCCAGAGCGTTTGATGTGGGCATTTTGCAGACGGATAGCGTCACGATGGAGCTACCTGCAACGCTAGAACGGCTCAAGGAGTTAAGGACGCAGCAAAATCGCCTGATTGCCTCTGAGGTGAATTTCATCAAGCAAAATCGGGTCGGGCTAATTTTGGCAGACATTCCACCGTTAGCAGCGCTGTTAGGAAAGGCGGCTCAAATCCCTTGCTGGATGATGAGCAATTTTGGCTGGGATTTTATCTACCGTCCCTGGGGTGGCGAATTTGTGGACATGGCAGACTGGATTGCAGGGTGCTTTAGCAAGTGCGATCGCCTGTTTCGCCTGCCGCTGCATGAACCGATGAGCGCCTTTCCCACGATTACGGATGTTGGTTTAACGGGCGGCACACCCCGCTACAGCGTTGCACAACTGCGAGAAACCTTTGGGCTGAAGGCGAGTGTCGATCGCACCGTGCTCATGACCTTTGGCGGCTTGGGCTTGGCGCAGATTCCCTACCAAACTCTGCAACGGTTTGCCGATTGGCAGTTTCTCACGTTCGATCGCACCGCGCCCGATCTACCAAACCTGATCAAAATTACCGACCACCACTATCGTCCCGTTGACCTCATGCCCGTGTGCGGACGACTGCTCTCTAAACCGGGCTACAGCACCTTTTCGGAAGCCTGCCGTTTGGGTACGCCGATCGTCTCCATCACCCGCGATGATTTTGCCGAAGCCGCCATTTTGCTCGATGGCATTCAAGACTACGTGCCATCGCAAATTCTCACGCCAACTGAGTTTTTTGACAGTCATTGGAACTTTTTGCAGCAACCATTGCAGCCACCACGATCGCAACCCGTGATCACAGACGGCAATCAAGCGATCGCTCAAGCAGTCATTCAATACTTGATCCCTTAATGGCTGATAGTTCTAGGGGCTGTCATCAATTAAGACTACACACCACTTGCAGCAAGGGTTCCAGCCCCTAGTTTGTTTGTCGGGACGGGCGCAGCAATGCTGATACCACAAGCTTTCGAGCTGAATTGATGACGCGCCCTGGCACTGCTTGCCCGAAAGCAATCTTAAGCTTTTGCTTGTATTGGCTTGCATGGTTGTTTGTCTTTAAAGACAAAAAGGCTGCTATGGCGATGGGACTTTAATGGTCTTTTTCAAGCTTCGTTTAATTAGTGTAAATACGGAGTAAATCGTGGACTGATTGGTAATACATAGAAAAGCCAATTATTTGTCTGTAAATTTACTGGCTACGACTCTACTCCTTCATTTTACAATTTGCGATTGACGAGCTTTAAACAACGATCAAAACTCAGCCAATCATGTTTAGAAATGCATTTCACATTGAAGAAACAACACATGAGATGAAGTTTTATATCACTCACACAGTCCATACAAGTTCCATACATTTTCCCTTTAGCTTAGAGAAAAGTTGGAACCTGAGCCATGCATGTGTCGATTTACAGCAATTTTCAATCAAGTGAAGTACAGATCCATGCAGCGAGTCAAAGAGTCAAGGGAGTAAGGTGTACCTCAGTAAATTAGAAAACGCTGTATCGATCGCCCATTCTATTGATCGCTCGTTAAGAGAATCCGTATGAAACAAATTTTAGTTGTGGATGATTCAACCTCGATGCGACGGATGGTGATGGCATCGTTGCGACAGGTGGAAGACATCAAGTTCTGTGAGGCAAGTAATGGGCTGGAGGCAATCGAACGGATTGCGCTGACTCCCATGAATCTGGTGATTCTGGATTTAAATATGCCGGATATGCATGGGCTGGAAGTGTTGAAATTTATCCGTCAACATCAAAGCTTCAGTCAGATTCCGGTGATTATTTTAACGACGAGAGGAGATGAGTCCAGCCAGAGTGAGGCGATCGCGGCTGGAGTCTCGCTTTACTGTACCAAACCGTTTAATCCCAGCGTATTTGCTGGACAAGTGATGGGGCTTTTACAGTAGTTGTTGGTTGTTGGTTGTTGGTTGTTGGTTGTTGGTTGTTAGTGATTGGTTATTGGCGGCTGACCCCTGACCCCTGACCCCTGACCCCTACGAAAGATCAAGAGTCGTGTGTGATGCAAATGGAACCGCAAAATTCCCTGTTTGATAGTTTTCTCGACGATTTCTTTGCCGAGTGCGATGACTATTTAACCACCATTCGGCAGAGCTTGTTGGCGATCGAAGCCTATGTGGAACAACTACCGATCGACAGCAAACTGTTGGATGAATTGTTTCGCGGCTTTCATTCGCTGAAAGGGCTGTCGGGCATGGTAGAGGTGCATGTCGCTGAAGAGCTAGCGCACCATCTGGAAAGCTATTTGCGAGAATTGCGCGATCGCCAACTGCGCCTCAGCAATGACGGCTTGGATGTGTTGATCAAGGGCACCAATTTGCTGGAGCAGGCGATCATCGCCCATCGTCATCAAACGGCTGCACCCGATATTACACCTGTCCTGAAACAGTTAACAGTCATTGGAGTTTATAGCGCTTATCAGCCTGGTATCCAGCCAGAGACAGTCATTGGGGAGTGTCATACCCAGACCTCCGAATTCTTGAAGAACTCGGAAGTCTTAAGTGACAGCAATGGATCAGTTGATGGATCGCTGAATGGATCATCAAATGGTGTCAAGCCGGAGGTTGAAACGCCTGATGCAGAGCAGCCTGATGTAGAGAAGCCTGATGCAGAGAAGTCTGATAACCAGAGTGCTGATGAAACGAATCAAGATACACTGCAACCAACCATAGAAAAGCAAGTCTGGGCACTTGATTTTACCCCTACCCCTGATTTGACAGCACGCGGTATCAATGTCAACAGTGTGCGCGATCGCATCAAATCGATCGGCACCATCCTCCAGGCAGAACCACGAGCCTTGCCCGCGGGTGGTGTTGGCTTCCATTTCTTAGTCGAAAGCACCACCGCTGCCACCACCTTCACCCCCTGGGAAACCGACGGCATCGCCCACTCCCCCCACCAACCCAACCCTCAAACCATCACCGAAACCATCCATTCATCCCCCGAACCTATAACAGTTCAAGAGTCCCCACTCCCCACTCCCTACTCCCCACTCCCCACTCCCCACCCCTCACCCCTCACTCCTCACTCCTCACTTTCTTCCAACCTCGTCCGCGTCGATCTCGACAAACTCAACGACCTGATGCGCATGGTGGGCGATTTAGTTGTCAGCCGATCGCGTCTGGAAGATTGCCTTTCCCACGTTAGTAACAAGGTGGCGCACTCCCAACTCCGCAACCTGCAAGAAATCGACTTGACCCTGGAACGCCAAATCCGGGATTTGCGGGAAGGGGTGATGCGAGTACGGTTGGTGCCGATCGCCGAAGTCTTTGCCCGGATGCAGTTTGTGGTGAAAGATGTGGCGCGGGAATGCGGTAAACAGGTTGCCCTGGAACTGGTGGGACAGGATACCGAAATTGATAAGTTTGTGGTCGAGCGAATGATGGAACCGCTGCTGCATCTGGTGCGAAATGCGGTCAGTCATGGCTTGGAAACCACCGAAGAACGGATTGCACGGGGCAAACCAGCGACAGGCAAAATGATCCTGCGAGCCGCCACCGATGGTGAAATGGTGGTGATTGAAGTCCAGGATGATGGCAATGGCATCGATCGCGATCGCGTTGCTGCCCGTGCCCAAACGCTTGGTTTGCTAGACACAGCCATCACCGATACCGATCAACTGCTAGAAATCCTCTGTGCCTCTGGCTTTTCCACCCGTGAACAGGCGGATCTTGCCAGTGGGCGTGGTGTTGGCATGGCAGTCGTGAAAAACACGATCGCCGAATTGGGCGGTTTGTTGCAACTCGACACTCAGACCGGAAGCGGCACCCGCTTTATCATCCACCTGCCATTGACGTTATCCATTGCCAGCGCTCTGATTGTCACTGTGGGCGATCAGGTCTATGCCATCCCGCAAGGATCGTTGCAAGAGGTGATTCAAGTGTCACCAGCGGCGATCGTTTCCCTGGAAACCGACGAAATCCTCTCCTACCGGGATGGCGTGCTGGCGCTAGTGCGGCTTTCGCGCCTGTTTGGGGTGCCCTCCCATTCTAGTGAAACGGCGTGTGTGCTGGTTGTGAGAGCTGGATTGAATCAGGTGGGCATTGTCGTCGATCGCGTCCTGTCCCAACAGGAAATTGTCGTCCATGCCCTCACCGATCCCCTGGTGCAAACCCCCGGCATCACAGGCGCAACCGAACTTGGCAACGGGCAAGGCGTATTGATTCTCGATGCCGCTGCGTTGATTCGAGCCGCGCAGCAGAGACGGAGGGTGGGAGTGGGAGGAAAGGATAAAGGATGAAGGATAAAGTATAAAAATTTAGCTTTTAGCCTCCTGCCTTCTGCCTCCTGCCTCCTGCCTTCTGCCTCCTGCCTTCTTCATCAACACTCAAAACTCATAACTATTACTATGTCCACCCCTCCCTCCGATCGCACCGAACACTTCATCCTCTTCGACCTGGCAGGGGCAATTTATGCCGTTTCCAGTCATGTGGTGAAACAAATGGAAATGGTTGAAACCATTACGCCTGTGCCGAATACAACCCGGTTTATGGATGGTGTTGTGTTCTCGCGGGGACAGGTCATTCCGGTGATGAACTTGCGGGTGCGCTTTGGGTTTGAAAAAACGCCCTACGATGTGCGAACCCGTTTGATTGTGATTCAACTGGACAACCGCACGATCGGCTTAATTGTCGATACCGCCCGTGAATTTATCACGATTTCCGAAAGTGCCATCCAACCCCTACCCGAATCAATGTCCGAGCAAGTGGAAAAATATCTCTCTGGCATCGCTAAATTGGACGATCGGCTCATTCTCATTTTGAATGTCCAACAACTACTTGACCTCGAATTGGTTGCTAGTTGTTAGTTGTTGGTTGTTAGAAAAGGCAGGAGGCAGAGGGCAGAAGGCAGGAGGGCAGGAGAGGAAGCGACGGGGGCAGGGGAGGCAGGGGAAGCGAAGGAGTCAAAACTCAAAACTCTTACTCAAAACTCTCCCCCACTCCCTACTCCCTACTCCCTTCCAACTCAAAACTTCCCCTGCTTCCCCTATTCCCCCTTTCCCCCCTTCCCCGCTTTCCCCCTTCCCCACACCCAGGAGATTTATGGTTCTTTTCACCCGTAACGATCGCCAAACTCAGTTTCAAAACGATGTGCGTCAGATGCGCGATCGTGCCAGTCAGGTGATGCAGTCTGCTGATGACGTAGCAAAGCTTTCTAAAGAGGTAGCTGAAAACTCGGAGGCGCAGACCAGAGCGCTGGATGAGGCGGTGACGGGCATTAACCAGATGGCGGGGTCGTTGCGAGAAACGGCAGGACAGGCGGAATCGGTGACGACATCAAGTGAAGAAATGGTGTCGTCGGTGAATGAGATGGCAGCGTCGATCGAGCAGGTGACGGCAGGGGCGGTGAGTTTAGCCACGTCGGTCACTCAGATGACGGAATCTGCCAGGTTGACGACGACCTCGATTCGCGGGGTGACGGAGAGCAGCCAGGAAATGGCAACGTCCGCTGCGGGTGTCACCACATCAATTAATCAAATGGCGGGGTCGATTAAGAGCGTCAGCCGCGATACCGAAAATCTGGTGGCAGCGGTGAATGAAACAGCGGCTTCCATGGAGCAGATGACGCGCAGCATTCAAGAGGTAGAGACGATTACCGACAGCCTCAGCAGCATGGCAGAACAGGCGACGGCTTCGACCAATGAAATGGCCGCGTCGATCGAGCAGGTAACGGGCACCACCGAAACGCTAACCGATAATGTGGAAGAGGTTTCAGCCTCGATCGAGGAACTGGCAACGTCGATTCAAGGGGTTGCCCAGAATGCGGTGCGGATTAATGCAGCAGTGGATGCGGCGGCGGCAAGTGCCGAGCAACTCGATCGCTCGATTCGATCGGTGTCCTCCCTGACACAGCAAGCCGATACGGTCACGCACCGGATTACCAAAGATGCGGAGGTCAGCGGTGCCACCGTTCAGAAGTCGATTCAAGGGCTGAACCAGATGCGCGACTCGATGGTGCAGTCGGCGGCTGTGGTGCAGGAAATGGGCAAACGCACCGATGAAATTAGTGGCATTGTGGAAACCATCAACCTGATTGCCGAACGCACCAATTTGCTGTCGCTGAATGCCTCGATCGAAGCGGCACGGGCAGGCGATGCCGGACGGGGGTTTGCAGTGGTGGCAGCGGAAATCCGCAATCTGGCAGAACGGGCGGCTCAGGCAACCACCGACATTGCCACCATCATCAAAGCGCAGCAAGAGGTGGTGCGGACAGCGGTTGATACGTCGAATGAAGGCTTGCGGGTGGCGGATGAAAACAGCCAACTGGCAGCAGAGGGCGCAACCGGGCTGAAAACCATCCTCACTGGCATTGAAGACACTACCCAACTGGTGAGCCAGATTACCCGCGCCTCTGAGGAGCAACTGGGGGCGGGGCAGGCAGTCGTGACCGCCATCAACACCGTGTCAGCCCAGGCAAAAGAAGCCGCCATCGCCATCGCCGAGCAGGCAAAATCAGCCCAGACGATCGTCCAATCGACTGCCCGGATGCGAAAGATTGCTCAAGAGTTGGCGCATTCCATGGGCGAACAGGGGAAAGCCATGCGGGAAATTCTCAAAGCCTCTCAAACTACGGCAACGCTGGCAGTCCAATCGCGTAAGGCAATGGGCGAACAGGCAAAAGGCGTGAGTCAGGTGATGCAGGCAATGGATTCGATGCGGAAGGGAGCCAACGCCACCTCGCGGACGATCGCCGAGCAAACCACTGGCAGCGATCTGGTGGCAAAGGAAGCAGAACGGCTGACCAAACTGATTACCAGCGTCACGCAGGCAATGGCAGAGCAATCCACCAACACCGAACAAGTCACAGTGGCAGTAGAGAACGTGCGCCAGCAAGCCGATCAAATTGCCAAAGCGATGGGTGAGCAATCCCGTGCTGGCAGAGAAATGACCGTGACGGTGCAAAGTATTGCCAAGCAAATTGGACTGATCAGCCGCGCCAACCGGGAACATTCGGCGGCGGCTACCACGCTGCTAACAGGCATGGGCACCATTCGGCAAGTGACCGATCGCAGCGCTCAGGGTATCAACGCCACCCAACAGGCAAGCGTCGGTTTGCAGTCACAACTGCGATCGCTCACCGACAGCCTCGATCAACTCAACTCCAACAGACAATCCCGTTAAGGAATCCCCCTTTAAGGAACCCCCTATGAGCGCACAGGATATGACCCCCCAACTAGAGCGAGAACGCGAATTAGCCGCCCAGCTCGTCAGCCCCCATGAACGGGTGCGGCTTCAGGCAGCGGAAAGCCTGATTGCCAGAGCTTCACTGAATGCCGGTAAACAACTCCTTGCCCTGCTGGGCGATGAAAGCTGGCGGGTGCGACGGGTTGCCGTTGAAGGACTGGCGCAACGCCAAACGCCGGACGTGATTGAGGCATTGATGCACTCGCTCCGGCAGGATCACCAAAACCCCAGTGTGTTGAATGGCGTGCTGCAAGTGCTGGCGCGGGGACAGATTGACGTGGTGCCGCTGCTGGAAGAGTGTCTTCAAGATGCCGATGTCGATCTCCGCATCTATGCCATCACCGCTCTGCAAAATCTTCAAGATCCGCGTGTGGTAACGATTTTGCTGAAGGCACTCCAGGATGCGGATGCGAATGTGCAATACCACGCGATCGATGCCCTGGGACACCAGCGCACTGTTGAAGCTGTCGAGGCACTGCTGGCGATCGCCGAATCCCGCGACTTTTTCCTGGGCTTTCCCGCACTCGATGCCCTCAGTCGGATTGGGGTACCCACCATTGCGTCCCGCTTACTGCCCCTGCTGGAAGATGACTTGCTCTGCACTCCCGCCGCCAATGCCCTGGCAACGTTGGGCGATGCAAGCATGGTGCCTGCTCTGGTGCAGCGGTTAAACGAAGGCACGGCTCCCGTGGGCGAAATTGTCAAAGCGCTGGTGACGTTGCACGATCGCTACGAAACTGAACTTCAGGAAGGGTGCTACATTGCCGATCTCACTCAGGCAGCGCTGACCGAAGCGGGCTTACAGCAATTCTTTCAAACCCTACACAACACCTACAGCCACGAACTGCTTCCCTTTGTCACCCTGCTGGGCTGGCTCGAAACTCCCGTTGCCGAACGGGCGCTCATCCGCTTGCTGGCTCAACCCAGCGTCAATCAGCAGGTCGTTGCTATCCTGATCCAGCATGGTACGCGTGTTGTACCGCTCTTGATCGACAACCTGACTGCCAACAATGCCGATGCCCGTCGTCTGACCGTAGAAGCACTGGGACGGATTGGCGATCGCCGTGCCGTGCCTGCCCTGCTGCAACTGCTCGACGCAGAACCAGAACTGATGATTTATGCCGCCACTGCCCTGGGACGGATTGGCGATGAACGGGCAGCCGATGCACTATTGCGGCTGTTGGCGCATCCCCTGGCAGTCACACGGCAGACGGGCGTAGCGGCATTGAATGCCCTCGGCTGCAACAACCTCTCCACCCGGATTGAATCCCTGTTATCCAGCCCCAACCCGTTTGTGCGCGAATCTGCCACCAAAATTGCGGGTTATTTTGCGTTTCCCCAGCATCAGGCGGTGCTGTTGACCCACTGCACTGATGCCAATGAACGGGTGCGGGTAGCGGCGATCGAAGCCCTGCCCTGTCTAGAGTCGCCCGATAGTGTCGCTTGTCTGGTGCATGCCCTGGACGATTCCTCGCCCAAAGTCCGGGCAGCCGTAGCACGGGGACTGGCACAGATCGATCGCGACACTGCCTATGAACCGCTGCTGGTTGCCCTCAACGATGGTGATGATTGGGTGCAATATTACGCCATTCGATCGCTGGGTTTGCTGCGCTATCCAGAAGCGGTCGCACCCCTGGCGCAGTTGACACAGGCACACATCAGTTTTTCGGTACGGCTGGCAGCGATCGAGGCACTCGGCAAAATCGGCGATGGCGCAGCCGCCACTGCCCTGATTGGTCTGGCACCCATTATCTCTGCCGACAATGACCTCGATCGCGCCATTCTCACTGCCCTCGGACAAACCACCCATCCCCATGCCCTCACCTTTTTGCTGGGCGCATTGAAATCGACCGATCCAGAGCGTCGAATTGTGGTGCTACAGGCACTCGGTCAGCAGTCCGACAGTCGCGTGGTCGAAAGCTTGCAGTGGATTGCGGCAACCGATGAAACGACCAGAGTGATGGATGCGGCGATCGCCACCCTGGCTCGCTTCAAAACACCCGAAACGATCGCTGCTCTGATTGAGCTAACCGCCGATCGTCGTTGCCGCGGTGTCTGCATCAATACCCTGGCGCAACTGCCAGCATCCTGTCTTGCCACCATTGCCAATGGGTTGCACCATGTCCATCCAGAGGTACGCCACGCGATGGTCAAAGTATTGACCCGGCTAAAACATCCCCAGGCATCGCAGTACCTCTATCAGGCATTAACCGATACCAATGAAACGGTTCGGTTAGCGGTGATGGTTTCACTCTCGCAACTGGGCAACTATCAAATTACCCAACAGTTACAAACCATTTCCCAGACCGATCCCGATCCATTGATTCGGCAAGTTGCAGACAATTTGCTGGCGTAAGGAATTCTTACAATGCAACTTGTTTCCGAAAGCCTCTATCTATCCGAATCCATCATCCTGCTGTTGCGCGATCTAATCCAGCAGCAGACAGGCGTTTATTACACCTTAGAAAACTGCTCCCTGCTGGCAGATAAGCTGGCTGACCGGGTGATGGAACATGATTTTAATTCCTTTTTAGACTACTACTATTTGTTGAAATATGACACTGCTGCTCAGACCGAGTGGCAACACGTCATGGATGCAATCTCGGTGCAGGAAACCTTCTTTTATCGTGAATTTGATCAAATTGCGGCATTGGTGGATGTGATTGTGCCCACGTATTTTGACCAGAATCCATCTAAACCATTGCGAATCTGGAGTGCTGCCTGTGCCACTGGCGAAGAACCCCTGTCGATCGCGATCGCCCTTCAAGAAGCAGGCTGGTTTAATAAAATGCCGATTGAAATCTATGCTACTGATGCCAGCCCTGCCGCGATCGCCAATGCCCAACTGGGGCTTTATCGGGAGCGATCGTTTCGGAGCTTCCCACAGGCGTTGCGCGATCGCTATTTTGAGCCAAAAAGTGATCCCAAAGGCGATCGCTGGCGCATTCGTTCAGACATTCACCACCACATCACCTGGAAACGCATCAACTTAGCCAGAGCCGCAGATATCCAAACCATGCCGCCTGTGCAGGTTGTATTCTGTCGCAATGTCTTTATCTATTTTTCCGATGATGCCATTGCTCAAACCACCCACCAGTTATTCAACGCCATGACAGATCACAGCTATCTATTCATTGGCGCATCCGAATCCCTGCTCCGTCTGGGAACCAACTTTGAACTCCAACAACTTAACGGAGCCTTTGTTTATGTTAAACGATCGTGTGAAATCCCCGGTAATGAGGCAACCAATGACACCTGCAACCCGTGTTTTAATCGTTGATGATTCGGCTTATGTGCGTAAAGTGCTCAAGCAGATGCTGGCTCAAAGTCCATCATTAGAAGTGGTAGGCACCGCTCGAAATGGCAATGAGGCACTGGAATTGATTGAACAATTGCAGCCCGATGTGGTGACGCTCGATCTGGTCATGCCCGATATGGATGGCACCACCTTTTTGCACACCCAAATGCAACGTCATCCCGTGCCGATCGTCATTGTTAGTATTGCCAATGAAACAGGCGAAGAAGCCGTCACTGCCCTCAATGCCGGAGCCATTGATTTTGTCCAGAAACCCACTGCCCTCGCCACCGACAAGATGTTTGCCATTTCCCAGGAATTGATTGCTAAAGTGGAAAATGCTGCCCAAATTCCGCTCAACCGATCGCCCCTGGCATGGAAACAAGATCTACTTCCCCTGACCGTGACCACACGCCAAAAAGCGATCGCTGGAGACACCCTCCAACACCGTGCCCAAGCAGGCAACTTTGATCTATTGGTCATCGGCATTTCGACGGGTGGACCGCAAGCCTTAAACTACCTGATTCCCTTGCTTTCAGAAGATTTTCCCATTCCTGTGGCGATCGTCCTGCACATGCCTGTCGGCTACACCCAACTGTTTGCTCAACGGCTCAACGAGCGATCGGCTCTAAACGTTGTGGAAGCACAGGAAGGCGAAGTCGTTCGTCCCGGTGTTGTGTGGATTGCCCCCGCTGGGCGGCATTTGAGCTTTATCCGCAAACCCGATGGCACCATTGTCACCCACTTAGATGCCCGTCCGTTTGATACCCTGCACCGTCCCGCTGTTGATGTGTTGTTTCAATCTGCCGCCGATGTCTACGGCGATCGCACCCTTGGCATTGTGATGACAGGCATGGGTTCCGATGGCAAACAGGGTGCCGCCTGGATTAAAGCCGCTGGTGGCACTATTGTCACCGAAGCCGAAAATACCTGTGTGGTCTATGGCATGCCCCGATCGGTTGATGAAGCCGGGTTGAGCGATCGATCCATTCCACTCGATCAAATCGCCCCTGCTTTATTGAAACTAATTTGAGTACACTTTAGACCTCCGAGGTTTTAAAAACCTCGGAGGTCTGGGATAGCTGAAATGATAAAGATTTCCGTGATTTAGCTGTAGGCAATGATCAGGAAACTATCAATAATTGGCGTATCAGCCTGGTCAGTTGGAGTTGATATGGTAGCCGAAAAAGAGACGATTTTGGTCGTAGATGATCATCCCGATAACATTCGGACGCTCTCCATCATTCTGGGATCGCATGGCTACAAAGTGAGAAAAGCCACCAGTGGCGAAATGGCGATCGATACCATTCTTTCTCAACCACCTGCTCTCGTGCTGCTGGATATCAAAATGCCCATGATGGATGGGTATGAAGTCTGTACGAAACTGAAGGCAATCACTGAAACGTGCCATGTGCCGATCGTGTTTCTCAGTGCGCTGGATGGTGCTGAGGACAAAATTAGGGCGTTTGAAGTGGGTGGTGCCGACTACATCACCAAGCCCTTCAATGAAGAAGAAGTCCTTGCCCGCGTGCGGCACCAACTAACCATCCAACAACAGCGGCAGCAACTCATCCACCAAAACCAGCAGTTGCAGCGAGAGATTCTGGAACGCCAGCAGGCACAGGCAGAAACACAGCTATTTCTGGATACGATTCAAGCGGTGAGTGAAGCGGCTGATTTAGAAACAGCGTTGCAGGCGACTTTATGCAGCATTCAACAGGCGATCGCGTGGGACTATGGTGAAGCCTGGATGCTGGACGATGACGACATGACGTTTCATCTCTGCCAGGTCAGTTATGACCGACAGAACGTGCGACTCAAGCAGTTCCATGAAACCAGCACAGCCATCACATTTTCGTACAGAGTGGGGCTACCGGGGCGAATCTGGGCGTTAGGACAACCCGAATGGATTGAATCCCTTGCACAACAATCAGAGCAAACATTTTTGCGGGGAGAAGCTGCGATCGTGGCGGATCTAGCCAGCGCGTTTGGGGTTCCCATCGTGGTTGAAGAGAGAATCCTGGCGGTGCTTGTCTTTTTCAGCCGAAAGATGGCGGCTCCTAATGCCAAACTCTTGCGGTTAACCAAAGCGCTGGCACTGCATTTGGGTGTCTCCATGCAGCGCAAACTGGCAGAAGCGTCGCTCAAACAGGTCAACCGGGAACTTCATCGCATTGCCAGCATTGATGAACTGACGCAAATCCCCAACCGTCGCACCTTTGATGCCTTTCTCCAAACCGAGTGGGGACGGTCAAGGCGGGAACACATTTCGCTCTCACTCATCCTCTGTGACATTGACTACTTCAAACGCTACAACGATCGCTACGGGCATCCAGCAGGCGATGACTGTTTACAGAAAGTGGCTCAGGCGATCAATAACAGCATCCGCCGTCCTGCCGATCTCGCCGCCCGTTATGGAGGGGAAGAGTTTGCCGCTGTGCTTCCAAACACCACACCGCAGGGAGCCGTTTATATTGCTCAACGCATTCAGCAGGCAATTTGTCAATTGAAGCTTGCCCATGCTGACTCAACGGCTAGCGATTGTGTAACGTTAAGCATGGGAATTGCTAGTTTGGTTCCAACGCAAGAACAATCGCTGAAGGAAATCATCACCTTTGCGGATCAGGCGTTGTATACCGCTAAAGCCAGGGGACGCAATACCTTTTGTCTATCTGTTCATACAGATGATGCCTCAATCACTCGCTATTCCCTTCGCTAACGGTGATACACTCAGTCGATCGCAACGGTTGAGGGTTTGCCTGGTGGTGCCAACGCCTGACACTCTCACCTTACCAGTGGGTTTGTGACTGACTGAGATGATTGGCTGAAACTGCAATGGCAAAGATTCTGTTGATCGACTGTGATGCGCCTACGATCGCACGACTCTCTGGTGACCTGATCAAGCAGCGTCATACCATTGAGGCAGCAACCCACGATGAAATCGGCACTGAGTCGGTGGTTGCCAATCAGTACGACTTGATTGTCTTCGATGCCTCGATCGCCAGACAGCCCAGCCTCCAGTTTTGCCAACAGTTGCGCGAGCAGCGCTATCCCAACCCGATTTTGTTACTCATCGCAAACGATTGGGATGCCAGTACGGGGCTGGATGCGGGTGCCGATGATTCTGTGATGAAGCCTTACAACCCATCGGAGCTGATTGCGCGAGTCCGGGCATTGCTGCGCCGGGGCAAACTCTCCCTTGCACCGACCCTTCTAACCTGGGAGCAATTGCGCTTAAACCCTACGTCAGCCGAAGTGACGTACAATCACCAACCGCTGGCACTCACGCCCAAAGAATATGGCTTACTGGATCTGTTTCTGCAAAACCCACAGCGTATTTTGAGCCGCACTGCCATCCTCGATCGCCTCTGGACAATGGATGATGTGCCCACCGAACGAGCCGTCACTAACCACATCAAGGATCTGCGGCAAAAGCTGCGAGCGACCGGGATGGCAACCGATTTAATTGAAACCGTGTATGGTTTGGGCTATCGATTGAAACCCGCACCCGCGATCGATCCCTCCGATCAACCCAATCCACCAGCGGTCAGCGATCGCCCACCAGCGGCAGTGGCGATCGCCGAGACCACCCCGTTTAGCTACCCCTCTCCCACCGCTTTACCCTCGGCAACGGTGCTGGTGCTGGATGATGATCCCACCACTCGCGCAGCGTTGAGCTATCTGCTTCAGCCCTGGGGCATCCATGTCGTGTGCCTGAGTCAGCCCGATCGCCTCTGGGAAACCCTCATCACAGTAGCACCAGCGCTGCTAATTTTAGACATCGAAATCCCCTTTACGCGCGGCATTGAGCTGTGTCAGCAAATCCGCCAGGATGACTGTTGGGGCGATTTGCCGATTTTGGTGGTTACTGCGTCTACCGATGCCGATCGGGTGCAACAGATGTTTGCGGCTGGGGTAGATGATTTTGTTGGCAAGCCGATCGTCGGTCCCGAATTGGTGACGCGGGTCGTCAGCCGTCTGGAGCGTGTTTATGCTCAAAGAACGACGGCACGGGAACCCAAAGGATTCGAGCTAGACCGCCAAAACGCCATCCTTTCGAGCAGTCCAAATCTGGTGCTGGTGGATGATCAACCCGATAACCTGCGTACCCTATCCGCCATTCTTCACGGGCAGGGCTACAAGGTGCGAAAAGCGACCAGTGGCGAAGCGGCACTGGAGACTGTTGGTGCCCAGCACCCCGATTTGATTTTGCTAGATATCCGGATGCCAGCGATGGACGGTTATGCAGTCTGTGCTGCACTCAAAGCCTCTGAAGCCACCCGCGAGGTACCCATTATCTTTCTCAGTGCCCTGGATGATGCTACCGATAAGCTCAAAGCCTTTGCTGTTGGGGGTGCAGATTACATTACTAAACCGTTTCAGGCAGAGGAAGTGTTAGCCCGGATTAAACATCAACTGCTGATCCGGCAGCAGCAACGACAACTGGTGGAGCAAAACCGCCAGCTTCAGCGAGAAATTCAGCAGCGGCAGCAGTCCGAGATGGCGCTCTCGGAGGCAAGTGCAGTGCTTCAAGACAGTGAGGAGCGGTTTCGCAATGCGTTTGATCAGGTGGCGATCGGCATGGCGTTAGTCGGACTGGACGATCGCTGGCTCAAAGTGAATCCTGCCCTCTGTCAGCTTTTGGGCTACGCCGAGAGTGAGTTGTTGACTCTGACCGTGGCGGCGATCGTGGATCCAGCCGACTTGCCTCAATTCACTGCCTGCTATCAAACAATGCTGGCTGGCAAAGCAACCACCAATCCGATGGCTCTGCGCTTTCGTCACCCCAACGGACACCTCATTCCAGTACAGATGAGCCTGTCTCTGATTAGAAGCGCATCCGGAGAACCTCTTTACTCGATCGTCCAAATTTACCAACCACCTACGGATCAATAAGCGTGGTGGTGATATCGGGAAGCGGGGGAAGCGAGGGAAGCGAGGGAAGCAGGGGTAAAGGGTAAAGGGTGGCGATCGCTTCTCTTCGGTTGCGTCATGAGCCAATGGATGCGACCAAATTGAGAAACGTTAAAACCAACCATTCTTTTGTAACATTTGCTTCATCCATACCAGTTCGTTACTTTCTCCTCGTACCTTCAAAGGCAGATAGCCATGAGGAGGATTTGTTGATAGGCAATGCGTCAAGGGAACGCAGCCCATGCTCATTGTTTGCCACCGATTTATGCAGGGGCATTTCATTCTGCGATAGAACGTTGGCAACGGATGGCAAACAGATGAAACAGATGTCTTCATTCGCTATTCACAGATCAGTTATCCGCTTCATCCGCTATAAATCCGTTGCCAAACAGATCACTTATCCGCTTCATCCACTATAAATCCGTTGCCAATCACACTCGCTCACTAGAATGAAACAGCCTTGCTGAAAGAATCATCTGTTTCATCTGTTTTCATCCGCTGCTCATCAAGCATTCAACAGAATGAAATACAGCGTTTTCCAATTTGCTGAGGTACACCTTACTCCCTTGACTCCCTGACTCCCTGCATGGATCTGTACTTCACTTGATTAAAAATTGCTGTAGCTTGCTGCTCTATGCCACGTTGCTGATCATATAGCGTTTCCCAATTTGCTGAGGTACACCTTACTCCCTTGGCTCCTTGATTCCCTACATGACTTTGTACTTCACTTGATTGAAAATTGCTGTATTAGCCGCTTTTATAACAAAACAAACATAAAAAATGAGAGATAAAATTGTGCAAGAACAACCTGTTTTTAGGCAACCAAAACTGCTTGATCTTAGCGATCCAGAGCTCTATCTAAGCGTGCTTGATTCCCTGACTAACCTCTTAAAAAGTCGAGACCAGATATTAATCGATACCTTCAGACAAGAAGTATCAGCGGTTATCGCTCGCGAAGCCTTGTATTATCTTTTGATTGAAACCCTGTCTTGTTTAGCCGAAACTGACTTTGCAACCTTTCTATGGGCATTACACCACTATGACGCTGACTTTTATATTGCATTTAAACGAGAAATGGCTGTTGTGGCTAGCAGGCGACTCATTGAGCACGGACTCATCCCCGGTAAAGACTTTAGTACGCTGCCGTCTGGTGGTTTAATGGTTCATCAAACTGCTCAGGCTATCTTATTAGAAAGCCCGTCGGCGTTGAGCTTGCAGCTATTTCGTGAAATTCTCCATGTTTTTGATTAAGCAATTGACAGCAGTTTTCAATATGGCTACTTAAACAATGCAAAAAACCATTCTATAGTTTGAACACTGTTTCAACGCAAGCTCGTGATGGATTTACAGCAATTTTCAATCAAGTGACGTACAGATCTATGCCGGGAGTCAAGGAGTCAAGGAAATACAGCCGTTTTCGTTTGCATAAGCCACATCAAAGAGTGTGAGCGTCTCGCTCACGCACGCGAGCAAGATGTGAGTGCAAAGCACTCGCTACGCGCACGCACTGTGGCTTACCCATCTGAGCATTGCTGTAAGATGTACCTCAGCAAATTGGAAAACGCTGTAAGTGAGTTTATTTCAAGCGACAGCGTTGATTTAACCAATTGCGATCGCGAAGCCATTCATCTTCCTGGGGCAACACAACCGCATGGGATACTCTTTGTGCTGTCTGAACCCGATCTAAAAATTACCCAGCTTAGCAATAATACCGGACAGCTACTAGGCATTGAAGCAGCGGCGTTGTTGGGGCGATCGTTAACCACGTTATTAGATAACAAACAGATTGCGGCGATACATGCGTGCCTCCAGCAGGAGTTGGCTCAGCCCAATCCACTCAAGCTTGCAGTCCAGACGCAAACGGGACAGGCGGCTTTTAATGGCATTGTTCATCGCTCTACGTCCAATCATGTCATTCTGGAATTGGAGCCACTGGATCAGGAAGAAAATGGTGGGTTTCTTAGCTTTTACCAATTGACGATCGCCACACTCGATCGCATTCAGCGGTCTGCCAATTTGAACGAACTATCGATCGACACGGCGGGACCATTTGGGTAGACTCGACCTTCGGTGAAGGGAGCACGTTTTATTTCACCCTACCCAGTCCAGAAACGGCCAACCCTGGGAATACTAACGGTGCAAAGAGGAGTGATTGAGTCATGCTACTGTCATCTGTGCCCTTTTTACGGCATAACTCCGACCAGCGGTTGGTAATTTTGGTGGTGGAAGATAGCGATCATGACTTTGTGGCTCTCACGCGCAGTTTGAAACAGTGTGCGTTTACCCAGCCGCTTTATCGAGTCAGCAATGGCGAAGAGGCGCTGGACTATCTCCATCGACGGGGAGACTATGGTGATCCGATCGCGGCTCCGCGTCCCACACTGATCCTGGTGGATCTCAACCTGCCTGGGATGGATGGACGGGAAGTGATTCGCCAGGTGAAGCAGGATGATGCGCTCAAACACATTCCAGTCATTGCCTTGACCAGCTCTGCGAACGCCAAAGATATTGAGCTATGTTACCGCTATGGCGCGAATAGCTATATGTTGAAACCGATTGGCGTTGAGCTGTTTCAAGCTAACGTCCGCACCCTCTTGCAATACTGGTTCCATTCCAGCGTCTTACCTGAAAATGAGCCACCCCTATGACGGACGCATTGACCATTCTGATTGTGGATGACTCGGTAACAGACAAATCGGTGTATCGCCGTTTTCTGGAGCGAGATTCACGCCACACATATCATTTCCTGGAAGCTGGAACTGGAGAAAGGGCGCTGGAGCTGTATCAACAAGCAATGCCCGATCTGGTACTGCTGGATTATGCCTTGCCCGATAGCGATGGGTTAGAAATCCTGGAGCAGATGAAACGCGTTAGCCGCTACGATCAGCTTCCGATCGTGATGCTGACGGGGCAGGGCGATGAGACGCTTGCCGTGCAAGTGATCAAAAATGGGGCACAAGAATATCTGGTAAAGGGCAAACTGACCGCAGACGTGTTGTGCCGAACGGTGCAAAATGTAGTGGTGCGAACGCGATTGGCGCAACAGCTAGCCCAACAACAGGAACAACAGCGCCTGGTAAATGCGATCGCCCTCCATATCCGGCAGTCGCTCCAGCTACAGGATATTCTCAACACGACGGTTCATGATGTCTGTGCCTTTTTGAACGTCGATCGGGTCGTCGTCTACCAGTTTGCGCCTGACATGAGCGGTACCATCACCGCTGAATTTGTGCTGCCAGGGTGGTCGTCTTGTCTTGATGTACACATTGACGATACTTGCTTTCGCGCCAACTCCGGCAGCGAATACCGTTACGGCAACAGTCGAGCGATCGCCGACATCCATCAAGCTGGACTCACCGACTGCCACATCAAGCTACTAGAGCGCTTTCAGGTCAAAGCAAACTTGGTTGTACCGATCTTGTTGGAGAGAGAGGAGAGAGGGGAGAGGGGAGAGGTGTCAGAAGCAGGGGAGGCAGAGGAGGCAGAAGGCAGAGGGCAGGAGGCAGAAGGCAGAGAACAGAAGACAACTTCAATCCAGAACTCTCATCCCTCATCCCTCATCCCACCGCAAAGCGGAAGCAAGCTACATCCCTCATCCCTCACTCAAAACTCTCACCCCACTGCCCACTGCCCACTCCCCACTCCCTCACCCCACCTCTGGGGCTTACTCATCGCGCACCAATGCTCGACCACACGCCAATGGCTTCCAACTGAGTTGGGATTGATGGAGCAATTGTCGGTGCAACTGGCGATCGCCATTCGGCAGGCAGAGCTTTACCGAAGCCTGGAAAATCGAGTCGCAGAGCGTACCGTGGAGTTGCAACAAACCAACGATCGCCTGCAAATTGAATTGCTGGTACGGGAACAGGCAACACGGGCACTGCGCGCGAGTGAAGAGCAGTTTCAGGCTTTTATGGATCACAACCCCGCTCCCAGTTGGATCACCGATGGCAAGGGACGACTGCTCTATACCAACCGCACCTACCTTCGCGCCTTTCAGCTACCAGGGGGCGATCCCATTGGCAAAACGGTCTTTGAACTGTTTCCAGCCGAGGTTGCCCAGCAGTTTTTTGACACCATTCGCACCGTTGTTGACACCAATCAGGTGGTGGAATCGATCGAAATGGTTCCTCTGCGGGATGGTACGATCGCCGATTTCTTGGTGTACAAATTTCCCATGCGTAGCTCAACGGGTCAACGTCTGGTCAGCGGGATTGCCGTCGATATCACCGAACGCCGACGAGCAGAAACCGCTTTGCAGGAAAGTGAAGCCCGCTACCGTGCGATTGTCGAAGACCAGACCGAACTAATTACGCGGTTTCTGCCCGACGGCACTATCCAGTTTGTCAATGATGCCTACTGTCGCTATTTTGGCGTTCACGAGGATGACATCATTGGTCATAGTTACACCCCCTTTGTGGCTGAAGCCGATCGGGAGCGGGTCACTCAACTGGTGCAGTCCATGAATGCTGAGAATCCCAGTGTTGTGATCGAAAATCAGGTGGTCAATGCTCAAGGAGAGAAGCGCTGGACTCAGTGGGCAAACCGGATGTTGTTTGACTCGCAGGGAAACTTTCTGGAATATCAGTCTGTAGGGCGCGATGTCACAGAGCTAAAACAGGCAGAACAAGCCATCCATGAGAGTGAGGAACGGTTACAACTGGCATTAGAAGCCTCTGGCGATGGCTTGTGGGATTGGAACATTGCAGCCGATAAAATCTACCTTAGCCCCCGCTGGCTAGAGATGCTAGGCTACACCGCTGACGAATTGCCTCAGAACTTTGATACCTGGGAACAACTGATGCACCCAGATGATGCCGCGTTGATGAAAAACATCTTAAACGCACATCTGCACGATAGCTCGGTGCCCTACGCGTTTGATTATCGGCTGCGAACCAAAGCGGGCGACTGGAAGTGGATTGCTGATTATGGGAAAGTGGTCGCCCGTGATGCTAACGGCAAGCCTCTGCGCATGACAGGTACTCATCGAGATATCAGCGATCGCAA
Organism: Lyngbya sp. HA4199-MV5; assembly: GCA_019359375.1. Lineage (GTDB taxonomy): Bacteria > Cyanobacteriota > Cyanobacteriia > Leptolyngbyales > Leptolyngbyaceae > Stenomitos. The sequence goes on from JAHHHL010000006.1 coordinate 50,688, forward strand.
ACGAGCTGAACTCGAACTGCAACGCGCCAAAGAAGTCGCAGAGATCGCAAACCAGACGAAAAGCGTCTTCCTGGCAAACATGAGCCATGAACTGCGAACCCCACTCAACGTGATTTTGGGCTTTACCCAGGTCATGAGCCACGACACCGCCCTATCCGCCGAACAGCAGGAAAACCTGCATACCATCCACCGCAGCGGCGATCACCTGCTCAACCTGATCAATGATATTCTCGACCTCTCCAAAATTGAAGCCGGACGCATCACCCTCGAAGAAAGCAGCGTTGATCTTTCTGCCCTGCTTCACTCCCTCCAGGATATGTTTCGCCAGCGCACCGAAATCAAAGGCTTGCAGTTTCACCTCGATCTTGCTCCCGATCTCCCTGCCTACGTCACCACCGACTCCAACAAACTACGCCAGGTGTTGATTAACCTGATCGGCAACGCCATTAAGTTCACTGATGAAGGCAGCGTGACGCTGCGAGCTAGAGTGGGGAATGGGGAATGGGACAGGAGGCAGGAGGCAGAAGGCAGAGGGCAGGAGACAGGAGAAGACACAGGGACACGGAGACGCGGGAACACGGAGAAGTCTGATCAAATTCTCACCCCACACCCCACACCCCACACCCCACACGCCATCCCCCACTCCCTAATCCCTACTCCCTACTCCCTACTCTTCGCCGTCGAAGACACTGGCATTGGCATTGCCTCGGATGATACGACTAAAATTTTTGATGCCTTTACCCAAACGCATACATCCAGAGCAACGTTAGAGGGCACAGGGCTGGGGTTAACGATCAGCCGGAAGTTTGTGCAGTTGATGGGTGGGCAGATTACGGTTACAAGCGCGATCGGGCAAGGCAGCACGTTTCAAATTGAGCTTCCTGTAGAGGTGGCAAAAGCAAATGATGTTCCCTCCACCCCCGTTCAGCGACGGGTCATTGGACTGGTACCGGGTCAGCCTGCCTATCGGATTCTGGTCGTCGATGATCAGCTTGAAAACCGTCAGTTGCTTGTGAAGCTGTTAACTCAAGTGGGGTTAGAAGTCCGGGAAGCCAGCGGCGGCGAGCAAGCGGTTCAGGTCTGGCAACAGTGGCATCCCCATCTGATCTGGATGGATATTCGGATGCCAGGAGTGGATGGCTATGAAGCGACTCAAGAAATTCGCGCCAATCCTGATGGACAATCGCTAATCATTATTGCCCTCACCGCTCAGGCATCCAGCAGCGATCGCACCCTTGCCCTCTCCACTGGCTGTAACGACTTCCTCAGCAAGCCCTTTAAAGAAGACGAGTTGTTCGCTAAAATGGCAACCCATTTAAATCTGCGCTATACCTATGCCAGCGAAGGCTCGCTCTCTAGAACGCCTGGAAGCCAGAGTGCCGCATCCACCCCAATGGCACTAACCGCTGAAAACCTATCGGTCATGCCCTCTCAGTGGATCATCACGCTGCACAACGCTGCCCAAAACTGCGACGACGAAGAGATTTTGAACTTAATCCAATCCATCCCCTCTACCCGTACAGCCCTCATCAATGGCTTGAAGCAGCTTGTGCATCATTACGACTTCAAGACACTCAAAACGCTGACTCAATCCGGTAGTTAACGAACGTCAGTTCAGGCTAAGAGTGCTTAGGAGATTTCTGAGGAAGCAGCCCCTACGAGATGCGGGTATAAACTTTTCTGGAAATCGCCTTATGCGGTTAGCCTTTCCTCTTACCACGGATTGCCAACCATTGTGAAGGCTGCCCAGTAGTAGGGGTGGGAGAGCTGGCGATCGCGAATCGCAAGACTGGCGGGTGGTAAGGGAATGCCTTCACCTGCTTCAATGCCCTGTAAACGACCGTTCTGTAGAAACACTTTGCCCGTTGCCATCGCGATTTGTGCCTGCCGGAGGGCTTCGGCTTTGATACGCGCGGTGCGGAGGTCTTTGTAGAAGCCTGTCATAAGAGCAGTGGTGGCGGCATCGCTGACGTACCACAGGCTGGCAACGGCGGTTTTCACGCCTGTTTGAACGGCGAGCCCACCGAAACCTAGTTCAGCTTCACGATCGCCCAAGGCTGTAGCACAGGCGCTGAGTACGAGAAGTTCGATCTGCGGATCGTTCCAACCAAGCTGACGGACTTGATCGAGCCGAAGTTTGTCGTCCCAAAGCTGGATGTAGGAGTTGTCGAGTGCTCCGGGATAAAAGTCAGCGTGGGTTGCCAGATGAATGATGCCAAAGGGCTGCTCCTTGCGGAAGGCTTTGAGGTTTTCGAGGGTGACGTTGTTGTTGAAGGCGAGCCGTCCTGACCAGAGTTGGTTGACGAGGATGGAGACTTCTACAGGCACGGCGGGTAAGGGCGGCTGATCCTGGGTGCTTTCGGAGATACCTAGCCCCAGAACTTTCACATCGCGGATGTCGCGGTAGCGCGTGTCGGTGAGATTCAGACTGGGCATGACACCAACGCTGTATTTTTCGACGAGAAACGTTTGACCGTCGTTGAGTGCTGCTACGGGCAGCGATCGCAGCCCTGCATCCATCAAAAACACGAGATTGTTGATGCCTCTGGCTTGCAAGTCGGGCGCGATCGGCGCAATGAGCCACTGATAAAGCTGTCGGCTCATGCCCATATAGGTATTGGCACGCGTTTTGCGCGGGTCAGAAACCTCAGTGCGAAATTGTTGCGCCAGGGTTAACACCTTGGTACGGGTTGCTTCGGGAAGGCGCTTGCGAACCGCTTCGCCTTTGGCGGTAATCATTACGAGTTCAAGCTGGTCGGTGCTGCGGTCGATCGCGGCATCATCCACTTGAAGCTGTTTAGTTTGAGTCTCTTCAGCCCGATTTAGCGATGCAGGCACAAAGCTGATGTAGATAAAGGCTGGCTTAGCCCCAGTATCTTTTTCAATGCGTTGAGCGACATCTCGCGGGTCTTCACGTTTTTTCGGGCGGGTGTCATCCAAACCAAGATAGGTCTCAAAGGTACGGGTGAAACGGTCTTCTGGGGTATCGGGAGTTAGCTCGAAGGTGGGCACCGGAGTCAGATTTGGTTTGAGATCTGGTTTGGAGCAAACTGTGAGCGCACAGGGATCTGAGATGGTAATCGTTTCTGGGGTTGAGGTTGAAGCCTGGACGTTCACCTGCACTTGTACTGGATTGGACGTGGAGACTCCATCGCTGGCTCTGAGCGTAAAGGCATTGAGCAACCCAGTCGCATCAACAGGTGGGGTGTAGACGAGGACATCCCCTGGTATCAAGGTCGTCGAACCTGCAATGACGGGATTACCGTTACGGGTTAGGGTTGCACCAGGCGCGATCGAAGCAATGGTCAGCGTTGTTGCGTCCTGGTTGGCATCTGTGACGCTAGGGGCGATCGAGGCATAGCTAATCGTAAACGGCGTGTTTTGGGTAGCAACCGACAGAATGGTGTTGGCGCTTAACGTGGGCGGTGTGTTGAGCGCGGTCAGAGCAATGCCAGTGGCGGGTACGACGGTGATGGTGTTTGCCTGTACCGGAAAGATTCCAGAGGCGATGACGTTGCCGCCGCCCCGATTGATTGCGCCTGCGGTGCCGTTGGTGCTGGCTGCTCCCACAACAAACGGTGCATTACTGGAACCACCATCGTGCTGAATCGCTACTGTGCCACCTGTATTTGACCCTTGAGTGTCGATCGTGGTGCCTGCTTGGGTACCTTGCACCAACCCCGTCGCCGTAACCGCTACATTGCCCCCTACGCCCGTCGCGGGAACCAGGGCTTCGGTGCCGCGCGTGTCGATGCGTGTAAAGGTGATGTTGCTACCAGGGGCAGAACCAGCGGTCAGCGTCACGTCTCCTCCCTGATAGGCGGGGGTGCCGATCGCAAAGGTAGCGTTTGAAATGGCTGAGGCGTTGATGGTGCCAGTCAAAATGCTGCTTCCAGCTTGCAGCGTGACATTGCCACCCTGAGCGCCATAGCCATTGCCCCCTGCATAGAACGAGTTGAGATCGTTTGTAGTGATGGAGCCGCCAGCGGTCAGGCTAATGTCTCCTCCGCTTAAAGGAGTGCCAAACGAGCTACCTGTAGAGGACGTGTCGATCGTGCCCGTGGTGATGTTACCAGGAGCAGACAGAATAACCGGTCCACCATTGTCAAAGCCTGCACCGCTAGTGGTGATATTGCCCGTCGTAATATTGCCAGCAGTGGTGCGTAGAATGAGCGCTCGGCTCGTCGTCAGCAAACCCGAATCGGGATCACCCGTTGCAGTAGCATCTGCGCCCGTAATGACGATCGGTCCTGTAAAGGTAATATCGCCGCCTGCCTGCACTTTGAGGGCAACCCCTGTGTAAGCACCAAACGTAAACGCTCCAGCCACGGTAAAAATTGGGTCGTAAAGGCTGGTGAAGTTGCCTGGGCCACCTGATAAGGTCTGTACCGTCAAATTGCCGCCGTTGGTAAAATGCGAATCACCCGAAATGACACCATCGCTGATCAAGCTCAGATCACCGCCACTCTGAAAGGGTGCCGTTTGCAAATGGTTGAGTGCCAGAATATCGATGCCCCGATCGCCCTGAATGGTCAGCTTTCCGCCTGCGTTTGCCGTAAACGGATTGGCAACACTATCGCGGATAAACACCGTATCGCGTGCCAGTAAATTCAAGTCGCCTGTCGTTTGTAGCTGGCTTTCGACCAGCGTGAGGTTGCGACTGGCATACAGGGTGGCTGTTTGAGCTGTAGCGGTGCGAACGACCCCATCACCTGCCAAAATTGGGGTGCCTGAACCCGTCAAAACAACAGTGCCGTCGGGATTTGTGCTGATCCCTGTGGCGTTGCCCAAACTGCCCCCGGTTAGCAGTTGAGGAAGGGACGCGATCGGCAAATTCCAGACCTGTGGCAAGGTCGCTGGCTGGGCGGGCGTGATCGACTGAATTTCCAGGCTGAGAAGGCTTCCAGGCTGGCTGAGCTTGACGAGACTCTGACCCGGTACAGCGGCAGCAAGAACCTGTCCTCCGGGTGCAGAGAGGGTGCCTGTGCTGACGATCGTGCCACCCAGTAACGCCAGGGTTTGTCCCGCTGTGACAGCCAAATTGCCAAAGTTCACGATGCTACCAGGTTGGTCGGTCGTGAACGCAAAGCTACCGGGCGTTCCGCTAAGGGCAGCGTAATTATTAGTGCCAGTCGCGCTAAACCAGTTGTTTCCGAATCCAATACCCGTAGCGGTTGTAGCGGTAAACGAAGCAGGCACGTTCAGGCTGGCATTCGCGCCAAAAATAATGCCCGCCGGATTCAGCAGAAACAGGTTTGCGTTGCTGCCCGTCACCTGAAGTTGCCCATTGATATTGGACGCTTCCCCACCAACAACTCGTCCCAAAATGTTTTGAATTTGAGGATTCGCCAGAAAATTTGCCGTCTCGTTGGCGGACAGTCCAAACCGCTGGAAACTCTGAAATAGGTTGGTACCTGATTGGGTGCCGCCGCCAATGTCGTAACGATCGCCGCTAAGGGTCACGCTGGTATTTGTCCCATCTGGTGCAGCAGTGATGGATTGAGCGCGGACGGATAACCCGGTTGCCAGTCCTAGCAACGGCAGGGTTGCCAGCAGAGAACCCATCTTCGCCACCAGGGCGGGTGTAGCAGGAGTGGGTGACACCTTGCGCCGGAGAAAAAAACGTCCTTCGGGTAATCGGACTTCGACTGCAAACTGGTCTGCTAAGCCGCGACGTTTGAGCGCCTGGGTAATGACCGATCGCGATCGCAACACCTGTTCCAACCGCCACTGCTGAGACGCGCTGCCAGCATGATTGCGATAGTAGTAAAGCGGCTGCTTCACCTGGCAAATCTCAGTGGCTTCGGATAATCGCAGGCAAAGATCGTAGTCTTCCACGTAGTCTGAGGCACCGCTGATACCGCCCACCTGCTCAAACACCGATCGCCGCAGCAAGCGAAAGTGGAAGGTCATGAAATCGATCAATAGCCGCTCTTGGGAGTAAGGAATACGGCAGCGATCGCCATACCTGATCACGCTGCCCTGCTCATCCATATCCAGGTAATCGGTGTAGACCATTCCGATCTTTGGCTGCTGCTGCAACACCTGCACTGTTTGTTCAAGTGCTGTTGGAGCCAGCAAGTCATCGCTGTCCACCCAGCCGAGATAGGTGCCTGTCGTATGGGCGATCGCCGCCCGCAGCGCTGGCACCCGTCCTCGATGGGCAGCCGCAACCACCCGCACTCGCGCATCCTGTTGGGCATACTGATCGGCAATGGCAACGGAGCGATCGTCGGAACCGTCATCCCAAACCAGCAACTCAAAATCGGTAAACGTTTGTTGAAGAACACTCTCGATCGCGCCCTTGAGATAGGCTTCCCGGTCATAGGTTGTGATAATAAGCGAAATCAGAGGTGACATAGTGTGCCTTGAGAATAGAACCAATCACGGACTCTAGCGGCGCTTGACGTGATGACTCAAGACGCAGCTAGAGCATGTCAGTAAGGGCGTGTTGTCTTTAAAAGCAGATCAACGCCTCAAGCACTGATCCTGAAGATGGTATAAAACTTGACAAAAGCACCCCACGATCGCTCTGATGAATCGCTTTAAACGATCGTCAGACCACTAAGTTATCTTCCCTGCATCCGGTATGGCTGAAGTGTTAATGATCGTTAAACTGTAAGCCCACAATCACCAGATCACGAGGAATGGTCTCAAACTCTGCCACCCCAGGCAAATAGCCCCACTGCTGAAAGCCAAACTGTTCAAAGAGGCGCAGGCTGGGCTGGTTGTGAGCAAAGATAAAGCCCAACAGCGTTTTGATGTGGAAAGATGGACTGCGCGCGATCGCCTGCTTCAAAAGCGCCTGCCCAATGCCCTGCCGACGATACGCTGGCGAAACATAGATGCTTAACTCTGCGGCAATATCGTATGCCGATCGCCCGTAGTAGAACGACTGAAAGCCCAGCCAGCCCGCGACTTCATTGTCTGCATCCATGACCCACAGCGGTCGTTTGTCAGCCGTATGCGCGCGAAACCAGGGCAAGCGACTTTCCACCGTAACGGGAGCCAAATCGGCGGTGACGGTATGACAGGCGATCGTTGAGTTATAGATCGCTACGATCGTGGCTAAATCTGCTTCTACTGCGTCGCGAATGTGCATTGCTACCCCTCACTCCACGTTGGGTGGAACTTATCACAAAGTCGCTTTCTGCGTCAGTGCCCTAAGATCCCTTGAGAAACCTCCAAAAAATGTTTGACAAAAGCGTCACCGATCATCACAATGAAGATCGCCTCTAAAAAGGCACCGGGGGACTGTAGTTCAATTGGTTAGAGCACCGCCCTGTCACGGCGGAAGTTGCGGGTTCGAGCCCCGTCAGTCCCGTTTTATCCGTTTCGCTGCATTGAGCCAATCGTGCGACTAACCCCACAACGTTGCCTCTTTAGCAACGATGACATAAAGGCTTCAGCTTATCCTAAACTCAGGTTCTTTAGTCCACGACCCACAACCCTGTGTCTTTATCCTTCTGTCACTTCTGCTAGAAAAAATTCTGACCAAGACTCGTTCCCAGTTTCTAACCGGGAATGGCGTTTGAGCGGCTCTACCGCCAACGTCTTTGGCAAGAGGCAGAATATCTCTGCTAAAGCAACGCAATCTGCGACCATCTCAAGATGCTTGCAAAGACTGCTCTCACCCCAGACTAAAAGCGATCTCAAATGATTAATCTATTGCCTGATCCCGCTCAATCTGGCTTATTCTCTCCCTTAAAATCGCCTCGACTTCACGCTCAGGATCAGCCATGTCGTAAGGGTAAGGATAGGTGATAGCATTTGGGTCACGTCGGCTCATCAAAACCTGCAACGCTTCATGAAACGCCTCATCGTTATTCCGGTGTACTGAGATGTCCTGCTTAAGTTCAGCGTTGGTCAGTTGATTCAGATCTTGAGTCATAGAACGAACTCCAGTTTCCAATAGTCTTCCCACCTCTACCGATTGCGATTAGCACTGATCAAAGCATCAACTTTTGGGGTCGGGATCTGTTTCCATTTATGGAGTTCATTCTTGTGGAAGATGCCGAAATGTTCAAGTGTTGTATTTTGCTGCAAGCCTGCCACTAAAAGATCTTCACATTCGTCGTTAAATGCTCCCGTTAGAACTGTTAAGCGTTTGAGCCGGAGACTATTGGCAGCATACGCAACATCGGTTGAATGCTCTGGCTCGTCAGTGATATCGTCGCCGCTAAAATACCAGAACAAACCTAAAAACTCCAGTTGCGGCGCATCATTAGGCGTTTCATTTTGTGTCAGTGTGTCAACGAATGCTCGTATGGCACTTGGCATAAAAGTAGTGCAAAGAAGCATTAGATTGCGTGTTGGTCCGCCTCTGATAATTTCTGCTATTGCAACGGCAGCAGTCTCGGTTAACGCATAGTAAATACGACCAGTAACAGGGTTGCTCAGCACACCTAAAGCACGATCGCGCTCTGTTGGTCTTTCTCCCCACTGTTGGTACACAATAAACTGGTTGCGGGGGGCGTAGAGAGCTGATTGGCTCAGGCGGAGATTCTCGATCGTATCTACTTCAATCGGGTGTTGCGGCTCTAGATAAGTCGTAACCTTCAAATCATGCGGTGATCTCGGATCAAACCAGGGCTGTCTAGCACCAATTTCTTGCTGAAATGAACGTAACTTGTAGGCAGCATACTGCTCTGCTCTGGATTGCTCATTTGATATCTGTGCAGTCGGCTCAACAGTTTCTTGGTGAGATAAACGTGCATTATAAGCAGCATATCGCTCTTGTCTGTCTCGATCAGATTGCCCTGGCTGATAGCTTGAATTGCTGGTCCGTTGACGAATTCGCCGAGCGATCAACCGACGAGAATAGGTAATGTACAGAAGTAGAGCTAATAGAGCAGTGAGGAGCAGATAAATAACCATGCGCTAGTAGTTGTCTACAAGTTGAGAGCAGCTTATTCTACCCAACGCTTCAACTACTTTCCCTTTTCTAAGGATCAACCCAGCGATCGTCTGACTTAATCAAATTAATCAATTCTTCAACGCCTTGCGCTTCGGGGACTTTTTTAATTTCATCGCGTCCACGGTAGAGAGAGATCCAGCCTGCTTGTTTGCCCACATAGCCATAGTCTGCGTCTGCCATCTCACCAGGACCGTTGACAATGCAGCCCATCACCGCGATGTTCAAGCCTGTCAGGTGATTGGTGGCTTCGCGTACTTTATGCAGCACCTCTTCCAGGTTGAACAGGGTGCGTCCGCAAGAGGGGCAGGCGACGTATTCCACCATCGTGCGGCGTAGTCCGAGCGCTTGCAGAATGCCGTAACAAACCGGGATTTCTTTTTCGGGGGCTTCGGTGAGAGAGACGCGGATGGTATCGCCAATGCCTTCTGCCAGCAGCGTGCCAATGCCAGCAGTGGATTTGATGCGACCGTATTCGCCATCGCCTGCTTCTGTCACGCCGAGGTGCAGGGGATACGCCATGCCCAACTCATCCATACGCTTCACCATCAGGCGATTGGCGGCAATCATCACAGGCACTCTGGAGGCTTTGAGCGACAGTTCAATGTGGTAGAAGTTGAGGGATTCGCAAATGCGGATGAATTCCAGCGCCGACTCGACCATGCCTTCGGGGGTGTCGCCATAGGTAAACAGCATCCGTTCTGCCAGGGAGCCGTGATTGACCCCAATCCGCATGGATTTATTCTGGTCGCGCAGGGAAATAACGAGCGGTTCTAACGTTTCGCGGATTTTCTCACCAATTTCGTCAAATTCTGCCTGGGTGTATTCGATACGATCGCTCTTGGGCTTCTCAAACACGTATAGCCCTGGATTAATCCGCACGTTATCCACATGCTTGGCGGCTTCCAGCGCAATTTTCAACCCGTTGTGATGCACATCTGCGACTAGGGGCACGTTCTGATAGGTGGTGTTCAGGCGATGGCGAATTTCTTCCATTGCTTTGGCGTGCGCCATGCTGGGCACTGTCACCCGCACAATTTCGCACCCAATTTCGTGTAAGCGACGAATGGCAGCGACCGAGCCTTCGATGTCCAGCGTGTCTTCGTTGATCATGGACTGGACGGCAACGGGATGCTGACTGCCGATCGCAAGACTGCCCACAGGCACCGATCGGGTTTGGCGACGTTGAAGGGAGGTATCGGTAAAAGCAGCCGCAGGAGTGGAAACCGCAGTAGGGCTAGGCAGAGTTTGCATACGCTGGTAATAACGCTTGTCGGCAGGACAACACTATAGACAGGAGAACACATTTGTCTCTGTCCTTACAGATTGCCACAGATAGGTTAAATTTGACGGTTAAATTTGTCGATGAATCCATGACAAATCTGCTCGGCAGCGCAAGCCTTGATGCCAGCCTTTGTAGCCCCGGGAGTGAATCTCTAACGATCGCACCGACCTATCGAGCCGCGCTACGAGCATCTTCACGAGGTTTTGCCTTATTCACCTTGAGCTGACGACCCATCCATTCTGCCCCGTCTAGATCGGCGATCGCGGCATCTTCTTGAGCATCCTCGGCAAGTTCAACAAAGGCAAAGCCACGCATCCGTCCCGTTTCACGATCGGTCGGTAGCGAAATGCGCTTCACGGTGCCGTACTCAGCGAATACTTCCGTGAGGTCATCAGGGGTTGCTTGATAGGACAAGTTACCAACGTAAATAGTCATGGGCGAATCATCAGGTTGAGGAGCGGAGGGGTCAGACAAAACCCCATTGATCCGGTGATAGCACATCCTCCCTAATTCATTCTGAAAACCCTGATACCTATCGAGGGTTACTGATGCGAAAGACTCGCAATCTAATCGATCGAAATCGACTTTGGTCCACCGCTATTCCCGTTGTTTGAGCCAGTCGTTGAAGTATAGCCCGTGCCCCCTGACTGCTGATCCAACCAGCTTCTAACGGGATCTTCAGAGAGGTTAAGACGGAGAAGACCAGAGACAAAGCCGCCTAAAAACGCGATCGGCTGTTGCGACAGCTCTTTCCAAACGGGGGTGAGTTCATCCAGAAACATAAATCGAGGCTCCTTTCCTTTGTTGTGAGCGGTCAGCCATCAGTTTTCGGCTATCAGTTTTCGGCTATCAGCTTTCGGTTACTAGCGATCGAGAGCAGTCTATCGTTGTCCGCGCTTGGCTCGATCGACCTTCAGCCTTTTTTTAAATCACCCAAAAGCTGACCGCTAATCACTTTTTCATGTCTAACCGCTGAAAGCTTTTCTACTGGTGATTGTAACGCGAAGTGAATGGACGCATCAGCCGCGTGATCGTTTAGGCAGACTTAACATAGGATGACAACAACGATGAAGGCGACATCCGGAAACAGGCATGGGTCTGTTGATGTTAAGCAGGCTAAGGTTCATCCATACTGTGCTTCGATCGCCCCACTTTTCAGCCGTTTTCATTTGTCTTTGCCACACCCCACACCCGTCTTGACAAACCTGTGGCTTACTCAAGTGAGAATTGCTGTTATAGCAGCATGCAGGTTGGTTGGGACACGCCATTGTGGTCAACGCGCTGATGGGTAGAATTTTGCCTTCTGCCTTCTGCCCTCTGCCTCCTGCCTTTTGCTATATTGCCTCACCTTCAATGCAGCCCATTGACTAAAACAGGTGCTTTCTTATGACTCAACTCAAAATTCTTTGCGATACCGCCCTCAAACCACAGCCGATTCAGTCCTCAAAGCTGGCGGCAGATCAGCTTCAATCTGTGAAGGCAGGCACTTTGCTCAACGTCAGTTCCTACGCGCCCGCCAGTGATCACATTAAGGTGGCGCTGGCAGATCAAAGCTTTCAAGGCAAAAACACCTGGTATATCTATCAACGCCACGGCGCGCTTTTAGAAGATAACAAGGTGGTGTTCCCCAAGGCGGTGAAGCTAGCTGTGCCGTATTACGACCAGCTTGACAATACCGAAAACCCCTACGGGACGTGTAATGTCACCTCGATCGCCATGTGTCTGGCGTATCTGGGCGCACGGCGCAACCATCCTGAACGGCGCTTCCCGGATGAACTTCAGGATTACTGTGAGGCAAATGGACTCGATCGTCATGTGCCCGACGTGTTGGCAAAGATTGTGCAGGTTTACGGCTGTCAGGATACCTTCAAAACCACTGCCAGCTTTGAAAACGTGAAAGAGTGGCTGATTCAGGGCAACCCCGTTGTCGTCCACGGCTTTTTCACAGAGTCCGGGCATATCGTAGTCTTCACTGGCTATAACGCCAACGGATTCGTCGTGAATGATCCCTACGGCGAACTCACCTACAACGGTCCCGGCGACAGCTACTACGACATCTACGCCAGTGGCGCAGGTCTGACATACTCATACAGATTGGTGTATGACCTGTGCTGCGGTGATAACCAGTTTTGGGTGCATTTCATCTCGAAGTGAGGAGAGAGGGGAGAGGAGAGAGGGGTAGAAGAATTTTGAGTTAAAGCAGTTGTTAGTTGCTAGCTGTTAGTGCATGAGCCTTTCCTGACTCCTTCTAAAAACTAAAAACTAACAACCAACAACTCCCTCTTCACTTCTTCTCCGGCAACATACACTTATCGCTATCGCAGCCAGCAGGACCTTCCGCCAGACTAAAGCCGGAGTCGTAGCGGCTAAGGGCGGCGTAGAAGTCGTTGGTTTGCTGCTTGGCTTTAACCTCTTGCTGGCGGCGATCGAAGGTTTCTTTGTCGATCTTCTCAAACGGTAGACGCGGAAAGGGTGCATCAAACCGAGCTAGAAGCGCGGCGCTGATGTAACCTTCGTCGTTGGCGATCGCTTGATAAATGCGCTGTGCCAAAGGTTCTACTTCGGCTTCGGTCAGCTCGATCGTGGCGCTGGTGTTATGTGCCGTGTAGTAGGTTTGCACCTGCATGTAGAAGTCGAACTGGGCGAGGGCAGAGAATTTTTCGATGGCGATCGTGTCCGCTCCGGGTAAATTTGCCCAGGACACTTCGACGGGGATTTCGACCAACCATTCCGTGCAGCGAGGATCAAACGGATCGTTGAGCAGATTGCCAGTTTCGTCCTTGTCTGACTGCGAAGGCACAATGCTGTAGCCGTAGTCCAGACACGCTAAAGCAACGGGATCATTCTTACGGAAGGTGATACGGCGAATGAACCGCTGTGCTTTAGGCGGATGCCAACCGGGGCTGGCTCCTGTCAGTAAGGATTTAGTACCAGCGGGTTGAACGGTAGTGCAGCGATTGGGACGCTTCAGGTGATGGCGATCGCAATAGTCCCACACGGCTTGCTCCACCGTCTCTCGCCAGCGCGACAGGTAGGTTTGCTCTTGCTGTTTGAACTCTAAACCGGGTACGGTATCAGGTCTACCTGCTTCCCACCAGCGCAACCAATCCACCCCAAACGCATGGACGAAGAAATCGAACAGTCCGGTGAAGGAAACGCCGACGATCGGATCTAAATCGCGTGATGTTTGATAGCGCGGTTCGGCAAAGTGATGATTTAGCAGTGCCGCAACCGATAGTGCAGCCGCTCTGAAGGCATCTGCCTGTTCTTCAAGATTACGGGGATCAAGCTGGTTGAGATGAACTTCCGAAAGATTACAGTGAAAATCGGCACCCAAGATCTCACCGCAGGGATTCAGCCCGTAGCGTCCCAGCCGATGCTCTAACTCATCCTGGGGCATCGCAGGATTGTGTTGTTGTAACCATTCTGTTGCAGCGCCCTGATTGTAAGCCGTGAGAAAGTCAGCTTTGAGTTCAGGCGTGGTGAGCAGATCACGGTTAGAGCGAGCGATCGCTTCTGGTGCGTATTGAATGGCACCTTCACCGGAGTAGAACTGTTTGCGCACCGCATCCACACATTCTCGCTCGGTGGGCTTGTGGTGATACACGCGAGTATGATTCGCCATCCGCAACGCATCGCGCTCAGGGTCAATGCGCCAGTTGCCTGCCTCGTCCTGCTGCCACAAATTATCCTTTGCAACGGCGAAGGCAGCATCATCACTCACGCCTTGGCGCATTCCGGCACTGTTATGGGTCAGGTAGCCATCACAGTAAAAGCAATGGGCTTCCTCCACTTCAATATCGTAGGTTTGGACGGAATCATAGCTTCCCACGCCCTTCACGGTCACAGGAATATCTAATTCAACCTCCGACTCAGCGATGTACCGCTCGTAGTTGGCATCCACTGAGCGAGACCCTTGGAAGCCCATATCCCGCATTTCACTGTAAGTATAGGCTTCTCGCATCAAGACACCCGGCACGGTAAAACCGTACATTTTTAAGCCCTGACGGAGCAATCCTTTGGCAGAATGGGGCGCAATGAGCGCGTTATAGCGTTCCTTCAACGCCGGGAGGGTGAGATTGTACTTCACCTGCCACCGGACTTCTTGCGGACGCACGATCGTGATTCTCCCAGCAATACCCAAGCTCGACAAAACGGCTCCTAGTTGCTGGACGAAGGAGCGGTAGACGGTGGTAACGAGATGAGGTGGTCGGTTGTTGATGGCTCCATCGCTATCCATCAGCCCTGCCAGATACGCCGATCGCACATCAATGCTTCCTTGCAAAATAAAAGCGGGAACCTGCAACGGTTGACCTGGCTGCTTGATATAGCGTTGGAAATATTCTGCTAACCGGATGGAAGAACAAACTGATTTCGCCTTGTTTTCGCCGCGCACCGTCCCGTGAGTAGCCGTTAGCCCAAATAATGCTAGGGCAGCATCAATTTTATGTTGCAGTTGAGGCACATTGACGGTATCCAGTCCGTTCATTGCCCACTCAACCCGACCATAGGGCTTATTATGCTTATTTCGTCCCAGCGCAACATAGCCATCTCCATGAGTGAAGCCAATTAACCAGGCAACCTCTGATGTCAAGGAAGGGATGGTTAAAGATTTAACGGTACGGCTCTGGTCAGGACGAGTTTCCGTAAAATCGAGGGGTAACTGAGTAACGGTGCCAGGAAGGATTTGAGTATTATGCAGCAGTCGATCGCCTGTCTCAATATCCCCGGCTTGCTTCCAAACAATGCCGCCTTTAGCATCTTTGAGAATGGCATGACGGTGGTTGAGGGTCGATCGCAGTGGGGTCGCATTCGTTTCCAGTTCATAGACATCTTGAATCCCCTGATCAAACTTATCGACAACCTTACGGAAGCCTAGAGGAGTCTGAACCAGATCGCCCACCTGGAGATCCTTGATGGGAACTAACCCCTTAAAGGTATGCACCAGCGCGTTTTCAGGAAGACAGCGCCGAATGTTTCCAGCAACCACCGTCGCAGCGGCTTCGTCAATCAACAGGCAGCATTCTACAGACGTAAGCTGACGATCGATCGCCTTATTCAGTAATGCCGCACAGCGTTCGTATAGCCCTGGTAAGCGAATGGGGTTTGCCATGCCGCCAAAGCCTTTCAACACTTCCCCTTCGGCGCGAACATCGCTGACGTTTACAGTGACGGAGACATCATCGGTAAAGCGATCGTCGGTGGAAAGCTCCAGCAAGGTTTTGTACGATTGCACCCACCCCTGACGGCTATCACCGACGAGAATGTGTACTTGATTGCCGTTAATGCTGGTCTGGGTGCGATCGTGCCGTTGAGCCGCAGGAGTCGTGCCAATCTCACCTTCTAGACTCACCAGCAACCGATTGCGAATGGCAGGTAATTGATTGATGTAGCGCGGTTCCAGAATGGCGCCCGTGCCACAACCCATCATGGCGAGATCCATCATCAGCCCAAAGGCTTGCCAGTCGATGACGTTGGTGCTGGTGCAGTTGTATGCCCCCGAAAAATTTTCGGGCTTGTTGATCCAGTCTGTACCGCCCACCCATAGCCAGCGACCGGAAGGCATACTCTTAAGCTGCGTCTGCATGTGCTGGATCAGGTCGGCTTCTTCACGCGTCAGCTTACCCAGTGCCACGAGTCCTTCGGTCGTCCGCTGAATAACTTCTGCAAGCGGTTCACGACGGTTCTCAATGCGACGGCTGTAAGTTCTGTAAAAGACAGGATTGGCAGTGGGTGCGGTTTCAGGAAACTGCCCAGACAGAAAGACGGAATCCTGCACGAGAGCAGGATTGGCTGGTTGGCTATTGGCACGAACTTGATGAAGTTCTCGAACCATAGGTTAAGCGCTCACTTCTTTGAAACGGGGTGGGCTTGCTAGATGTAGCATCTAGAGATCACAGTCTACACCATCAGTAGAGTTGTGGATCAGTAGTGTTGTAGCACGAAGTGGACGAAATGGCGCGAATTTTGTGGCGTTTTCCGTCTTGCTGATGGTTCTCAATGAGATAGCGATGAAACTCAACGGGTACGGCTCCTGTTCTGGCAAGCTGCTGACCGAAGGCTGCAATAACGCCTGCGTGACTCGAAAAAGAAAGCTTTCTACTGAGAAGAAACGCCGATGCCACGTAGAACATGGTGTAGTAAGCACGCGAAACGGCAAAGTCATAAAAGCGTTGTTCTGCCAGTAGCTGAGCCGCTGGAAGGCTTGCCTCTGCTTTACGAATTAAAGCAGTTTGCTCTGGGGTCAAAGCAGAACGCCCTCACGACGAACGTTTAGGAGTAAAGGGCTTTGCTCAGTCCAATAGCGATCGACAGACATGAAAACACACGAGATGACAACCCCATAATTCAGTGACAAGGCTGCTGTGAGCTTTCCAGTTCGTGCAACTTCGTCACCAGGATTGACACAGCCGTTCAGAATCACAAGGACATCAATATCTGAGTCTGGGGTAGCATCGCCGCGTGCCTGTGACCCATACAAAACAAGCTGCTCCAGGCGATCGCCATACAGCTCAATCAAGTGTTGCTTAAGCCGACACAGCACGGCGTTCAAAGGCTCGCTAGAAAGATCCAACGGCGGAGACTGCATTATTCACCTCTACAACTGCATATTGCCAATGTGGATGAATCCTCGCTTACCCATTCTACTGTGAGCCGTTGGGCGATCGCGCTGCTGAAGCGTTTGGCAGAGGGCGATCGCTCTGGCGGTAGTGTTTCAAACGTGTGGTCGGCGATCGATAGGGACGTTACATGTAACGTCTCTACAGAAATCGTGAACAACATTTCTAGAACACCACCTACGTTGGGCAACTAAACCGCTTGTCCACTGGTGCTGCTGCTCGTTTGTTCGTCTGCATTTGCCTTTAAACGGCTTACGGTACTTCGGCGAATGCGCTCACTCTTACGGACACCGCCTGCCATTTCGTA
Organism: Lyngbya sp. HA4199-MV5; assembly: GCA_019359375.1. Classification (GTDB taxonomy): domain Bacteria; phylum Cyanobacteriota; class Cyanobacteriia; order Leptolyngbyales; family Leptolyngbyaceae; genus Stenomitos. The sequence goes on from JAHHHL010000006.1 coordinate 67,814, forward strand.
CTCGCGGCTGTTTTTGCCGTACTTGAACGCAACGCCAATCAACATCTGGTCTGCCAGGTCGCCCAGGGTCTTCTCCAAAGTATCAATTTCGGTTTTGGAGGAATCGATGATGGCGAGAGCGGTATTGTACGCGTCCAGTTTGGCGCGGAGTTGTTCCATCTGAGCGGTGAGGTTGGCGAGGGTACGAACATCCCCAAAATCCATCGTGGGGTCAACAGCTTTCAATCCGGCAGAGCGGAGTTCGACGTTTTCAAGCATCCGAGAGGTACGTTTTTTGCGGGACATTAAGATACAAACCTGCTAAAGAAGATGGACAAGATCAGCATGGCTAACAGGTAAAGGTTTTGAGAGCCGCGAACTCCGCAAGCTTGTGTATGGGTTCTGAGAAGAGTTTGGCGATCGGGTCGTGCTTGTACGGCGGTAGTGTACGGATGTGGTTGATGCAACCGTTACAGAACTAGATGTAGGATGTGTTAAGCGTAGCCGTAACGCATCAAATCTTTTAACAGCATGGGTTACGCTATCGCTAACCCATCCTACAGGTCATGCTGTCTGCTACTCAGATGTGGCGATCGCACCCTTGTACTTTACAAACGCTTTACCGTAAGTAACCACAGCTTTACCGTAAGTAACCACAGCTTCATCGTTACTAACCAACGCTTGAGTGTAAGTCACCAACGTTTGAGCGGAAGTCACCAACGCTTGAGTGTAAGTCACCAACGCTTGAGCAGAAGTCACCAATGGCTGTGCGGAAGTAACCAATGGTTGTACCGAGGTGAGGATCGGGTGAGCGCAAGTAGAGGCAGAGAAGTATGATCAGCAGCGGATGAGCATCGGATGAAACGGATAGCTAGTGGATTGAATCAGCGATCGATCATCCACGACCTCCGGTTTTCGCTCTGTTGCAAACTGATGTGCCACTTTTCAGTCATTGGCAAGGTGGGCAATGCACACGTTACTGAGCAGTACTAAGTAGGTGGGGCGAATTAAATACAAGATCCATGTAGGTTGGGTTAAGGTACGAAACCCAACGCCCGCATGGGTTACGCTATCGCTAACCCATCCTACAATTGATTCCACCTAGCTACTTGCTGAACAGTACTCAACGGTGCAACGACAGTTCGGTGGGACGATCGTGCAGCCGTTCTCGACGGTGGCACTACTGGTTTCGACCGCCGCACCTCGCTCTAGCGGCAATTGGGCATTCAAGCCCAGGGAAGTTTAGATGAATTTGTTGTAGTAAGAAGAAATCTGGAATATTCATGCGTTTGCCAACGTCACCATCTAAATTTGGGTTGGCTCAAATCACCATGCTGATAGTTGAACGCACGCTATGACAGACGTTTTTATCTCTTATTCGCGCAAAGACAAGGCGTTTGTCCAATCACTTCACGAAGCGCTGAACGCCCACGATCGCGATACCTGGGTGGACTGGGAAGACATTCCCCTCACGGCGGACTGGTGGCACGAAATTCAGCGCGGCATTGAAGGTGCCCAGACCTTTGTGTTTATCCTCAGCCCCGACTCGGTTGCATCTCGTGTTTGCCGCGAAGAGATTGACCATGCTATGGCTAATCACAAGCGCCTGGTGCCGATCGTGCATCGGGAAGGGTTTACGCTCGACAAAAGCCTGCCTGCTCACGACGCGCTGAATCGTCATAACTGGCTGTTTTTTCGAGAACAGGATGAGTTTGACACGGGGTTCCAGGGGTTGCTTACCGCGATCGACACCGATCTGGAATATGTCAGGGCGCACACCCGACTGCTGGAACGGGCGATCGAATGGGATACGAAGACCCGCAATCCGAGCTTTTTACTGCGGGGCGATGACCTGGAGGACGCTGAGCAATGGTTAGCCCAGGGAGCCAGTAAGGAGCCACGACCCACAGAACTTCAAGGCGACTACATCAGCACCAGCCGCAAGACCGAAACTGCGCGACAGAAAGCCGATCGTCGCACACAGCGATTGTTCACCGCTGGTATGGGTGCCTTTGCATTAGTAGCAGTGGGAGCGGCGGGTGTTGCGTTTCAGAACCAGCAGGAGGCGATCAGTCAGAAAAAAGAGGCGGTTGCTCAAAGAAAAGAGGCAGAGCAGCAACGGCAGATTGCCGTTAACAAGAGCAGGGAAGCCGATCAGCAACGAGATAAGGTGAAAGCAGAACAGCGAAATACCAAACAGGCGTTAGACCAAACAAAAAAAGCGTTAGACCAAACCAAGAAAGCGAAGGCAGCAGAAGCCGCACAGACGTTACGGGCAGTGGCAGCGCAAAAACTAGCCGAACAGCGACAGGCAGAAGCGCAAACGCAGACGGAGATCGCAACGCAACAGCGGCAAGCAGCCGTTACCGCTAAAGCCATCGCCGAGAAGGAGCAAATCAATGCAGAGGTTAACTTCCAGAGTGTCGCTGCTCAAAATTTGCTGACATCCAATCTGGAGCTTGAGTCACTGATTGCAGCAATCAAAACAGGGCAGCGCGTCAAGCAGCTTGAGCAATCCAAGAGCAAGACTCTACAGCCCGATACTCGGATGCGGGCAATTGCAGCGCTCCGTCAGGTGGTCTACGGGGTGGAAGAGCGCAACCGCTTAGAAGGGCACAGCAGCAGTGTCCATAACGTGAGTTTCAGCCCGGACGGCAAAACGCTGGCGACGGGCAGTGATGACAACACGGTGAAGCTGTGGGACGTGCCGACAGGGCACGAAGTGCAAACGCTCAAAGGGCACAGCAGCAGTGTGTATAGCGTGAGTTTCAGCTCCGATGGCAAAACGCTGGCGACGGGTAGTTGGGACAAAACGGTAAAGCTGTGGGCTGTGGCAACGGGGCACGAGGTGCAAACCCTCCAGGGGCATAGCGACAGTGTCAGTAGCGTAAGTTTCAGCCTCAATGGCAAGACCCTGGCGACGGGCAGTGATGACACCACCGTGAAGCTGTGGAACCTGAACCTGGATGACCTGCTGGCAAAAGGCTGTGGCTGGTTACATAACTACCTCCAGAACAATCCCAATGTGAGCAAAGAAGACAAGCATCTGTGTGATGGCGTTCGTCCGCCTGCGGCTCAGCCGGTGCCGCGGCAGTCGATGCAGCCAGGGACGGATGGTTGGTGGGGGTGGTTGAGGGGGTGGGGTGTCGAAACCTCGGAGGTTTGAGCCAATCAGTTGGACACGCTGCTTGATCCTTGATGAAACCTCCGAGGTTTGAGTCAATCGATCGGTCACGCTAAGATGAGAAATAGTTGCGTGCCGAGTGAGCAGAAATGATTACTCAAACAATGGTGCAACCCTCCTCCTGGGTTGAAGCGGGTGTCACGATTCAGACCATTCGTGGACTCAACCTGTTCAAATTTACCGATGAACTGCAAGCTCGCCTTGAAGCGCTGATTGACCAGCAAAAAGCCCATACCCTGACCGCGCAAGAAGAAGCTGAATTGGCAGGTATTACGGAACTCGATCGCATCTTTACCCTCATCAACGCCCGCATCATTGCGGAGTCATGAGCATCAGCCATTCCATGCGCCAGCGCATTCGCCAACGAGCCAACTTTTTGTGCGAATATTGCCACTCGTCTGAAGAAGCCAGCACCGCTCTATTCACCCTTGATCATCTGATTCCTCAATCTCTCGGTGGCAACGACAATGAGGATAACCTTGCGCTTGCCTGCCATCGCTGTAATGGTCGCCGCTATAACTTCACAGATGGTCTTGATCCTGAAACTCAAGCCGTTGTGCGACTCTTTAACCCTAGACATGAGCAATGGTCAGAGCATTTCCTTTGGTCTGCTGATGGTCAACTCATCGTCGGCGTTACCAGTATCGGACGTGCCACTGTAGAACGTTTAGACATGAATGACAATTATCATGACGATCGTTCCATTCAACGTGCTCGTCGGCTCTGGATTCGTGGTGGTTGGCATCCGCCTCAGCAAGATCCACGTCAGTTAGCTGTAAAGTAAGCATCGCTCACCCTCTGCTAGAGTTGAAAACTCCTAACTTCAATCTAAGCCTTGCCCACTGGTAAAATTTGGGCAGAACCCATCCGTTTGAGACTCATGCAAGCGATTGAAGCCACCGGAACGATCGATGCTTACGGACAACTCGCATTGGATCAGCCGCTACAGGTTGCCCATCCCGGTCGGGTCAGAATCATCGTGCTGCTGACCGACTCATCCAATCAACTACCTGAGCAGACTCAGCCAGATGCACCCAGTAGCCAACCTGTGCAAGAAAGCCAACCACTTGACTCGCGCCCCATCTGGGAACGAGTGGCAGACATTTCAGCCCAGGTATCCCCTGAAGAGTGGGCGAAACTGCCCAAAGATTTGTCGAAAAACGTCGATCACTATCTATACGGCTCACCGAAACAGGACGAATGAAAACCGTCTTTGCGGATGCAGGCTATTGAATTGCCCTGATCAATCCAGACGACGATTTGCATCATCACGCAACGGTCGTTTCTGCTTCTCTAGCACCGCTCAAACTCGTTACCAGTGAAATGGTCTTAACAGAAGTATTAAACTCGTTCTCTCGAAAGGGATCAGGCTTGAGAAAAACAACCGTCGCGCTGATGCAGGATATCAAAACTGACTCCACGATCGAGGTTGTGCCTCAAACCAGTGAATCATTCAGCAACGCACTACAGCTTTACGAAGAACGCCTTGATCAAGCGTGGAGCCATACCGACTGTGCGTCGTTTCTCATCATGCAACAACGATCAATTCTGGAAGCCTTGACCCACGACAAGCATTTTGAACAAGCAGGTTTCATTGCACTCCTGCGATGAGTTGGGCACTCGATCGCATCTTTCCCTCATCAACGCCCGCATCATTGCGGAGACTGAGCGATTTGCTGAAGTGCTGCTGTAAAAGCCTCCGTTCCGACCATTTGCGATCGCTCCAATGCAGTCTGAGCAAGCTGACCAAACGCACAGTCTTCCAGTAGCACCAGCCGATCGACCAATTGTTGATCACGATCGGCAGCTAAAAGCACATAGCTTGGCTGAGCTTCAGTCGTTAGCAAAACAGGCTCAACCGTTACCTGATCCAGCACTTCATTCTGGCGATCGTAGGGCAAACGCACACGTTTCTTCATCGTTTAGCAACCGGATTAGATTGAGACAGCACCTTCATCAAATAGTGGTCATCCCAACCTGCCTTGAGGCGCTTAGCCTGCCTTATTCATGAGTAGTGGCGAAAGTGGATCGCTCTAGATCGCTGCAGAGGACAACTAAGCATTTGTCGTTTAATTTCGATTCACGAAGCGGGTCGTCACCAAGTTATGACCCGCTTTCTCTTTTATAGTCAGCGTTCATGCTCAGACCACAACCAAACTAAGAGGCGATCGCAGTCGTTCGCCGATCGCGGGCTACGTCTCGGATAGGCGGCTCTTCAGGGTTTTGCATCAAGAAGACGAGTAGCGGATTGCTTTGCAGGTCACGTCGCAACGTCCGCTGAATCTCGCGATCGATCTGTGTTTGTAGCCCCACCCAGTCAATTTCAAGCTGCCCTTCGTTACCAACGGGGCGAGCAAATTCAGTCCATCGCTCTCGCAACGTGGTGCCAATAGCGGTTTCAATGGACGCTTGGAGCTTCGATCGCTCCAGTGAAGTCACCACGCCACTCAAATGCACCTGTGGTTTTGCCATCAGCGAACCTGTCCAGCCGATCGCGGCGGCGACTGTCACAATGCCATCTCCAGCCAACTGCTGACGCTCCTTCAACACTTTGTTGTTCACCACACCCGATCGGGAGGTATCAACCAGTTCGATGCCAGAGGGCACTTTACCTGCAATTCGCATGGAGGTTGCCGTCAGCTCTACCACATCACCATTGTCAATAATCACCATGTTTTCAGCAGGCACTCCTACACTCTGAGCCGTTTGGGAATGCTTGACCAGCATCCGATGCTCACCATGCACAGGCAAGAAGAATTTGGGTCGAGTTAAGCCCAGCATGAGCTTCTGGTCTTCCTGACAGCCATGTCCCGAAACATGAATGCCGTGTTCTTTGCCGTAGATTACCTTTGCGCCCTTCATCATGAGCTTGTCGATCGTATTGACCACCGCGATCGTGTTGCCTGGAATAGGGTTTGCCGAGAAGACGACCGTATCGCCCTCGCGAATCTTGACTTGACGATGCTCACCGTTGGCAATGCGAGTCATCGCCGACATCGGTTCGCCCTGAGAGCCAGTCGTGAGAATCAACACATGCTCATCAGATAGCTTTTGGAGCACGTTGAGCGGCTGGAATAAATTGTCGTCACACTTGATGTATCCCAGGGTGCGGGCATGGGCGATGAGGTTTAGCATCGATCGCCCGACCACTGATACCACCCGCCCGTTCTTCTTCGCCAGATCGAGAATCATGTTGATACGATGGACGGACGAGGCAAACGTCGTCACCAGCAAGCGCCCTTTTGCCTGAGCAAAAATACGATCGAGGTTAGGATAGACCGATCGTTCGGAAGGTGTACTTCCCGGTACTTCAGAGTTGGTCGAGTCGCTGATCAGGCAATGAACTCCTTTTTCGCCGTATTCTGCCAGTCGTTGAAAGTCAAAATATTCGCCATCCACAGGCGTATGGTCAACCTTAAAGTCGCCCGTGTGAATGACCACACCCACTGGAGTCCGAATCGCCACTGTAAAGCTATCTGCCATCGAGTGCGTGTTACGGATGAACTCCACAAAGAAGGATTTACCGAGTCGCACGGTTTCACGCGGACCGACGGTACGGAGTTCTGTACGCTTGGTGACACCCGCTTCACTCAATTTATCCTTAAGTAACGCCATCGCTAAGCGAGGACCATAGATGATGGGAATCTCAAATTGTTTGAGATGGAAGGCAATGCCGCCAATGTGGTCTTCGTGACCGTGGGTGACAATCATGCCCTTAATTTTATGACGGTTCTCCCGCAGATAGGTCATATCTGGCAGGACGATATTCACCCCATGCATCCCATCCGTCGGGAATGCAAGCCCTGCGTCGAGCAAGATAATCTCGTCGTTAATTTCAAAGACGCAGGTGTTTTTGCCGATTTCATGCAAACCACCGAGGGGAATGATTTTCAGCGCGGGTGAAGAGTTGTTTTGAGTCATGGGCATCCTTATCGAACGTGTAAAGGTAAAAAAGTTGGTTGAGATGATTGAGAAAGACGTTAAAGATTAAAGTCTGTGCAGCCAAGGGTGCAACTGTTCTGGGATAGCAGCAGTGGGATAGCGGCAAGCTTTCTAGAAAAGCTGGTTACATCGAAGCAGCATAGGGTTGACTGGATCAACAACCGTGCGGAGGCTTGATCAATCAACAAGCACTGCCGATCGCCAGTCAGTTGAACGTCCTTAGCACGAAAGTGAGTGCGGGTCGTGGTCTATTCAGTTGTCTAGAAACTTTGTGGCAATCAAGCGACTGAAGAGTGAGCGATTAAAGCAATGATAAACGTGTCATTACTGGCTTCAAAGCTGCCGTTAAATCAGTCGAAGCGTCTGCCAAGGGAAGACGGGTAGAGCCAACTTGCCAGCCTTGTAACCGCAGGGCTGCCTTCACAGGGATCGGGTTCGCGGTCGTAAACAAGGCTTTGAAGAGTGGAAAAAGCTCAAGATGAATCTTAGTAGCAACTTGATGCTGACCTGACTCAAAGGCACGAATCATTTGTTGAAGCTGTGGTCCAACTAAATGGCTCGCAACACTGACAACTCCAGTGCCACCGATCGCCAGCAATGGCAGGGTAATAGAGTCATCTCCAGAGTAGAGTGCAAACTCAGTGGGTGTCAAACGTTGAATCTCACTTGCTTGATCAAGATTACCCGTTGATTCCTTGACTGCCACAATATTGCTAATAGTGGCAAGGCGAGCGATGGTTTCAGGTTGCATATTCTGCCCAGTACGCCCAGGAATGTTGTAAAGCATCATTGGCAAATCAGGTTCAGCTTCCGCGATCGCCTTGAAATGCTGGTAAAGCCCTTCCTGTGGTGGCTTGTTGTAATAGGGGACGACTTGCAACGAACCATCTAACCCTAGTTTAGCTGCTTTTTGGGTTGCTGCGATCGCCTCTCGCGTCGAGTTTGACCCCGCACCGGCAATAATCTTTGCTTTTCCAGCAACCGCCTGCTGCACGACCTGAAAAAGTTCGTACTCTTCATCCCAGGTCAAGGTGGGCGATTCTCCCGTTGTGCCGCAGACAACCAGCGTATCGGTGCCGTTCTCGGCTAGATGAGACGCAAGCTTGGCGGCGATCGCAAAATCAACGCTGCCATCGTCCTTGAACGGCGTGATCATTGCAGTTAAAACTCGTCCAAAATTCACCACACGGGTACAGTTGTTGGTTGTTAGTTGTTGGTTGTTAGCGTCGTGTCTTAATAGCCAACCAGAAGCGATCTCTCGCCAGATATCACAAGTACTGCTTATTAGCTAATCGCTAATGGCGCTAATTTGCAAGGGCGATCGACGGCTGAATGAGATTCTGCTGTACCAGCAGTTCGGCAATCTGCACCGCATTGAGCGCCGCCCCTTTGCGGATCTGGTCGCCACACAGCCAGAGTTCCAAACTGGCAGGATGAGACAGATCCTGGCGGATGCGTCCTACAAGCACGTTGTCTTGACCACTGGCATCGATCGGCATAGGGAAGTAATTTGCCTGCCAGTCTTCTACCAACGTTATACCCGGAGCTTGACTCAACAGGGTGCGTGCGTGTGCCACATCAAACGGCTGCTCAAACTCCAGGTTAAGCGCTTCTGAGTGCGCCCGCAGTACGGGAACCCGTACACAGGTTGCCGTCACCCGCAGGTCAGGAACACCGAAAATCTTCCGCGTTTCGTTGACCATTTTCATTTCTTCTTCGCAATACCCCTGGTCGTTGAGGGCAGAGTTGTGCGGAAACAAATTGAACGCCAGCGGGTAGGGAAAGAGTTCGGCAACAGGTTCCTGCCCGTGCAAAATTGCCTGCGCTTGCGTTTTCACCTCTTCCATTGCCCGTGCCCCTGCACCGCTGGCAGATTGATAGGTTGCAGCTACGACGCGTCGAAGGGGCTGCACCTGATGGAGTGGATACACCGCCACCGCCATCAGAATGGTCGTGCAGTTAGGGTTGGCAATCAGTCCCCGGTGAGTCGCTGCCGCTTGAGGGTTCACCTCTGGCACCACTAGCGGTACGGAGGTATCCATCCGAAAGGCGCTGGAATTGTCAATAAAAACGACCCCAGACGCGATCGCCGTTTTCACCCAGGTCTTGGATACCGATGCACCTGCCGATGCCAGCACCAGATCGATATTTTTGAAGCTTTTGTCATCAACGGCTTCGAGGGGCAACGATTCACCCTTAAAGGAGAGTGTCTGACCCGCCGATCGCGGGGATGCCAGTAGCTTCAAATCGGCGATCGGAAAGTCCCGCTGCTCAAGCAGGGACAGAAGTTCGGTACCAACAGCACCCGTCGCTCCTAGAATGGCGACCCGATAGGGATGAACCAACGTAATTTCCTCCGAGGTGATCCAAAAGCCTCTCTTTCAGCATACGCCTCCAGGGAGTTTCAGCGTGCTAACGAAATTTTTCGTAAACCCAATGGTGGTTCTATTTTTAAGATTCACTTAAACTAATGCGTAACCCTTGATCAGGATCAGTTACGATGACATATTGCGGCGATGCAGTGAATGCGATCGCCTGTTTCGACTGTTTGTGTCACATTTAAGTGGGCGATTTTGTGCCCCCTGAGCGACGCGCCAAGCTAGCAACCCACCGAGCCAGCAACCCACTAAAGTAATTGTCTGTAGCAAATATACCGATGAAAGTTACCCAGGAAAAGCTTCCCGCCAGCCAGATTGGTCTGGAAATCGAAATTACGCCGGAAATGTCTCAAAAGGCTTACGAGCAGGTGATTCAGAAATTTACCCGCTCTGCCAATATTCCTGGGTTTCGCAAAGGGAAGGTGCCACGCCAGGTACTTATTCAGCGCTTTGGCTCGGTGCAGCTTAAAGCGACGGCACTAGAAGAACTCATTGACGAAACGCTAAAGCAGGCGATCGAGCAAGAAAAGATCGACGCGCTGGGCAATTATCAATTGCGATCGTCCTTTGAAGAGCTGGTTAGCCAGTTCGTGCCAGGGGCAGCGCTCACCTTCTCCGCCTCAGTGGATGTACAGCCCGATGTCACCCTTGCTCAGTACACTGACTTTCAGCTTCAGGCAGAAGAGATCAAGCCAGATCTGGAGCAGGTAGATACGGTGCTGAAACAATATCAGGAGCAAACCGCTACCCTAATTCCTGTGGAAGGACGTGCGGCTCAACTGGGCGATGTCACCATCGTGGACTACAAAGGTGTACTCCTCAGCGATGACCCGGATGCAGAACCCGAGCCGTTTCCCGGCGGCGAGTCTGAAGATTTTCAGGTCGAGCTAACCGAAGGCAAATTTATCGAAGGGTTCATTGATGGCATTGTGGGTATGAACCCTGGCGAAACCAAAGATCTGCCCATCCCCTTCCCGGAAGACTACCCGCAAGAAACGCTGGCAGGTCGAGCGGCTCAATTTACCATCACGCTGAAAGAGATCAAGGAAAAGGAACTGCCTGAGCTTGACGATGATTTTGCTCAAGAAGTGAGTGAGTTTGAAACGCTGGCAGAGCTGCGATCGTCCCTCAAAACGCGCTACACCGAAGAAGCTGAAGCCAAAACAACGGCGAACAAAGAGCAAGTCATTCTAGATGAATTGCTGAAGCACATTGAGGTCGATCTGCCAGAAACATTGGTAGAACGGGAGCTTAGCTATCTTTTGAACCAGACTGCGATGCAGCTTCAAAACCAGGGCATTGACGTGAGGCGGTTGTTTAACCAGGACACGATTCCCATGCTGAAGGAGCGATCGCGCCCAGAAGCGATCGATCGCATCAAACGAACCCTTGCCCTGGGCGAGGTCGCCAAACGCGAATCGCTCAAGGTTGAGCCAGAAGAAGTCACCGCAAAAACGACCGAACTGCTCAAAGAACTGGGCGATCGAGACATTGATCCCGATCGGTTGCAAGCGGTCGTCTCAGAAGATCTGCTGAAGGAAAAGATCGTCAACTGGCTGATTGAACACTCCACGATCGAACTCGTACCGGAAGGGACGCTAGCAAAACCAGATGAAGACGAGGCGTTGCTTGAAGGAGCACCAGATGTTAAAGCACTCAGCGAGACTGAAGCCACCCCTGATCTCGAAGCCTCTACCAGCACTGTTGATGTGACATCGACCGTCGTTGAAACACCTGACGAAGCTACGCCTGACGCGCCTGATGCAGTGGATGTGCCTGCTACCACTGCTGACAGCGAAGCAACGCCCGACGTTGAAGCCGAAAAGCCGAAAAAAACGCGTAAAAGCAAGGCAAAAGCAGAATCCTCTGACATTGAGTAGCAGGAATAGCAGTTTGGCACACCATTTTGTCTATTCTCTGGAAGGAAGGCGTTGCGCCTTGAAACACCCAGGCTACAATAGCAGAGCATTTCGCCTGGGTGCCCACAAGTCCTCGATGAGTTAAGGCATAATGTTTGGGTATAGGCTGCGACTTCATGCATCAAGCACTTGTGCAGACGTGCAAAGATCCGGTTTACAGTGAATTCAGGCAACCACACCGACTATGTTTGTATCTCGCTCTCCTAACTACTCCATCAATAGCTTTAACTCTCTGGATGTCACCTCGATCGACCCCAGCAACGTCGTGCCGATGGTGGTTGAGCAGTCGGGTCGGGGCGATCGCGCGTTCGATATCTATTCTCGGCTACTCAGAGAGCGCATCGTTTTCCTGGGCACTCCGATCGATGACATGGTGTCGGATTCGATCGTCGCTCAACTGCTGTTTCTCGAAGCTGAAGAACCCGAAAAGGACATTCAGCTTTACATCAACTCTCCTGGCGGTTCTGTGACAGCAGGCATGGCGATTTACGATACCATGCAGCAAGTGCGCTCTGATGTCGTGACGATTTGTTTTGGTCTGGCTGCCAGCATGGGAGCGTTTCTTCTGGCGGCAGGTGCTCAGGGCAAACGGATGTCTCTACCCAATTCTCGCATCATGATTCACCAGCCACTTGGTGGGGCGCAAGGGCAAGCCGTTGATATTGAAATTCAGGCGAAAGAAATTCTCTACCACAAACGCAAGCTCAGCGAATTGCTGGCACATCATACGGGACAGCCGTTTGAGCGGGTGGAGATGGATACCGAGCGCGACTTTTTTATGTCTGCGATCGAAGCGAAGGATTACGGGCTGATTGATCAGGTCATTTCCAGACAAAATCTTCCTAAAGCGGGAGAGGCTGTTGCCGCCGTTCACTAAGAGGTAGATATGCCTAACAAGTACGACTCCCATCTCAAATGTTCCTTTTGTGGTAAATCTCAGGAGCAGGTTCGCAAACTCATCGCCGGACCGGGAGTTTACATTTGTGACGAATGTGTTGACCTCTGCAACGAAATCCTGGACGAAGAACTGTTTGACTCCAGCGCGGCGGCTCCTCAGCCTGTGCAGCGCCGTGAGCAATCGCCTGAAAAACGCAAGGCGCGGTCTGCGAATCTGTCCTTGAATCAGATTCCAAAGCCGCGCGAGATCAAAAAGTACCTGGACGAGCATGTCATCGGTCAAGATGATGCCAAAAAGGTGCTTTCAGTCGCGGTTTACAACCACTACAAGCGCCTGAGCTTCACCCAATCCAAAACCAACGGCAAGGCACAGGCAGAAGATCCCGTTGAACTGCAAAAGTCCAACATTCTGCTGATTGGTCCTACAGGCTGTGGAAAAACGCTGCTGGCTCAAACCCTGGCAGAGATTCTGGATGTACCCTTTGCGGTGGCGGATGCCACAACGCTAACCGAGGCTGGCTATGTGGGTGAGGATGTGGAAAACATCCTTCTACGCCTGCTGCAAGTGGCTGACCTAGATGTCGAAGAGGCACAGCGCGGCATTATCTACATCGACGAAATCGACAAGATTGCTCGCAAAAGCGAAAACCCCTCCATTACCCGCGATGTTTCGGGTGAAGGCGTACAGCAAGCGTTGCTGAAAATGCTAGAAGGCACGGTTGCCAATGTGCCGCCTCAAGGTGGACGTAAGCACCCTTACCAGGACTGCATTCAGATTGACACCAGCAACATCCTCTTTATCTGTGGGGGCGCGTTTGTTGGGCTGGACAAAGCCGTCGAACAGCGGATTGGTAAAAAATCGATGGGCTTTATCCAACCCGGTGAAGCACAACCCAAAGAAAAGCGAACAGCAGACGTGTTGCGCCATATGGAACCCGATGACCTGGTGAAGTTTGGCATGATTCCTGAATTTATTGGACGGGTGCCTGTAATGGCAGTTGTCAATCCACTAGACGAAGATGCTTTGACGGCAATTCTGACCGAACCACGCAATGCGCTGGTGAAGCAGTACCAGAAGCTCCTGAAGATGGACAATGTAACGCTAGAGTTCCGGCAAGAGGCGATCCGCGCGATCGCCCAGGAAGCCTACCGCCGCAAAACAGGCGCTCGTGCCCTCCGCAGCATTGTTGAAGAACTGATGCTGGACGTAATGTACGAACTGCCCTCGCGGAAAGATGTCACCCGCTGTAGCATTACCCGCGAAATGGTCGAGAAGCGATCGACCGCCGAACTCATTATCCATCCCTCATCGCTGCCCAAACCTGAATCTGCCTAGTTGCTAGTTGTTGGTTTTTGGTTGTTAGATCTAAAAACCAACAACTAACCGCTAACAACTCTTTTCCTCAATGTCTTACGTTAACGTTCGCGGCTTTAATCACTACTACGAATGGATTACAGCGTCGGAAAATGCCGAACCTTCTGGTAAGCCCGTGCTGGTTTTTGTGCATGGGTGGGGCGGCTCTGCCCGGTATTGGGAAAGCACCGCTAGAGCATTGTCCGATCGCTTCGATTGCCTACTCTATGACATGCGCGGCTTTGGGCGATCGCGCTCCAACAGCGAAACATCCCCTCTAGCTGACCCACAGGAGACGGCGGCTGAACTGAGCTATGAACTAGAAAGTTACGCAGACGATCTTGCTGGACTCCTAGATGCGCTTGGCTTACAGCGTGTCTACCTAAACGCTCACTCGATGGGTGCGTCGGTTGCCACATTCTTTTTGAATTTATATGCCGATCGCGTCGATCGTGCCATTCTCACCTGTAGCGGCATTTTTGAGTACGACGAAAAAGCCTTCAATGCCTTCTACAAATTTGGCGGCTACGTGGTTAAGTTTCGACCGCGCTGGCTTTATGGGCTACCCTTTGTCGATCGGCTCTTCATGCAGCGCTTTCTCCACCGTGCGCTACCCGGAGCTATTAGCCGCTCGTTCCTCAATGATTTTCTCATGGCAGATTATGACGCAGCTTTAGGCACCATTTTTACCTGCGTGAGCAAAAAGGCAACCGAGGTGATGCCCCAGGAGTTTGCGCGCCTTACAGTACCCACACTGCTAGTAGCGGGCGATCGTGACATCATCATCCCCGCCGCAATGGGACGACAAGCCGCTGCGTTGAACGACCACATCCAATACGTCGTCATTCCTGATACGGCGCACTTTCCCATGCTAGAAGATGCGCCAACTTACCTTCGGCTGGTGCGAGAGTTTTTGGGTGTTGGCGTTGAAGCCTCTGTAGCTGGGAGTTGGGAGTAAGGTTAGAAGAAGGCAGAGGGCAGAAGGCAGAGGGCAGAAGGTGGGAGTAGGGAGCAGGGAGTAGGGAGTAGATAAGGGCAGAAGGATGAGGGATGAGGGCAAGAGAGTTTTTGGTTTTTAGTTTTTAGAAGAAATTAGGAATGCTTCAGCACTAACAACTAACAACCAACAACTAACAACTGGATCAGCTCCTTACTCCTCTCCCCTCTCCCCCGTCGGTAAAACGTCGTAGCTGCCGAACACTTTCAGCGTTGCGGTGCTGGTGGTGAGTTCTGCTAGGGTCTGTTGTACTGCTGGTGTGCGGGCATCGGCTTCCAAATCGACAAAAAACAGGTAGTCACCGAGCGATCGCTTGGCGGGGCGAGATTCGATGCGGCTCAGATTGATTCCACGACTGGCAAAAACTTGCAGTGGTTTGACCAAAGAACCAGGAAGATCATGCACGGTGAAGGCGAGGGACGTGTGGCAACCACCAGGAGACGACTGCTGACTGAGAACCCAGAAGCGGGTGCTGTTGTCAGGATTGTCATTGATTGCATCGCTCAGGATGGGCACGTTGTAGAGCTGAGCGGCACGTTGGGAAGAGATGGCGGCGATCGTGGAGTCTTCTGCTAAATGCTGAAGCGCTTCCGTCGTCGAATTGATGGGAATCAGCTTGGCAGCAGGCAGAAAGGTTTCGAGCCAGCCCTGACACTGGGCCAGCGCCTGCGGGTGGGAGTAAACCGTTTTGATGGTTTCGGTAGTGGTGGCATAGGACAACAGCGCATGTCGAATGGGTAAAACCAGCGCTGACTGAATTTGCAAGCTGCCAATTTGCCACAAGCCATCTAATGTCATGGCGACGCTGCCCTCAGTGGAGTTCTCGACTGGCACAACGGCTACAGTGACTTCACCTTCAGCCACAGCGCGTAACGACAGGGCAATGCTGGGGTAAGGGCACAACTGAGTCTCCTCACCAGTGGCTTGAGTAAACCAGGCGGCATATTGCAGTGCGGCGGCTTCAGTATGGGTGCCAGAGGGACCCAGGTGGGCGATCGAGACTATCATTGCGCTACTCCTTACCGCCTGAAACTAAACCTCACCATAGCAACAATTCTTCTTACCATTCTCAGATAAATGAGATTTCTGATGAGAATTCTGCAAGAATAGTCTGTCATAAGATAGAACGTGTATCTACTGAAAAGAATACGAAAAATTCCTTTATATTTGTTTAAGATTAGAAGGAATACTGAGATCCGAATCTCCTATTTAACCCTGGGTTGCTTAGCCATGTATAGTCGCTTCACTGCCTTTCAGACGGTTGAAATGGCGGTTTCAGAACAGCCGATTCCCATTCAACACTATCTCCGCCAGCCTCAGCGGGTAGTGAGTGCTTTAGCCGCCTCCAGCCAGATTGAGACGCTTGGGGATGAGCTGTTTCGTTTGAAAATGCGACCCTTAAATTTTATGATGCTGACGATGCAGCCGATCGTCGATCTACATGTTTGGTCGGAGTGCGATGGCACCGTGCATGTGCAATCGACTGGATGTGAAATTCGAGGGATTGATTATATCGACCAGCGATTTAAGTTAAGTTTGGTGGGCAGATTGCAACCGCACCAGAGTAATGGGGCAACGATTTTACGAGGCAGGGTCAATCTCGAGGTGCAGGTTGATGTGCCGCCCCCGATCACGTTTACGCCCAAGCCAATTTTGGAAGCCACCACAAACGGGTTGTTGAAAAGCGTCTTGCTAACGGTGAAACAACGCTTGATGCACCATCTGTTAGCAGACTATACAGCGTGGGCTATTTCAACTTCAGCAGATCCAGCCGTCCCTGCCTCCATCTTGCCCACTAACAGCCCACTTGCCTGATCAAATTGGCTAGTCAAATTGGCTATACAGGCAAGGGCGTTAGAGCAGTAGCTGTTTATCTTCTGCTTTTGTATCTAGACGGCACGGGCTGAAGGAGCGGCGATGCCAGCGTGAAAGTCCGTGTACATGCAGGGCGGCTCGATGAGCTGGGGTACCATAGCCTTTGTTGGCTGCAAGATCGTATTGAGGATACTTGCTTGCCAGACGCGTGATGAGGTGATCACGCCAGACTTTGGCAAGAATGCTGGCAGACGCGATCGCCAACGATCGTTGATCTCCTTTCACCAACGTTTCTTGCGGAATCGATAGCCCTGGAATCCGCTGATTACCATCAACCAAACATAAGTCTGGTACGACAGAGAGCCTGAGTATCGCACGCTTCATCGCTAGAAGAGAGGCTTGCAAGATGTTCAGGCGATCGATTTCCCAAACAGAGGCATAGCGAACCTGAGCCGCTACAGCGCTAGCAAGAATTTCCTTTGCCAACACAAGCCGTCGTTCTGGTGACAGGAGCTTGCTATCCGTGACTCCTGCTTGAGCAAGATTCATGGCAGACTCAGGCGAGAGAATCACCGCCGCTGCCACAACAGGTCCAAACAGTGCCCCTCGACCGACTTCATCCACACCCGCCACGATCGTCGAAGCGTGCGACTGAAATTCTGTAGTGAGTTCTAGCTGCTGTCTCTGAAGCTGGCTGTCACATTTCATCGCAAAATCAATCCGTAGCTAACGATTCCTTCAGGATGACTCTAGCCTGCAATCTGGGATGAAGCGCTGATTCTTTCTTGATCAAGCCCATGTCGCGGCTCTTCAGTAACCGCTTAGTCAGAGGTGGTTGCCGAAGAACGACGGCGACGACGGCGAGTCACAGGCGTGTCATTTCCATTGGCGGAATCTATGTCTGATGTCTCTACAGCGGCTGACTCTAACATGAGCGCTGCCTCTACATCAGGTTGAACCTGCGGGGGGGCTGGCTCTGGTTCATTTGTCACGTCACGCTCAATCACTCGTTGCCTTGGTCTGGAGGATACGACGACTGGCTCTCTAGAAGTGGCTTCTGCGGGAGCGGTTTCTATGGGGTCTGGCAGCGACATTTGTTCGGGTTCTGCTGCTGCAAGGGGGGCTTCTCCTGGTAAAACCACTGAAATAATGGCGGCTTTCGGGTTTTTCACCTCCTGATTTGATAACACTAGCGGTGAAATGCCCATCCAGGCGTAGACCTCCTGCTCTTCGGGTGACATTTCCACCGAAATGACTTCTGGTGGCTCTTGAGGTGGGCGTGAGGATTCGCGTCTCGATCGACCACGCCGTTCTTCTGGATAGCCAATCTCTGAAGTCGCTTCTTGTCCGTAGGTTGAGTCTGGCACGGCTCCCACGTCCTTGGCAGAAGCATCCCGACTGGGCAGAAATTCTGGTGCAGTGCTGTCGCGGTTGCCTCGACCTCGACTACTACGCCCTCGCGCCGGACGTTCTGGGCGATCGGAGCGCCCACTAAACGGTAGGTCTGTTGCGATCGAGGGTTCCCCCTCGTTGCCAAGATCAAGCTTGAGCGTGGGTGCGCTGGGGTAGGGTGGACTACTAGAACGTCCTTCGGGTCGCCCTTCAATACGACCATCTTCACCGGGACGACGACGGCGGCGACGGCGACTATTACCCCCAAGCTCCTGATAGCTGGGATGGTTCAGACCCAGTTCCTGCATATCATCGGTATCGTCCAGGTCTTCGCTGCGGTCTTCCCAGGTTGATTCAGGGATACTGAGTGGGCTAGGCAGAACGAGATCGCGTCCACGTCCGCGCCCTCCGCGATCGACGGTGCGTGAGTCTCGCAGTGAAACAGCCGCCGGACGTTCCACAATGTCGCCTTCTGCTGTATCACTCTCTCCTGGTAAATGCACCAGATGACCTAAGCCACCGCACGTTGGGCAGGGACGACCAAAAATTTCGTAGATATTCTTGCCCTGGCGTTTGCGCGTTAGCTCTACCAATCCAAGTTCAGTCAATTGAGCAATCTGCGGTCGCGACTTGTCTGCCCGCAGCGCTTTGTTGAAATGTTCCAGCACTTGCAGTTGGTCGCGGCGCTGATCCATGTCGATAAAGTCAACGATGATGATGCCAGCAATATTACGCAACCGAAGCTGACGCGCAATTTCTGTTGCGGCTTCACAATTCGTCCACAGTACGGTTTCACGGGCAGTGGCAGAGCGCGTAAACGAGCCAGAGTTCACGTCAATGACGGTCAAGGCTTCTGTCCGCTCAATAATGACATAGCCACCAGAGGGCAAATCGGTTCGCGGTTTGAGTGCCTCGCGGATGGCGGCATTGATGCGGAAATACTCCATGATGGGAGCGCGATCGCGATGGTGGTCGATCAACACCCCCCGTGGCAATTCACCCCCACCCCAGTTGGTCAACTGTTGCCGCACCCGTTTCAACCCGGTGTGAGAGTCCACCACAATACGGTTGACATCCGCGCTGTAGACATCCCGCAGCACCCGCTGAATAAAATCATCATCCCGATTCAGCAGTGCTGGTGCACGAGTCGTCTTGGCTTCTTGCAACACCAATTCCCATTGCTTTTGCAGCGCTTCCAGGTCTTCAATGATGGCGTCTTCGGGCATGTTTTCCGCTTCAGTGCGAACCACAATTCCCATGCCATCAGGCTTTACCAGAATCGCCAGTGCCCGAAGTCGATTGCGTTCATTCTCATTCCGAATGCGGCGAGAGAGGTTTACGCCTTTGCCGTAGGGCATCAGTACCAGGTAGCGACCGGGCAGCGAAATATTGCCCGTCAGCCGTGGTCCTTTATTTCCCGTCGGCTCCTTCATAATCTGCACCAGCACTTTTTGCTGGGGAGCCAACAATTCGGTAATCGAGCCAGCCATACGGCGCAGCTTCAAGGGACCCAAATCTGTAACGTGAATAAACCCATTCCGTTCGCTGTCACCAATGTTGACAAACGCCGCATCAATACCGGGTAAAACGTTTTCGACAATCCCAAGGTAGACATCGCTTACCTGATGGCTACCCGTCGCAACAATCAATTCTTGAATTTGATCTTCCGAAAAAACCGCAGCAATCCGATGCTGCTCTGCGATCACAATTTGCTTAGACATTCAATTTCCTCAAAAGTTGGCGGCTGCGGGAGAAGTCAGTGCGCAATCCCCTCGCGGCTCGTGCAGATAAGCCACTGCGTAGTGTGTAAGCTCTAAAGCGTGTAGGCTCTAAAATGACGCAATGACTGCGAAGCGTTTCTGATTCTGAGGCAACGCTGTCTCTAGCAGCCTCAAAATTGTGAATGATGGCAAAGACCACTGAAGTAACGATCGACTAAATCAGCTCAATACCTGCTCACAAGAGAAGGCATCAAGCTCTGTAAAAATGAACGGGAAGTCTGGCTAAGAAAGCTGCATTCAACACCAAGTGCTGATCACTGGCGGTACTCCTAAGAGTCTTCAACCCGCAGCAGCCTCTGTTGAGTTGCATTATAGCGTGTACAGATTTCTCTGCCACTAAAGTTGAAGAATCGATAACTGGAAGAGGAGAGGAGTGAGGAGTGAGGAGTGAGGAGTAGAACCAGTTGTTGGTTGTTAGTTGTTAGTTGTTAGTTGTAAAGCCTACTCTTCGAGAAACAAGCTACGGCATGGCTTCGCTAAGGTTGTTAGTGATGAGCTGTTCCTGACTCCTACTAAAAACCAAAAACTTCCTTGCCTACTGCCTTTTTTAGCCTTTAGCCTTCTGCCTACTGCCTTTTTTAGCCTTCTGCCTGTTGCCCTCTGCCCTCTGCCTTCACCCAATCTTCCGGTGTTGCCAAAACCAGTCGATCGCGATGTACGTGCAGCAACTGCAATGCCTGACCAGAAGCCTGTTCCAGCATGTAGATGACGTGATCGGGGCGTAGCAACGTGCCATCGTTGCGGTGGCTGCCGATGTAGCGAAGGGCGATCGACGCTTCATCGTTGATCGCATCTATGGTTAAGTGAAAGAGGCGATCGCGCAGGTTGATGGTCTGCGCCTTGCCGGACTTCGTGGTGTGTTCAAACCAGATGGCATCGGCAGTTTGGATGCTGTCTACCCATACTTGCCACGCTTGTAGAGACGGCAGCGCCACAGACGGGCTTTCATCACCTGCAACGCCAACGGTCATCACGTACTCTGCCTGGTCTAGCAGTTGCGTGGCAGCAGGTGCGTTCACTGGCACAGATTCTACATGGTAGATGGGAATCTCAGCCGGAAGCTGGGCGGCTAATTTTGCCTGGAAGGTTGCCAACTCCATTGGTTGCGTGAGTTCAAAATCCACAATTTCGCCCGCACTCGTCCAGCCCAGCGGTAGCGCACTGGCAGGAATAATGCGCGGACCTGGATGAAACCCGCCTGTAAACGCGATCGGCAAGGCGGCTCGTCGCACCCCGCGATCGAACAGTCGCACCAGATCAAGATGGCTCACCAGCGCCATTTCACCCTGCTTGCCCAACCAGACCCGCACCCGCTGCACCCGCTGCTGATTGGGCACAAAATGTCCGGCAAACGGCGGCATAGCGGGAGGTGGTACCACCACGTTATGCCCAAAATCGGTGCCGCATACCCCACAATGAGAGCACCCATCAAATGAGCAGTCGGGCACGGTAGCAGCCTCTAGCGCCCGCTGTAAGTCATCCTTCAACCACTGCTTATCAATCCCCGTATCTAGATGATCCCAGGGGAGAGGAGCGTCGAAGGAAGGATAAGGGATAAAGGATAAAGGCTTAAGCTCCTTCTCATCCTTTATCCTTAAGCCTTTATCCTTCTCTTCAAACACATTCCACTCGCCCCGTTCAACCTGGCGATATTTCCAATCCAGTCCCGATTCAGCGATCGCCTGTGTCCATGCCCCAAACGCACGATCGAGGCTTTCCCACCAGGCATCCATTCCGGCACCCAGTTCCCAGGCGCGCCGGATGACGGAGGACAGACGACGATCGCCCCTGCCCACAAAATCCTCCATTGCCGAAATGCGGACATCGGTAAAGTTGACCTTTAAGTTGCGCAGGCGACGAAATTCGTCTTGTAGCAGCCGTTGCTTGCGGGCAAATTCAGCCGTTGAAACCGAATGCCACTGAAACGGCGTGTGTGGCTTCGGTGTGAAATTAGAAATTGTGAGGTTAAAGTGCAGCCGTTTGCGACCCTTGGCACTGCACTCCTGTTGCAGCCAGCGCACCGTCTCCGCAATGCCCACCACATCGACATCCGTTTCGCCTGGAAGCCCAATCATGAAATACAGCTTGACCTTCTCCCACCCCTGTTCCCAGGCGGTTTTCACCCCTCGCAAAAGCTCTTCATTCGTTAAGCCTTTGTTGATAATGTCCCGCAACCGCTGGGTACCCGCTTCTGGTGCAAAGGTCAGCCCAGACTGGCGTGTACCACCCAGAATGTTCGCAATGTTTTCGTCAAAGCGATCGACCCGTTGGCTTGGCAACAGGAGTGAAATATTTTCGTCCTTCAGCCGCTTTTTAATCTCCAGCCCCACCGCAGGCAGCGCCAGATAGTCCGAACAACTCAGCGACAGCAGCGAGAACTCGTTATAGCCCGTTGCCCGCATTCCTTGCTCGATCGCATCTACAACCGCTGCTGGCTCTACATCCCGCGCTGGACGGGTGAGCATTCCTGGCTGGCAAAACCGACAGCCCCGCGTGCAGCCTCGGCGGATTTCTACCGTAAGGCGATCGTGTACCGTTTCAACATAGGGCACTAACCCGACAGAATAGGCAGGCATCGGATCGGCAACGCGCCGCAAGATACGGGCAGGCACCTCCGATCGGATGGGGTGAACCGAACCATCCAGTGCCGCCTCATAAAACTGAGGAACGTACACCCCTGGTATTTGAGCTAAATCTAGCAAAAGGGCTTCTCGGCTCAATCCGGCTGTCTTGCCCTCTTCCAACACCAACCCGATTTCGGGCAGCAGTTCCTCCCCATCGCCCAACGCCATAAAATCAAAGAAGTCTGCATAGGGTTCAGGGTTCGATGTTGCCGTCTGCCCACCTGCAAAAATGAGTGGATAGGACGCGTGAGTCGGTTGCTTAAGCGCTAATTGTGAACCATCTGCAAAGTTGCTCTGCGTCTCCGCGTCTCGGCAGTGTTCTGCCTGTTGCCGTTCTCGCCAGGTCAACGGAATGCCTGCCAGCGCCAGCATTTCAAGAATATTCGTTGCTCCAAGCTCATAGCTCAGGCTAAAGCCCAAAATATCGAAGTCAATGAGCGATCGACGTGACTCCACGGCAAACAGTGGCGTTTGCGTTTCCCGCAGTTTCGTTGCCAGATCCGGTGCAGGCAAATAAGCCCGATCGCACAACTGCCGAGGCTGAGCATTCAGAATGGTGTAGAGGATAATGTGCCCCAGGTTAGAAGCACCCACTTCATAAATCTCTGGATACGTCAGTACCCAGCGGACGGTCGCTGCATCCCAGGGCTTATGCACAGCGCCCAGCTCGTTGCCCAGATAGCGGGCTGGTTTCAAAATGTCTGGGGTCAATAACGCATCAACAGCAACCGTCACGGCGAACTCCTTCCTACATCCAGTACCTGAGTCAATCCTGGCACTGGTCAGTATAGCAATGTTACTTAAATGAACGGTTGCAAGAAGGGTCGGACTCAAAGAACAAAACCAGCCGACACACTAAACGAGCGCATCTCGCTGGCCAATCACTACATCTACAAGCAAGCTTAGGTTCAGATAGACGATAGCTGAGACAAGCGTTACTCAAGCCAATGCTTCGGTGAGTAGAGCGCGTCCTTCCAGAATTTCAAAGGCGCGATCGAGTTGAGTGAGTTCCAAAATAATCCGCACTGAATGCGAAATGGAGCAAAGGCTCAGACGCTTATTTAAGCGTTGCGACATGTTTAACGCCGAGACCAACGCCATCAGACCGTCACTGTCGATCGACTCAACCTGAGCCATGTCAACCACGAGGCTCGAATGCTGTTCAGACAGGATGGCTGCATTCAACTCATGTTGGAATGTGACTACGTTCCCAGAATGAAGAGAACCAGAGGGTTGAAGAACCGCAGTTTGAGGACGAACAAGGACATTCTGCATAAGTAAACCTTAACTGGGAGTAGTAACCAAGAGAATTTCAGCTCATGCACCCAACGATAGCCGTGGATTCTCGGTTATGCCCAATGGTTGCCCGTCATTTCGCGGAAACTTTATGCGCTCCCGTAGGTTGTTTAAAGTTCTCGCTAAGTAATTTTACGCAAACGTATAGATCGATACTAAAAATACGGTTAATGGCAAGGATAGAGATACTTGCCGTCAGCCGCATACGATTAGGAGGAACCAGATGGTACAGATGAAACCGAACCTTATAACGACCAAGCTAGAGGCTGTCATCAATTACAACTACACATTGCTTACAGCAAGAGTTCCAGCCCTTAGCTTGGTGTGTCGAGGCGGGCGCGGCAATGCTGATACCAAAGGTTTCGAGCTGGATTGATAACGTGCCCTAGGACAATGTATCGTCCAGCGTATCTTTCAACACCGTTCTAGCCGCAAGATGGTTCCGCGTTGATGTCAAAATCTCCGCTTCGCGGTTTAAGCGTGCGGCTGTATCCTGTAGTTCCAACAGGGCTTGTTGCTCATCGGCTACACCGTAGAGATTACTGGCAATCCAATAAGAAAGCTCGATCGGCAAGTCTGGCATCGTTTCCGGCAATTCAATCTCCTGTCCCGTCAGCTTTGCCGAAAGACGAACGACATCTTGAAGCAATTGCGACACATTGCTTGCCAACGGATCTAAATCGGTTTCGGGAGGATGGTCTTCAATCCACTCCACCAAGCCAACCCGATACGGCTTCTCTCGAACGTATTCTAAAACGCGAAACCGTTGCTGCCCCAGCGTCAACACCTTCATGCGATCGTCTGGCAACCGTTGAAATTCAATAATTTCAGCACAGCAACCGATCGCAGCAGGTTTACCTTGAGCCTGATCCCACATGACAACGCCGAAGCGTCGATCACCTTCGAGGATCGTATTCATCATGATTCGATAGCGAAACTCAAAAATATGAAGTGGCAAAGGTCGCCCTGGGAACAAAACCACTTCAGGTAAGGGGAAAAGAGGGAGTTCTCGAACCGCGATCGATGAAGAAGGTGCCATTAGTTATCAAGTCAGAGACAGTACTTCTTCCTCTACTGTACCGTATCTAGACTGAAGCGGGGCAGCCGTATCAGGATTATTACGGCTACTGGGGTATAAAAAATAGCAGAGAAACGTTTGCTGTCCTGTACAAACACGGAGTCAGTCATTACTGACCATGTATCACCTTAACAGCGACAGCAAGGCGTTATTTACCGCTTTTAGAGCTTCACTTCAATATCCACACCTGCTGGTAAATCCAGCTTCATGAGCGCATCGATCGTTTTTGAGGACGGCTGATAAATGTCAATAATACGCTGGTGGGTACGGGTTTCAAAATGCTCACGAGAGTCCTTGTCTACGTGTGGCGATCGAAGGACGCAGTAAATGCGTCGTCTCGTGGGAAGGGGAATCGGACCGATCGCAGTCGCATTCGTCCGGTTAGCCGTGTCTACGATCTTTTCACAGGATGTATCAAGTAACCGACGATCGAATGCTTTCAGTCGAATGCGAATCTTTTGCTGCTGAATAGTTGCCATTGGAGTAAGCCTAAATTGTCAAGGTTCTGTTTGACTGATAGCCGTCAGCGATCAGCGCTATTTCTTAGAGGGTGATGTTCTAGAACTGTTGTTCACGACTGCTGTAGGGACGTTACATGTAACGTCCCTACTAGGGCAATCTATTTCAAGATCTTGGCAACGACACCCGCCCCTACTGTCCGTCCACCTTCACGAATGGCAAAGCGCATGCCTTGCTCAATGGCGATCGGGTTGATGAGTTCAACGGTCATTTTGATGCGATCACCGGGCATCACCATTTCGGCTTCGCCGCCTTCATCCGTCGTGAAGTCGCTGATCGTACCCGTCACATCCGTGGTTCGCACGTAGAATTGAGGACGATAGCCAGGGAAAAAGGGCGTATGACGACCACCTTCTTCCTTTTTCAGGATGTACACCTCAGATTCAAACTTGGTGTGGGGTGTAATCGACTTGGGCTTGGCAATGACCATGCCCCGCTCAATGTCATCCTTTTGCAAACCGCGCAAGAGAACACCCGCGTTGTCGCCAGCCATTCCTTTCTCAAGGCTCTTCTTGAACATTTCGATACCCGTTACAGTCGTCGAACGCGTGTCACGAATACCAACCAGTTCAACGGTGTCGCCAACCTTGACTTCACCCCGCTCAATCCGACCAGTCGCAACGGTTCCACGACCCGTGATCGAGAACACATCTTCCACTGCCATCAAGAACGGCTTGTCAATGTCACGCTCTGGAGTTGGGATGTAGGAATCAACGTTGTCCATCAATTCGTAGATCTTGTCCACCCACTCGTTTTCGCCACGCTTGGTTTTGGGGTTAGCCGTCATGGCTTCTAACGCTTGTAGCGCCGAACCTGCCACGATCGGAATATCGTCACCAGGGAAATCGTAGGAGCTAAGCAGCTCACGTACCTCCAGTTCAACCAGTTCCAAAAGCTCATCGTCATCCACCATGTCCTTCTTGTTCAGGAAGACCACCAGCCGGGGTACGCCGACCTGTCTTGCCAGAAGGATGTGTTCACGCGTTTGAGGCATGGGACCATCAGCAGCCGACACAACCAGGATGCCGCCATCCATTTGAGCCGCGCCGGTGATCATGTTCTTCACATAGTCAGCATGTCCGGGACAATCGACGTGTGCATAGTGACGATCAGCCGTCTCATATTCAACGTGAGCGGTGTTAATCGTGATGCCCCGCGCTTTTTCTTCGGGTGCTGCATCGATTTCATCGTACTTTTTAGCTGCTGCCTGCCCCAAAGCCGAGAGGGTCATTGTAATTGCAGCCGTCAGCGTTGTTTTACCGTGGTCAACGTGACCAATGGTTCCAATGTTGACGTGGGGTTTATTCCGTTCAAACTTTGCACGTGCCATGAGTTACTTATTCCTCTTCCTGATTATGCGTTCCCTTTACTTTTAGCAATGATCGTCTCAGCCACGCTGCGAGGCACCTCATCATAGTGGCTAAACTCCATTGTGAATATGCCTCGACCCTGCGTCATTGACCGTATATCTGTAGCATATCCAAACATCTCCGCCAGTGGAACCTTTGTGGTTACTTTGGCAAGCCCCTGCTCGACTCCCTGTGCTTCAATCTGACCTCGACGCGAAATCAAATTACCCATGACGGGTCCCAAAAAGTCTTCAGGAACTTCGACTTCAACCTTCATCATAGGCTCTAGCAGAACGGGTGAAGCCTTCATCACAGCGCTCTTGATTGCCATCGAACCCGCAATCTTAAACGCCATTTCAGACGAATCGACATCGTGATAAGACCCATCGACCAGAGTTGCCTTCAGGTCAATGACAGGATAGCCAGCCAGGATGCCCGATTCGCAAGCTTCCTTCATCCCTTGTTCTGCTGGACTAATGTACTCTTTGGGTATAGAACCTCCAACAATTTTCGAGACAAACTCGAAGCCGCTACCTGGCTCAGTTGGCTCAAGTTCGATTACGACATGACCATATTGTCCCTTACCACCGCTTTGGCGAACAAACTTACCTTCTGCCTTGACAGCTTTACGCACAGTTTCCCGGTAAGCGACTTGAGGCGCACCAACGTTCGCTTCAACCTTGAACTCCCGCAACATGCGATCGACCAGGATCTCTAGATGAAGTTCACCCATCCCAGCGATCACCGTTTGGTTCGTTTCGGGATCAACGTTGACTCGAAACGTGGGATCTTCCTCAGACAGAGATTGGAGCGCCTTGGACAGCTTCTCCATATCTTGCTTTGTCTTGGGTTCGACCGCTACGGAAATGACTGGTTCCGGGATAAAGAGCGATTCTAGAATGACGGGCGCATGATCATCACAAATGGTATCACCCGTGAAGGTCTCTTTGAGACCCAGCACCGCGCCCAAATCACCCGCCCGCATTTCATCGACTTCAGTGCGATCGTCCGCCTTGAGAATAATCAAGCGAGAAACCCGCTCTTTCTTATCCTTTGTCGAGTTCAGAACGTAACTGCCTTTCTTCAGCACGCCGGAGTACACCCGAATGAAGGTCAAACGACCGTAGGGGTCAGCCATGATTTTGAAGGCAAGCGCAGACATCGGTTCTTCATCGTCCGCATGACGCTCAGCGATCGTGCCATCCATTAGATGCCCCTGAATGGCGGGAACATCAATGGGGGCAGGCAGGTAGTCGATGACGGCATCCAGCAGCAGTTGAACCCCTTTGTTCTTGAAGGCAGAACCACACAGCATCGGCACGATCGTGCCGTCGATGGTTCCTTTACGGAGAGCCGCTTTAATTTCAGCCTCCGTTAGCTCCTCACCTTCCAGATACTTTTCTGTCAGCGTGTCGTCAGTTTCCGCCACAGACTCAACTAGCTTCAAGCGATACTCCGCCGCCAAAGCCTTCATCTCTTCAGGAATGTCTACTTCCTCGATATCGGTTCCCAGATCGTTGTTGTAAATGAAGGCACGCATCCGAACCAGATCAACGATCCCTTTCAGGTTATTCTCACTGCCGACCGGCAGTTGAACGGGCACCGCGTTTGCACGCAGACGATCGCGAATTTGCCCATAAACTTTGTAGAAATTCGCTCCGGTGCGATCCATCTTGTTGACAAACACAATCCGAGGCACTTTGTAGCGGTCAGCCTG
Organism: Lyngbya sp. HA4199-MV5; assembly: GCA_019359375.1. Lineage (GTDB taxonomy): Bacteria > Cyanobacteriota > Cyanobacteriia > Leptolyngbyales > Leptolyngbyaceae > Stenomitos. The sequence continues at coordinate 96,035 of JAHHHL010000006.1, forward strand.
CCGCCAAACCGTTTCAGATTGGGGCTGAACACCGCCAACCGAACAGAACACCGCAATCACACCGTCTAAAACGCGCATTGAGCGCTCAACTTCGATCGTGAAGTCTACGTGTCCCGGCGTGTCGATAATGTTGATCTGATGGTTCTTCCAACTGGTACTGATCGCCGCCGCCGTAATCGTGATCCCACGCTCCCGCTCCTGCGCCATCCAGTCGGTAGTGGCGGTTCCTTCGTGAACCTCTCCAATTTTATGAACCACACCGGAATAGAACAAAATCCGTTCAGTCGTTGTGGTTTTGCCAGCATCAATATGAGCGGCGATCCCAATGTTGCGGACTCGCTCGATCGGAACGGTACGTGGCACAACTACCTCCTTAGTCTCTGCCGCAGTCGTTACTACCTAGTGCATCTATTAAGATTTTATACTTTCTCAGTGGAATTGAGGGTGGTGATTCCCGCACAGAGAGCCTAATAACGGTAGTGAGCGAATGCCTTGTTTGCCTCCGCCATGCGGTGCGTTTCTTCACGCTTGCGAATGGCACTTCCCGTTTCATTGGCAGCGTCCATCAACTCATTGGCGAGTTTGCTTGCCATCGTGCGCCCCGGGCGCTGACGAGAATACTGAATTAACCAACGCAGCGCCAACGCAGTACCGCGATCGGAGCGAACTTCCATCGGTACCTGATACGTGGCACCCCCAACGCGGCGCGCCTTCACTTCTACCAGGGGAGTCGCATTCTTGACGGCCCGTTCAAAAACCTCGATCGGATCAGCTCCTGTGCGCTGAGCAATGGCTTCAAACGCATCATAAATAATGTGAGAAGCCACCGACTTCTTGCCGTGGTGCATAATGCGTCGAACCATCATGCTGACCAGTCGAGAGTTGTGAACCGGATCAGGGGGAACAGTGCGTTTTTGAATGGAAGTGCGACGAGACATAGTAGACCTTGAAAAGTGTAGACCTTGAAAAGTAAAACGTGAAGGACTAGCGCAATAAACACTAAGAGGGCATTGACCAGACTGACAGTCTAGCCGATCAGATTTTCCAATGGAATCAGATTTTCTAACAGAAGGGTGCTACAGTAGCCCACTGAAACAGGAGACCACGTCAAACACAAAAATAACGCTGCAAGTAGGCTATCGGGAGATAGCATTTAGAAGTGTAAAACGCCTAGCTCTTCTTAGGGCGCTTCGCTCCATACTTGGAACGACCTTGTTTACGATCCTTAACGCCAGCCGTATCCAGGGTACCGCGGATGATATGGTATCGCACACCAGGCAGATCCTTCACACGACCACCCCGAATCATCACAACCGAGTGCTCTTGCAAGTTATGCCCGATCCCTGGAATGTATGCAGTAACTTCATAACCAGACGTTAACCGAACCCTGGCGACCTTGCGTAGAGCCGAGTTCGGCTTCTTAGGCGTGGTTGTATAAACTCGCGTGCAAACACCACGGCGTTGAGGGCAACTCTTCAAAGCGGGGGATTTGGTCTTCTTCTGCGTTTTCTGACGCTCAGTACGAATGAGTTGCTGAATAGTGGGCATGATGAGGCGCGTGCGGTGCGGTTGACTAACTTTTTACAAACTCTAATAGTACCGACAAGTTCTGGTTAATGTCAACCTAAAATTTGAGCTTGACCTGAATCAAGATTTTTACGCTGCAAGCTTGAGTGGCTCCAAGGGATGAACTCGCTGGGTTGACTCGCTCAAGTTGACTCGCTCAATGAGAAGGCGTTTCCACACCCACAGCTTTTAACAGCGTTGGGGTTGTGAAAGCGAAAACCTCCCCCCATTAGATCTTCTGAATAGTCTAACGTGAGTCCTCGGATGGCTAGAAGGCTCTGAGCATCTATGACAACCTGAATCTCACTACAGTTAAATACCTCGTCATCTGGTTGTACACCCGTTTCAAAGGTCATGACGTAGGAGAGCGGCAGGCAATCGCTGGGCTGAGTGCCGAGGCGAAACAATAGCTGAGGATCGTTTCGCTTTGCTCGCAAGCGCAGAATTTCGCTGATTGCAGCTTGGCTGAGGTGTATCATCTCCGAGTCAAAAAAGAAAGCTACTCTGAGCTTACACTACAGCAATCTGAGGCGATAGGATTGCTAGGGGCTATCATCAATTACAACTACACATGCCTCTTAGAAAAGGTTCTAGCCCCTAGCCTGGTGTGTTGGGGCGGGCGCGACAATGCTGATACCGCAAGATTTTGGAGCTAATTGATGACGCGCCCTAAGGTGAAGCGCTTTGAGTAGCTTTGAAAATTTGAGTGGCTTTGAAAATACAAAGCCTGATGACACACATTAAGGTTGACACAAACCGCGAATTGCTGCTCGTGAGACTAACTATTTGGCACGGGCGTAATCATCCTGGAACCGCACAATGTCATCTTCTCCTAGATATTCCCCGTTTTGCACTTCAATTAAGACGAGTGGAATGACACCAGGATTTTCTAGCCGATGAGCTGTGCATTGAGGCACATAAGTAGATTGGTTGCTGCTTAGAACATGCTCCTGATCGCCACAGACGACCTTTGCTGTGCCCGAAACGACAATCCAGTGTTCACTCCGATGATGGTGCATCTGTAGGCTCAGGCGATGACCAGACTTCACCTCAATGCGCTTAATCTTGTAGCCTCGACCTTCTTCTAAAATCGTGAAAGACCCCCAAGGTCTTAACTCTGTGGCTGCGACTGTTTTTTGAGCGCTGGCAAGAGGCAGAGCCAGGGAAGAGCTTTGAAGGCTTTCTTGGGATTGAACCATGATTGCTGTCTCTTTGAGAGGTTTTCTACTGCAAGGTATCAAGACGTTTAATGTGGTAGGTAGTTTCCATGCATGATGCTCAGACGAAACTACAAACCAGGGAACAGGTCTGCATATGGGTAAGCACAACATCAGTGGAGTGCTGCCAGACCATGAACAGACCGACGACGATCACCTTAACAAATTCCGAGACGTTGTTAAGCTCGTATCAACAGGCTTAACTGAATACACACGTAAGCTTTACAGAATTTAGATGTAAAGGTATAAAAATAGACCATTGCTAATGGATAGCGACAAGCAATGCCAAATAGCAGCTTTAGCGACCTGGCGGGACAACGATGCCAATTCCATCATGAACACGCGCTGCTGTGCGAGGTAGACGATCGAGCAGTTGTCCACCCAGGTATAGCGTGGTAGAGCTACCCCCGTCGAGATTAAGCGCGTTGACCGCACCCAACTGCTGCATAATCTGGGCAATGTCGGTCAGGGTGGCTCCAGTACCATCCAGGTTGGTATGAACGGCAGCGATGAGGAGATTGCCATCTGCGGTCTGTCCGATCGCGCTACGGCTTGCCTTCTCGATCGCAAACGCGTTGCTAAACTGTTCAGTCCTGGCATCTAAAACAATTTGACGGTTCTGAAGGAGAAGCGGTCCACCGCCAATGATCTGTTCGTAACGGCTGAATTCGGGCGGGGTGACAGCCGTTTCTAGTTTCAACAAGGTTCCAACTGTCAGCAGAGCGGCGGCATTGCGATTCGATCGCACGGCAAGCAAGTAGCCATTGGGCGGTATGGGAATGGTACTGCTACCAACACCTCCAAGCGTTTGCTGGTTGACGACTCGATCGTTCTGCACCGTGACCAGAATTTCGTTATCTGTAAAGGGACTGTAGGTGGCACCCCAACCGCTAGTGTATCGAGCGATGCCTGCTTGCACGTAGGCACTGTTGAGGTGGGTAAGCGGTAGCCGCTGCCCGTTCGGTGTTGTGAGAGTTTCCTGGAGGGTGAGGCGGGCAAATTTCACGTCGCCTGTGGTATTCCAGGCGATCGCGCCCCGCCCCAAAATAGGACCAGAGAGCCAGCGTCCATCTAGCCGCACGGCTCCAAGCGGTAACTGATTATTGCGATTGAAAAATCCACCGTTAATGGCTGCTGCAACCTGAGCTTGTTGGGCAGTCCGCAGTAGGGGAGCGGTGCCGATGAGTGTGCCAGGGTTTGGCAGAATCGGCTTGAGACTGACTCCAGGCTGGCGGGGATCAACGGCTAGCCAGATGACAGGAAATCGGGCAGTTCCCAAGGTAAGTGTTTGCGCTCGCCAGCGGAGCCCTGGTGCCCAAAGAATGTCGCGATCGACCACCGCATCTGGACGAATATCCACAATGAGCCGATTGGGATTGGGTAAGCTCCATACTCGCGGACGCAAGGAACTGGAAAGCGTGAGTCGAAGGCGCGTCTGATTGATGCCTGGTTCAATACTGATGGCATTAAGTCGATTGCCTGCCACCGATTTAAAGCTTTGCAACACCGTCGCGGCAATTTGGGCATCCAGCGTCAAAACGACTTGCTCATCTTGTTGATCGACCTGCCAGGGAGTAGCGCGATCGAGTTCCAGCACGAGCCGATCGCCCCAGGGCTGCTTGCCCTGCCGTATGGCTGTAACGGCTGCTGGTGGTGAGGTGATTTGGAGGATGGCACCGTTCGGTTGCAATTGCCAGCCCGATCGCTGCGCCAGATCAGTAATATCCAGGTAGCGTAAGGCTCCTGTGAGTCGAGTGCCAAGGTTCAGCGGTGCAGTGATCGGGTCAGAAAACCACTGCACAGGTTGTTTTGTGGCATCGGCGGTGTTGAGGAGTTCGACCCCGATCGTTTGCGTCAATCCCGCATCTGTAATGCCAAAGCGCTGTCCATTCGCTGCCCATTGCGCCCAACTAACAGACAAGGGGCGACCATTCAGCAGAATTTGTGTGCCCGATGGATTCTGGACAGGAAGGGGAGGCACCTGGCTGAGACGATCGCGCTGCATGGGCATATGGCTCCGTTTTGGCGCAGCGATCGCAGTCTCAATGGGCAGATTCACTCCGCTGAGGCAAAGCAGCCCTACCGTTAGCAGGAGCCAGCGGGTAGCCCTCAGTCGAGTTTTCCAGTGGTTGATCGCAGGCTCAAATAGTTGGCACTGATGGTTCATAGCACGTTTCAACACAGGCGTTTTTAGCAACAGACGATCGTTCGCATTGGAATCAGTAAGGAGTTAGCCGATTTAATTGAACGGTACCAGAAAGCATGTACAGAGTTGAGAAAATACCTCCTCCCAACTGCGACTTTCACGCAAGGCATTGAGGCAGAATACTGATTACTGCATGTTAGGAAACGATGACCGATGCAGCGACGGTACTGGCTGGATCATGCACGATGGGTAAAGTCTGGCTAGTCTCCGCTCCGCCCAGATTCTATGTAGAATCGGAGTGTGATCATCCGTGCGCTGCAATGACTGCTGGCGATCGACAGTGCCTTATCACTTACACACTTTCACTGAAGCGCATTGCCACTTGAAACGGTCAAGCGTTGGCGGTGATCTAGCTGTTAGAGCGTACCCGTATACAGATTTTGGATACTTTGAAAGAATAGGGTGGCATTCTCTACTCTGAGGATCGCCCTAAAGAGTTGCTATTGGACTTGCAACGAAAGTGCCAGATCAGCGCTAAGCAATCACACCACACCTTTTGACAAAAACGAAACCGAGCCATCTCATGGATAGAACAATTGTGAATCACGATCAGAATCAGGAAACAGGTGGGTATGCTGGTCAGCGCTGGTTGGTCGAGGAACGGGATGCCTGCGGTGTGGGTTTCATCGCCGATCGCCAGGGGCGCGCAAGCCACGATCTCATTAAGAAGGCACTCTCAGCACTGACCTGCCTGGAACATCGCGGTGGCTGTAGCGCCGACCAGGACTCAGGCGATGGGGCTGGTTTAATGACCGCCATTCCCTGGGATTTGTTGCATCAATGGTTTACCGAGCAAGGCATCCAGGTAGCCACCACGGCTCAGATCGGGGTTGGGATGGTTTTTCTACCCGCAAACGCAGAGGCTGCCGTCATTGCCCGTCGGGTGTTTGAGCGGGTTGCCATAGAAGAAGGGTTAACGGTGCTGGGCTGGCGTGTTGTGCCGACGTTACCGACCCTTTTAGGCAGACAGTCTCGCGAGAATCTGCCGCAAATTGAGCAGGTTCTGGTGCGATCGCAGCAAGAAGGCGAAGCACTGGAACGGCAGCTTTACCTGACCCGCAAACGTGCCCATGCAGCGGCACCCGCCGAAATTCAGGAGGCTGCTCTGCCAAATGAGGTCGCTGATCTCTATATCTGTTCGTTCTCAAACCGGACAATTATTTATAAGGGCATGGTGCGATCGGCGATTCTGGGTGAGTTCTATCTCGACTTTAAGCAGCCGGAATACATGAGTACGTTTGCGGTGTATCACCGTCGTTTTAGTACCAATACGCTGCCAAAATGGCCCCTAGCACAGCCGATGCGCCTGCTCGGTCATAATGGCGAAATCAACACGCTTTTGGGCAACGTTAACTGGATGATGGCGCGGGAAGCCGATCTGGAGCATTCCTGCTGGGGCGATCGGCTCATTGACCTGAAACCCGCCGTTAACCTTGACAATAGTGATTCTGCCAACCTCGATAACGTCTTTGAACTGCTGGTGCGATCGGGTCGCAGTCCTCAAGAAGCGCTGATGATCATGGTGCCCGAAGCGTACCAAAATCAGCCTGACCTGGCGGATCATCCTGAAATTGTTGACTTCTACGAGTACTACAGCGGCATCCAGGAACCCTGGGATGGTCCGGCGCTCTTGGTGTTTAGTGACGGAAAGGTGGTGGGTGCCACGCTCGATCGCAACGGTCTTCGTCCCGCTCGTTATAGCATCACGCGAGATGGCTACATTGTTGTGGCTTCTGAAGCAGGTGTGGTCGATCTGCCTGAAGCGGACATCATCGAGAAAGGTCGCCTGGGTCCGGGGCAGATGATCGCGGTTGATTTAGAGACGCACGAAATCCAGAAAAACTGGGAAATCAAGCAGCGGGTTGCCAGCGCAAAGCCCTATGGTGAGTGGCTCAAGCAAAATCGCTATGACCTCAAGCACCAGCCCTTTGCCGAGAATGTGCCCTACATTCCCACCGGGAACTTGCTGCGCTATCAAACCGCCTTTGGCTACACGGCAGAAGATGTGGAAATGATCATCCAGGAGATGGGCGCACAGGGCAAAGAGCCAACCTTCTGCATGGGGGATGATATTCCCCTGGCGGTGCTGTCAGAGAAGCCGCGCCTGTTGTACGACTACTTCAAACAGCGGTTTGCTCAGGTGACAAATCCACCGATCGATCCGCTGCGGGAAAAGCTGGTCATGTCGCTGTCCATTCAGTTGGGAGAGCGGGGCAATTTGCTTGAAGAAGGTTCTAAGTACGCCCATCTGCTCAAGCTGGAATCGCCCGTGCTGAGCGATGCCGAACTCGATCAGATTCGTCACTCTGGCTTTGAAACGGCTGATCTTTCTACCCTGTTTGAACTCTCGCAAGGACCGGATGGGTTACAGCGAGCCGTGACTGCCCTGTGCCAACATGCTGCCGAAGCCGTTCGTGCAGGCAAGAAAATTCTGATCTTGAGCGATCGAGCAAGTCACACTGGAGCAATTAGCCTGGGCGAAGACTACACCTACATTCCACCGCTACTGGCGATCGGGGCGGTGCATCATCACCTGATTCGGCAGGGCTTACGCATGAAAGCCTCGCTGATTGCGGATACGGCCCAGTGCTGGAGTACCCATCATTTTGCCTGCCTGATTGGCTATGGTGCCAGTGCGGTTTGCCCCTACCTGGCGCTAGAAACCGTGCGCCAATGGTGGACTGACCCCAAAACCCAGAGCTTTATGGAGCGGGGCAAGCTTAAGGCAATCACGCTATCGGCAGCGCAAGGTAATTACCGCAAGGCGATCGAGGACGGGCTGCTCAAAATTCTCTCCAAAATGGGCATTTCGCTCTTAACCAGCTATCACGGTGCCCAAATTTTTGAAGCGATCGGCATTGGCGGCGATTTGCTTCATCTCGGCTTTTCTGGCACTGCCTCTCGTCTGGGCGGTTTGAGCGTGGCGGATCTGGCGCAAGAAGTGGTGTCTTTTCATCAGCGGGCATTCCCCGAACTCCATGGAAAGAAGCTAGAAAACTACGGCTTCTTCAACTATCGTCCGGGCGGCGAGTATCACATGAACAGCCCGGAGATGGCGAAGTATCTGCATAAAGCCGTCGCAGACAAAAGTTACGACCATTACACGCTGTACCAAAAGTACCTGGAAGAGCGTCCGCTGACGGCATTACGAGATTTGCTGGACATCAAGAGCGATCGCCCTTCCATTCCGTTAGAGGACGTAGAGCCTGCGAGTGAGATTGTGCAGCGCTTCTGCACGGGTGGCATGTCGTTAGGCGCGTTGTCGCGGGAGGCACACGAAACGCTGGCGATCGCCATGAACCGCATTGGTGGCAAATCTAACTCTGGTGAAGGTGGCGAAGACCCCACGCGCTTCCAGACGTTAAGTGACGTGGATGGACAGGGGCACTCTCCCGTGTTTCCGCACCTCAACGGCTTGCGAAACGGTGACACCGCAAATTCTGCCATCAAGCAAGTGGCATCCGGTCGCTTTGGTGTCACCCCAGAGTATTTGATGAGCGCCAAGCAGCTTGAAATCAAGATGGCTCAAGGGGCGAAGCCCGGTGAAGGCGGACAATTGCCGGGACCGAAAGTGAGTCCTTATATTGCGATGCTGCGCCGATCGAAGCCTGGTGTCACGCTGATTTCGCCCCCACCCCATCACGACATTTACTCGATCGAGGATCTAGCACAGCTCATCTTTGACCTGCACCAAATTAACCCGGAGGCACAAGTCTCAGTCAAACTGGTCGCAGAAGTGGGCATCGGCACGGTAGCGGCTGGGGTCGCCAAGGCAAACGCCGACATTATCCAGATTTCGGGTCATGATGGCGGCACAGGTGCTTCACCGCTGAGTTCGATCAAGCACGCAGGCAGTCCGTGGGAATTAGGGCTAACCGAAGTCCACCGGGCACTCATGCAGAACGAACTGCGCGATCGTGTCTTGCTGCGAGTCGATGGCGGCATTAAAACAGGCTGGGATGTTCTGATGGCAGCGCTGATGGGCGGTGAAGAGTTTGGCTTTGGCTCCATTGCGATGATTGCCGAAGGCTGCATTATGGCGCGTATTTGCCATACCAATAACTGCCCCGTTGGGGTTGCCAGTCAGCGCGATGAGTTACGCAAACGGTTCCCTGGTCTACCGGAACAGGTCGTCAATTTCTTCTTTTTTATTGCCGAAGAAGCCCGATCGCTGCTGGCAAAGCTGGGCTACCGCTCCTTGAATGACATCATTGGTCGCGCAGATCTGCTGAAAGTGCGGGATGGAGCCAAAATTCCCAAAACCCAACGCCTGAACCTCGATTGCCTGACGCAATTGCCTGATACGCGGGACGATCGCGCCTGGTTAGTGCATGAAGCGGTACACAGCAATGGCTACGTGCTGGATGACCAACTCTTGAGCGATCCAGACATGCAAGCGGCGATCGCCCACCAGACCAGCGTGACCAAAACGATCGAGGTGGTCAATACCGATCGAACGATCGGCACTCGTTTAGCAGGCACGCTCGCGCGTCAATACGGCAATAACGGCTTTGGTGGGCACATCACGCTTCACGTCAAAGGCAGTGTGGGTCAGAGCTTTGGTGCCTTTAACCTTCCTGGTATGACGCTCTATTTAGAAGGTGAGGCAAACGACTATGTGGGCAAAGGCTTACACGGTGGCGATATCATCATCGTGCCGCCTGCTGCCGCTACCTACAACCCCTCCGAGAACGTCATTATTGGCAACACCTGTCTTTACGGCGCGACGGGTGGCACTCTGTTTGCCTACGGTCAGGCAGGTGAACGCTTCGCCGTGCGGAACTCCAAGGCGCAGGCAGTCGTAGAAGGGGCAGGCGATCACTGCTGCGAATACATGACAGGCGGCGTGATTGTCGTGCTGGGTCACACGGGGCGCAACGTCGGTGCAGGGATGACGGGCGGTTTAGCCTACTTCCTGGACGAAGACGGCAGCTTCCCCACCAAAGTGAATCCGGAGATTGTGAAAGCCCAGCGGGTCATTGCGCCTGCCGGAGAGCAACAGTTGAAAGAGCTGATTGAGGCACACACCGATCGCACAAGGAGCCAAAAAGCCCAAATTATCCTGGCAAACTGGTCAGAATACCTGCCCAAATTCTGGCAGCTTGTCCCGCCATCCGAGAAAGACTCACCCGAAGCAAATCCTGAAGCCGTCACGGAAAAAGTGCTGACCCCGGCGCAGTAGCTTTGTCAATTGCTTCAACTGAATGGGAAACTACCAGTAGGATGATTTGTGCGGCTGAAACATCGCCCTGCTCGTGATTTCCCCTGAACAAGCATGTTAGGTTGTTGGGGTATAGTTTTGCAAAAAAATAATCTTCACCGGAGGAGTCGTTAACAATACCTGAAAACGCTGAGCAAATAGGTAAACGGGTGTCCAAGACCATCTGCAATCTTTGAAAGCATTCACTAGATACGTCTGTGTGAGGTATGCGTTAGAATCTGGGCTGTCCAAAGACTTAATAAGCGAACTGAAATGAGCGACAAAGAAGCAGTGATTGAACTTCTAAAGCGTCTTCCCTCGGAAGTATCACTCCGTGAAATCCTTCGAGAGATTGAGTTTATTGCTGGGGTTAAAGAGGGTTTGGCTGAAATCGATCAAGGGCAAGGCGTATCGATTGAAGCCGTCGAGAAAATGATGGACGCATGGACTACACTGTAATCCTCTCTCCAAAAGCAGTCGGGGATTTAGAGACGATTGTTCGCTATCTTTCTTTGAGCAATCCAGACGCTGCAAGAAAGGTGGGTCAGCGTCTCCTTGGCAAGACCAAAGAGTTGAGCCAGTTTCCATTCAAAGGGCAGAAGGTGCCTGAGTTTGATAGTCCCAATATTCGCCAACTGATACTGAAGCCATACCGAGTTGTTTACCGAGTTGAAGAGGACAAAAAACGTATCAGTGTTGCCCGCTTTTGGCATTCATCTCAGGAGAACCTCGAACTTTAGAAGCATACCTGATGGGGAGGCGTTTTGATGAGACAGGTTAATTACGCTGCCATGTCGAATCAAGAGTTAAAGCGTTACTTCCTTGAGCATCGTGATGATGAAACTGCTTTGCAAGCTTACCTCGATCGCCGCAAACAGCAGTCTTTAAGAATAATCACCAGGGTTGGCGATCCGGATTTTGATCAGAAAATTCAAGCGGCAATCCAGCAAAAACTGCAACAGGCAGAAAGTTAATACTGCCTAATTCACAGAGAGTCTATGATGGCTCTGAGTTGCTGAGTAATGCACTGGGTTCACCCGGATAAAAGCGATCGTCTAAAATCTGAGTTGATTGATAGGGACAGCTAGATGGAAACGTCTGTTCAGGCAATTCTGTTTCTCCCATTGCAAGGTCTCTAGCATTCTCATATGCTTCTGGCAACGCATCAGGAAAATATGGTTGAAGGCTTGGGTTGTCTTTCAGCAGCCGTAAGATCTCCCGACGCTGGACGCGAAGGGTTGCCAGCCAGCTACGACTGCGCTGCTGCGGTTGATAGTTCCATTTCAGCAAGTGCCCAAGCAACACACTCAAACGGTTGCGAAGTTCCTGGCGTTGCTGTCTTCCCAACGATTCAATCTCCTCAACAAGGTTTGGTAGATCAACTTGACTCCACTTGCCGCTGCGGAGCAACATGGCTTGCTCCTGTGTCCAGGCGTAAAAATCAGTTTCGTAAAGATCGAGTGCTGCCATAGGAGCCTCTACCGCCTTTAGGTTTGCTTCAGGCACAGACATCGTGTTGATCCGACCAGAGTGTTTTTATTGTAAAACCATCTCCTCTAAAGCTGTTGAAGAGTGCATGGCGATTCTTGGTTGTTCTCTGCGTTATCGATCGTACAGGTAAGCCCAAATGGTTTTGGGTTGGACAGGGTTCCTTACAACTCCAACAATCCCAATATTGCTGCTCAGTGGCTTTTTGCACAGTTATGGTGTCACGTTTGCTTTTTGCGGTTTGATAAACTCAAGTAGCCCGCTCAAGTAATGACAAAACTTAGTTCACACGTTTATGGGGTGCAATGAAGCTGGGCAGCTTTCCCACATTCCCTATCTTTAGAAGTCATTCTATGAAACCTCTCGCCATCGCTCTTCTCGTCTGTGTCGCTTTTTCGGACGGTGTTTTGGCGGCTCCAGCGCCTCCTGCAAACCCTGCGATCGATATGGATGGGTATCTCCGCGTATCATCAGAGGCAGCAAAGCATCGCAAGACGCGCAGACTTTCGGAAGCCGATTTCATTCGCATGAGTCGTGAACCGGGCACGATCGTCCTGGATGCTCGTAGCCGTGAAAAGTACGAGCTTTTGCACATTAAAGGCGCAATCAACCTGAGCTTTCCAGACATGACAGTGGAGAGCTTGAAGCGCACTCTGCCCAATCAAACGGCTCGGATTCTCATCTATTGCAACAACAATTTTGTCAATGCTGAGGAACCGTTTCCTACGAAAATGCCAACCGCGTCGCTCAACCTCTCAACCTACATTGCGCTGTACAACTATGGTTATCGTAATGTCTACGAACTTGCCCCTCAACTTGATCCAAAGGAGTCGAAGCTAACCTTCGAGTCAACACCCTCCAAAGCACTAAGGAGCGTGGATTAATTAACCTGAACCACTTCCCGTCTGTAGGGACGTTACATGTCACGTCCCTACAGAAAGAATTACTTGTGGCAGCACCAAAAAGAGCATTGTCAGTGCCATGATTCCACACCATTGAGCTTATGTCAGCAGCGTTGCAGCTTTCACGCTCTTAAGCAATTCATTTGGTCATTGGCGATGTTTTCGTCTCAGGTTGCAGCTTTGGACGATCGAACCATTCATTTTCTCCTGCTTGTCCACTCATGCCAACCGCAATCCTTTCGTCATGGCGGCAGAATTGAGCTGCAAAGCACCCCTATGAAGCGCAGAAAAGTCATTGATCGATCAATGCTTCGCTGATGGAAGTGTAGAGTAAGATCGAGAAAAATTAACCCATAGGAACTTTGTTGTGGCTAATTCTCATGTTTCTTATCTGCAAACGTTAGCGAAAGATGAAGCGATCGCCTTTGTGTCATCGTTGCAGAAAGTGAAAGAACACCTGAGTCACGAACTTCAATGGATTAATGGGCAAGTCCAGCAGAAAACGATTCAACTTGAGGGCATTGATACATTATTGTCTGAAGCCGTTGGGTTAGGGTTACTTGCTCCAAATGCCGTTTCCACAGTCGCTACAGAGCTTGAACAAGCCAGCAGTCCTGCCGCTCTTGCAGCGACCAACGGCAATAGTGTAACGGTCGAGGCAACGACCCCAACGGATGCAATTGCAGGCACTCCATCTGAGTCTACGCTCACGGCTTCAGCGCCACCACCAAAACGGGGCAAGCAGCGGCAAGCAGACAACATTTCTTCATCCAAACGTAAGGCAAAGCTGCCTGCGACTGGAAAGCCTGGTGCTGCCAAAACCACATCAAAAGCAACCGCAACAAAAGCCAGAAAACCAGGGCGACCACCACAAGCCGCCAGCGACTCGGGCAAAGCCACCGACTATGGGTTTCAGCAATTTTTGCAGGCTAGCTTTCAAGATCAGTCCATGACCGATGCGGTTGGTGCAATTTTGGCGGCAACCAAAGAGCCTCTGAATACAGATGCCATCATGGCTCAGTTGTATGCTGGCTTGTCCGGTGAACCATATCAGCGAGCGAAGAGTTCCCTCAGCAATATTCTGTCGGTTGGCAAAACGAAGGGTAAGTGGAAAAGCCCAGGAAGAGGGCTGTATATCGGCTCCTGAAGGACACTTTGATGCCTTGCGCGTATTGTCGTACTGTCCAAGTACTTTAAGGCAGCGTACTTTAAGGCGATGTACTTTGACCAGGCTATGGCTGATTGGGTTTTCTGATCGCACCCGATCAACCGATGGCGACTTAATCTGTTGGAACTCGTTGGCTGTTGAAACTAACGCGCTCCTCGTCTACGGAGTCGATCGATCGTCACGGCAACAATAATCACGAGACCTTTCACCACCAACTGCCAGAAGTAAGACATATTCAGTAGCGTTAACCCATTGTTTAGCACGGCAATGATCAGCGCGCCGAGTAAGGTGCCGGGCATCGTGCCGATGCCGCCTGTGAAGCTAGTGCCACCTAGAATGACGGCGGCGATCGCATCCAATTCATAGCCATTGCCCAATAGCCCGGTGGCGCTGTAAAGGCGGCTGGAACTCATGATGCCCGCCAAGCCTGCGAGTAACCCGCTGACCCCGTAAACAAACAGCAGCACCCGGTTGACTTTAATGCCTGTGAGCCGTGCTGCCCGTTGATTGCCCCCCACCGCATAGATTTGCACACCCAATACGGTACGTTTGAGCACAAACCAGCTTGCCCCGATCGCCAGCAGCGCAATCACCACCAGCCAGGGCAAGGGACCCAGATAATTGTTGCCAATCCAGGCGAAACCGAGATCGCGGTTGATGACCGTCGTTCCATTGGCAACGAGGTATGCCCCGCCTCGCCATGCGGTCAACGCGCCCAGAGTGACGATAAACGGTGGCAAATCTAGAAAGGCAATGAGCGCACCGTTTGCCAACCCCATTAACAAACCTGCCAACAGCGCAACGGGAATGGCTGCCCAGCTTAACGCAGGCAACAGGGAGACCAACACGGCGATTACAGCCGACACGCCAAGAATGGAGCCCACGGATAGATCAATGCCACCCGTGAGAATGACAAACGTCATCCCGGTTGCCAGCACAATGTTAATTGATGCCTGTCGCGCAATGTTGACCAGATTTCCTGGTGTGAGAAAGCTGGGTGAAAGCACCGTGAACAGAATGCAAATGAGCAGCAAAATGGGTAGAATGCCTGCCACTTGCAGCCAGTTTTTGGTGCCGCCGCGCGATCGCGCCTTGGGTCGATCGCCCGTGTTCCGTCCGAGTGGGGTCAGTTCCGTTTGACTCATGATGCAGTAACCTCCGATGCTCCTGTGGCGTAAGCCATGATGTTCTCCTGTGTGATTTCAATGCCTGTGGTGCCGCCTAGCTCTCCGACGAGCTGCCCTTCGCGCATGACGAGCACGCGATCGCTCAGACCCACAACTTCCGGCAGTTCGCTGGAAACCATGAGAATGGCAACCCCTTGCGCTGCCAGGTCGCTAATGATGCGATAGATTTCACTTTTGGCACCAATATCCACGCCACGAGTCGGTTCATCCAGCAGCAGCACTCTGGGTTTGATGGCTAACCACCGTGCCAGCAGCAGCTTTTGCTGGTTGCCACCCGATAAATCCATCGCGCGGATTTCTAGATTGGCAAGGCGAATATTGAAACTTTCCACTGCATCGGCTGCAATCTTGCCGATCGTGCCAAAGTTGATGACCCCCATTTTGGAGTCTTGCCGTAGCGAATTAAGGGCAATATTTTTGCCGGAACTCATTTCGAGGAACAAGCCCTGGTCTTTGCGGTCTTCGGGAACATAGCCAATACCCGCCGCGATCGCATCTCCCGGTGAATGAATCTCTAGCGTTTTGCCGTTAAGAATCACGTCACCACTCACTTTTGGATCAGCCCCAAAAATGAGCCGTGATAGCTCCGTGCGCCCTGCGCCGACCAGTCCCGACAATCCTACAATTTCGCCTGCGTGGAGTGTCAGACTGGCGGGTTTCACCTTGCGCCCATCGCTGATATTTCTTACTTCCAACACCGCTGCACCCACGTTGGCTTGCCGCTTGTGTTCATAAAAATCGCCCATCGATCGACCCACCATCATCTGCACCAGACGGTCTGCCGAAATTTCATCTCGCGTCAGGCTCCCAATGTATTCACCATCGCGCAACACGCTGATGCGATCGGCGAGTGCATACACCTCTTCCATCCGATGGCTGATGTAAATGAGGGCAATGCCATCACTCCGCAGTTTGCGAATGACTTCAAACAAGCGCTCAGTCTCGCGATCGGACAACGCGGCGGTCGGTTCATCCATTACCAAAATGCGGCTTTTGTCTTTGAGCGCACGGGCAATTTCAAGCTGCTGCTGCTCGGCAATGGAAAGGCTAGAGACCACATCATTGGGTCCAAAATCGGCTCCCAGAGTTGCCAGGACATCCGTTGCCTGTTGTTCCATTTGAGTGCGATCGAGAAATTGCCCTCGTCGCAGCTCACTGCCCATAAAGATGTTTTCCGTCACGGTTAAGTTAGGCGCAACGTTTAACTCTTGATAAATCAGCGTAATGCCTGCACGTCTTGCCCTGCCTGGATCGGCAATATCTACGGGTTCGCCATCAATGCGAATTTCACCGTCATCCGCAACATAGGCACCCGCCAGAATTTTCATCAAAGTGCTTTTGCCCGCGCCATTCTCACCCATCAACGCGTGAACTTCACCGGGGTAGATGGTGAGATTGACGTTTTGCAGCGCAGGCACACCACTAAAGCGCTTGGTAATGCCCCGCATTTCTAACACGGGTGTGGCGATCGGAGTATCGGGCACAGAGCTTTGAGTATCAATTGTCATGAACAACGTCCTATGAAATGGTTGATCAAAGATTTTGGTGTCTGGTCGAGTTTCAGTGGCAGCAGATCAGGGTGGCAGCGGATTGGGTAACGGATGAAGCAGATGAGTTGCCTAAAAAAGGGGAATTATCTACTAAAGCAGAATGCAGAAATCAATAGAGTTGTTAGTTGTATAGCCCTTCGGGCATTCAAGAAAGATTGTTCGTGCAGGAGATATTCCCGACTTCTTCTCCCAACTCCTTCTAAAAACTAAAAACCAAAAACCAAAAACTCCCTTACCTTCCCCCCTCACTCTCCCGTCCAGCCTTTGTAGCTGCTGACGTTATCGCGAGTAATGAGCTTCACGGGAATCAAGATGTTGGGATCGGCAGGTTTTTTGCCGTGCATGATGTCGTTCCCCACTTGCACTGCTTTTTGAGTCATGCCCAGTGGATCTTGAGCCGCCGTTGCCACAAAGAGGCTTTTGGGGTCTTCGATCGCCTGTTTGGCTTCGGGCGCACCATCCACACTCACGATGAAGAATTCATCCCGCTTTGCCTGTTTTGCCGCCAGTTCTGCACCAATGCCGCTGGGGTCGTTGATGGAAAACACCGCATCAATTTTGGGGAACGAGGTGAGCAAGTCAGTCATCACGCGCAAACCACCGTCTCGACTGCCTTCTGCGTTCTGGTCTTTAGAAAGCACCTTGATGCCGGGGTTTTTAGCAAAGACCTCTTCACAGCCTTTCACCCGATCGAGCACCGAATTAACAGGTGGACCATTCACCACCACGACATTGCCCTTACCTTTGAGTTGATCGACAATGTACTGGCAGCTCAACTGCCCTGCCTGCACGTTGTTAGAGGTAATTGTGGCATCCACCCCGCCATCTGCGCCCGTATCCACTGCAATGACAATCAGTCCGGCTTGCTTGGCTTTTGTCACTGCTGGGGCAATGCCTTTGCTGTCAGCCGCATTCAAAATCACGACATTGGTGTTAGACGCGATGAAGTTCTCAATTTGATTGAACTGTTGATTCAGGTCATACCCGCTAGAAACGATCGTCGTTCGCACGTTGTCACCGCCAATTTTCCTGGCTTCTGTTTCTGCCCCCCGACCCATCAACACAAAAAAGGGATTGCTGAGATCTCCAACGGTCACGGCGATCGACTTTAAATCACCGCTTTGAACCGTTTTTTGAACGCCCTCATTTACCTGATTGCTTGCCGTACAAGCGACAAAGGCACTGCCAGCAAGACCAACCACGCTAGCCAGAAGACCGCGTTGAAGCATTGCTTTACTAATCGTTACTTTCACAGTTGTATTCACCCAATTCATGCATAAGAAGTTAGCAAAATCAAGACTTGCAAAGACGTATCAAATAAGTAAGAAAAGCAATACAAAAAACAGTAGCATCGCTAAAAATCAAAAACAGCGACACTATTTTATCTGCAAAAGCAAAACTACATTAAGCTCATGTTTCACAACGTCGCTCAATGCCGCAAAACCTGTTATTCCGGGTGAGGCTTGGGTTTGTTTACGTGCCAAACTATAAGTTTGACCCAATCAAGGAATTAACGGGTTTGGTTAAGGTTACCGTCAGCCGAGTACAAATGGATGATATAAACAGCCTTCGCGAACTAAATAACCTTTGATAAATTTGCTGCGCTTAAGTTGTTTTGTGATTAAGCTATCAGGTTTTGCTTCCATCTAATCTTTAGATTTCTATCCTACCGTGATGGGTTGTAAAATTAGATCATCCTGTAAAGGTCTATGTCTAAAGATAGAGTTTCAATCTGGTGTGCCACAACCCTCTCGGAAAGGCGTTTCCAGCTTTTCTTCTAATACTAAAACTGCTTTAGACTTAATAAAAAGTAACTCCTATTCGTTCATCAAACCCGATTGCTACGCTTATGAACCCAGCACATATCATTATTTTTGGCAGCATGAATATGGATTTAGTTGCCAGAACACCTAAACTGCCGGTTCCGGGTGAAACGCTGCTTGGTTACAGTTTTGCAACCATTCCAGGTGGAAAAGGCGCAAATCAGGCTGTTGCCGTCGCGCGGTTGAAGGTGCCCACTGTGATGGTCGGGCGGGTGGGAAGCGATGGATTCGGACAAACTCTGCTGGCAAACCTCCAGGCGGCGGATGTGGATACATCGGGTGTGCTAGTGAATGAGGCTGTTCCATCAGGGGTAGCGATGATTGCGGTCGATGACCAGAGTGAAAACCACATCATTGTGATTCCGGGTGCCAATGGACAGATCAATGAGAGTGATGTCGATCGCCTGATCCATCACCTTCCTGGAGCCGCTGCCCTCTTGCTGCAATTTGAAATTCCGCTTCCGGCTGTCGTTGCTGCTGCTAAAGCCGCTCATCAGGCAGGCGTTCGTGTGATTTTAGATCCAGCACCAGCACGATCGGACATACCAACCGACCTCTACTCTTGTGTGAATATCATCACGCCCAATGCGGTTGAAGCGGCACAGTTGGTTGGGTTTCCAGTCCATGACCCTACAACTGCTGCACATGCCGCCGATGTTTTGCAGCAACGCGGGGTAGAAACCGTGGTCATTAAATTGGGTGCAACTGGAGTCTTTTGTGCCACCCCAAAGGAATCCTTTTTTGTGCCTGCCTTTTCAGTCAAAGCGGTTGATACTGTGGCGGCGGGTGATGCGTTTAATGGTGGTATGGCAGCAGCATTAGCCAATGGGTTGCCAATCCGACAGGCCATTACCTGGGGCGCGGCGACAGGCGCACTTTCGGCTACAAAAGCAGGCGCACAGTCATCGTTGCCCGATCGCGCTACGGTAGAAGCCTTTCTCAAACAGCACGATCGCGATTAAATCGGTACTAAGATTTGACGATACGGTGCTCGACAAGGACCACGCCTTTGCGTAGGGCTACGCCTCGCCAAAGGTGCCTTTACGTCCACCCTGAACTCGACCAGTTCTGGTTGCTTGAATACCGCCTCTACGCTCTGGCTGGAGACGGCAAAAGCCAACTGGGGCATGTGTGCAACAGGTGAAGCTACACGGTCTATCACAAGCAATTGCCGTTGCAGGCGGTGCTGATGGATACCTGGTATGTGACCAAAGAGTTGATGTTGTTGATTGAGGTGCAGTGTCTCCGGATTGTGGTGTCTACCCACCGCACGGATGTCGTTGGCTCTAACGCGTTGGCTTCAACTTCGACGCAAGCGACACAGCAGGCGTGTGGCTTGCGTTGGAAGATTGAGTAACTGCATCGTGAAGGCAAGCAGGTGACGGTGTTAGAGGCTTATCAGTACCGCAAAGCACGCATTCAGGGCATTTATATTGGTTGCACTTTGTCTGGGTAAGGCTCAATGCTCTTGCCAACCAAGCAGGACAGACGATTGATCAACTCAAACACGGGTTGCTTGACGATTTACCTATCTCAGCAACTCAAATCTCAGCAACTCAAAGAGCCATCCCTCACAATGGCTTTTGCGTAAGTCCTATTAACGAATGCTTTTGGAGATTTCCTATGAGTGGACGCACCCTTTTTCTGCTGGTAGCCCTTGTTGGCGGAGCCGTATTACCGATTCAGGTCGCTTTAAACTCCCTGCTCAGGCGCTATGTGGGCGAGCCGATGCAGGTGACGTTTATCTCCTATTTGGTTGGTACGCTGGCTTCGCTGGTCGTTTGCCTCGTGGCTCAATATCCAGTCCCCACCCTGGCGGCACTGTCTCAAACGTCCTGGTGGATGTGGATTGGCGGATGTTTGGGGACAATGTATGTCTGGGCAACCATTTTTACAACGCCTCAGATTGGAGCGGCATTGGCACTGGCGCTGACGATCGCAGGGCAGATGATTACTGCTCTGCTTTTGGATCACTATGGCGCGATCGGCTTAACCAGGCTGCCAGCAACACCAGAACGCATTGCAGGAGTAGTTTTCGTCGTTTTGGGCGTTTCGCTCACGGCTTACGCCAAGCGATAACTTGAAACCCATTTGTGCAAGACTTACCCATTTTGATTGAACCCTCGGAGGTTTAAGCGACGACGCTGGTTACGATGCTAATTCTTGGTTAAAACCTCCGAGCTTTGTGTAAGTCTTACTAGGGGCTGTCATCAATTACAACTACACATTACATGTAGCAAGGGTTCCAGCCCCTAGCCTTGTGTGTTGGGGCGGGCGCGATAAGGTTGATACCGTAAGGTTTTAGAGCCAATTGATGACGCGCCCTAACAACCGATTCACTCCCTCACTTAAACTGAATTCTGGGATCAAAAGCCGCGTAGGACAGATCTACGAGCAGGTTAATGAGGACGAAGGCGATCGCAACTGTAATCACACCCCCCTGCACAACGGGATAGTCGCGCGCCAAAATGCCATCGTAAATCCAGGAGCCAATGCCAGACCAGGAGAAAATCGTTTCGGTGAGAATCGCGCCTCCCAGCAGCGTACCAAACTGCAAGCCCGCGATCGTGATCATAGGCAGCAGCGCATTCTTCAAGGCGTGACGCAGGATGACCCAACGTTCTGGTAGACCCTTGGCGCGAGCAGTACGAATGTAATCCTGGGCTAGGGTTTCTAACATGGCACTACGGGTAATGCGAGCCAGAATGGCTAACGGAATGGTGCCCAGGGTAATCGCAGGCAAGATGAGATGCGCCAGCACATCTTTGAGCGCACTGCCATCAAGTTGAAGCAACGCATCCAGCACATAAACGCCTGTCAGCGGTTGGAACCGAAACCCAGCCTCCACGCTTATGCGTCCACCGGGTGGTAGCCAATGTAAATGCACAGCGAAGAGGTAGATCAGCAGCAAGCCCAGCCAATACACAGGCAACGAAACGCCTAAGAGCGAACCAGTCATCGTCAAGTTGTCTAGCCAGCGATTTTTATGAACGGCTGCAAGAATGCCTGCTGGAATGCCGAGTAGCAGCGCTACCAGCATCGCCGCGATCGAGAGCTCCAGGGTTGCCGGAAACCGCCGCCGAATTTCTTCAGCAATGGGAATACCACTGGTGATGCTCGTTCCCAACTGGGCGTGCAAAAGGTCATTGAGAAACGTGAAATATTGAGCGTCCCATGACTGATTCAACCCAAGTCGTTCTCGCAACGCTGCCAGTTGTTCGGGGGTTGCCCGTTCTCCTAACAGCGCCACGGCTGGATCACCGGGGATAAAGTGCAGAAAGCCAAAGACTAAAAGAGTAATGCCCCATAAAACAGGCACCAGACTGAGCAATCGTTTAATCAAGTAGAGCCACACAATCGTTGACCAAAAAGGCGGATGGTTGATAACAACTTTTCACGGTGATGACTCGCATCGCTTCAGCGCATCAGCGTTCCAGTCGTCGGCTGATTCTAAACCATTTCTCAAGGCAGAACGCACAGAAACGCTCCACCGCATGACATCTCTGCTTTAGATTCATGATCTTGCAGCATAGGTGAGGGCGATCGCGTGGGTATGCTTCTCGCAGCTTAAAGGGAATTTACATGGCGCAATGATTGGTTAGAGAACTTAACATTTTGCCAAGGCATACCGGATGGGCGATCCTGGCTTCGTTAACCTAATTAGACTCAAATATTGCGGCTAAAGATGGAAAATAGAAGTGGAAAGAGCCATATTAAATGAGTTAGCAAATAGCCTCTTTTTACAATGCCTTCCCTCGGTTGAATTTCCGTTGGTTGAGTTGATGTCGGTCGAATTTCTGTCGGTTGAATAGTGCATGGGTGGCAACGGTTACGCGTACTTCCAAGCTTGATCAATGTGAATGGCTTTGAGCTAGAAAAAGCCTTGAGAGGCACAACCGTTTGTTCAACTTTTTCTCTCTTGATGTAGTGCCTTCATGCATCTAAATTACAGCAGCTTAGACGCTGACCCACCATTCCCAAAAAGACTTTAGCGAAATTAAAACAGCAAAACTAAACCGGTTACGATTCACAGCCACTCAACTTTTGCCACTCAACGTTTAAAGAGGACAGTTTTATGATGTCGTTACCCTTCAAAACAGGCGTGGAAGAATATGCTCGTCAATGTACCTTACAGCGACGGCACTATGAGAACTGTCGTCAACAAACTCGGCAGAGTGAATCACCTGGCAACGCAACACACACCTGGACGATCGCTCAAACGATTGCCGCGAGAGACGCTGCTCCAACAAATCATTCAAATCACTGCACAGAACGACCCACGCAGAGCTGCATGCTTGATCTCTTAGAATTACCGGTTGATTCACTAGCCTGGGAAGACTCTAGTGCCGTGCCAGATGAGACGGAGGCGGCAGAGCTTGAAGCCTATCAATGGCCAGACGATCGCTCATCAAACGCTCATCAAGCAGTCATTAACTTAGCTGGAAAAGGTTCTCATTCTGTCAGTTATGGAGCACCCTAACTGAGTGACGCTTTGAACGGATTGAGAGCATGACAAGAGACCTTCTCTTCATGCACAATTGCGCTTTTCAAACGATCGCCAATGAGACAACAGGCACCCATTCATTCTGCCGTTGCGTTGGGTTGAACTGTAGTTTCAGATACAAAGTCAGTCTCTTACTTGCGGCTCAATAGAAAAGGACGCTTTGTAGAGGTTGCTCGTGCCTGAGCCGACTTCTGGCTTTTTGAACTCTACTCGGCTGCTATTTGATTTGCAGCGAGGCAATGAAATTGCCCGCAGTCTCAGTGGTTGCTTAGAGCCAGAAGCGATCGCGCGTCGAGTCACAGAGGGCATGGTGGCAGAATTTGGCTGCACATTTGCCCGTATCTGGCTGGTCGAGCCTGACCGCACCACTCTCAAACTGGTGGCATCCTCTGGCATGTACACCCGCATTGATGGCTCCTTTGCCAGTGTGCCGATGGGAGCTTTCAAGGTCGGCAAAATTGCTCAGAATGGCATTCCGTTTTTGAGCAATGCTCTGGCAGATGAAACGTGGGTGCGCGATCGTGAATGGGCGATCGCAAATGGTATTCGTGGCTTCGCGGGCTATCCCTTAACAGCGGGTGGCGATGTGGTGGGGGTGCTGGCAGTATTCAGTCGTCAGCCGATGGCACCCGAATTTCTAGAAGTATTACAAAGCCTTTGTGCGACAGTGACGATCGCCCTGGAAATCGCACTCCAGCACCAGCAAGAAAAGCAGGTATGGCTTCAGGAAAAGCAAGCATGGCAAGCCTCACCTCAGCTCAATGCGAACCAGAGTCCATTATCTGAGCAACTCGCCAGTATTCTTGCTAATGTACGCCCTACTCTCGTTGGCACTGAAATTCCGTTATCAGTATCTCTTACTTGCTTGTTTTTACGGGCAGCAGAAATTCTGCGCGACATGCAATGCCTATACTGTCGCCTCACCTACGGCACTGCATCCATTTCTCTGGAAGCAATGACATCGTCCTGGTTGCCCAATGCTTTAGACCGCAGTTATCCCAGTCCCTCGCCCTTGAGCGAACTATTGTTTGCCGTGACGTGCCTGGGGGGGCGTTTGCAAAGCGACGCTGGGGTGGATCAACGTGCCGTCCAGGTGTTGCTAACCGTTCCCTATCCAGGCTGCGTATTGGGACCACGTCTACATGTCCAGTGCGGCTTGCCTGTTCTACAGATGGCGTTTACGCACCTCGCCTATCTGGCTGGCTTAACGCTTTGCGAGACGGCAACCGATGTAACTGTGCCTATTCTCACCGATACATCTGCTTCTGTAGAATCGCTTAGTCCGCTTTTATGGGTAGAGACGCAAACTCAACCCATGCCAAAGCAGGCAAGAGCAAAGCTGAACCTATCGATCGTGCCTGCCCAATTGCGTGCGGCGGTCGAAGCCGTGATTCGGGGCGAAACCTGGGGCTTTGACCAAAAAGCGGAAACTGACACAAAGCAACTTTCAGAGCGTGAGCAAGAAATTATGGCGTTGCTGGCGCAGGGGCTACGCGATCGTGACATTGCGCTCACCTTGCATATCAGCGATCGTACGGTCAAGTTCCACATCAACAATATTCTGGCAAAACTTAACGCCAAGACCCGCTTTCAGGCACTTTATCAGGTGACACGGAATGGATGGATTCATCTGAGGGGATGAAGAGTGAGAGGAGTGAGGAGTAAGGAGTGAGGGGAATAGGGGAAGCAGGGGGCAGGGGAGCAAGGGGCGAATTTCCATCCTTCATCCTCACCCCTTACTCCTGGCGCTCAGTTTTTTATCCTTCATCCTTCATCCTTCATCCCTCATCCCTCATCTCGACTCCCGACTCCCGACTCCTCAGTCTCATTTGAGTTGGCTGCATACTTCAGCGGTAGCTGAACTGTAAAGGTCGTTGTTCCAGAACCGCTGTTGACTAAAATTTTGCCGCCCAAATAGTCCACTAAGCGGCTAACTAGAGCTAACCCTAGCCCGGTGCCACCACGCTTCCAGGGATCAGCCTGGGGCACACGATAAAACTTCTCAAAAATGCGGGGGAGTTCTGATGCTGGAATTTCGGTGCCAGAGTTTTTCACGACCAGTTCAACATGGGGAGGTGCCCAATTGACTGCCACGCTAATCGCACCTTCTGGCGGTGTGTACTTGCAGGCATTGTTCACTAGCTCGACCACAATCCGTTCTAAGCTCGGCTGGTCTGATATCAGTACGGGGAGTTGCAGCGGCAGGTCGATCGACAACCGTTGACGTTGCGTTTCAGCCCGCTCTGAAAATGCTTGAATGATGGGTGGCAACCAATCGTTGAGGTTAATGGTTTCGGGCGCATAGCTTTGAGCACCCGCCTCCAGCCGTTGTAGGTCGAGCAGATCATTGATGAGATTGGTTTCACGGGTGCATTCGTGCTGCAAGATTTTTAGATAATGCGCGGTAGAGGCTTCAGAGCGAGCGACTTTGAGCAATTCGATCGCCATTTTGATGTTTGTCATCGGCGATCGCAGTTCATGCGAAACGGTACTCAAGAAGTCGTCTTTGAGCTGTGACAATCGCTGAAGTTCGTTAACCTGTTGTTCCAGGGTGGCTTCAACCTGCTTGCGAGGTGTGATGTCTTCCAGAACCAGCAGAAAGCCATCTGGCTGAAGTGAGCTATCCGTTGGCACCTGTTGCTGATAGGTCAATGGTTCTAGCTGTAGCTCAAACCAGCGATCGCCCTGCTTTAACTCATTGGGGGGTACGGGCATTTGCTGCCTCAAGGTTTGCAAGACAGACTGCCACTGCTCGGCGCTGATCCACGATGGCACCAGATGCTGACTTAAATGGCTACCGATCGTTACCTGTAACCACTGGGTTGCCATTGGGTTGCAAAACCACACAAACCCATCCAAATCAGCAGCCAGTAACCCGATCGGTAGGCTCCGGGCGATCGCAGCTTGAGCCGATTGGGAGCGGGCAAACTGTTCTGCTAGCGTTGTCATGCGGGTGACACTTTGCACCAGCCCCGCTTTTTGGCATGGGGTAGTCGTTTTGTATGCGATCGACTCTAGCTGTAACGTTGGAATCAGATCGCCTTGATGGTGCTTCCAGAGACGCTGCACTTGCAGTTGTAAGAGGGTTGCCAGTCGCATTCGATCGCTGATGCTGACTGCGAGCGTGGTCAAGCTCGCCAAGCCCAACGGCAGAGCGATAGGCACCCAATAGCCCAGCTTAAATAGCAGCAAACTTGTCCCTCCCCAGCCCAGGCACAGCCCCAGAAAAATGAGAAGCTGAAATAACTCTCGGCGACCGCTCAGCAGCCAACTCAGCCCAGGTCCCGCCAAACCCAGTAGCAGCAACGACCAGACAAATGAAGCGGGTTGCAGTGCATTTTGCTGCAACAGATTATTGGCAACAGCCGCATTGAGGTACACGCCGCCGATCGGTGGATTGCGATTGAAGGGAGTCACTAACGGATCAATGCCCGCAGCCGTTACACCCACCAGAACAAGTTTGTTTTGTAGCGCTTGCGCTGGTATTCGCCCCTGTACCACGTCGCTAAATGAGTATTGCTGTAAGTGTTGAGCCTGTCCCGCCCAATTGAGCCACAGGCGTTGGTCTGTTTTGGGTAAAGGTACGGCAGCCTGAGTCAGCGTATAGGCTTCTAAAGTTGCTAAGCCGAGCGTTGGTATGCCTTGGTTGTACAAATCAACATGACGCACAAGACCATCCGCATCGGACTGAATGAAAATATGCCCGGTGGCGATCGCGGCATTCTGTAAAGCTGGTACAGGCTTGAGCGGTAGCCCGGTACTATCACGCGCTTGCGCCAGCACCACACGACCAGACTGAGCGATCGCCTGAGCGAGTTCGGCATCTTCCGGGCTAGGCTCAGACCAGATCAGATCGATCGCGATGACACTCGGTGCGACCGAATTGTTTTTTGACAAGACATTCAGTAACTTCACGTACTGGTTGCGTGACCACGGAAACCGACCCAGTTGATTGATGCTGGCGTCGTCAATCGCAATGAGCACCAGACGATCGTCCCACGGCTGCTCTCCTCTTAACCGAAACAAAACGCTGTAAGCCAGTTGCTCTAGGGGTTGTAGCGCTCCCAAAGCTAACAAGCCAGCAAAAGCAAGGGTCGTTAAACTACCCGGAAGCAATCGCCAACCATACTTAGTGAAGCGCCAGTGCATACGTTTTTTGTCTTCCTAGCGGTGTCGTAACGACTACCTGCATTCTCAGGTAAGATGGCACTAGCTGCAAGTCAGTGGCGAATCTTCCCTCACGATCGGTCACTTGCGGGTTGCCATCAACCAGCACGCTATTCACTGGATCAACTCGTCCCAAAAGCCGCACCTTGCGCACGCCCCGCTCAATTCGTTTCTCAAAGTTGTATTGCAGGCTGGTGTCGTTCGTCCAACGCACCGGGGTAGAAGGTGGTTCTCCAGGCAACGTGAAATTCTGAAACCCTCCTCTCACATTAACAGACTGTTTCTGTGCTGAGCTGATGACGGCTCCTTCACGCACTGCCAGCCCCGTTTTACCATTTGGCTGTACTGCTACGCCAAACACGGTACCGCGCACCCCGCTTAAGCCGACAGGTGTTTGAACCTCAAGCTCCGACCCCTGATGGGTAAAGCGACGCACGCGTAGGCGAGCATTGCCTGCGAGCACGTCTAAGCGTGTAATCCGACCGTTATCAGGAGCAACAGACAAGGCTCGCACTCGCAACGTTGTTTGTTCTGACAGTTCAATAACCCCCACACCTGTATCAACAATGAGCGTCGCCCCAGACTTTTTGCCCGTTGTAATGGTGTCACCCACTGCTTGCAGGCGATCGCCTGCTTGTGCCGCACGGCGGTTATCATTGTGTGCAATTGTGACTTCATTCGTCACCTGACGCACTTGAAGCCATCGATCGACCCGCACTTGTATGGACTGCTGAGCCACGCTTTGAGCTACAAGCATAGATAACAGGATGGTTGCAACAACCATCATCCCAATCAGTGCAGCCTGACGCTTCATGCAAGCCTCTTTTGCTAATAGTCTAAAAATTGCCAGTAATCTGTAACTGCGTATGATAATGGATGCCTATACCGCTGAATAAATTATACTTTGACCGTTAAATAACAGGCTTAAAGATGGCAAGGCACATGCTCTTCTTGAAAACAAGAGCTTGAAAACAGGAGCTTGAAAACAAGAGCTTGAGAACAAAGAGTAATCAGCAAACGCGTCGTATGCTTTCTATTGATGCTTCAACTTACAGCGGTTTTCATATGGGTTAGCCACAGTGCGTGCGCGAAGCGAGGCTTTGCACTTACATCTTGCTCGCGTCCGTGAGCGAGACGCGCACACTCTTTGATGTGGCTTATGCAAACGAAAATTGCTGTATGTGTATGTTCAAAAATGTATGCCTGATCCTACAAGCTCACCCCTTGCTCATTCCCTCAACGCACTGGTACACCAAAAACCCTCCTCGTTGAGAGAAGGGCTGAGGTAGGACCATGAAGTGCGTTGAAACAAAACGTGCATCGGAACAAGCGTCAAGGATGGTTAACTGCCACATCACTGGGCGCTTTGGTGCTGCGTAGCGTTTGAAATCATGGCGAGAGCCTGCGATCGCTACCTAACTAACGGGCTCCACGCTTGTGTAAGGACGCAAGAAGCTGTGGACGCACCTGCTTTGCCCACAGGTCAAAATTAAACTCATTTGCATTGCTGCCAACGGGTTCAGCAGTCTTCTTTTGTTCGTTCTCAGCTTTACTTTTCATACAGTTCCCAAGTGTCTCTCTAAGTTACTCTGAAGCAAAACAGGGGTAAGAGTCTACGCCCTGGGGCATAATTTGTGCCAAACCATGCAACCAACGCAATTGCTCAATGTCCTTTGCGCATACCGTCCGTCAGAACAGGCAACGGTGTTGCATCTAATCAAAGCTTGACCTGCGGCTGCACGCTACTAACGGCTTTCGGGAGTAGGGTTCTGTGGCATCAACTACAGAATCATTTTAAAGGCTGGAGCCTGAGCTATGGTTAAGCTTTGGTGAATGTTCAGCGAATCTAGAATGCCCCTCATCAGTCATAAAACCCCATCTCTCAAAGAAATGTTTTCAGCTCCCTCTGGAGTGACTGACAACCTTAAGGGGAAGTCCATCACAATGAATTTAGTCCCTGTGTAAGGATTAGCTGGTTTTAAGCACCTGTTTAATTTGCTCGATCGTCCGTTCTGTAACTTGCTCTGGCGTTTCATCTTCATGCTGACGAATGC
This sequence comes from Lyngbya sp. HA4199-MV5, assembly GCA_019359375.1. Classification (GTDB taxonomy): domain Bacteria; phylum Cyanobacteriota; class Cyanobacteriia; order Leptolyngbyales; family Leptolyngbyaceae; genus Stenomitos. The sequence continues at coordinate 125,067 of JAHHHL010000006.1, forward strand.
ACACATCTGCTTGCGCGTAGAGAGACTGCCGCTGCTCAAGAAGCAACTGGAGCTTAGCTGCTGGGTCGGTATCTTGGAGTAAAGGGCGCGTCTGATCTGTCTGTAACCGCATGTGGAGTTGCGCGACTGGAACATCAAGCCACACAACAATGCCGTGACGCAGATAGCCCCAGTTTTCGCGCTTGAGGACAATACCACCACCTGTTGCGATCGCGGATCGTGTATAGGCTGATAACTCTGCCAAAACCTGACTTTCGAGGGTGCGAAAGGCTTCTTCTCCTGACTGTGCAAACAGGTCACGAATCGACAGTCCGGCGACGCGCTCAATGATCTGATCAGTATCAAAAAAGCGGTAGTGGAGCCTTGCTGCCAAATGTTGCCCGATCGTGGTCTTCCCTGCCCCCATCATGCCAATGAGGTAAAGGTTCGTACCTTTTAAGAAATCACTCACACGCCAACGCCCAAGCCAAATTGCTTTTGTCAGAATACCGCGATCGCGCTCCACCTGGCACCCGCCACCTCAGCGCTTCACCATCTAACTCCTGCGGCTCGCTTCCCCTGATCCCTCTGCTTCTCTAGCCCAACCTCTGCCTCCTTCCACCCTACAGCCTTCGTTCCTATGCGACCACTCACCTCTGCACAGCGTCAGCATCTCTATGTTGAAGCCGCCGCTCGAACAGGAATCCATCAAGCCATCCTTGCAGCGCTCTACCAGGTGCAAGCGAAACCAGCCCTCACAGAGGGTGAAAGCGGTTTGGGCATTGCTCCTGCAAACCAGATTGTTTTGGAGCAGGTTGATACCTTCCCAGCCCAAGTGAACTACGCAGCCCACACCATTCGTAGCCTGATCCATCACCTGACGGATGAAGGCTGGCAAAGTGCAGAGCTGTGGCATGTAGAGCAAGGACGCTACACAAACAGGTTTGTACAGGCGATCGCGGCAGGCTATACAGCACCGTCCAGCGACCCAACAGCGGCACTCTTAGAAGCAAGCGACGCAGACAACTTATTACAGGCATACGTTGATCATTGGACAGCAGACGCTCAACGCGTAGGACTATCAGGATCGCTTGCAGGTCTTGATGCTGCCTTGATTGCGTTTTTAGAGCCATTGCCCCGCTGCTATTTCAGCCTGCCTTACCAGCGGAATGCGTTAGTGGAAGCTGCTCGCTTGTGGCACCAGTTGGATACACCCGCAGCTACGATCGCAGCCCTCTTGATCGAGCCATTCACTCAGGGAGCAATCGCAGACGATGCCCAGCTTGATCTGGCGTTACGGCAGTTTGCATCGCGCATCGCCTCTGACTATGCTGGTTACCCTTACCAGAGAGAAGCCCTGCTACGCCTGACACAGCTCTGGCACCAGTTAGACTCACGCGAAGCCGCGATCGCCTCTCTTTTGCATCATCGTTTACCCATGCTCGACTTCAATAGCCTTGATGCTGCTTTGATGGCGATCGTTCAGCGCCTTCCCCAACACTATGAAGGCAAAGGCGACCAACGCAATGCTCTTGTTGAAGCTTTTCGCCTCTGGCATCAGCAAGATAGCCGCAGTGAGTCTCTGATCGCACTTGGCATCAATCCTGACCTTTTCACCACAGCCGACCCATCCCAGGCTACCATCACCCATGCAGCCGTTCAGCTAGATCAGGCATTGCTGGACTTCTTCCACCGTCTGCCGCTTTTTTACACAGGTACTAAGGTTCAACGAGATGCGTTGCTGCGGCTCACTCAGCTTTGGCGATCGATCAACACACCAGAACAAGCTCTGCAATCATTGCTAAATGACCTTAAGCACATGGCAACAGCGCAACGCGATACGCCAGAAGCTACGCCCATCCCCACTTCGCTCCCTTTACCAACTCGCCCCGATCGCTGGACTCCAGACACGCTTCAACTCCATGCGTCCATTATCCCCAATGGCAGCTTTACCTGGGCAGAGGCAACTAGCGGCGGTGTCAGAATGCCATCGAATCAGTCTGCCGTGGACGCGATCGTTCGCCTTGCCCAACTCATTCAGCAGGTGCGCGATCGGCTTGATCGTCCGCTTCACATTACAAGCTGGTATGGTGCCCCGGATGCAACTGCCACCGCCAAAATGATGTCCAACCGCCATTGTTTGGGCGATGCACTCACCTTCTACTGCCACGGACTCACAGGTGCCCAACTCTATTGGTTCTTAGACCCCTGGTGGACAGGAGGATTAGGGCGTTATGAGTCTTTCCCCTATCTCTGCTATGTCGATGCCCGGGGCGATCGCGCCCGTTGGGTACAGTAACGCTCGCTCCATGCCATCAACACTCCATCAGGCAGCACAGCATGAGCCAGTCACCATCGATTCCCAGTCACTATCGCTTCCCAGTCACTACCGATTCAGACACGTCCAAACTCAAACAACGATGCTTGAGAATGCGATCGTTGTTTAATGCATCAGAAAGCAAATACAAGCAACGGCTTCTTAACGGTCTTTCTGTCTACAAATTAAGGTAGGTTAGTGATGTCAAGCGCGTGATTCAGGGCATTCTACAAATAGAACGAACCGTTTTCATCCCTCACTGCCATGTCAACCCCTATGCTCTTTGTAGAAACCTGGTTGGCGCAAACGCCTAGCAAGTCCATAAAGCCCAAACCAATCACCACAGAACCTGCAAAGGCTCCGGATGCGAATTCCAATCAGCTATGGATGATGACATCTGGCGGGTTGGTGCTGCTCATCGTCATTTTGGGAGTCTTTTCCAAGCTGGCGATGGATAAACTTGCCAAGCAGATGAAATTTGAAACGTTTAAGAACCGGGAACTGCAAAAGAAGCTGAAGTTTGCCGTCGAAACGATCGGCAAGATGGAGAAAAACCCCGACCTCATTCACTCACGCGAGTTTAACCTCGACTATCTCAGAATGCGGATGGATGAGGAAGTCTTTCACTTTGCCATCCTGAACCAGATCAAGCTGAAGGTTAAAGAAAAGATTTCGGTCGCTCTACGTCCCAGTCAAGCCAATCAAGGTGAAATCGGCATTGCCAGCACTGGTAGACAGATTGATGAAATTTTTGACGTGGAATACGAACCCGGCGATCTCCCCAAAGGCACCAAGCGCGTTCTCTTTCGGGTTGAAATCAAGATCTTTAAGCTTCCCACGCAGCCTACGTCGGTCACGATCGGGCAAATTATTGACTGCATGGAGACCTTCCTCAATCCCACCAGCGAACACGACAGTTGGCAACCCACGATTCAAGGACGCATTGCCAACATGCGCTGGGATCAAAAAGCAAAACCAACGCCGCTGCTGGTGCTAGAGCAAACTCAGGAAGGCTCCAACGTCACCTTCAAAACCACCCGCATGGCACACAATTAAGTGTGTAAATTGCAGATCGCGTCACTGTATGACAAGCAGTTTGAAGGAGGGAGACAGGCATCAGCTCCCTACCACATGCCCCGTTTACCACTGGGGCGGACCGTCATCCAATTAGTTCGTGCCATTGAAAGTTGATCTTCAGTGAGCTTGGCACCCGTCAGATTAGCACCGCAAAGGTTGGCACCGCGCAGGTTGGCATTCAGTAAATAGGCATGGGACAGGTCAGCCCCTCGTAAATCAGCCCCTTCTAAATCAGCGTTATTCATGTACGCCTTGATCATATTGGCATCGCGCAGGTTTGCCCGGTTCAAGGTTGCCCGCCCAAAATCGGCGTTAAAGAGGTTTGCGCCTTGCAGATTAATCTTGCTCAAGTTGGCTTGATGAAAGGTCGCGCCAGACAGATTTGCTTTGGGCAAATTGAGTGAGTTGAGGTCAAACGAGGCAAAGTCTCGCCGTCCCTTAGAATAGTAACTCTGCAAGCCTTCCGCATCCAGGCGAGTAGGCGGTTTGGTCTTCTCACCCTGACCATCTCTGCCTCGACCTGTAGAGTCTTTGCTTTTCAGCGAGGTACTGGCAGCCCCTCTAGAGTCAAAAACACGGCTCCGTGCTGGACCAGATTGAAGGCTCGTTGCATCGGATTTGATTTGACGTGCTCGAATGGCGGCGGCTGCACGCGAGTGGGGAGAAGACGGGGTGCCCGTGGAGTCAGGACCAAAGCGGTAATCACCTGGTTTGCGTGCAGCGCTACCTGGCTGCGTAATCATGCTGTTAGCGAGACTGTCCAGGTAGGGTTCCAGGTCAAGTGCTCTAAAGATATCGTCGGCGGACTGGTAGCGGTGGCGCACTGACACTTCGAGCATCTTTTTCAAAACGCTGATGAAGTGTTCGTTGATGTGGACGTGCTTTTGCCAGAGCAATTCGCCCGTCGATGGATCGTAATCCAGATCTTTCGGCGATTTCCCAGTGAGTAAGTAGATACAGGTAACACCTAACGCATAGATATCACTGGCGGGTACAGGGCGCATCGCCATTTGTTCGGGCGGGGCAAACCCTGGTGTGCCGATCGCGTAGGACGTAAACGCCGTTTGCTCAGAATTGGTGGAGTTGGGCTGATGCTGGTATTTGACGGCACCAAAATCAATCAACACCAGCTTGCCATCCTGGGCGCGGCGGATCATATTAGCAGGCTTGATATCGCGGTGAATGACTCGGTTTTTGTGAATATACTCCAGGACGGGTAAAACCTCGCTCAAAAAGCGCTTGACTTCTTGCTCAATCATCGGACCGTCACGCTTCACTATTTGCTGTAGCGTGAAACCACTGACGTACTCTTGTACTAAGTAAAACTCCTGATTCGCTTCAAAATAGTCGAGTAAGCGTGGCACCTGGGGATGATTCCCAATTTGACCTAATGTGCGGGCTTCGCGTTCAAACAGCTCCCGTGCCATCTGCAAAACGTGAGGAGCGGTGGCACTGGGACGGAGCTGCTTAATGACGCAGTTGGGCTGACCGGGCAAAGATTCGTCGATCGCCAGAAACGTCGCCCCAAAGCCGCCCTGTCCTAGTGCTTGAATGACCCGGTAGCGATCGTTCAGCAAAATGTTGGAGCCACAGGCTGGACAGATATCAGCCATGGCAGAGTCTTCAGGATTAGGACAGCTTGGATTTAAGCAGTAGCTCATTTAGCATCACTCGCTTTGACGTTGCCTACCGGGGTATCGCTACCCTAGCTTCATTATCTGTGCAGGAACAGCAAACCGGAGTGTCGTTCATGCGGGTTACCCCTTGAAGAGTTGCTAAAGTTCTTCTGCCTGCGCGTAAAGCTATTGATCGTGTCCTTACATCTACGGACTTTGCTGTCTCTTCAAGATACACCCCTGCTTTTAATGTGCCCAAAAGCTAAAGGCGCACAACAGGCTGATAGCTAATCCTACTAAGTTATTACTAAAGACCGAGAGAAATTCCGAACGTTTACGATTAATTTTCGCTTCCTTGATTCTCCATTGCTAAAAGGATTTTGAAAAGGTGTCGAAGGGATTTTGTGGGGAAAGGAAGGATGAAGGATAAAAGGCAGAAGGCAGAGGGCAGAAGGGATGAGGGACGAGGGATGAGGGATGAGGGCTAAAGACTAAAGGCTAAAAACCTGACCCCTAACCCCTGCCCCCTCACTTCCTGACCGCTGATGCCGGGGAGAACGGTAGAATAGGTTTGCATAAAGCAAGGTTGGCAGGCAGGTCATGCGTATTTCTTTAAACTGGTTGAGCGAACTGGTTGACATCACAATGAGTCCGGAAGCGCTGGCAGAAATGCTGACGATGGCAGGGTTTGAGGTAGAGGAGATTGAGGATCGGCGAGCGTGGGCAGACGGTGTGGTCGTCGGTAAGGTGATCGATCGCCAGCAGCATCCTAATGCCGATCGCTTGAGTGTGTGTCAGGTGGATATTGGCACGGGAACGCCTTCGACGATTGTCTGTGGTGCGGCGAATGTCAAAGCAGGACTGTTTGTGCCTGTGGCAACCCTGGGTGCCTTTTTACCGAAAGCTGGGGACGGTCTCAGAATTAAGCCTGCTAAGCTGCGTGGCGTGGCATCAGAGGGCATGATCTGTTCGCTGGCAGAACTCGGTTTAGCAAAGGACTCAGAAGGGATTCATAGCTTTGAGGGTGATGGGTTGCAGGTGGGCAGCGATGTGCGTCCACTGCTGGGGCTGGATGATGTCATTCTGGACTTGACTTCAACGGCAAACCGAGCCGATGCGCTGAGTATGGTGGGCATTGCGCGTGAGGTCGTGGCGCTGACGGGTGCGGCTTTAAAGCTTCCTCAAGCAGCCGCATCCACCATTCCAACGGGCACAGAATCCTTGACGCTCAAGATCTCTGAACCGCAGGCGTGTCCAACCTACATCGGCACGATCATTGAGCAAGTGACGATCGCACCGTCTCCTCCCTGGCTTCAACAGCGTCTACAGGCAGCCGGAACGCGCCCCATCAACAATGTGGTGGACATTACAAACTACATTTTGCTGGAATGGGGACAACCGTTACACGCGTTTGATGGCGATCAGTTAGGAGCGGTCAGCCATCAGCCGTCAGCGGTCAGCCAGAAGGCAGAAGGCAGAGGGCAGAAGGCAGAAGGCAAGCTCCTTCACTCCTCACCCCTTACCCCTCACTCCTCACTTCAAATCGGGGTGCGCTTTGCGGAAGCGGGCGAAACGCTCAAAACGCTGGATGGGCAGACACGATCGCTCCAAGAGCAGACGTTGCTGATCACGGCGGGCAAGGAGCCTGTGGCGCTGGCAGGGGTGATGGGCGGCGAGGCAACGGAAGTGCATGCAGGGACACAACGACTTGTGCTAGAGGCGGCTTTGTTTGATGCGGCTGCGATTCGCCGCTCTGCCCGATCGCAGGGGATGCGAACCGAGGCTTCAGCACGCTATGAGCGGGGTGTCAATGAGGCTGAGCTGGAAGTTGCCTGTCGTCGTGCGATCGCGCTGATTGGCGAACTGACAGGGGGTGTGGTTGTGGCGCAGACGGTTGCAGATGCTCGGAGCAGTCAGCTTTCAACAGTGCGAACAATTGAGTTACGGCTCGATCGGGTCAATCAAATCCTGGGACCTGTCACCGTTGGTGAGGAACTCGGTGAACTCCAACCGCAAGACATTGAGCGGACTCTCACGGCGTTGGGCTGTGAATTGACGACCGTTACTACCGATCGTGTGTGGTCTGTCACGGTGCCGCCCTATCGCTACCGGGATCTGGAGCGCGAGATTGATCTCATCGAAGAAATTGCGCGTCTCTACGGGTACAACAATTTTTGCGATACGCTACCCGACAAAACCGAAGCCGGGTTCCTCTCGGTTGAACAGGCGCTGGGTCGCAATCTGCGTCAGGCGCTACGGGCGATCGGGCTCACTGAAGTGACCCACTACACTCTGGGAAAACCGGGTGGCACTCGGCAAATCGTGCTTTCAAATCCACTGTTCGCAGAATATTCTGCCTTGCGAACAAACTTGATAGCAGGACTGATTGATGCCTTCCAATACAATCTGGAGCAAGGCAACGGTGCCTTAAACGCTTTTGAAATCGGTCGCATCTTCTGGTCTGAGGAGGATGGTTTAAGCGAGGCAGATTCCGTAGCAGGCATTTTGGGTGGGGATGCCACACGCGGTCAATGGGTGCGCTCTGGTCGGGAGCAACCGCTGACGTGGTTTGAAGCAAAGGGTCTCTTGGAAAGCGTCTTTCAACGGTTAGGGTTGGCGGTTGAGTATCAGCCTGATCGCCGGGATGAACGCCTCCATCCCGGTCGCACGGCTTCTCTATGGATTCGGGGCAGTCGGTTAGGCACCTTTGGGCAACTGCACCCCCAACTCCGCCAGGAACGAGGACTACCCGATGAAGTCTACGTGTTTGAACTCGATCTGGATGTGCTGTTGGATCAACTCGACCAGGATGAAACGCAAGTTCCCATCTTTCAACCCTTCTCCACCTATCCACCGTCCGATCGCGACATTGCCTTCTATGTTTCCACCCAGGTTTCGGTGGCAGACATTGAGCGCGTGATTACCAAAGTAGGCGGCAGTTTACTGGAAGCGATCGACCTGTTCGATGAATATCGCGGCGAGAATGTCCCAGCAGAACAACGCAGCTTAGCATTCCGACTCCTGTATCGAGCGGACGATCGTACCCTCAAAGACGAAGACATCGACCCTGTGCATCAACAAGTGCGCGAGGCGTTAGTGGATAAATTCCGCGTTGATCTGAGAAGCTAGAAAAGCAGAAGGCAGAGGGCAGAGGGCAGAAGGGGAAGCAGAGGAGGCAGGGGAAGCGAGGTGCAAGACCATACCGATTCAACGCTTGAAACTCAAAACTCATAACTCTCAAACTGACTACTGACCGCTCAATCAACTCGAAACTCAAAACTCATAACGTCCATCCCTCATCCCTCACCCTTCTGCCCTCTGCCTTCTGCTTCCTCTGCTCCCCTCTCCTCTCTCCTCCCCCCTCACCCTACTCAAACCATGACTAAATATGTTCTCTGGGGCACCTATTGCGACGACGTGTTGGAAAAGCGTGCCCCTCATCGGCAGGCACATCTAGACGGACTGGCGAAACAAAAAGCAGCAGGTGTACTGGTGACGATCGGTCCCACGAAAGACCTCACAAAAGTCTTTGGCATTTATGAAGCGGCGGATGAAGCCACGGTGCGCCAACTGATCGAGTCTGATCCCTACTGGCAAAACGGCGTGTGGACAGAGTACACCGTGAAAGAGTGGATTCAGGCGCTGTAGAAACGTTCCATGAAACGTCCCTACACAGGTGTTTGCATCAAGCGTTGTTTGAGGCGATGCGGATCGCCCCGATCGACCACCTTGCCCTGCTCCAACAGAAACGCGCCATCGCAGTAATCCAGTTCATCCAGGCGATGGGTGACCCATAGTGCCGTTAACCCACGCTCTTTGACGAGTTGCCGTACCTGAGCAACCAGATCGAGCTGGCTATCGGGATCTAAAAGGGCTGTGGGTTCATCCAGCAGCAGGACTTCGCAGCGAGTGGCGATCGCGCCTGCAATAGCAACCCGCTGTTTTTGTCCGCCGCTGAGGGCATAAATGGGTCGCCGGAGGAGTGGCAGCAGATTTACGGCACCGAGCGCTTCTTCTACCCGTCGCCGCACCTGGGCATAGGTGAGTTTTTCTGCCACCAGCCCAAAGGCAACATCTGCACCCACTGTTGGCATGACAAGCTGGTGGTCAGGATTTTGAAACACAAAGCCAATATGGGGGCTGATGTGAATCGAGCCTGTTTGAGGCTGCAAGAGGTTTGCCAGCAGTTTCAGCAGCGTCGATTTGCCGCTGCCGTTAGTGCCCAACAGCATCCAGAATTCGCCTTGAGGGACTTCCAGGCTGCACGAGTCCAAAACGGTCTCACCCTTATACCAGCGGAAGCCTAAATCCTCAACCTGAATCGCTGGGGGGGCAGAGACGGACTCCAGAGGCTCTAGTTTCCCAACAGAGAGAGAGGGCTGATTGCCAAAACTGTCATCATTCTGCCGTGCAAAACTTCCTGAGTCGTTCATTCTGCTAGGGCAAAGAAACCGGGTGGTCTACCAGAAGCCGCAGCCGTACCCGATTTGTCAGAGATCTGCACGGCGGAGATTTCGCTGCCAAGAATGCCAATTTTTTTCCCAGGCTGCTTCTCGCATACCAGTTCCAACAGTTCGTTGCTGCCAGACCGGAGTACCTCCAAGATTTTTTGATAGACCGCTTCGGCATCCTCTTCCGCTTTGCGCTGTACGGACAACGAGAGGGGCGTATTTTTGAGCGTAATGTCGATAATAAACATGTGTTGCGTGCGTCACAGAACCAGCTTCTAGTATCGCAAATCGCGGCGATCTTGGTAGAGAGATTATGGCGCGATCGTTCAGTGAGATGCTTTTCCTTACCCGATTCGGTTCGCTAAAGAATGAGCAATGCCACAACATCGAACTTTTTTAAGCGGTGTAAAGCCTTCGGCATGGCTGGTCGAGCTTACTTAGTTTTTATTTCTTAGAGAAATAAGGCTTGCCGATGCGCCAATACTTGAGCGGGTTCAATCTCAGTCACTGCTTCATCGAGTGGTAGCATCCGCACGCAGCGCTTGAAGACATTCGCCTGGTAGACGCGTCGATTGGTCATATCCACACCCGTCAGCCAGCCACTTTTGGGATGGTACGCACCCGTATCAATATCCAACCAGCCATGACCGCGTGCCAACTCACCAGGCGCAACATTTGGTAGTGTAAACGTAATGGTGTGCCCCGTAATGATGAGCTTGTCTGCAAAGTATGGTTTGGGGCTACTGTGAAATTCATCTCGAATCCAACAAAACTCTTGCGTCGTTTGCGCCTGAATGGGCAGATTAGGATGGACACCTGCATGGACCAGCCACAGGTCGCCCAGGTCAAGGTAGATGGGCAACGTTCTCAACCATTCGATGTGATCGGGTCGAATGCCCGCATCGCCGTAGCTAGCCACGGTTGCACGTCCACCGCTATAGAGCCAAGCCTGTAGCGCAGGATGGAAGACGCGCCCATTGGGAAAGGCATCGAGCAAAAGCTGCTCATGGTTCCCCAGCAGGCAATTGTAGCCATTCTGCTGGACAAAGTTGATGACCTCGGCGCTATCGGGACCCCGATCGATTAAGTCGCCCAAAAAATAAAGCTGATCACCAGTACCCGGTGCGATCGCCTCCAGTAGCGTCATCAACCCTTCGTAGTGACCGTGTACATCGCCAATGATGATACGACGATGATTAGCTTCACTCATGCGATCGCCTTCTCTATAAGCTTCTGATTCGTCTTCTGCTTGCTCAACAGCACTCTACACACAATGATCATGATGCAAATCGTTGCTGTAAGTTGTTCAGGTGAGCCTTTATTCTCAGGGTGATTTGAATCACTAGACTCATTATGCCCTGATTTTTTTACCCGTTCCATGTCAGGTATTAAAGATTACACTTGTTGGCGAGAAATTTACTAAACGTTCACTGATCTATTTCGCTATCAAATAGCTTAAACACAGAACTGGTCTGGCATTCGACAGGTATTTACTGACCCAAGGCTCTCAAAAAGCGCTGCATCTCTTCAATCACATTTCGCTTCGGTGAGGCTTGCGTACCGCCAGCCTGAAGCAAAAGTTGTTCTAGCCGTTCGGTGCCTGGTTTTGTCAATTCTTCGACAACTAAAGCATAGGTATTGTCTGTCTCACGCCACACTTGCCAGGGTGCAGGATAGCAACGCAGCAACGCCGTTCGATCGAAGGGGCGCAGATAGTAACACGGCTCAAACGTGCTGAGAAACCGCTCACGAATTTTGCGTGCCGCGTAGCCAATGCCAACCGTGCCAATATCCTCTAAGCGTGGGGCAAACAAAACAACGGGACGATCGCCCGCAGCAGTACAGACCTGTTCCACAGGTGAAACCTCGACCGAAGAGGGTGCAACAAACAGAAATAGTTGGTCATCGGGACTCACCAATTCGTCAACGGGGGTTGTCTGTCGCGCTCCTGCTACATCTAAGCTGCAAATGTTGAAGGGAGTTTCGCCCCAATCTCGTCTTGCCAGCGCCGCCGCTCCAGCATCGGTAAAAAAGACTTTGAGTCCAGCACCCATGTGGCTAAAAACTGGGAGATACTGAAATGCGATCGGGGTCGGCTTTAGCTCTGGTAACAGTAGATCGATTTGCAGACGAGTGTAGCCCGCGGCGATCGCCGCTTGGGTGGCGCTTTGTGCCTGCGCGATCGCTGCGTCTAACGTTTGAGGAAATTCAACCATGATTGCGAGTAAAGCCAAAAATTAAAGAACCGAAGAGGAAGAACGTAACCTTAATGCAGTTTTTCATGGCATACAAAGCATCTTCGCTGAAAATGCGGCTGGTGGGAACCATTAGTTTTAACCAAAATCTCCGAGGTTTGCGTCAGTCCTCATTGAAAATGGGTCACGCCTTGAAGACCTGACCCCGCTTGCATGAGTATGTTTGGCTCGCGTCAGTCGCCCACTAATCCTTACTGAGGATTGCATTCGGCTCTAAACACCAAACAGCGTAACCCTGAACTGCCCTGGTAATTAAAGCGCCAACATCTTTGCGCTGCAATCTGGCAGCCAGCGTTAATGCCTGCTGTTGGGTGGTCGCTACTTTAAGCAGACTGTAATATTTACCATCAAACAGCACAGCGGCTAGGCGCTGATCAGAATCCGGCAGGCTGATGTGGCACGCTTTGTAATCGCTGCGAGATTCAAGAATCTTGCAGGCAGGGACATCAGTAATTTGGGAGAATGCTTGGGATGGTGTTGGCGACGGTAACCGGGGGCAGGCATCAACATAGGCTTCAGGCTCTAACCGCCAAATCGCGTATCCTTTAGCCAGTCTGGTAATGACGGCTGCTTTGCCCACCGATGTCAACCGTTTGGCGATTTCGAGCGATCGCGCCCGGTCTTGCACCACTTTGACAAGACTGTAATACTTATCATTTACCACAACCGCTGCCACTCGATAATCTTCCCCTGGCAGGCAAATATGACAGGAATGGTATTGGTCACGAGATTCGAGTATTTTAGGAGTCAGATCCAGAGGATCTACGGAGAATGGAGAGTGCGTCGGAGTTAGCATGAACTGACCTCAAATAGATGCTCCAGAAGAGTCACTTTTTGAGATGCTCTTTTTAAGAACCTCAAAATAACTTCACCAGGATGGTTCTATTTTCGCCGCCTCAATCTTCAACTGAAACCGTGATAACGCGCATTTTCAGCCTTTTCGCGTAGAACTTTCCTGCTCGAAGCCAGTCAGCCTTATGCTCAATACTTAAATCCATGTCTCATCCCTGCCATATCGTCGTAGCGGGCAATCCTGCCATTATTTATGCCAGCCGTAACGGTACGCCCGATCGTATACTGCCAATTCTCAAGCGCTTTTTGGATAAGTTTTGGCAAGAGCGTGATTTAGTGGGAGAAAACAGCGATACGCCTGAGTGCTTGGTAGCCCAAATTATCGTGCGCTTTGGCTTTGAAATTTGTGAGGATGACTTCTCAAATTTGCGCGTTGGCGTGCGGTATGACCCAAACGTTGAGTATTTTTACTGGATAACGTCTGAACGGGATATCAGTGTATGGGTACCCGAAGAGGCTTATCGCCAGGAGCCAATGCTTGGGTTGAAGGGGTGTAAGCGGTGGAAGAGAGAAGGGAAGGGGTGAGGAGAGAGGGGTGAGGAGTCAAGGGAGTTTTTAGCTGCTAGTTTTTAGTTGTTAGAAATTAGGAGTCAGGAATCAGCCTTTTATCCTAATTCTTGTCTAACAGCTAACAGCTCACAATTCTCTGTTTCCTCCACTCCCCACTCCCTACTCCCTATTCCACCTTTTGCCTTCTCTCTCACAGCTTGGCGTTGCAGAATGTTTGATAATCGTCTTCTACTTGAATGGTGTAGGTACAAGCGTACGCTAATAAAGGGTCATGCCAGGCATTGTTTTGAGCGAAGGTGATGAGGTCGTCGGCGATCGCAGAGCCTTGTCGCCCGCTGCTGAGTAGTTGCCCCCAGGCGGTTACTTCTGCCATTGTTTCGATTACTTTTCTCAAGCGATGGAGTTTGCCATTCCATTGACTGAGATTGATTTCATCATCCATCGGCTGCAACTCGCGCAAAACATACGCCTGCCCATCGAGTTCTACGGTATCTAACAACGCAGGGGGAGACCAATGGACGCGCTGCTGAACAGACACAATGCGATCGGCTTGGGATGCCCACTGGGGCTGCGGCAGTGTGAGATAAGGCTGGAGCGATGAGCTTGAACCAGCCTTGAGATCTAGCAGATAATTATTGTGGGGTGAGCCGTTGCCTTCGATCAGTAGAACATAGCGCTCAAGCCCCAAACTACCTGTGCCGGTTACCCGGTACGCCACGTCGAGTAGCCGAAAGAATTTAGGTTTTTTCTGTTTGGCTGCCCAATTTTTGAGCAGTACTTCAATTTTATCTCGCCGGGTTTGGGCGATCGCACGGGCTTTTTCATTGAGCAAAAGTTGGCGCAGCTTTCCCACTTTCTGAGTACGCTTCTCTAAGAAGTCTTTGCGCTTTCGTCGTTTCAAGCTGTCTAAAAGCTCTTTGACCAAACCAGTAGCAGTATCTCGACTCACGATCCCAGCTTTCCCCTTTGCCAGCACGTTGGTGTAGGCAGTCAGAAAGTTTTGGCAAAGCGCCAGTGCATCAATGCTATCGATATCAAGGCTCTGTCCGGCGACCAGGATTGAGGTGAGGAACCGTGCCAAGTCCCAGGTGCAAGGTGCGAGAGCGGCTTCATCAAAATCATTGATATCAAAGTAGACCAGACGATCGTTCCCTTTGTAGGTGCCAAAATTTTCGAGATGTAAATCGCCACAAAGCCACACAGACGGAGCTGCATTGAGCGGTGAGTGTACCGGAAAATCTTCGTAAAAGAGATGGCAGGTGCCGCGCAAAAAGGCAAACGCATCTTGCCGCATCAACTGATATTTACGGGCAAGTAGCTCTGGCTGTCGATCGTGATTAAACTGCTGAATGCGCTCAATAAGGTCTGCCATCTGTCTTAGAAGCCGAATCTGGTGTGATCTGAGCGTGTTGCTGGAGCGGAACGAAAACCTGAAAACACAAACGGTTTCAACTCTTGTCTTGCACCTCCTAACCACCTTGCTTCCCAAACGTCAAAATGTGCTGTTGCGGTAAGGTTTCCTTCGTTGCTAGCCAGGTTAGCCCTACGGCAGTCATTTCTCTACGTACTTGTCTCTGAGTCATTTTGTGCAGCGCTTTGATCGGAATCAGGGGATTTTCGCCACGATATTCCACTAAAACAACACGCCCGCTGGGTTTGAGTGCTTGCGCGATCGCCGTCATCATTTCTTGGGGATGGTCAAACTCGTGATAGGCATCAACCAGCAGCGCCAGGTCGATCGAGGCAGCCTTCAAATTTGGATTCGTGATACTGCCTGACACTGTTTCGACATTCGTGATCTTTTTCTCTTGCTTGACGGCATTCACAATCTCCAGCATTTCGGGCTGTATATCCACTGCCAGCACCTTTCCCTGCGGCACCAAAGGACTTAATCGAAAGCTAAAGTAACCCGTTCCAGCGCCAATATCAGTAACCACATCGGTAGGCTTCAGGTTTAGGGCGTTGATCAAAGTCTGCGGCTGCTCTTCTCGCTCTCGATTGGGACGCTCTAGCCAACCCGCACCGAGATGCCCCATCACTTGAGCGATTTCTCTACCCATGTAAACTTTGCCGATCCCGTCTCGACTGGGTGTTTTTTGCTGATAGACAGAATCGGCAATCGGCGTAGATGGTGATGGGGCGATCGCCGTTGGTGCAGGCAACACCTGACAACCAGATAGCAGCACTGCAAAGCAGACCACTAGGATCAGCACGTCCCTGGGAAGCGTCTTCTGCACCCAGCACAACCAACGCTTTGTCATAAACATGCCTAAATTAGCCTGTATTCCGCATACCAGCGGCGATGCCATTGATGGTGAGCAGGGCACCCCGCAGCAGTTCACCTTTGCTGTAGCGCGATCGCACCACTCCAGTCACCGCTTCAGTATTGTGTTGCCGTAACCGCTTGAGCAACGACACTTGCAGGAATCCAAGGGGAACGATCGTGCCATTGCGTAGCTGCACCGATCGTTGCAAATCGGGATCGCCATCTAGCAGGCGCTTGTGTCCTGTAATAGCAAGCACCATATCGCGGGTGAGATGATACTCGTTGGCAATTTGCTCGTAAACAGGCTCTAAACGTGCTTTGTCTTCTGGTTTAGCCAGTTCACGCACGTAGTGCCCAGCAATTTGCAAATCGACTTTTGAGAGCGTCATTTCGACCTTAGAAATCGCCATTTTGAAAAAGGGCCATTTGAAGTAGAAGTAGCGCAATAGCTTCAGGTGCTCTTCCGGTTGCTCGATGAGAAAGTCTTGGAGAGCCGTGCCCATACCGTACCAGGCAGGCAGCAGAAACCGACTTTGTGTCCAGCTAAAAACCCAGGGAATGGCTCGTAACCCGCTAAGGTCTTTCTTGCCACCGCCACGACGGGCGGGACGGGAGCTAATTTGAAGTTGACTGATTTCTTCGATCGGCGTAACCTGCAAGAAAAAGTCCAGAAAGTCCGGCTGCTCGTAGATGAGGGCACGGTAATGGATGCGCGATCGGTCTGCCAGCTCTTCCATAATTTCGTGCCAGGGCTGGATGTCGTCAAACCCGGTGCGGAGCAAGCTACCTTGAATGACGGCTGTTGTGACGGTTTCCAGGTTGTACAGCGCCAGTTCCGGCAGCGAATACTTGGATGCCAGTACTTCACCCTGCTCGGTAATCTTGATGCGACCATTCACGCTGCGACCGGGTTGCGCCAGGATGGCTTCGTAGGCAGGACCGCCACCGCGACCCACCGACCCACCGCGACCGTGGAAGATGCGGAGCGCGACATCAAAGCTTTCAGCAACGGTCTGCAATGCCTGTTGCGCCTTGTGGATCTCCCAACTACTGCTCAGAAACCCAGAATCTTTGTTGCTATCTGAGTAGCCCAGCATGACCTCTTGCAACGAGGGTGCCTGTGCCTCTAGCTGAGCAAAGCCGCCCGCTAGCACCGCCCGGTAGAGCGGCAACTCAAACAAAAGCTTCAGGACAGACGGTGCCTTTTGCAGATCCTCAACGGTCTCAAACAAGGGAACGACATGGAGTGAGCTGTTGCCCGTCGCCGGATCGTAAAGCCCTGCTTCTTTTGCCAGCAAGAGGACTTCCAGAAGGTCACTCACCTCGTGGCTCATGCTGATGACGTAGGTGTTGCAAACTTCAGTGCCAAACTCTTGCTGGAGTCGCCGCACCATGCGAAAGGTTTCGACGGTTTCTCGCGCTTTGTCTGAGAAATGCAGCTCAGTGGGAATCAACGGTCGGCGCGTTTGCAGTTCTGTAGCAAGCCAGAGGGTGCGTTCGGGTTCAGTTAGCTCGTTGTAGGGCTTGGACAGGATTTGCAGGTAGTCAACGATTTCGCTGAGGGTATCGGAGTGGCGGGTGCTTTCCTGCCGAATGTCGAGGTGCGCCAGGTTAAAGCCGTAGATTTCGACCTGGCAAATCAGCGTCTCCAGATCCCGGCAGCTTAGCCCCGTTTCAGTAAGGCTGCGCTCGATGAGCCGGAGTTCTGCTAAGAACGCTTCACCAGAACTATAGATGGTGTTGGGGTTGCAGTCGGGTTCGTCTCCGCGCAGGCAATCGCTGTTGTTGATGATGGCGTTGCGATCGCGCGTATTTTCCAGCCGCTTCTGGATATAGGACAACTTCAGCCGATAGGGTTCCTGCCGATAGCGGATCGCTAATTGATCGTAGATTGCGGGCATTTGAAGCTGGTCTTGCTCCAGCGATTCCAGCAAGTCGGGCAACACATCGCTCCAGTGCAGTGACAGGCTCAGCAAATCCTTTAACCGATGCACCGACTGAATGTATTTTTCCAGCACCATGCCCCGCTGATAGCACGCCGTTTGCCAGGTAATTTGGGGCGTGACGGAGGGGTTGCCATCGCGATCGGAGCCAACCCAGGAGCCAAACTTACAAAAGTTATTGCTGGGGGGTGTCATGGCTGGGAACGAGGCATGCAGGGCTTGCTTAAACCGCTGGTAAAGCTGCGGAATGGCATCAAACAGCACTTCCTGAAAATAGTGGAGCGTATAGTCCACTTCATCCAGCACGGTGGGCTTAAACTGATGCAGTTCATCGGTGCGCCACCAGAGTCGAATTTCTTCAGTCAGTTGTTCGCGCAAAACCTCGGCTTCCCAAGATGCAGCGGGAAGACCCTGAGAATTGAGCCGATCTTCGACGTGATCAAGCTGTCGCAAAATCCGCGCAATGCGGCGTTGCTTATCCCGAATGGTATGACGGACGATTTCCGTGGGATGAGCGGTGAAGACCAGTCGAATATCTAACTGGCTAATTAAATTTTGGATGTGCTGCGGCGGCACATTCAGGCTGCGAAGCTTGGGAAACAGCCAGTGAAAGGTGCCCATTTCTTTGCGGGCTTCTGGGTCTTGCAGGCTTTTTTCGAGCAGATCGGCTTCGAGTCTGCCCATGGGTGTTGACGACTCCCCGTTAGAACCGGGATAGCCCGCGATCGCCGCACTCGGATCAACCCCCACTGACGAAGCGGTATCCCGCGAGGCCCGGTACTGCTGCTGCTGGTCGCGCTGTTCGTAGTGCTGCTCGACAATATTAATTAACTGAAAGTAAAGCGCAAAGGCACGCGCTGCTCGAATTGCCTCGTTAAGATCCAGCCGTTCCACGACCTTGAGTACTTCTGACTCTAAAAAGCTGGGAGCCTGTCCTTCGGGTGAGCACAGGTCGCGCAACTGGTTCAGCAGATCGACCAGTTCTTGACCGCATTCCTGTTGCAGCACAAACGCCCACAAGTCTTCAATAATCTTGAGTCGATGCCGCAAAAATAGATCAGATGTAGATGTCACGGGGATTGCCTCGGATGCTCTGGATTCGGTCGCCGTGCTGAGACCCAATCCATCATCTGACGAAGGTCTTGTCGAACTCATGGGGCTGCTCTTATCAAAGATCTTTCAATAATTCTATGGGGTAATCCTCCGTTTTGTGGTTTCAGGAGAACCAAATTGTTACTTAGGAGCCAAATGGGGCTAAGAAGCGGCGCGATCGTCCGGATCCGTCGGCTTCTCGTGGGGGAAATGAAGCACAGGGAGTCGATCGCCACGAAAGATTTCTTCACTTAATAGCCCCAGTTCTTGAATGGCTTTGGCAACAACGTGACTGCCCACCAACGCTACGAGTACTGGAGCTGTCGCCAGACTTAGCAAAACGTCTGGAGAAATCAACGGTGCTGCATTGGACTCGATCGAAGAAGCGGATTGTTCAGAAGATGGCATAATCAAAAGCTCGTGAAGGTGAGAAACATGAATCGGTAGCCCGTGCAAAGAGTCTGTGCTGATTTTCTTCTGTACTGAATGTCTTCTGCGCTGCTTGTTCACCAGGGCAACTGCTATCAAGGGACTTCTGACCCAGTTCTCCCAACTGAACTATCAGAAGGCAATCTCGCTAAGATTGTGGTGCAGTTTCGTTCAATACGATTCGCTTTGAAACCAGACTTTATGACTAGAGTTACAGAGAAACTGCGCCAAAGCTCTGGGTATATGTTATCTCTATGGGGCAAATGACGGTGGGGCAAATGACGGTACCTCACGTTTCTGAATCACGTCGCAATTGTTAAGGCGCTCATGCTGGATGTACATGGACACAATGCTTCCTCTGCTCATGCCAAACGCTCTCCGATGGGGAACGGCACGTCGCTCACCCATTGGCTCCAGCAGCAGTTGGCTGTGTCACACCTGCAAGTAAAAAGTAAGCTGCGTGGCAACAATCTCTATCTGTTGTTTGAGGGGCAGCCATGTCCAGAGCAAGCTGCCATTGTTCCTCCCTTGGCTACCGCACTTTCAACGGCGATGATCGCGCAGTTACTGCCGCCTCAATCGCCTCCTGTCTATCGAGTCATCGTCTACGGGCGGGAGCCACAGCAGCCGAAGCCTGCATGGGCAGAGTCCTTTGTGCCGATCGTCGATCGCGCCGCCTCACCCCAACCTGCCGAGTCGAATAGTTCGCGATCGCTCTCAGAAATTGCTGGCTTTAACGCTCAGGATTGCAACGTACAGGCATCAGGTCTTTCGGTGCTGAATGCCGCACGTTTAGGACAACCAGACGCGATCGCCCACTACCTGAGCGAAACCCTGAGCGCGCTAGGAGTCTCCGTCCGCGTTCGTTTAGAAAAACCCCAACCACCTGCCCAACCAGCCTCCTCCCCCACTCCCGACTCCCCACTCCCCACTCCCCCAAAACGCCTTTTTGTTGCCTGCGAATCTGCCTACAGCCCCGATCCATTCCTGTTTGCCGAGCCGATCGCGCAGCACCTGCGGGCATTGGAACTCAAAGGCTTTCAGGATGCCGTTGTCTTTGGACAGGTCGCTGGTGAAGCCAGTCCTGAGTGGGTGCTACGCGTTGATCTAACCCCACCCGATGACATGCTAAAGGCGTGGGCACGCTGGGGCGATGTGCAGGCGATTACCCGCTTGCTCGATCGGGTGCTACGCGCTGAAAAGGTACAAACCTCAGCGCTGCTGAAAGAAGCAACACTACACTTAACGTGCCGAAGCACCCAGCCCTCTGCACCCGATAAGCTGACGACGATCGCCGCGATCGTCCCCCTACTCGAATCGCTTTCGCCCCAAGGTCTTCGTGCTGCCACACTCTATGGCTTTGCCTATCAGGACGGTAGCGCTGATTTATTAAGTGACTCCACAGCCCCTGCGCCTGCCTGGGTGCATTGGCTGGATCTGTCTGCTGACCCCCAGCCGCGATCGACGCTTGATCTGGCACAGGAAGGAAATCTGGACGCGATCGCCTTCTTGCTGACGCGCATGTTGAACCCCGACCTGGATCGCACCCTGGCAACCGGAGGCATTCGGGTACAGGTACGGCTCAAAGGCGACCTGCTGCATATTATGGGCGAAGCACCAATCTGCCCTGCTCAAAACCAGATGGGGTCAGCGATCGCCCGCTTTTTGAAGCCCTTGCAAATCCCAACGATCACAGGGATTCGGGTGTATGGTCGTCGGTCTGGGCAAAAGCAACCCCTTTGGAGCTACGGGGTCGATTTTGGTACGCGCGATCGCCTGGTGCCCGAAGCAACTCCAGAGTTTGCGGTGTCTGAGGCGTATGTGGGTGATTTGCTCTCGCCGCCCGGTGCCCTTGTACTGCGGACAGAACACCCATCGGATACGCCACCGTCGTTTCTCGCCACGCTGCTTGAAAGCCTCCTGCAGCGGGTGCGGCAACCCCTGGTCTGGTCGCAACTGTTTATACCGTTAGATCCCACGCAGCGGAACATTCCCCTAACCCATGCGTTGAGTGCGCCAGAGTTAACAGCCAATCGCAGCTTGAAGGTGGCTGTTGTGTGGGGCGCGATCGGTTTACTGCTGGTGGTGCAATCTGATTGGTTGCTCAGCCGCTGGCTTAAACTAGCGCCGATCGCGTCTAGCCAACCTTCGCCAACGGTGCTTCCTTCAGCGCCCCCTTCGATCGCCCCTGCATCCAACGATTCTCCCTTTGCAAAGCTGTCTCTAAAGCAACGTAAGGCAGGCGATCAAACGGCTTTTAATGGCTCCGGCTTTACTCAATCAGGTGCCTCTACAGAAACACAGCCTTTAGACGGCTCGGCTCAAGAGCCAGCCAATGCTCAAAGCACGCTTCCGGCTTCCCCGCTTCGTCCCAAAGCCAGCAGCCTGACCCAGGGGTTAGAGAGGTATCCCACCTTTAACAGCCGCCAGCTTGACGAGAAGCTTGCCCTGTATCAAGGCTACCTCCGCGAGTACGGCACTCCTGATGTGCTCATTATTGGCAGTTCACGCGCCTTGAGAGGCGTTGATCCAATCGCCCTCCAAAAAGCGCTGGCTGACCAGGGCTACACCGGAACCAAAATCTTTAACTTTGGGGTGAATGGTGCTACGGCTCAAGTGGTGGATGCGATCGTGCGTCAAATGCTGCCAGCGGATAAGTTGCCCAAGCTCATTGTGTGGGCGGATGGGGCGCGTGCGTTTAATAGCGGTCGTCCAGATGTCACCTATAACGGTATGGTGGCATCAGATGGCTGCAGAACTCTGGCAGCAGGCAAACCACCCATTCCTGGTACTGCTGTAGCGCAGGTGCCAGATGGAGCTAAACGTGCTGAACCCGCTCCAGAAACCTCTGTTACTGAAGAGCCACCAACGTCTTTGTCGGGTGGGTATCAAACGGTCAACCAGGAACTCAACCGACGTTTAATGGCTCTGTCGGCTCTGTACATGCAGCGTGACCAGTTCAAAACACGCTTACGGGATGGTGTGGTGAGCTTGCTTCCTCAACGTGCGCTTGATTTAGCGTTTGGCAGCGCGATCGCGCCCAACATGCTCAGCGAGGCGACCAGTCCTGGTGCAGCGGCGAGTGATCCGACATCCGTTCTTTCTGAAGGGCAGAGCGCGATCGACCTGGATGGGTTCTTGCCGTTAGCCAACCAATTTAACCCAGCCACTTACTACCAAAAATACGCCAGAGTCAACGGAGACTACGATACCGATTACGACTCGTTCAGCCTGGAAGGCAACCAAACTCAAGCCCTGACCAATCTGGCTCAGTTCAGTCAAGAGCACCAGATTCCGCTCATTTTCGTCAACTTGCCCTTGACGAACGATTACCTCGATCCTACACGCAAGCGGCACGAAGACACATTTCAGCAACAGATGCTGCGGCTTTCGACCCAGTTGGGCTTTGTCTACCGTGATCTTGGGCAAGCATTTGTGGCTCAACCCCATTATTTCTCAGACCCCAGCCATCTGAATCGCTATGGCGCTTACGAAGTTTCTCGACGGCTGGCAGTGGATGTCATGATTCCCTGGAATCAGGCTCGATAGTGATATACCAACGTTGAGTAGGACTGACGCGGTTGAAGCTTGAAGTAATTCTTTGTGTAGGAACGTTATATGTAAGTCCCTACAGACGGGAAGTAGTTCAGGTTAATTAATCCACGACCTTAGCTGCCTTAAGAAGGGAGAAGCCCCTAAAGCTCTCTTTTTTCTAGGGGCTGTCATCAATTACGGCTATACATACCTTGCAGAAAGGGTTCCAGCCCCTAGCTTTGTGTGTTGGGATGGGCGCGACAATGCTGACACCGCAAGGTTTCGAGCTGAATTGATGCCGCGCCCTAGCAAAGCGGTGCGTTAGCAAGGGGTTGGGAGATCTCTTCTGCGTAAGTCCTGTGGTAATCTGATGCGTCAGATGGTGTACGGCACACGGGCAAAGTGACAGGTGGCATGAACCCCCAACTCGAAGCATTTTTAACCAATGTGAATCGGCTCATTCAGGTCTCTCTGTTTAAGGTTGGGGATGAGTCAATTTCGCTGCTGTGGCTGTTGAAGCTGGCGATCGCGTTTCTCATCGTCATTATCCTCTCGACCCTTTTCAAGCGGTTACTCAAAGATCGCATCCTGCTGCGCTTTGGGATGAGCCAGGGGCATCGGGAAGCCCTGTCAACCTTTCTCAGTTATGGGGTTGGCGCGCTTGGCTTTGTGGTGGTTTTGCAAGTAAATGGGCTAAACCCGGCACCGCTAGCTGTCGCGTTAGGAGGGTTGGGCATTGGTGTTGGCTTTGGGCTACAAGAAATTACCAAAAACCTCATCAGCGGGCTGACATTGCTGATTGAAGGCAAGCTTCAGGTCGGCGATTACATTGAGTTTGACGGCTTGTCTGGCTATATCAAAGAAATCTCCATGCGCTCTACCGTCATGCGTACCTTTGATGGCGGCGATGTGGTCGTGCCCAATAGCAACTTGACCAGTAACCGGGTTCTGAACTGGAGCTATAAAAGTCTGACCGGTAAGATTCACCTACCGATTAATGTCGCCTATGACAGTGACCCTATTCTGGTCACCGAAACCCTTCTAGACTCTGCCTATATGGAAGCAGCCGTGTTGCATGACCCACCGCCCAAGGTCATTTTTAAGGGGTTTGGCGACAGTTCGCTGGAATTTGACCTCTGGGTATGGGTGGCTCGGATTGATGAGGGCATTACCGTCAGAAGCTCGTTGAACTTTATCATTGAAGACAACCTGCGCCGCATGGGACTCAAAATTCCGTTTCCCCAACGGGACTTGTGGCTACGCAATGCGGATGCGCTCAATTTCGGCGATCGCTCTCAGCCTCGAGCAGACGGTTCACCTACAGAATCAGCCGCTAAAGGGACAGGCAAAGAGCTACCAGGCAAGACATCGGGGCAGGCGATCGCCCACCATACTCGCCAACCAATCTCCATTCGGGATTCTCTGCGCCAGCTACCACACCTCAGCATCTGTTCTGACCTGAGTTTGCGAGAGCTGATTGAAACAGGCTACCGCAAGTATTTTGCGGCCTCAGATATTGTGTTTAACGAGGGAGAGACGGGCAGCGACTTTTATCTGATCCTGTCCGGCTCGGTTGAAACGGTGGTCACTCGGCTCAACCAGTCGATCAAGGTTTACCGCGCTGGGGATGTGTTTGGCGAAGTGGCGATTATGCTCAAGCTCCCTTATGCCAGTACCGCCCGTGTGCTAGAAGATACAAGCTTGTTTGTTATTCATCAGAAAAGCTTTGAGCGCTTGTTGCAATTGCACCCGCATTTAGCCGATGTTTTCAGCCAGGAATTAACGAAAGAAACAGCTATCTACCAATCGGTGCGGCAACAGTTACAAGACCTTGGACTGCTGGCAATGGATGAGCGGCATAACCAGTTTGTCACCTGGGTGCAAACAAGACTCAAGAGCTTCTTCCCGGTTCGATCGTCCCTCAAGCAAGAAGATACTCTCAAGAGAATTAGTTCTTAACCGTGGAGGTTCTGATATCAATGTCATAGCAGGAGGCAGGAGGCAGGAGGCAGGAGTTAAAGTGATTGTCGCTTCCCCTGCCCTCCCTGCTTCCTATTCCCCACTCCCTACTCCTCACTCCCCTGATTTACCCCCCCCCTCACGCATCGTTGCCAAAATTGCCGATAATGAAGCTGTTGCCTTTCAACGACTGCCATGCAGACCAGTGATGCTCTTACAGAGTCACGGCATGATCGCCTCACGACTCTCGCCCAAAACCTGAATATCCCTGACCGCGTAGCCACAGTCAGCCGCAAAACGGGTGAGACTGATGTGCAAGTGACGCTAAATCTGGACGGTACAGGGCAATGTACGGCGAAAACGGGGATTCCTTTCCTCGACCACATGCTCCATCAGATTGCCTCGCATGGGCTGCTTGACCTGGAAGTGTATGCGACTGGCGATCTTGAGATTGACGACCACCACACAAACGAAGATGTGGGCATTACGTTGGGCATGGCGCTGGCAAAAGCGCTGGGCGATCGCAAAGGCATTATGCGTTTTGGACACTTCGTTGCCCCACTGGATGAAGCCCTGGTGCAGGTCGCACTCGATTTTTCGGGTCGTCCGCACCTCAGCTATGGGTTAGAGATTCCCACTCAACGGGTTGGCACCTACGATACGCAACTGGTACGAGAATTCTTCGTGGCGATCGTCAATCACGCTCAGATGACCCTGCACATTCGCCAGCTTGATGGTATTAACTCGCACCACATTATTGAAGCGACGTTCAAAGCTGTGGCGCGATCGCTTCGCATGGCAACCGAAAGCGACCCTCGACGGGCACAAGCGATTCCCAGCTCTAAGGGGGTACTTTAGGAAGGGGTGAGAAACAGTTGTTAGTTGTTAGTTGTTAGAGAAGAGTGGGGAATGAGGGTAGGGCTAAAGGATGAAGCTTTGAGTGCTTGCTGTCCGCTAACTCCTGACCTCTGACTCCTTCTAAGAACTAAAAACTAAAAACCAACAACTCTTTTGCCTTCTGCCTTTCCCAATCTAGACAGATTGTAAAGAACCCCGTAACATTCAAAAACAGTATTGGCTTAGTTAATCGTGTGCTATGGCTCTTAATGTTGGTGATCCGGCTCCCTTATTTAGCTTGCCGGATAGCGATGGTAAGCTCGTGAACCTGGTCGATTTGAAAGGTCGTCGTGTGGTGTTGTATTTCTACCCACGCGATAACACTCCTGGTTGCACTAAAGAAGCGTGTAACTTTCGGGACGCTTACGCTCAATTTCAGGCGAAAGATGTAATCATTTTGGGCGTTAGTACAGACGATGCGAAGTCTCACAACAAATTTGCCACTAAGTTTGAGTTACCATTTCCACTGTTGATTGATGAGGGTGGTCAGGTTGCGGCTACCTATGAAAGCTATGGACTCAAGAAGTTCATGGGCAAGGAGTACATGGGCATCAGTCGCAATACCTTTGTGATTGCCCCAGATGGTACGATCGAGAAGATTTACAAGAAAGTGAAGCCTGAATCCCACGCTGAGGAAATTTTGGCAGCGCTGACTTAAAGACGATCGTCACGACCCTGGATGCAAATGCCTTTGTATCTGGTCATCAGGCATTTGGTCATCAGGTGTCTGGTCATCAGGCAGCCCTTTCTTAGCCAAACAGTAATCTATGCGTCGGTTATGGCATTTTGGACAAGCAGTGTTAGGCATCCTGTTCCGGCATCCGGTGGCAGGCACAAGCATTATTCCAATTTTGCCGGATGGGCGCATTGTGCTGGTGCAGCGTCGTGATAACGGTCAGTGGGGGCTACCGGGCGGCATGGTTGATTGGGGAGAAGATCTGATTACAACGGTTCACCGCGAGCTAACCGAAGAAACAGGATTAGAGGTTGCCACGATTCGTCGCCTGGTTGGGGTCTATTCTTCGCCAGAGCGTGATCCCCGCATTCATTCGATCTGCGTTGTGGTGGAGGTGGAGGCACGGGGCACCATGCACATTAGCGACCCGATGGAAGTGCTGAATGTCAAAGCCTTCTCACGGGCAGACTTGCCCTTGGGTCATCTTTCGCACGACCACGATCGCCAGCTTCAGGATTACTTCAACGGACAAACCACTCTGGCGTAGAAGCGTCTTACAGCAGTTACCGATTGGGTAAGCCACAGTCCAGAATATGGGTGTGGGGTGTGGGGTGTGGTGAATGCAAACAAAAACGGCTCTAGGATGAAGCATCGTTGAAGACTCTTCGCTGATGCATCTGAGTTGATGGCTTTTAAAAGTGGCGATCGACGTTTAGTATTAACTCAAAACTCATAAATCAATGCAGGATGCCTCTACCCCTCAGAAATGCTCGCATTAGGCTCACACATGGACAAATCTTCTGGCGTGAAGTGGGTCAGGGAGACACGATCGTCTTTCTTCACGGTGCTTGGGAGGACAGCAGCCAATGGGTACCACTCATTGAGCAGTTGAGCGCAGAGTACCACTGCATCGCGCCAGACCTGCTAGGGTGTGGGGAATCAGAGCAGCCTAACGTCCATTACTCGATCGGACTTGAGGTCGCTTGTTTGGCAGAGCATTTGGATGCCTTACGCTTGCGGCGAGTGTATGTCGTAGGAGCATCCTTAGGCGGCTGGATTGCGGCAAGCTACGCACTGAAGTATCTGGAGCAGGTCGAAGGGGTTGTGCTGCTGGCTCCAGAAGGCGTGCAGGTAGAAGGACTGAACAGGCGCTGGTGGCAAGCAAAGCTTTTGAAGCTGTCGATCGTCGGCTGGGGATTGCGATCGCTCCATTCACTCCAAAAAATCGTGCCCGATCGTAAGGTGGAACGACTGTTACAGCGACGAAAGCAACTACTTGACCACCCTGTTGCCTGCAAGCTACTCTTTCAACGACGGCGTGCCGAGCTGCGGTCAGAACAACTCCAGGAACAGTTGAAATGGCTCAAGCTGCCTGTGCTGGTACTGCAAGGGGATCACGATACTGATGATGTCAAGCGTTTGAGTCACGCGTATGCTCAGCTTGCGCCCCAAGCCACACTACAGCAGCTACGTGGCAACAGCCAAACTCTTCTAGCAACCCAGCCAGATGTTGTAGCAGAGGTAATTCGATCGTTTGTGGGAGAAAAGGGGTAGGGAGCAAGGCATAAGGCAGAAGAGTTGTTGGTTGTTAGTTTTTAGTTTTTAGAAGGAGTCAGAAGTCAGGAGTGAGCGGACAGCGCGCACTCAAAGCTTCAGCCTTTAGCCCTACTCCCTACTCTCCCCTCTTCTCTAATAACCAACAACCAACAACTGTCTCTCACCCCTCACCCCTCACCGATCGCAGTCCCCAAAAAATCAACTGCGGCTCGATGGTGACTTTGCTAGCCAGGGCAGGATCGTAAGCGGTGAGATAAGCATGGAGTCGATCGCGATCGCCGCCTCTGAGCAGCACTGGGCTACCGGGAAACTGCTGCCACCAGGTGGTGATAAAGTCTCGTATCCCTGCCAGAAGTGTGTAGAGGATGCCGCTGGCGATCGCGTCTGTTGTATTGAGTGCCCAGCGGTATGGTAGGTGATGCTGCGCGGTAAGGTGGTCTCTTACATCAGGTAAAGCCGCTGTTGCTTGATTGAGGGACTGTAACTGTAACCCTAGCCCTGGCAAAATGGCTCCACCGACAAGCTGTTTGCTATCTGCTCCTGTAAAGGTCAGCGCCGTGCCTGCATCAATGACCAAAACGGGACTGCCAACAGTGGCGATCGCGCCCCATACTGCCAGCACACGATCGATCCCCAGCGTTGGATACACTCCCTTAAGCGGGACTTGTTCTAGCGTGACGAAGTGGACAAACGGATAACGTTCCCACAATTGAGATTGCGCTGACACGACAGAGGCAATGTAAAGAGCAGGTTTCTGGGTGAATTGAGTCTTAATGACCTGCTGTACTTCAACGGGAGAAAGATGAGGGGTGTTCCAGGTGCGATGGAGGTCGTTGCCGATGAATTCTGCCCAATGTAGGCGCGAGTTACCGATCGACAGCGCAAACCAGCGATCGGAGAGCACTTCAGCTTCTGGGGCATCAAACCGTTCCATGCGCTCTCATCTCTTTGTGCGGCGATCGAGAAATGTGTTTACGCCATTAACACCCTACACGTTCAGAATGTGGTTATCTCACCGAATAGGTGTTCATATTCGTGCAAGAATATCGACTTGAGTGAACAACGGTGCATGTCCCTCTAGGCGTTACTCACACTAGGAGTAACTCACAGACTTTCTCATGGTGAGAAGGTGGGAACTTGCGTAGTGTTCTAGGTGTGTGAAGGGATAGACGATGAAAGAGAAGCCCTTACCTGAGGCGTTAGACCGTCTTTTTGAGCCATTTACGGAGCCAAACAATCTCTTTACAGCGTTGGTGTCAGCCCTGGGAGCGGTACTGCCGTGTGATCGCTGCTTCCTTTATTTACGGGAGCCAACACAAAAGCGAGGCATCATTACCCACTGCTGGTCATGTGATGGTCACGACGCAGAAACATGGCTTGGAGCCGACTGGTTAGAAGACCCCAGCGCGCCTGAAGATCCGCTCATGACGATCGCCCTGCGTACTCCGGTTGCCGTGTTTGTGGATGATGTTGAAACCACGAGTCATGAGGTGGTCGATCGCGCTTACGAGCGGGAGAAATTTCGTCACCGAGCACTGGTTCACGCACCCATTTATGACGATCATTTGCTCATCGGTATTTTGGAGTGTTCTATCTTTGCAGAGCCGCGAGTCTGGACAGAGGGCGATCGTCAACTCATCGCTTGCCTGCAAGCAAAGCTCACGGAGCCAGCAAACACTTATATTGAGCAATACCAGCCTTTTAAGTACTTATGGGAAGGCAGATCCAACGGTTAAAGCAGAAAGGTTTAACGTGTTCAGAGGCTGCGATCGCTGAAAGTCTGTATTCCATTACACTACCGAGTCCTCATAGTACCGCTAGAAACTAACCATACGCGTCAAAAACTCTCTTCATGACTCAGTTCATTTTCTCAATCAGGCAGCGATGGCAAGCGTGTTGGTGATTAAAGATGAGCGTCAATGATGGGAAAACGCACCCCTTGCATTAGTCAAACTGCCTGAAAGGAAACATTATGTCAGATATTGAAATTCCGACCATTACTGAGAAACTACTTGCCGCTAAGCAGGCAAAAGGACTCACCTTTACCGATTTGGAACAAGCGATCGGTCGGGATGAGGTGTGGATTGCAGCCGTGTTCTATCGGCAAGCCAGCCCCTCAGAAGATGAAGCCAGTAAGCTACTCAGTGCTTTAGGACTGAGTGCTGATCTTATCCCTGCCTTGACCGCTTCTTCCGTCAAAGGCTTGGGACCGATCGTACCCACCGATCCGCTCATCTACCGCTTCTACGAAATCATGCAGGTGTATGGTATGCCGATCAAAGCAATCATTCACGAAAAGTTTGGCGATGGCATCATGAGCGCGATCGATTTCACCCTGGACATCGAAAAAGAAGTCGATCCCAAGGGCGATCGGGTCATAATCACCATGAACGGCAAGTTCTTACCCTACAAGAAGTGGTAGCCAACCGTTGAATGTCACCTTGGCTGCCCTATGCGGTGCAGCCTCTAATTCACTGCTTGCCAAAGCGCAATTTCATCAATTGCTGTTGTGCAGCGGGATCTAAAGCGTGGGCAAGGAACCGAGTGGAGGGCTTTTTGGATGTTTTTTGCTGGCGCTGTACTCGACGCGCGATCGCCTCCACTTCTGCACCTAACCGCTCAGCGGATAGCCACTCTGCCCCGTAACCCACAACCGTTAGCTGCTGTGCGCGATCGGAGGTTGCGACGATGAGCCGCTGCTGAAATTTTCGCAGGTCGTAGCGAAAGTCAGCGCAGGCTTTTTCAATATAAGTATCGGCAGTCTGTCCAAAATCTGTGTAGCAAACAGATAGGTTAGGGGTAATGACTTCGCGGCTACTACCAGTCTCCCGATATTGAGAATCAAAGATGATCTGGGTATCAAACCCTTGAAACGCACTGTAGCCTGCTAATGCCTCCACCAACTGACGACGTGCAGGTTCCAACCCATCACGATCGCGGATTTGCCGCAAGTCAGCCCACAGCCCGACGACATTGTAGCCATCGACCAAGAGCACAGCTTGGGGAGACGATCGTCGCGGCATAGCTAAAAATCAAAGGGCGTGATTGGCATTCGCTTAACCTCAGACTCATTCAATCATCACACATTTTGTTGAGTTCTGTTACAAACCGTTTGGACAATACCAAACCTTTTTGAACCAAGAGCACCCAGTGTACCCACATCCGGCTTCTGAATCTGAATGCACGCAGACGACTTGAATCTTGCGTGAAAAACTATACTGCTGTGCAGATTTCAACCTGGTTGAACTTCGTTAAAAGAAAGGAGTGAACAATCTTTTACTTCTTAACAGTCCATGCAGCGTAAGGTTCAGAAACGGACGACTCAAGCGCGATCGCGTCAAAAGCGATCCCTGCAAAAGCATCTGCGAGCAGTGACAACCGCCGACCCGATCAAATCAGCAGAGGAAATCGGCTTGCGGTACGTTGTAGACAATATTCCCGGCATTCAGCGCAAACGTTCTGGTAAGAAAGGGTTTGCCTATTTTGAACCCAATGGCGATCGCATTCGTGATCCAGACGAAATTCGCCGCATTAATGCGCTAGCCATTCCGCCAGCCTACAAGAATGTGTGGATTTGTCCCTTTGCTAACGGGCATTTGCAAGCAACCGGGCGCGATGCCAAAGGACGCAAGCAATATCGCTATCACCCACTGTGGCGCACGATTCGCGATCAAAGCAAATTCACTCGGTTGCTTGTGTTTAGCCAATCGCTACCGCAAATTCGGCAACGTTTGGAGCACGATCTGTCGTTACCAGGTTTACCAAAAGAAAAAGTACTGGCTGCGATCGTTCGCCTCATGGAGCTGACTCGCGTTCGCGTTGGCAATGAAGAATACGCTCGCTCTAACCAATCCTATGGTTTAACAACATTGCGAGACGAACACGTTGATATTACAGGCTCCAAAATTCAATTTCAATTTCGCGGTAAAAGTGGTGTTGAACACGATATTGAGCTGAACGATAAACGCTTGGCTAAAATCGTTAAGCGATGTCAGGATATTCCTGGTCAGGAGTTATTTCAATATCGGGATGAAGCGGGGCAGTATCAGACGATCGACTCTGGCACCGTTAACAGTTATTTGAAAACCATTACTGAGCAAGATTTTACAGCTAAAGATTTTCGCACCTGGGCAGGCACAGTACTAGCGGCATCAGAGCTTACAGACATTGGCACCTTCACCTCCGAAACAGCGGCGAAGAAGAACATCGTTCAGGCAGTCAAAACAGTCGCTTCCTATCTCAGAAACCGTCCGGCAACGTGTCGCAAATACTACGTTCATCCAGCCATCTTAGACGCATATCTGGATGAATCATTGCATCAAATTATGCAAAAACATGCTGCGATCGTGGTTGAAAATAGCCTTGCCTTGAAACCTGAAGAACTAGCCGTTGTTGCCGTGTTGGAACAGCAGTTGATGCGCGAACTACAGTCGCCGATCGCCTCCTGAAAAGGCGGGGAACGGGGAACGGGAAAGGGGGAAAGGTTTATCGATCAGCTCCTTCGTCTTTTCTATTTCGCCGTTCGCCCCTGATCGATCGACAACTTCTTCAAATCGAATTGGTATAACTCGGTATCTGTTGTCGCTCAAACCCAAAAGACTACTGACCATTAAGCGGTACGATGAAACATGCAAAATGAGGAACTTCGACGCTGCTATGCCCAACGCGTATGTCATTGGTCTTGGAAAATCGGGAATGGCCGCCGCTCGATTACTTAAACGCGAAGGATGGCACGTCACCGTTAGCGATGCGGGTATCTCTGATAGTTTGCGCCAGCAGCAGCAGCAACTTGCAGCCGAGCAGATCCCTGTTAAGCTCAGTGAATCATTTAGCCCTCAGCACGTTGAGACCTTAGCACAGTCTCTCCAGCGAATCGTCGTTAGCCCTGGTGTTCCCTGGGATCTGCCGGGTCTGGTGCGTGCCAGAGAACTTGGTATGGAAACGATCGGTGAAACCGAATTGGCGTGGCAACATCTAAAAAATTGCCCCTGGGTCGGCATTACAGGCACCAACGGTAAAACAACCACCACTGCACTCATTGCCGCCATCTTTCAAGCCGCAGGGCTACATGCGCCTGCTTTTGGCAATATTGGCTATGCTGCTTGCGAAGTGGCGCTAGAGGAGAAGAAGCCTGATTGGGCGATCGCCGAACTCAGCAGTTATCAAATCGAATCTTCGCCCTCGATCGCGCCTCGCATTGGCGTATGGACAACCTTCACGCCCGATCATCTGAGTCGCCACAAAACGTTGGAGCGTTACTGCGAAATCAAGTCACACCTGCTGAGCCAATCTCATCAGCAGATCTTCAATGGAGACGACCCGTTTCTACAAAATCTGGGTACGCAACAGCTTGCTCCCGTGCGCTCAGATGCCTGCTGGACAAGTGTAACGGGCAAGACTATGTTAACCAATGGTTCCGCTCAGAGTGTTTACATCGAAGATGCCTGGGTGCGCACACCGACCGAACTGATTTTGCCGGTGAGTCTGCTGCGGATGCCCGGAGCGCATAATCGGCAGAACCTTCTGATGGCAGTTGCCGCTGCAAAATTGGCAGGCATCGACAAACACGCGATCGCCCATGCGATCGCCACCTTCCCTGGTGTACCCCACCGTCTGGAGCATATTCGCACCTGGCAAGGCATCGACTTCATCAACGACAGCAAAGCCACCAACTACGATGCGGCAGAAGTTGGGTTGTCAGCCGTGAAACATCCTGTCATTCTCATCGCGGGTGGCGAAGCAAAACAAGGTGACGATCACGCCTGGATTGCCGCCATTCAAGCCAGAGCCGCTACGGTTCTGCTGATTGGCAACGCAGCTTCTGCCTTTGCTGAACGCTTACACCAGGTTGGCTACACCACCGTTGAAATTGTAGAGACGATGGAACAAGCCGTCACACAATCGACGACGCTTGCCAAACAGTATCAAATCCCTGTCGTGCTCCTTTCCCCCGCCTGCGCCAGTTTCGACCAGTACCAAAACTTTGAACAGCGCGGTGATCACTTTCGCACACTGTGTAAGGCGTTGTAGATAGGAGATCTCTACACAAAGAAGCACACCTTATTAAATTCGCGTTTCTAAGGTGTAGGAACTGCTTGCGGAGAAACTAGCCCCGGTGTGACTTTGCCACCTGTCTTAAATTCTCGACCGTCGGGCATTTTAGCTCCATCCAGTTTTGCGTCTGTCAGCGTAGCGCCTCCCATGCGTGCCCGCAGCAGGTTCGCCTTTTGCAGATTGGTTCCCACTAAAGTGGCTCCCCGCAAGTTGGCTCCTTCCAGGTTGGCATTGCTCAAATCGGCACCTGACAAATCAGCACCTGACAAATCGGCTCCATAAAGATTAGCTCTACCCAGCTTTGCCCCCTTCAAATCTGCTCCGTTTAGCTTGACCAGTGCCAGGTTTGCTTTCTCCAAATTGGCATTCGTCAGCAGGGCATACTCTAGATTGGAGCCTTGAAATGCCGCTTCGACAAGATTGGCACCGCTGAGATTAGCTCCTTGAAGGTCATAGCTATACAAATTAGCTCCAGCAAGATCACAATTTGCACACGCACGATCGTCAATCAATTTCTTCAGATGATCAGGGTTGGCGGCTGTGGCAACAGTTGCTAGCGTGAGCGCCAGAATGCTCAGAATGGCTGGAAGAGTCAGTTTCATGGAAGAGGAGCGGTTTGGAATTGTGAGGCAAGGGTACGATCGTCCGCCTGATTCCCTAGGGGCTGTCATCAATTAATACTACACATTGCTTGCAGCAAGGATTCCAGCCCCTAGCCTCGTGTGTTGGGACGGGCGTGACACTGCTGATATTGCAAGGTTTCGGAGCTAATTGATGACACGCCCTAGATGATTGATGGCAAAACGGATGATCGCTATCTCCAGTAAACCGCGATCGGGCTGCATCCGTCCGCTGGTTGTCAAAGTTTGCCCCACAACCTACTTGTACGAGTTGACCTCCGAGCAACCCGCCACCGTTAGTTGCTTCTACAGAATCGTTGAAAGCTCATTGACAATCTGTACTCGTCCCTTCCGTAAAGAGTGCAAGAGGCGATCGATGCAGTGCAGTTCCTCTTCGCTTGTGGGTTCGTGCAACAGCACTGCCAAGATGCCGTAGCGATCGGCTACCGTCATCTTTCCAGAGACGCTGACTTGAGCAAATAGTTCAGAGATGGCGCAAGGCAGTGGACTGATAGCAACCATGACGACAATTAGAACTCGATGGTTTTAGTATCGAGCCTTTGGCATAAAGTTCCAGTGACAGCCCAACGTAGAACCTGTGATTCCTTCTACATCGGTAGGTGATCGCGGTCAATACTCTAACGTGATCTACGTCACACAATTCGTAAGATGCAACGGTCAAAACTCTGCTATACAGCGCGCCCAGCCTTAACAATTGTTGCCGGAAGACGGCAGGGACGGTTGAGAGGGCGATCGGGCAGCACCAAAAATGGGGGTGGGATCAAGCCCTGTAATTTGCTGAAACTGATCGGGTGAAATGGTGCTGGCGCGTTGTTGTGTTATGGAGTCGCTCCTGGTAAGCGCCTGTTCTTCCCATTGTTTGAGCAGCTCATACGCTTTAGCTAGAAACGCACAGCCTCGCAGAAGCGGCACCTGGAGCCAGCCATCAACCAGTGTTTCAACGAGGGCAAGCTCAATAAGGGGAGATGGATAATGGGCAAAGAGCAACTGTAAATCGTGTTCAAAGGCTTCTGCGTCACGACCATCCAGTTGGTAACTGCTGACAATATGTTTGACTCGCTGCCAGCTAAGCTGTACTCCAAGTTCCATGAAAATCCTCGTCAAGGCACCTCACTTGAGTGCTCTGCCTATAAATACTCTATCTACGAGTGCTCTACCTAATGACCGATTGTAGCCCACCTTGAGCGAGGACCGAATCCGATCGCACGTCCCTAGAGCGTGTTATCAATTAGCTCTGAAACCTTGCAGTATCAGCAGTGTCACGCCCGTTTCAACACGTCAGGCTAAGGGCTGGAACCCGTGGTACAAGTAATGTGTAGTCGTAATTGATGACAGCCCCTAGCACCAATGCCAATCATGCAATCGCAGTCATCTCAAGAGCTACTGTCTATTTTCCTACAATCGCTCTCTAGCTTTCGTAGCCAGGAATCACATGATGCTGTACTTCTTCATAGGCAGCGAGTTGAAGCTTGAGGAATTGATTTTGGTCTTCGATCGCCTTTAACTCTTCCAGCTTTTGCAGAATGGCGTGGGTAAAGTTGTTGGCATCGGGCAGTTGATCTGCAATCCAGGAGGTTTCCACCTCAATTTCAATCATTTGTAACGCCCGTCGGTATTCCCGCACGAGCCGTTGGCTGTTAGTAATCTGCTGCTTCAAGATTGTGATCGCGCCCGTCGTTCTAAAGATGCGCGGAGCATAAAGTTGTTGATCTACATCGACCATTTTGCGCTTCAAGTCTTCTAGCCGATCGATAAGCCCCTGGTTGGCTTTGCACTCGTGGTTGATTTCATCGATGCGATGCTCAATCTTGACCTTCTGCGTTAAAAGACGCTGATCCCCTGTTAAACGCCTCCCCTCATGCCCTTGTGCATCCAATGGTGGACTGGTTAACTGAGCACTATTGGTCACTTTGAGATAGGCTAGTACGCCCAGAGCCGTCACGATCGAGACGAGAAAAACGTTCACCCCGCTTAAGAGAAAAGAACCTGTCAAAAGCCCAAGGACGATCGTGCTTAGGGTCACGGTTCGGTGAGTGGTACTGGGTACGGGCTTCGGCAGGACGTAGCGCTTACCAGTCGTGTGGTTGGTGACGACAACGAGCTTTTTCATCAGGTAGCCCTGCATGGTGTAGAGCACAGACACCACATCGCCATAGTGAACCGAGAGCGGGTCTGCTTTGCCAGGGATCGAAAACTGAAGCTGCTTTAAGTTGCGATCGGGCGTTGTAATTTGCAGCGTGTAGTGCCGTTTGTGAAAACTGGGCAGCTTGTCGCTAAGAAATAGCAGTGGTTCGCTGATGGAAGAATGCTTAGAGAGCTTGCCATGCACCAACCCATAGCGACGTTGACAGGCTGCACAAGTGATCTGCGGCATGGTGTTGTTGAGGTCAGCGATCGGTCGAGAGCAGGTAGGGCAATAAAGCGACAGTTTCATTGAGTCAAAAATTCAGTGACAACTGGTTCCAAGCGCTCCCAGATTTCCCTGAAACGCGCAGATTTAGTAGCGATAGCTCAAACTTTGAGAGCGAGGGTGCAACAGGTGCGCCAATGAGAACAGCTAATAAGAACAACTGACAAGGCGAATTTGAAGAGAACGTGTATCTTCTGTTAATCAATAAAAAGTGGGATAGCAGCGATTCACTTCATCTTAGACTGCGATGCGATCGCTGGGAGGCTGACGTAATGTCGTCTTAACGATCGAATCTATCAAAAGACCAAGCCATGACAACAGCAAAATTAATGCTTGTGGTAGAGGGATATAACTGTAATTTTTCGCAACATTACCCCAGCGCTTTACGTAGCGTTTGCAACTAACTGAACGTTAGACCTGTGGATAGGCATGAGCCATCACGAAGTAAAGGAAAGCTCTAGCAGAAGGAGCGAACTCTTATCTAACTTTTTCTGATAAGGCTGCTGTTGAAGAGGGAACACATAATGCCAATCGCCATTAGAGACGATGTCGTCTACATCATGTTGAAAAAGATCCAGGACAGCGATCGTGTCCCTGGAACAGATCCAGTCGCGTTTAGTCAAGCTGATTTCGTCGGCATCGAATTAGCAACCGCAGGTTTTCTTGGTCATCTCGATTATCTAAACCAAGAGCACTATATCAACGCTGAATTCAGTGGTAACGCCTACGGAAACCAGGATGATGTGCCCAATGTCATCAACTCTAAAGAAGTTGATTTTTGCATCGCGAACACCTACGGTGCTCCCGATGGTCCCCTGCCACACTTGATTGAGTTTAAGAGAGCAGAGTTAACCGAAAAAGGTCGCCAAATGCTAGAAGACATGCAAAAGAATCCACCAGAATCAATGAAACGAGGAACCACTGTTCCGATCGCTACTAAAGACACACCTTTTCTTGAGAAGGTAAAGGTTAAAGGCGGCTTATCCGACCTGTATGATGCAAGAGATATCACAGAAGTTGTGTTTCGCACGATGCGTGACATGATGCCTAATCAAGCGGTCGATCGTGTTGCGAATGAACTGCATAAAGAGATGGAATCAACCAGCGAAAAAGCGCTTCAAAACGAAATCAGCGAGCTTTGGGAAGACACCAATCCTTTAGTGCGCTTCATTAGTCGGGTCAGACAACCGCTTGATATTAAGGACGGCACGTTCTTGTTTAGAGTCAAGCAAGAAGCCAGTCTGCAAAGAACGGTTGATCCGGAGATTGCTGTTAAAGCTGTATTTTCTGCAACCAAGGACGAATTATCTGAAGACCGCATTCAGGAAGTCAAAGGCTTTTTGCCCGGTGTCATTCGACGGTTATGGGATGAAGCTTAATTGTCTCCTTTAGTCGTTTTCTATGTGTAGAAAGAAGCGAGTTTTAGCTAACTAACCATACTCGCTTCTTTGCTTTGCATCGCTTGAAGATGCTCATTAAGAGCAGAGTTGTTTCATTTCAATACCAATTTCACATAAGCTTGTACACAAATGGTCGGCTGAGTCGAGTCTAGTGAACCTCAACAATACGATTCTGCGCACCCTCAAAGAGAATTAGCATTGGCTACGTGGAAACTATTTGTGTTCCTAGCTCGTCTTAGGTTACACGTAAAAGTATGAATAGCGCTCAGAAGGATGGTCGTGCTTCATCTAACAGCACAAGGGCTGAGCTATTTCAACAGGGCAATTCTTTGCTGTTAGCGGAGGTCGATCTCTAAAAGAACGATCGTAGACGCGCTTTCTCGCTAAGGAGACTATTTGTGCAAACAGAAACAGTGTCGGGAGAAACCATGATGCGCTCAGCGTTACAAAAGGCAGGCAAAATGATCACTCGCATCGGGATGCTTGGCAGCATCTTGATTGCCACCGCAATGGTGCTGCCAACTGCAAGCAATGCAACTGCTCAAATGCGTCCTTCGCCTCCCGTCATCAATCCACCCTTACCCAGTCAGCAGCAGCCTCCTATTGCCACACTTAGACCGACCAATGGACTGGTAGGTGTTAAGTTGATCAACAAAACTGGGGCTGACATTGCCTATCAGGTGATTGGTGATACACAGGTGCGGACGCTGGTAGGACGATCGACCGTAACGCTACAAGCCCTGAAAACGCCCGCCAACGTCACGTTCTATCGGCGCGATCGAGGGTTTTTGCTCGTGAATCCGCAGGTGCCTACAACGGCTGCCAATACGATCGAACTCACGCTTACTGAAACCACTGACTTTGCCCTTGATAAAACAGCACTTACCATTGAGTCCGATGGTGAAGTTTACTTAAACTAGGGCAGAATAAATGCCATTGCTTGCAGCGTGAGCGAAACCTTCTACGAATTACGTGCGGCTGTTTTAGATAACGTCACGGTCTGCGTCACAGCATCATTAAGACTATCGGTCAACGAAATTTGAACGGTTTCTAAGCGTGATCGCGCCAGATCACGATCACGACCAACTAACCGCACGACCAGTTGGGGGAACCGGGTCGCCTGCGCTATCAAGGCTTCAGGGCTGATCTCGCTAATGCTACGTGGTTTGCGCACTCGATTAAGTAAATAGTGGACAATCACGGCTGCGATGTCGTCGCAAGGGATCAGTCCACTCACTAAGTTAATGAGCAGTACGCGCACCTGTTTTGCTTGCACCATCTGCTCTAGACCACGTTCCAATTGTTCTCGCAAACCTTCTGGAGTGGCACTCCATTGGGTTTCGCCCCCGATCGTCAAAAAGGCGGCTGGCTTGCCTCCCGCTTGAGCAACCGCATCCATCGTTGCCATCATCAAGCCTGCACCATTGCACAAAATGCCAATCTGACCGTCTGGCTCCATCGTGACAAGCTCTGTACCAGGATGCCCAGCAGTGCTGTCTGTCCTTGCACTGTCTGTCCTTGAAATGAGAGCAGCTAGCGCAGAATGTCGTGCCAGTGCATCATCGTTGACAGTAATTTTGCCGTCCAGCGCCATCACTTCACCCATGCTGGTAACACCCAGGGGGTTGATTTCCACAAGGTCTAAGTCGTGCTGTATAAAAAGCCGATACATCTTCTCCAGCATGGCGCTAACGGATTCAATCAGTTCCCCTTGCAACCCCATTTTGAGCGCAAGACGACGAGCATAGAAGGGTGAAAAATCTTGATCAACCACCACATGCTGCATCCGCTCCAATGCTGTTTGGACATCAATGCCACCCTGCTGCGACCCCAGCAGTACGGGACGGCAAATCGATCGGTTGAGAACCACTGCTAGATAAAATTCGCGTTCGGAGTCGTATTTTGCTTCTGCTAATAGCGCGGTTGGATACTCCCCCATGATTGGTAAGTTAAAAATCGTTTGCGCGGCGGCGACAGCATCGATCGTGTTTTCGACAAACCGCACGCCACCTACTCGCCCGCGCTCCCCAATGTATACCTGTGATTTCAGCACAACCGGGTAAGGAATGGTAAGTCCTTTCAAATCTTTGGGGCGATCGATGCGCTGAGAGGGCAGCACCGGAATGCCCATATCGCGAAAGAGTTCCTTTGCCTGATACTCCAACAGATCCATACCGCTGCTACCTTGCTTACCGACAACCCGTAACCATCAAACCGATTCTTAAAGATAGCCTCTAGCTAGGTTTCACTCTACCGTGCATTTGCCCGATTGCTTACAGGTGGAGTGTTAAAGAATGACTAGAGACCAAGGACGATCGGCGACCCGATTTAGGTATTCAGTCTATTTGTCACGATCGAGTCTGCGATCGCAAACGTAAGGTGTTGCAGGATGGTATGTCCCTCTTGCGAAATAGCAAGCATCGCTCCATTAGAAAGATGAGCTTTCCTAGCTCTCCTTCTATTCTGTAGGCAGAGATACAAAGAGGACTGTGTGATGAACAAAGACTCTACGCCAAACGATAATGCAGCGACCATCAATCAGCCGATGACACCTGAAGAGGTTGATCCCGCGCAAAAACAAGAGCAAAAGGAAGCGCTTGATCGCAACCCAGACATGACAGTCAATCCGGGCGATCGAATCGATGAGTCTAAATCGTTAGAAGAAAAGGCTCAGCAAGTGGCTGTCGATTCGCCTGACATTACGGGCGACCACATTGTTGTACCGGCTTACTTTGTTGTAGATGAAGCGGACGGTAGCCAGAAGGCGCTCCACCATGTCAAGGATGCTGAAGAGATTTCCGATGTCGTTCGACAGGCAGGCTACGGCGGCTAGGCGAACCTTAGCCCAATTTGCCTATCGGGGGCGATGTTTAACGCATGGGGCAGAAGCAACGAGAGCGGTTGGTTTCCCTGCCTCATGTGCTTTGACTATCGGTTGTTGCAGCGTTTTCCAGTTTGCTGAGGTATACCTTATTCCATTCACTCCCTGCATGGATCTGTACTTCACCTGATTGAAAATTGCTGTGTATCACGCGACTACACCAAGCGACGACGACTTCTTCCCCTTGCTCCTACGCCTTTCCCAATTTCTATGGCTTGCGTGGAGTTGCATCAATCGTTCGATGTACTGCGCTGACGTGAGTACGGCAAGCGTCATCAGTTGGAAACCCCGATCGCTTCTGAAGGTATCTAAATCAATTTCACGGAAAGCCGTCTGGATACAGATCTGCTTGAAGGATTGTGTTTATGATGAGGACACCGAATACTGATTGAGAGGCTGGCTTTCGATGTTTCCTTTCTTTTACTCATCAAGTGAAGGCAAGCGATGACAAAGGCAGTCAGCATAACGGTATAGAAAAGCCGCAAATATGCAAACGAGCCACGCACAGTCTGTAGTTAAGCCTTCTGACCCTATTCCCACGCCTCTTTCTACACAGGATGCTTGGTCTCGTACCGTTCGTCCATTAGGCGCTTATGCAATTCAGGGGCTTGCGGTTTTAGGTCACTCTCTCATAGCGCTGGATTCCATCCGGGGCTATTTGCTACGGATTGATCCCGCTACCGACAATGCCACAGTCCTCAACTCCTGCCAGGTGGATAATTTTATTGGTGCGACTGGGTTAGCCGTTTGGCAGTCGAGTCTTTGGTTTGCACGCGAAGAGAATGTCTACGTTTGCAGCGTCGATGATTTTGCGCCCCAGCTTTTTATCACCATGCCTTATGAGGTTGATGGTGTTGCGGTATGGGAATCAACGGTCTATGTTTCCAGCCAAAAAGAGGGATACATCTCGATTTTTGAGCGTCAGTCGCGGCGATTAATCACCCGCTTGCCCATGCCTGGTGTGGGTGTTGCCAATCTGTCGATTCGTGGTGAAGAACTGTGGGTATGCGATCGCCTGGAACAAACGGTTTACTGCCTCGATCGAGCAACGGGTGAGCAGCAGTTTTGCGTCTTAACGCCCTTTGAATTTCCGACAGGTCTGGCATTCTACCCTTCTCCAGACCAGAAGCGAGATATCCTTTATGTTTCCTATGCCGGTGAAGAGCCGTATATTCGAGACAACCCAAACAATCTCGAAGAACCGCTAGAGTTGACGTTCCGCGATCGTACCTTCATTCACCCTCTCTACATTCAGCACAATGCCAGCGATCGCTATACCCTGTCTAACGGTTATCTGATTGAAATGTCTTATGCGGAAGAGTTGCTGCCGCTAGAGGAAGTCGAGATCCACGATTTAGAATGGCGGATTGCCTTACCCACCGAAACACACCGCCAAAAAATTCTGCGTGTTGAGTCGATCGGTCTCCCGTTTACCGAAGAACTGCAAGATGGGCAACGGGTCGCTGTCTTCCACTTTGACACGCTCAAAGCGCAGGAACGACAAATCTTTGGCTGGAAGGCACTGCTGGAAGTACGCGGCATTAAGTACGCTCTGACTCCCGACGACGTGGACACGCTACCCGCCATGCCTGCTGATTTTCATGCCCGTTATCTTGTCGATGACGACGAATTGGCGATGGATACACCTGTAATCCAACAGGCAGCAAAAGCTGCGATCGGCACTGAAACAAACCTGTTGCGGAAAATCCTGAAAATTCGCAATTACGTCTACGATCGCCTCTCCTACAGCCTTACGCCTCATATCGATACACCCGATACGGTGTGGGAGAGAGGCGTTGGTTCGTGTGGAGAATATGTAGGGGTGCTGCTAGCCTTGGCGCGGTTAAATGGCATTGCCTGCCGCACAGTTGGTCGCTACAAATGCCCTGCTAAAGCAGAGCAGCATAACGTGCCGCTAGAGCCAGACTACAACCACGTTTGGATCGAGTTTTATGTGCCTGGTTACGGTTGGTTACCTATGGAGTCAAACCCTGACGATGTGGTTGAACGCGGTCCCTACCCAACTCGGTTTTTTATGGGACTGCCCTGGTATCACGCCGAAATTGGCAAAGGGATTCCGTTTGAAACGATGACGACGCAGAATGATGGCGTGGATGTCTCGATCGGCGAGTTAGCCATTAATCACGTCCGCTTTACAATCCTCGGCGAATTGCCACCAGAGGATACGGTCAGCCTGTAATTTTACGCCGCGTTTGCTGTGATCCTCGTGAACTTACCCAGTTGACGAAGAACCGATCTCCGTGAAAAACCCGATTTCGCGCTTTGGGCAATTGCTCATACTAGAGTTCAATACCCTGATAAAAACACCATGTTTGCTTAGCGGCACGCCATAAGCGGTGCTCTGTTAGACGGTGTGCTTTATCTCTACCGTGAGGTCCTTAGTGAACCGCCTTTATACAGAGCGACCCAGAGTGCTTGTTGTGGACGATAATCCCTCCAGTCGCCTCACAGCAGTGGCGTTGCTGTCAGTCGAAGGCTACGACGTATTGGAGGCAGATAGTGGTCCCGCAGCATTAGACTCTGTTGTTGCAACTAATCCCGATTTAATTCTGCTGGATGTCATGATGCCTGGTATGGACGGCTTTGAAGTGTGTCGCCGACTCAAGCAGGATGAGCAGACCCGCCTGACTCCGGTGGTTTTTGTCACCGCGTTGGACGATCGTCGGGCGCGCTTAAAAGGCATTGAAGCGGGGGGCGATGATTTTTTGACCAAACCCTTTGATCAGCTAGAACTGTCTGCCCGCGTCAAATCGCTCATTCGTCAAAAACGCCTGAACGAAGATCTCGATCACGCTGAAAGAGTGTTGTTTTCGATCGCGCAAACGGTCGAAAGCCGTGACCCCAACACGGGCGATCACTGCGAACGC
This sequence comes from Lyngbya sp. HA4199-MV5, assembly GCA_019359375.1. GTDB lineage: Bacteria > Cyanobacteriota > Cyanobacteriia > Leptolyngbyales > Leptolyngbyaceae > Stenomitos. The sequence goes on from JAHHHL010000006.1 coordinate 168,751, forward strand.
TTGGTTGCTCATGGTCAAGCCTTTGGGGAATTTCTAGGGCTATCCCGTATTGAGATCCGTGACCTGATGTGGGGTGGATACCTTCATGACATCGGCAAGGTGGGCATTCCTGATGCCATTTTGCTGAAACCAGGAAAGTTCACCCCCGAAGAATGGGCGGTCATGCAGCAACATGTAGCCATTGGGGTCAAAATCTGCCAGCCGCTCCGAACCATGCGTGGTGTGCTGCCCATCATTCGCCATCATCACGAACGGTGGGATGGGACAGGGTATCCAGACGGTTTGCTAGGAGAGCAAATCCCTCTACTTGCCCAAATTTTTCAGATTATCGATATCTATGATGCGTTGACCAGTGAGCGCCCGTATAAGAAAGCCTTTACTCCGATCGAGGCACTCACCATTTTGGATGAAGAAACTGCTAAAGGCTGGCGCAACCCTCAGTTGGTGGAGCAGTTTAAAGCATTCATTCAATCAGTTCACTCAGAGCAAGATCTGTCACTGGAGCTATCGCGCCTCCCTCAATCAGCCTAACTGCATCTGAATCCGCCTTAAGCGAAGGAACCCATGGTACATCAGCAAGAAATTAGCTATCGAAAGGTACCTTGGCAGGGTCATGTCGCTAAGACGAATGGTATCCTGTAGAGCGTGACAAGGCAGAGAGACGGCGCGATCGCCCGTGTCGCTTTTCATGGCAAACTAAGTGGCAGAAACGATCATGGTAGCGGTGGCAATTTTGGCTGCTGGGCGAGGCACTCGGATGAAATCCGACCTGCCCAAGGTCTTGCATCAACTCGGAGGGAAAGCCCTAATCGAATGGGTGCTTGGCAGTCTATCAGCGGTTGAAACGGTTCGGCGGCTGGTGATTGTAGGCTACCGGGGTGAGTTGGTGACGCAAGCGCTGACAAACGAAGAAAATGATGGCACACTGCCCCAGTTGGAATTTGTCGAGCAGACCGAGCAACTGGGCACGGGACATGCTGTACAGCAGCTACTGCCGCATTTAGAAGGGTTCCAGGGCGATTTGTTGATCTTGAATGGGGATGTCCCGCTACTGCGTCCCCAGACCCTCAAGCATCTGCTAGAAACCCACCGAGAGCATCACAATGCAGGAACGATCTTGACGGCTCAGTTGCCCAACCCCAAGGGTTACGGGCGCGTGTTTTGCAATAGTCAAAATCTGTTGCAGCACATTGTCGAAGACCGTGACTGTACGCCCGCACAGAAGCAAAACCGTCGCATTAATGCGGGTGTCTATTGCTTCCGCTGGGCTGATCTGGCAGCAGTGCTACCCAAGCTGACTGCCAATAATGACCAGCAAGAATATTACCTGACCGATGTGGTGAATTACCTTGATCCGGTGATGGCAGTCGATGTGGAGGATTATCAGGAGATTCTCGGCATTAACGATCGCAGACAACTTGCCAGCGCTTATGACATCCTCCAAACCCGAATTAAAGATGATTGGATGGCGGCTGGGGTGACGTTGATTGACCCGGATAGCATCACGATCGACGATACAGTGACGCTAGAGCCAGATGTGGTGATTGAACCCCAAACCCATCTACGGGGCACGACAACGATTCAAACTGGTAGCCGTATCGGTCCTGGTAGCCTGATTGAAAATAGTCATATTGGTGCCAAGGTCACAGTGTTGTACTCGGTGGTGACTGGTAGTACGGTAGCGGCAAACACCCGCATTGGTCCTTACACCCATCTCCGAGGACAGGTCGAAACGGGTGCTGGTTGCCGTATTGGTAATTTTGTCGAACTGAAAAATACAAAGCTGGGCGATCGCACTAACGTGGCACACCTTTCCTATCTGGGTGATGCAACGCTGGGGGAACAGGTGAATGTGGGTGCTGGCACGATCACCGCGAATTATGACGGGGTGAAAAAGCATCGTACGCAGATTGGCGATCGCACAAAAACAGGTGCTAACAGTGTTTTGGTGGCACCAATTACGGTTGGCGAAGATGTCAACATTGCGGCTGGCTCAACGGTGACAGAGAATGTCTCTAACGATTGCCTGGTGATTGCCCGTGCGCGTCAGGTCATTAAACCAGGTTGGAAACTTAAAGCCAAGTCTGATAGTTAAGCTAAATCTATCGGTTGAAGCCTCTATGGATTTGAGCCAAGGGCAAACCCTTGATCGTAAGCCGATTCATAGCCTACAGGCACTTGCCGTTGCTGCTGGAGTTTGGCATCCCAATAGCCCGCTTCCCACCAGAGATAGTCCGATCGGTGGCGGCTGATGAAGTCATAGGGATTTAGGGTGTCTGGCTGTAGCTTGAGTAGGTTCAGACTACGCTGGTCGGCAGGTAGCCCTGCAAGCTGCTGTTGGGCGATCGTCAAAGCACGGGCGATCGCCAGCAGTCGTCGGTCTTGATCGTGACGGATACTGATTTCGACGTTGCCCAACCCAGGTGCATCCCAGCGGTTCTTTTGAGGACTCCAGTAGCTCCATACCCGCGCTTCGAGAATGGCATCCTGTCCCTTGAAGCCTTTTTGCTTGGCTTGCAGCAGGCGATCGATATATCCCTGGTTGCTCAAGGCTGCTAGGGGCGCTTGATTGGCGAGATCAACAGCATTAAGTTCTTCCAATAGCGTCATCTGAAGTTTGGCGGCGCCTGCCCGTCGCTGCAAAGCCGTATGTTGTGACTGCAAGCGTTGCAGTTGGCGATCGTCTGCTTCTTCAGGAGTTGAGCAGTGGTAACGAGCCTCCCCGCAGTGCTGAAAGGAGAAGCTGCCCAGATTCCAAACTCCATTACCAGGGTCTTTATGCCCGTAGTACGCACGGGTTTTGCGACCGTCTGGTGTGCGTGTACCTTCAGCATGTCCCACAGTGCGAGCAATCAGGGAATTAGAACCGCCTGCAAACAGCGCTTGCTGTCCAGACAAATTGCTGCCCTCACTCCCTACAAGAGGCGGTTTGGATGTGACAGCACTTTTGGCAACACTTTTGTTAACTTGTTGCTGCCGTTGTCGATCGAAATCTGCTTTCCAGATAGGAATACAAGTCACGATGAGGAGCGCCATCCCTACCCAGCCTGCATGCACCAGTAGCATGAGTTCCCCGCGCAATCGCCCATTTCGCGGTGGCTGGGGAGACACGGCGATCGGGCGTAGCGTCTGCAAAGACACAGCACGCCGACGTTGAAAAGGTTCTGCGAGGGTTGCCTGGGCGATCGGCTTTCTCAAAACGACCCACTCAATCAGGACGAATGTTCTACCGTATTGTACCCTGCTGGCAAAGCAACACGCGACTATGGCATGATGATTGCGGTTTTTCCTACCAAAACGAATTAATGTCAGGGTTTAGTGCCCACTTGCCACTGGAACGGATTTGCCTAACTGATATCGCTCGTGCCACCAAGGTTTCTGCCTAATAATCGCTACTATCTGTCAGATAAGATGCTCCATTACTCTCGCCTCTCTGCCAATTTTCTTTCTTCTACAGCTTACCGGAGGAGAGCTTTTTCCCTGGCGCCGCACTATACCTGGGCTTTCAAGACATCCTCTGATTGTAAGGTTTTGACAAAGACATCCATGTTTGCCTTGAGTTAAGCTGTGCAAAACATTACTATTTCTACAGTAAAGATAAATTTAAGGATTATGGAAGAACCAAGTCGCTGTTCTATGTGAAAGCAAGAGTCATGCTTCAGTAAATTTTTCTTAGCCTCTCATATGCTTGCAGTAACGGTCATTTTGGCGTTCTTCTCAGGTATGCAATTACTTCAGAGATTTCTACTCAGATAGTGAATTGATTCGCAAATCTCAAAATCACTTTCTTAGCAGTCTTCGCTAAAGGAGCTTTTCCCAAAGAAGTTGATTTATATTGGCTGGATGTAAATACCGAAGACTATTCACATCAAATACTTTGAGTATTATTCATGAACAACCTTCGAGTTGCTTGGCTGCTACCAGTTGCATGGTTTTACTGGCAACCCTCCTTAAGTGAATTTGCGCAACTATTTCCTAATACAGCAGTCTTTACAGGACTCTTCCCTGGGTTCGCAAAAGGTTTAGAAGGCACCCTTCGCGTCGAAGTGGTCGGTAAGTTTCGAGTTGTAGAGATCCATCGAGACGACAGTAGCTATGGCGATAACTTTACCTACCTCTCGCCAGGTATCATCGGACATTTGTTGAAGTTTAGACCGCACGTAATTTTTTCCAGCTCTTTTGGGGTCTGGACAATTTTGGCACTATTGTTGAAGCCACTTCTGTGGTCGCGGGTGATTATTGCTTATGAGGGAAGCTCGCCTGGTGTGGATTATCGCCATTCAGCACTGCGGCTGTTTGTACGGCGATCGATGGTATGGCTTGCCGATGCCTACGTTACCAACAGTCAGGCAGGGAAAGACTACCTGATTGATGTGCTGTATGCTCGTCAGGAGCGGGTCTTTCTACAACCCTATGAAATTCCTGATGAGAAGACGCTACCTGGTTCCGGTGACATTGGTGGTGATTTACCTTCCTTAGAACGCCCGATCTTTTTGTTTGTAGGGCATGTCATTCCACGTAAAGGGTTGTCCGTTTTATTGCAAGCGTGTGCAACGTTGCAAGCACGAGGCTACACCAATTACACCCTGTTAGTGGTAGGCGATGGTTCTCAGCAGGACGAACTGGAAGCCTTTTGCCAGGAGCATGGTTTGAGCGATCGCATTCAATGGATCGGGCGAGTGAGCTACGACAAAATTGGTAGCTACTTCAAGAGCGCGGATGTCTTTGTGTTCCCAACAATGGAAGATACCTGGGGCGTTGTGACGCTAGAGGCAATGCTGCTGGGTAAACCCATTCTCTGCTCCAAGGGGGCAGGTACCTCAGAATTGGTGGTGCATGGTGAGAATGGGTATGTCTTTCTACCTGATGATCCACATGAGTTAGCAGGTCTGATGCAGAAGTTTCTAGAAAATCCACAGTTAATTGATGCAATGGGCAAGCGATCACAACAGATTATGGCGCAATACACTCCAGCGGCTGCGGCGAGGTGTCTGGCAGAGGTTGCAGAGCTGGTTATGGCAAATTAAGAGTGAGTACCTGAGGGAGAATAGCGAATTTCACGACAGAACCTATAAGACAACCTATGAAAGCACTCAAGGTTTCCATACTGACCCACGATATCAGTGGAGGCACATTTACAAATCTCTGCATTGCCCTTGTTCGTGGTTTTCAAGAGCTTGGGGTTGATTCTAATCTGGTCGTCCTCAATGCTACGCCTGAAGAGCTTGCCCGCTATCCTGATGTCTCGATTGTGACCCTAGATGTGAAGCGTACAGCCTTTTCTCTTTGGGCAACCGCGCGCTATTTGAGAGACTATAAACCCGATGTCATGCTGCCAATGCCTTGGTATTTTAATGTTGTGGCGGTCTGGGCACGTTATCTCTCTGGCAATCACACAAAAGTGATTTTGGGAGAGCACAACATTATCAGCCTGGAAGCCAGCATTGAGCACCGCGACAAACCTCATCTTCGTTTTTTGCCTGTCCTGATGCGGTACGTTTACCCACACGGTGATGGTTTGATTGGTGTTTCTAAAGATACCATCACTGACCTAGTAGAGACACTCAAGATTGCTGCTAATATCCCTATGCGAGTCGTGCTGAACCCAATTAACCCTAAGCGAGTACAGCAATTGGCTCAAACAAAAATTGAGCATCTCTGGTTTCAAAAGCGGGAAATTCCAGTTATCGTCACGGCTGCTCGATTGGCAAAACAGAAGCAACTAGATGGGTTGCTCCATGCTTTTGCTCAAGTAGTCAAGGTAACGCCAGCACGACTGCTAATTTTGGGAGACGGACCTTTGCGCACAGACCTGGAACGTTTGAGTCAAGAGTTGGGAGTAACTGACTCCGTCTGGATGCCGGGGTATGATCCCAATCCTTACCGTTACATGGCAAATGCCGATGTGTTTGTTTTGGCATCTGCTTGGGAGGGTTGCCCGATCGCCCTACAAGAAGCAATGGCATGTGGAGCAGCCGTAATCGTGACAGATGCGCCTGGAGGAATGAAAGACATTGTTGAATATGGGAAATCAGGCTTGATGGTGCAGAACGGGAGATCAGAAGCCCTTGCAGAAGGTCTTTTAAAGATTTTGACGCAGCCTGAGTTGAAACAGCATTACCAGGAACAGGCAAAGCGGCGATCGCAGGATTTTGATTATCTGAATACCAGCCAGCAGTATCTCGAATTTTGTCATCAAGTGCTTTCCGCCTCCCAGAAAACGAAGGAGGCAATAGCGCCATGAAGGTTTTGCTATCGGCGTATGCTTGTGAACCAGGGCGAGGGACAGAGTTGGGAGTAGGCTGGAATACAGTACGGGAAGTTGCCCGCTACTGTGAGGTCTGGGTGCTTACCCGTCCTGATGATGGACGTGAGGCGATCGAAGCTGAGTTGGCACGTAATCCAATTCCCAACCTCCACTTTGTTTATTTCACCCTGCCGATCTGGGGCGATGGATGGACATGGGGACAGGGTGCGTTTCAAATTCACTACTATCTGTGGCAGATTCAGGCGTATTTTGTCGCCCGGAAGTTGCATCGTGACATTGGCTTTGACTTGGCACATCATGTCACATTCGTAAAACATTCTACGCCTAGCTTTCTCTCTCTTCTACCCATTCCCTTTATTCTGGGACCAGTCGGTGGTGGAGAAACTGCTCCCAAAGCATTTTTTCGAGATTTCAGTCGACGTGGCAAGCTCTACGAAGCTCTACGCAGCCTGAGTCGCTGGATTGGGGAACGTGATCCGTTTTCTCGGATCACTGCGCAGCGTAGTGTGCTTGCCTGGGCAACAACAGATGACACAGCCAAAAGGTTGGTGTCGATGGGCTGCAAAAACGTTCAAATCCTCTCACAGGTTGGGCTTTTGTCTGAAGAAGTAGAACAATTGGCGCAATATCCTTTAATCGATCAAGCGCCTACACGATTTATCAGCATTGGACGGTTTTTGCACTGGAAAGGTTTTCACCTGGGATTGCGAGCATTCGCCCAAGCGTCTTTACCACCGGAGGCGGAGTATTGGCTTGTAGGCAAAGGAGTAGAGCAGGAAGCACTTCAGTCTCTTGCGATCGATCTTGGTATTGCTGCTCAAGTCAAGTTCTTGAATGAAATGCCGCGAACTGATTTGTTGCAAAAGCTAGGTACTTGTATGGCACTGGTGCATCCAAGCTTGCATGAATCGGGCGGGTTTGTTTGTCTGGAAGCGATGGCAGCAGGTCGTCCAGTGATTTGTTTAGATTTGGGAGGACCAGCCGTACAGGTGACAGCAGAAACAGGCTTCAAGATTTCAGCAGTCGATCCCGACCAGGCTGTGCAAGAAATGGCAAAAGCCATGACTCAATTGGTGCAGGAGCCAGAGCTACGTTCTCGTCTGGGGCACGCAGGACGAGAGCGAGTCAATACGTTCTTTAACTGGGAGTCGAAGGGCAAGTTTTTGGTGGGTGTTTACAAAACGATTCTGGCACACCAGGGGTAAAGACCATGCGAGTTTTAACGGTTCATAACTACTATCAACAACCAGGAGGCGAAGAGCAAATCTTTGCTACGGAAGCTGCTTTGCTGGAATCCTACGGGCATGAGGTTTTGCGCTACACACTTCATAATGACAACATTATGGGGTCAAACTCTCTGCGGCTAGCTAAGAATACATTATGGAATGGCACAGTGTATCGGGAGTTGCGATCGCTGTTACGTCAAGAAAAGCCACAGATTGTTCATTTCCACAACACATTTCCTTTAATATCCCCTGCTGCCTATCATGCTGTTCAGGATGAAGGTATTGCTGTGGTGCAAACCTTGCATAACTACCGCTTGCTCTGCCCAAATGCACTTTTCTTTCGCAATGGACGCATCTGTGAAGACTGTCTGGGCAAACCGTTTCCACTACCAGGGGTTGTACATGGCTGCTATCGAGGTGATCAGGGTGCCACTGCAACTGTAGCAACGATGATCGGTCTGCATTCATTTCTGGGTACATGGCAAAACAAGGTCGATGTTTTCATTGCCTACAGCCAGTTTGCGATGCAGAAGTTTATTCAAGGTGGTTTACCAGCGAAGAAACTCGCCTTTAAGACAAACTTTCTTCATCCTGCACCTGAACCAGGAGAGGGTAAGGGTGGCTATGCCCTCTTTGTGGGACGGCTCTCGATCGAGAAAGGGCTTGGAGTGATGCTGGATGCCTGGCAACAACTGGGTGGCAAACTTCCACTTAAAATTCTGGGCGATGGACCGCTGGCAGGGCAGGTGATTGAAGCCACACAGCAAATGCCGGAAATTGAATGGCTGGGACGCAAATCGCTAGAGCAAGTGTATGAAATTGTGGGCAATGCTGCCTTCCTGGTGTTTCCCTCCGAGTGGTACGAGACGTTTGGGCGAGTGGCGATCGAAGCCTTTGCCCGGGGCACACCTGTCGTTGCTTCAAAAGTTGGGGCAATTACGGAACTCATTGATCACGAGCGTACAGGCTTACACTTTCAGCCCAGTGATGCAGCCGACCTGGCAGCAAAAGTAGATTGGCTTTTGACTCATCCCCAAGAGCTGAGCAAGATGCGCCGAGAAGCTCGTGCTGAATTTGAAGCGCGGTATACAGCCGCTGATAACTATAAGCGCCTGATGGAAATTTATCAGTCCGTCATTAAGTAAGTTGCCAACCTAATATCTCGATCGTACTAAGAAACGCTTTCTCTATCAATTCTTAAAGCCTTGATTAAGATCAGGCGATGAACAGGTATAAAGCTATCAAGATTCCGTAAGCTCCTGTTAGAGAAATACAGCTTTCCCACAGAGCAGTCTGTTTTCAGTAGAAGAATGGTCGCTGCTCCGGACACTGTATGTCGAGCGCGATCGTGGTGAACGAGCGTGCCACTTTACGTCAGTTTATCTAAGCTAATAGGGGCGTTAAAAGCAGCAGTTCAGCGCTTGTAGACTTCACTTTTTTTGATCGAGTGGCTTATTGTCTGCAAATAACTTTGATTTTGATCGCACTCTCTTCATACGTAATAACGCTAGGAGCGAGGTATGAGTCGCCGAAACGTAGCAAGCCAGCTATTGGCACGGTTTCAGCTCAAAGCAGCCGATGGAAAACTTTATTTGATGCTAATTCTGCCTATCTCATTGGTTTTCATCACATGCTGTGGTTCTCAACCCAACAGAAAAGCTTGGCAGCAGCACAGCACATTGGCTAATGCATCGCCATTAAAGACCAAAATTGAAAAGCCAGAAAATATCATTTTTCCTTTGGATGCAGGCGTTCTGAATGTAAAAACGCAGTATAAAGCCAAGGGGGATGGTGTCACAGATGATACGGCAGCCATTCAAGCCGCCCTCAATGCTTTTCCAAATGGACAGCGAATCATTTATCTACCGAATGGCACCTATCTGGTTTCTGGTACTTTGTCCTGGCCCGCAGGCACTCCAGGTACAGGCAACGATTACAAAAACACCATTCTGCAAGGACAAAGCCAAAAAGGAGCGGTGATCAAACTTAAAAATAGGGCAGCAGGTTTTACGGATGCTAGCGCACCAAAAGCAGTCATTTTTACTGGACCAGCTCCTGCTCAACGGTTTGGCAACTCAATTCGGAATTTAACAGTCGATACAGGTGTGGGCAATACCGGTGCGATCGGCATTCAATTTAACGCCAGTAATCAAGGTTCAATGCGTCAAGTAACCATTCAGTCTGGGGACAGGCAGGGGGTTAATGGTTTAGACATGAGCTTTACCGATGAAATTGGTCCACTGCTGATCAAAAGCGTTACGGTCAAAGGGTTTCAGCATGGTATCCGGACAGGCTTCAGCGTCAACAGCCAAACGCTGGAAGATGTCACGCTTCACAATCAAACGGTTTATGGACTATACAACACGGGACAAATCGTCACCATTCGTAGTTTAACCAGCACGAATACAGTTACCGGCATTTATAACGCGAGTGGACGGGTTACAGTCCTTGATTCATCTTTCGTTGGCGTGGGTGCTGCTGCCACTAAACCTGCAATTAAAAGTGACGTTCCGCTTGGTCTGGTCGCTCGAAACGTCACAACATCAGGCTATCAAGCGGCAATTCAAGATGCCACTGTGACGTTGGCAGATCCAGCGCTTACGGAGTTTGTGCCCGGTAGGGTAAACAGTTTATTTAAATCACCCGCTCAAACGCTGAACCTGCCAATTAAGGAAACACCTGACGTTCCCTGGGACAACCCGTTGACAACCCCTTGGGCGAACGTCACGTCCTATGGTGCGGTTCCCAACGATGGGAAGGACGATACGGCTGCGATTCAAGCGGCGATCGACTCTGGCAAAACGACCGTCTATCTACCAGTAGGCAATTATGACTTGCAGAAAACCGTGTTTGTTCGCAACCGTGCCCGTCGGATTATCGGTACAGAGGCTTCTGTCCAAGTTCCCAATACGGTCAATCCGGGCTTCAAAGTGGTCGATGGCGTACATCCAGTGGTTGTCATTGAGCGCATTCAGTCTGGCTATGACTCTACGCCGACGATCGAAAACGCCTCCTCTAGGACATTGGTGATTCGCGATGCCACAAATGTATCTGGTAACATGACCGGATCAGGTGACGTGTTCATTGAAAACGTAGTTTCTAACCCATCTCAAAGCTGGACGTTTAACGCCCAAAATGTTTGGGCACGTCAATTTAACGTTGAGAACGAAGGCACACACATCACAAATAAGGGCGGCAACCTATGGATTTTGGGGCTCAAAACTGAGCGAGGTGGTACGTTAATTGAGACAAGAGGCGGCAAAACAGAACTGCTGGGCGGGTTAGCCTACACAACCACAGGTGGACCGGGTGGTACGCAAAGCGCCCCAATGTTTATCAATCATGAGTCTTCCGTCTCTATTACTCTAGGTGAAGTGAATTTCGGCGCGCCCAGTTACCCGATCTACGTTAGAGAAATCCGCAGCGGAGTTACCCGCGATCTCGCCAACAGCAGCTTGCAAAACTATATTGGTACTGGTAAGCAGTTTACTCTTTACACAGGCTATCAGAGAAATTAGAGTAAGCTCTCTACTAAGCCCCATTGATCATAGGCAGACAAATGACGACACAACTAGAGGCTGTATCCAAACCAAAGGGGTATGTCACCAATTCAAACTTGACACTGTTTGGCATTGGTACGGCTCTTTTCCCTAGAGTTCTTACCGCGCTTAAAATACCTTCTCCAATCAACTTTTTACACTTTGTGATGATCCCACTTGCCTGTGGATCGGTATTGTTTAAATCTCGCAGTAAAGACCCAAAACAAGTTGCGATTTCAAAAGGTATTCTACTCAGTTTATTTCTATTTTTAATTGTTGTTGTTGCCAGTGCTTTGCTCAATGATGCCGGACTTGTTAATGTTATCTTGGACTACTTATTGCTGGCAGAACCTTTTATTTTGATCTTGACAATCGTCAGCATACCCATGACGACAGAGAGTTATCAAAGCTTTCGTAAGTGGATTTTGCAAGCTGCCCTCATTAACATGTTATTCGCTTACGTCCAGAAATATGTCTTTAAAATGGATAAATTAATTGGTTTAGAAGACAATGTAAAGGGACTTTTTATTGGACAAGGAGCTGGTCATGTTTTGGGAGGGTCAGTTGCTATGACCTTCGCAGTCTACTACTTCGTTACAGCTAAAACGAAACCGCTCTGGTTTCGCATTGCGATCGTCCTGGCTTGCTTTAACCAAATCCTTATCTCAGACACAAAGCAAGTATTGCTGTCATTTATTGTTGGCTATATTCTGCTTTACCTTGTTAATGTCAAAGATTTTGGAAAAACTTTAATGTATTTAATTCTGGGTTTTGTTTTGATTAGTATTTTCCTTTGGGCTTGCTACAATATCGAAGCGTTACAACCCTATACCGTCTGGATTCGACCAGAAATTTATGGTCCAGACGGGGAAGCAACCTTATTAAAGTTTGCAACCTTTCGTCTTGTTCCCCAACACTTTCACTCCCCCCTCAACTGGTTTCTAGGACTGGGACCCGGGCATACGGTGGGGCGATTAGGCGGTTGGATGTTAGAGTCATACTGGAATTTGTTAGCGCCACTGGGTGCAACCATGCATCCTGTTAGCAAGGAGATATGGAGAGCTGTAGCTGCTAGTTGGTTAGGTGATCAGTCAAGTCTTTTCTCTCCTTTATTTGGCTGGGCAGGCATCTGGGGAGATCTGGGGATTCTAGGCTTGGCAATGTACTTCTATATGGCATTTTTAGTCTGGCACCATGTCTGTGTGACCGAGCTTTCTAAATATCTCATGCTGACCGTATTCGCCTTTGGTTTAGTATTTTCTCAACTCGAAGAGCCAGGCTATACCCTCTTTGTTGCTAGTATGATTGGGCTAGGATGGCAAGATCAAAAAATTACTCTTCAGAATGAACTGACCAAGAGTTTTAAATAATTTCTATTCGTTTTCTCTGTTAGTCTATGAGTAGTGAGAAATCTTCGACCAGTCAAAAATAGATCAAGGCAAGTCAAAGGAATTTAGAACCCTCAAGACGATCGCAGTCACAGCGATTTGCACAACTACTTGAACTGGCGATTGCACATTGCCCCCTCCTTCACCACCACTGGCTTGAGCTTGTACTACCATCGAATGAGTAGTGAAAAGCAGTAGCAGAGTACAAAAAACAAGTCTAAAAAACTTGAATATTACAATTTTCATCGTTCTAACCTGTGCTAAAAGCAAGAGATATAAATCATTTTCCTATTTTGTTTAGGGAAAAGGTAACGACTTATGCTGGCTCTGGTTTCATCACTACTTTCACGGATGTGTTTGTTGGAAATGCGCTTCCAAGTTTTACGCTCATTTGCTTTCCTCGGATCTGCACGTTCATTTCTTTACCATCCCATATCCAGCCAACAACACTACCGTTCATTAATAGACCTTTGACACTCAGAGGCTGATTGAGCCAATCCTGTGGAATACCTCCTCCAATGACTAACGTCGGAGCGGTTGCTGTCGAATCAACGTAAGCCAGCATATCTAGTTGTAATAACAACATCTCTGCTGCAGTCCAGTAATAGGGTGTAACGTGGGGTGGGTTTATCCAACCCCGAAGGCGATGCCAATGGGAAAGGCTAGCTGGAATGCGAATACCATTTGGGTCATCATTCTTGCCCCACCAGGTATATAGTCCAGGCGATACCTGGTTCTGCCAAAACCATTGTAAAGTTGTCCAGACTCGTTCATGTCGGTTGAGATATAGCCATTGATGGGTTTCAGCCAGATTGAAGTTAGTGTTTTCTGGTAGCTGACGCAGGCTTCCCTTGTCATCATGTGCTGTCTTCCAACGAGTTTCCAAACCCTGCGTGAAAGCGCTCTGATGAGCCGTTGCAATCCCACTAGGCCAAAGTCCATTTGTGTAGGTTGCATCCATTTCAGCAAACTGGCGATCGAAGGTTTGCTTCCATGCCGTTTGTATCTGAGTTGCCTGCGATCGCCAACGGGTTGACATATCAGATTGTTTGACGCGATCAGCAAAGGTGGCAGCATCTAATAGCGCTCGATAACTCATAAGGGTTGCTGAAGGATCAAGCCCTATCAGCCCAAGTGAGCCTTCCATTTTGCCTGCGACAAGATCAAGACCGATTGCGTCTGGGTTTTCAGAAAAAAGAATTCTCGACTTGTCTGCGATCAAGTAACCAGGTCGATTGCTTGTTGCCATCTCAACAATCAGCTCAGCCTTGCGACGGACATCAGACCATAGCAACTGGTCATATGCTGGCTGATTGATCTGCTCCGCGATTGTAGTTAATACCCAAATACCGAGGGCAGGAATATCGGCCTCTGGCTGCGTACCATTTATGAAATCGGTCGCTGCAAAGTAAGATACAAGCCTTTTGACTAGATCCAGGTGCCCGGTACGAGCTAACGCTACCACTTCATAGGCACCGTCCCGGAAACGCGGCAGCGGATAGTCAACTGGGTCACCCGGACGAGTTTGATTACCGACCAAGCCCATCTTCAGGTGAGCAATTTGAGCCTTGAAGCTATCAATAAATTGGGAGTTTGGTAGGTTCAGGACTGGGTTAGATGCCGTATCAGTAAAATTCAAATCTAGCTTAGAAACTGGGGCTAAATCTTCAATCACAAGGCTTACAGTCCTGCTAGTATCCAGTTCCAGTCGGGCGTAACCCCATCCTTTTTCATCCTGCCACTGAGTCGTGGCTGCTTTTTGACGAATCCAACCTGGAGAGCGCTCACTGCCTAAGTAAACCTTGGTTTGAGTCGGTAATTCTTTGACCAACCAACGATCGTTAATCAGCAGTTGTTGCCCGTCCCAATGCAAAGACTGAATATCGCCACCTGCTGGACCCACACTACGAATCACGATCGCAGGTCGAACGCTAGAAGTTGCAGATGGGTTCAGGTTGAGTTGCCAAACTCCTGGCTTAGATGACGACCAGGATGCCTGGTAAGAGCCTGTCTTCGTTAGGATTCCTGGTATCGCTTGCCCCGACGTATCAGTGAGTTGCTGCTGAATCTGGTTGAGCGGAATGGTATCACTTGTGATCTGAGGCTTCCCGTCTTTGTCAATCATCCAAATTGCTACACCAAAACTGCCAACTTTCGGGCTAAAACTCCCCCCCGGTTCGTGGTATGTCTTGTCTTCTAACGAACTCCCTGTTGCAGCTAAAACGATATGACCAGCGCTACGCGGCCAAAAGTCAGTGGGTCGTATACTCATTTGAGCCTGCATTTGTTGTCGTGGCGTACCATAGTCCAGCAAGGCTGCGGTGAACTGATTGAACTGCAAACGGTTATTAATTCCTGCACCAACGATTAATACACATGCCAAAGCCAACCCCACCAAGCGTAACCGAGTTAAAGAAGCGAACGCTGCTAGGGCAAGGAGTAGTGGAGCAAAGTGGAGAGAGTAGAGAAAGGTTTCTCCTGTTCCATACACACTGTGAATAAGCAGTTGTCCGACAATAGAGAACCCCAGGACGAGGCGTAGCTTTGGATAGTGCTTTGTGGAGAAATAGCCCCATAACCCTAAAATTAACAGCCCTGTCCATGCAACTACTGCAAGAGTGCCCCAAAAACCACCAGAACCTGGAGCGAGAGTGTTAACGTACGGCGTAGTCCACCCAGGTCGCAAAAGAGAATCTCTCAATTGGACAGCAGGCATGATCATTGTCTGATACACAAAAGAGCTGAGTGCCGACAGAATACTTTCAGCACTGGGTCCAGAGATAAATTTCTTTTCACCGATGAAGGTCTTAGGTTGAAAAGGAAAACCAGAACTAGGAAAAACAACTCGCTGCACCATCCAAATTCCAGTTACCACGCAGAGCGTTAGGGATGTAATTTGAAGCGCCTTCTTCCAGCGGAAGTTTACGATCGTCATCAGCAAGCCCACCATCCAATTGGTAATAGTGATGCTGAGGGTCAAAGCACTAATTGCAACATACCAGGCTGGAGAAAATTTTCGATGCTGAGTCAGCGCGACAAAAATGAGCGCCAGCAGTATCGTAACGGACGCAAACGGGAATGAATCTGGCACCACAAACCAGAACATAGCAGCAGCGCTAACACCCCCTAATAGACTGAAGAGCGTAGCATCCAAGCGTGGGCAACTGATTAAACGAAAGAGGGTATAAAGTGAGGCGACCCATAGCGAAGCAGTCAGCGCCAGTAATAATCGAACTGCTGTAATTGGTTCAAGGTGAAGTAGTTTACTGATTCCAAAAACAAATGGAAAAACAAGAATAGGTAAGAGGGGATGCTTATTATTACGACCAAAATCACTTTTCAAGCTTGTGATGTTGTCAAAGACGGTAGGAATGTCACCACCGAACCAGGTATCTTGGGCATAGAAATCGGTCAGCACTGGATGAGGAATTTGTTGAGATGACAGAAAAGAAGTAACTGTCACTACGATCGTCAGAATGAGAACAATCGCAATATCTCTCCAGTGTATGTAGATCTGTTTAGATAAAAACTCTCTGAACATTTTGAAGTCGAATGTTTCTTCTTTAGACATCGTCTCAATATTAATTAAGAGATTACTGATAAACAGCTAAATTGCAGTCTAGATACGATATAGATGAATGAATTTCATGCGTCTAAACATCTCGATTGAGTGTGGGCTTTTCTAGATCTTTAAAGTGTCTTCTAACAAACTAAACCTTCTCGTTAAAGCATTTAACTCTTAAAAATAGCTAAAGCTTACTGCTATTCTCGCGTCCCTATACGTTTAGCGGGAACTCCCGCAGCAATAGAGTATGGCTCAACGTTCCTTGTGATCACAGCTCCAGCACCGATGATAGAGCCTTCTCCAATAGTACAGCCATCCAGGATTGTCACTCCAGCTCCAATCCAGACATTATCTTCAATCGTAATTCCTTTCATTGTTGGAATTTGCAGCCTAAAAGGAACGTCTTTGTCTTTAAAACCATAATTGGCAGGCACAATTGTCACCTGTGGTCCAATTAAACAGCCGTTTCCAATCGTTAAATTGCCATGCCCATAAAGCACAGTAAAAGAGTTTATGAAGCAGGAGTCTCCAATTTTTATCGTTCCACCATAAGTACGCAGAATTGCGAACGAACTAATTAGAGTATTGCTACCAATGACGATTTTTGATTCACTGATACTGACAGTATCAACTTCCAGCGTTGCGTGTTTGCATATCAGGCTATCTTCTCCAACAAAAATGCCTTTTTTTTGACCTCGCAAATCTGCCAAGATACTAACATTTGTTCTTTTGCCTACACACCCCAACCTGAATCTTTGATAGTACCAGATTAGTGTTTTAAGGATTACCTGGAGTTTCATGAGAGAACGACTTTAGCAGTCATACATAGTGAATGAGCATTGTTTCTAGTAGTGTTTAGTTAAGTAGGTTTTCCAAAAGCTATCGCTGAAATGCCACTAAGCATTAATCCAATTCCTATCCACTGTACAGGCAACACTTTTTCCCCTAATAGTAATGAGCCAGTAATTGTAGTGAAGAGAACAGTTAGACCAATCACTACAGGGTAAGCAAGTGACAGGTTAAGCTTACTTAGAACCAAAATATATAAGCCTGTGCTTAATCCGTAGATAAGTATACCTCCAAATAAATAAAAGTTAAGCAAATTTTTCCCTGATCCAAGCTTAAGAAGAGCTTGTGCTAGTGTATTTAGTCCCACGGTAGCTAAAATGAGTAGACTTGGAAGAAGGTATGCGGGCATAGAAATACTTAGGGATTGCCGTAGTGGTAACTTGACGGTTGAAAAGCCCATGGCTTTTGATCTGAAGGGTAAGGTTTTTGGACGTATTTTCCCAGCAATCTTTCCCACCATCGGGGAGGATGTGGGAGAGATGCCACTTGAATACTTGAGCAACTGACCAACCATGCCCCCAGAATGTCCGTATGGCGGCTATCTCCAATGATCACAACTTCTCTCGGTGATAGTTGCATGTATCTCATTGCTTTACGAAATGCACGAGGGAAGGGCTTCTTCGCCGGACTGCTTGCTGGTATATCTAAATAGCTAGACCAATACTCGACTCGGTGATGTCGCTTACCATTTGATAGGAAGAAAAACTTGATTCCTAAGTCTTTCGCTTGACCGATCCAGGCTTCTGCATAGGGCGACAAGTAGCGATCGTCTTCAGAGACGATGGTGTTATCTAGATCAAGGATGACTCCTCGAATTCCAACAGATAGCAGTTGATTGATGTCGATCGATGCAAGTATATCTACCTGTGCTGGCAGCTCGTTTGCTTTGAGCGTTGCGATTACAGTACTCGACTGCTTTAGAAAACATCGAGCAGTTGGGAATACTAATTTTTTAAGAACAATAGCTAGAAGGTTCAGCATCGATATTCCAGTAACTAAGCTTATCTTCAGTACAAATCCTCAGTACAAGGGTCGTCAAGACGTTTAAGTTAACAATCCTTGGCTTTTCAAAAATAAGATGCTAGATGTCATTGCCACCCAAGTTAAGACAGTCAACAGCAGCGGTCTATCACCGAGCAAAACTTCTTCTGGACGCTCTGTCTGTCCTCCTTCTTCAATCCCAGTAGTTCGACGAGCGATTTCTTCGGGATCGCTCAGCAATTGGTAGCGAAAAATTCCATACAACACAAAGGGTAAGGTTAACATCATCCAGGGGGTCGAAGCGCCGCTAACGATAGGACCAGAACTCCACAACGCATAGGTAAGAATAGTTCCGTTTGTTACTACGCTTTCCATCCGATTTAACAGTGGGAGAGAATACCGATGCAGAACTGATCTAGATTTTTTCCCTTTAATTTCTGAAAGTCGGAGCTCCGCTTTGCGTTTTTCAATGCCTAAAAACAGAGCCAACATTGCAGTACAAAGCAAAAACCAAGGAGACAAAGCAATGCCAGTAGCAGCGGCTCCACCACAGGCGCGCAGAATGAAGCCGATTGAAATGGCAACCACATCCAGAATGACTGTGCGTTTCAAGCGAAGATTGTAGACAATTTGTAAAAGGGCATAGCTGAGAATTGCTAACCCTAAACCAGGAGATCGCCACCAACCCAAAATGAGTGCTGTTGTCAGCAAAGTTGCTGACATTGCGATCGCTGTTGGGACAGCTACTAAGCCTGAAGCAATGGGTCGCTTACACTTAATAGGATGACGACGGTCGGATTCTACATCAACGACATCATTCAATAGATAAAAGCTGCTAGAGGTAAGACAGAAAAGCGTAAATGCTAGTAGACTGCCCAGTAAAACGTTCACAGTGAGTGCAAACGCAAATAAAGGTGCAGCAAACACAATAAAATTTTTGGTCCACTGCCGGGGACGTAGTGCTTTAAAGTGCGCCCAAATTAAATCGGCAGTCTGATTTTCAAGCGTAGTCGGTTTAGAGTTCATAGTCTGCGGAAAAGTTTATATTTTCGTTTAACTTGCGTATTGGCGATACCAGTCGATCGTTCTTCGCAACCCCTCCTCAAAGCTCACTTGTGACGTAAAGCCAAACGCCTGTTGCGCTCGGCTCGTATCCAAGCACCGTCGCGGTTGACCATTGG
>JAHHHL010000007.1 GCA_019359375.1 Lyngbya sp. HA4199-MV5
CGCAACTGGTATGAGGTGAAACGCAACTTATTCAATCCCCTCATTGCCGCGTTCATTCAAGACCATCTGGCTCAGTTGGCTGTCGTTTAACCCCTATCGCAGCGCTTCTGTCAATGCGTAAGTTCTATGATCATACAATCGTCCAGCAAGGACTCGCTGTCATCATCAATAAACAGGCAGACATGACTGTGGTTGGTAAAGCTAAAGATGGTCTTGAAGCGATCGACCTCTTCCGCCAAACTCAACCCGATGTAACTCTGATGGACTTGCGAATGCCTGAAATGGACGGAGTCGAAGCCATCACAACCATTTGTGCTGCATTCAATACCGCTCGCATCATTGTCTTGACAACTTACGATAGCGATGAAGATATTTATCGTGGTTTGCGGGCAGGCGCAAAGGGCTATCTGCTCAAGGACTGTAAACCGAATGAGTTGCGAACCGCGATTCGTACAGTTCACCAGGGTCAGCAGTATATTCCACCCAACGTTGGTGCAAAGCTGGCACAGCGAATGAGCCACCCAGAGTTGACCGATCGTGAATTAGATATCCTTCAGTTGATTGCTCAAGGCATGAGCAATCTAGAGATTGGTGCTGCTTTGCACATTACTGAAAATACCGTTAAATCCAACGTTAACTGCATCTTAAGCAAATTGGGAGCTAAAGATCGTACTCAGGCAACGATTATCGCCCTAAAGCGAGGAATCGCCAACCTATAAGTCTGTATTTGCCACGCTGTTTGATGAGTCCTGTAGCAGGAAAATCAGACAAATCCAATTACAAGGAGTTCTGTATCTCCTCATGCATCTATCCACGATATCTATTCTTTAATAAAGAATATATTGCACTTGACCTAATCACATTGTTGGCTATTGCAATTGCTCTAGCTGTCATTGAGTCCTGGCACAAGCGGTTGTTTCAGCAACCTCACGCTCATCGCTGGTTCGGTTCAATCAAAGATGTCCGATTTGGCAACAGATAGTAAAAGAAGTCCACTACCTCTTAAGCGTTGAAATGGATGAACTTAATCTTGATGTGAGATCACCAAAAACCGCAAAGAGCCAAGCTGTGGAAATACAGCAGACCTCTCAAACCCCTACTATTGGTCAGCCTTTACGATCGTGAGCATTCCCTGGTAAGCGTTTCTTAATAGTTAACATTTGCCAATATTCCTACGACGGCTTCGCTTAAGGAAGTAAAAGCCCTATTCCCTAACGGTCTCAGCCTCTCAAAATTCTGCGCTGCTCATTTGCTAGCACCTTTAAATGACCGTTTTTACGGGAAAGCTAATTTTGCGTCACTTGTTTCAGCTCTCGGGCAAACTAAAGTCTGAAGTCCTTATAGATTCATAGTTTCAGTAGCCAAAATTCTGCGCCACCCATTTGCTAGCACTTTTTAGGGCTGATTTCCATCCAGAACATTTTCATTATTGTCAGAGAATAATTTTGCGTCACTCATTTGCTAAAGATAGTTGCCAGGGCTTCAAAAGGGTGGAAACCTTGAAAGTTAATCTGGACAGCGATTTTAGTCCCTAAAAATTGCGCCATCTATTTGCAAATTGCGCCATTTTACGTGCTCAGTCACAACAACCATGTCAAGAGATGAAAAGGATAAGCACCATGTCTGATTGCTGTATGATGCGATGACTGGCTGACTTAAGTTTTGCACCGTAAATTCCTCCTTGGATTTCTAGAACGTTTCTCCTGTCGCTGCCATAGTGACCAATTGCCTACAAAAGCATTGGAAATTAAGCCAACAAGGTTTTGGTAGCCATCGCCTTGTTGCTCTTTAAAACGGTTCTACAAAAATAATTTGCAGACCCTTGCCTCTTTCAACCTACCCTTGAGAACCAACTACGACCTTTCTGCTTCCTTATAGAGGAGAGTTAAAGGCTTAGTGCTAAGCTGCTGTGACTTTGTGAGCCGTCTTTCAACCCACCTGTTGCCAGGAAGTCAATGGCGACCCAGCCCAGAGCGGCTGCCAGGTCAGCGATGGAAACTTTCAACCCACCTGTTGCCAGGAAGTCAATGGCGACCTTACCTGATCCTCTGGTCGGTTTGGTCTTTAACCTTTCAACCCACCTGTTGCCAAGAAGTCGATCGCGACTCTTGGCGCTGAAAGGCTGGTCGAGCTTGGCTTGCCAGCACACTTTTGGCAGAGGTTACAGCATTCTTAGACAGAAAAGCTTCTTCCCGTCAAAGAAGCGCCAGCAAGTAGTGCACAAAGCCAGTGCCGACAAGCCTCTAGCGTTTTGGCAAACCGCTCAGGATATTTGACCTCGCTTCGGTTTGCCAAAAAAAGGGTAGGCTCGACCCATGCTTGGGGCGTATAGTAGGTGTCCCCCATCCTTCAGCAGTCTTAAAAGATCGCTCTGCTGGCAGATAGCACATGTATTTCTGTATCCTTTAACTATTAGAGGGTTGAATCACTAATAGCCAGAACGGCTTCCTAGGGTGGGTGGCGCACCCGCGTACCCATGATGTGGCGTTTGCACCCTGTGCTTGACAGGCAAAGAACAACCACATTGTTTCAGAAGCGAACAACTACCGGGGACGGAAAGCAGAAAAACTGACCCCGTATTTTTAGATGCAAAGCAGCGCGCCGATACCTGATTGCTTTGTCAAGGTTCAAGCTGTCTTCGCGAACCAAGATTGGCTACCCAGCGATCGCGAGTGCTACGGCTTTGTCGCGCAATTCTCCCTCTTTGGGCTGGGTGCCAGTCATGACTGGCACCCCAGTTTTGGCAGCACAAGCACGAATACAGTGGGCAAGCTGTTTGTGATTCCAACGGTGATGGAACATTCATAACTCCTTAGCGTACTGTTTTTGCAGTTTGACATTATCGTCTGGAAATTTTCGCCTTGCTCTCGCCTGCATCTCGCATTCCACACTCTCCCGTAAATCCCAAAATCCGGCAAAGTAAGGCGACTTGCCTGCCACTGCTGAGCCAGTTGCAAAATTTTTTTCGCCATGACCCGATTGAGATGTTGTGCCAGGTCGGACTCCTGACTGCTTTCGGCATACAAACCATGCCTCTGTTGGTCGCCCCTCTGCGTCAAGTTCTGATGGCGTAACCGACGCCAGTGATTGAACAAGCGGTAGTCCTTAAACTGAAGTTGCTTCACACTGCGCTTACTCTTGTGGCTGGCTGGGAACTTCGCAGTGCGTTTCGTGAGTAGGGCGAGTCGATCATCCGTTAATAAACTCCGTAGATTGCAAAAGTCCAAGACCGCCTGCGATCGCGTATCGACCACGGCAACTTCTAAGACGTTTTTTCGACTGAAGCACACGCCAATGGCAATATCCCGTTGTGGGGCAAAAGGCTGTCGCGGCGGGCGGCGGGGTGAAGCATTACCGAGACGAGTGAGAGTCGAATGCAGTCGCTTGGCGGCTGTCTGACGCTGTTTGCCTTGCTGCTCCACACTCTCTTCGTCTAGCTCTGCATCAATTTGTTCCAGTGCTCTTGAGACAACAAGCATCTCTCCACCCTCATGCACTTGTTGATCAACTTGCTGCTCTGCCAATTTCACCTTCTCCTCTACCTGTGCAAGTCTTTCAAGTGTTTTAGCAAGTTTCTCTTGCCGCACTTCTTCCGTGCCCTCAGCCGTTAACAAACGAGGATCAATCGTACAGTGAAGGTATAAACGATGGGTCTGCCAGGGGACTTGCTTGCTTAGAGTCAGGTAGAAAAGGCTGGTGGACCATAAGTCAGGTTCGCTCTGCTGCATCGCAGTACCGTTTGGCCGCGTACAAAACCATCTCAGCCAAAGGTTTTGAAGTTTCCAATGCTGCTGCTTGTGTAACTGTTGACGGTCTTCCTCCCACAGCAAGCAAGCGGATCGCAAAGCGCATAAGCCCAGCGAAAATTTGTTGTCCTGATCGCGTGCCTTAAATTCTTCCTCGTCAGTCACAAACTGTTGAATGATTGGCTGTTGACGGCAAGCACAGTACACTCCAAACCTGAAACGGCGCAGTTCTTTACCCTTGAAACGGACGTAAATCCGCTCTACTAATTTTTTCCGTCGTTTGCGGGTTCTACAGCGCTTACGCTTGCGTTGCTTCTGCACATCAACTGTGCTCGGCACTGTTTGGCGTGAAGCTGGAGCTTTGACTGCGTCCGAGGGGTCGTCTGCTTCCTGTGACCAATACAAGTCGTCAGTACTGCCGAAGAGCAAGGGGTAAGGAAGGGATTCAAACTGAGTAGAGAGCTTTGCCGTCCGTCGCGATAGATCCCTTTCCCAAGCCTCAAACTCAGCCTCGGCATTCAGGCAGTCAATAGAGATAGCTCAGTGCCCAGAGCCCTAAACTCATATCATTGGCAGACTGGCGGCTCAGCAACGCACGATGCCATTGCAATCAGAAGGTAACCGGAATAAAGGTAGTATGCTCAGCAAACGCGATCGCCTCGTCGATAGATTGCTGTGCTCGATCTCCGGTTGGATCGCGACCGATGGGTAATCGACTTGCCATTGCTTTTTCAAGTCTCTGAATTTCAGTCCTTTTCTTCTCCAGCCGCAACTCAAGCTTGTCTGGATCTTCCTCTTCCTCATTAACCTTGGAGTCATTTCTCAGTAAATCAACGTGAGTTCGACGGGGTTAGAAGACAGCTGAAGGCAGTGCAGGCAAGCCTTTGCACTCTAAATCCAACGTGAGTTCGATGAACAGAAATTGACCGAAGAAAAGCTGAGACTGGTCTTGAAGTATCGGTTTCAGCTATGGACACCATCGTCTCGCGCCTCGACATCGCCCCAAGCTTCTGTGCACTGGACGATTTTTAGCAGCACTGCGAGCAGGGTTGGCAACACCAAGTCCAGTTGCCCATGTAGAAGTGGGGAGTAGGGAGTGGGGAGTAAGCAGAGGGATGAGGGATGAGGGATGAAGGCTAAAAGATGAAGGCTAAAGGCTAAAAGATGAAGGCTAGACGACGTTAAGTAAGGCAACGCGATCGCCCTATCTGCGAATCGATTGTGTGCTGTTCATGACAATGTAGAAGTGGGGAGTAGGGAGTGGGGAGTGGGGTAGGGTTGATTCTCTAGGCGGAGGGATTTAGGGACCTGGGGCACACTCAGGCGACGCGCTTCCGCAGTTGATTCTCTAGGCAGAGGGATTTAGGCGAAGCAAAATACGGGGGCGGCAAAAGATGGGCGTCGAAGGGTTAATCGAAGCGTTAAAGACGATACCGGCTGGGCGACGGGGTCGGAAAGTGCCATATCCGTTGTGGCTGATGTTACTCATGCGTCTTCTGGGCATGATGAGTGGCTACAGTAGCTTCCGGGGGTTAGAAGACTTCATGCAACGGCACGCGGCAGAAGTTGCGGCGCGGTTTGGATGCAGCAAAGCGCAATTGCCGCGTTACTCAACCTTGCGCGATAGGGCTCAGCCTGTTGAGGGGGAGGCAGTCGCAAGGATATTGCAGCCGTGGGCAAACCTAAGCTTAGCGGTCCAGCCTGAGGAGGCGCTTGCCATGGATGGCAAAGCGCTCGCAAGCACGGTGAGCGACGCGCAGGGTGAGCACCAAGCTTTTGTCAGTGTGGTGCGTGCGTGTGTGCAGGGGCATGCGTGTGTGGTGGGACAGGTGCGCTTTCAACGCCAGGGAGGGGAGCGCCATCCAAAGTGTACGCGCCTTGCTGGAAGCGTTGGATGTGCAGGGCGTGTGGGTCACCTTGGAGGCTTTACACGCTCAAAAAACCAGTCTCTGACATGGTGGCAGGCGGCAATCACGACTGCATTGGACTGAAAGCCAAGCAACCGCAGTGATTGCAGCACGCCAGCGACTCGGCGCAAACCCAAGGACCACTGAGTCACTTGCAAACGCTAGACACCTCGCATGGACGGGTCGTCAACCGGCGCCTTCAAAGCTTGGCGGCTCCCCCCGAATGAGCCTCTGAGTGGGCAGGCTTAGCCGCCTGCGTGGCGGTTGAACGCTCAGGCGTTCGAGCGGGCAAAGCGTTTTGCCGACAGTCCTGGTTGCTTCTCAGTCACATCGTGGCACCCGACAAGGTTGTCCATCTGATGCAAGCCCATCGCGGCACCATCGCAAACCAATGGCATTGGGTCCAAGAGGTCGTGCAAGGGGAAGCTGCCTCGTTGCTGCAAGCGGCAAAACCCGCTACGTTGCTGGCATACTGACGCTCTGGGGCGATTGCTCTGTTGCGCCATGCCGGGTATCCCTCTTGCACCAGAGCACGCCGATTGTTCAAACATAATCGCTCCGCACTTCTTTCCTTCATCTAGAGAATCACCCCTACTCCTTACCCCTCTCTCAAGACGTAATCATCACAGGCTCCTGATACAGCAGAGCCGTAAACGTCACGGTTGATCCTAGCCCTTCGCCCATGCTGTAAAAGCGGACATCGCCACCCATCGCTTCTACCAGCTTTTGGGAGATTGCCAGCCCCAGTCCGGTGCCGCCATACTGACGCGTGCGTGAGCCATCAATCTGGCTAAACGATTGAAACAGTCGGTCTTGCTTATCTAGAGAAACGCCAATGCCCGTATCCGCCACGCGCACCTTCACCATACCGGGCAGTTCTTGGTTCTGAAAGCTTACTTTCTTTTTGATGACTTCGATGCTGATCGTTACGCCGCCTTCATGGGTAAACTTAATGGCGTTGCCGACCAGATTGAACATCACCTGCTTCAGTCGTAGATAGTCGCCAAAAAGGATGATCTCATCGTCGGTGGGTGGCTTTTGAATTTCAAAACTCAGCTTCTTATGATGCATTTGGCTGTGGGCAAAACGCTTCACATCGTCCAGAAGTTCGCTCAGATTCACAGGATTTAGCTCAATTTGCAGCGTCCCCGCTTCAATCTTGGCAATGTCCAGCACGTCTGTGATGATTTCCAGGAGATGCAGAGCCGACCCATAGGCTTCTTTGATAAATTCATACTGCTCTGCCGGGTCGTCCGCCATGCCATCCAGGATGAGCTTCAAAAAGCCAATCATGCCGTTGAGCGGGGTGCGTAGCTCGTGAGACGTATTCGCCAAAAACTCGCTTTTGAGTCGAGAGGCTTCCTCGGCTTGCCGCCTTGCGTCTTCCAATTCACGGTGCTTTTGGCGGAGGCTGCCGTTTGCCCGTTGCAGGTCTGCTGTCAGGGTATTGCTTTCAGTAAATAAAGACGCATGGGCGATCGCCGTGCCCACCTGATCTGCCATCTCCTGCATCAACTCCAGCTCAGCCTCCGTCCACACGCGAGCACGATCGCACTGGTGCAACACAATCAGCCCATTTGGCTGATCCAGGTAGCATGTAGCGACCACCAGCGTTGACTGCTGCTGAAAGTTTGTGTCAAGCCCCTGTAGATCGGAGCCGCCCTGCACCACGATGGGTTTCAAAGAGGCGATCGCAGCCGCTAATACCGGATGATCTGCCACCCAAAACTCTAAGTCCAGCATAGAGGGAAAGGCTTCCTGGCAGTATTCTGCCACCACTTTCACCTTCGGTGTGCGTTGCTCATGCGGGCGTTCGTAAGGGCACACCAGACAACGACTGGCTCCCAGTGCTTTGCCCAAGCCCTGCACCGTTTGCTGCCAGATTGTGGGCAAGTCCAGCGTGCGGCGAATATTCGAGGCAATTTGGGTCAGCAGCTTTTGGTAGCGATCGGAACTCAGAGAGATGGCTGGAAAATCACTGGACAGCACATCCCCCAGCGGCATTTTCTCTTCTAGCCCTGGTGCCGCGGCATCGGTTGAGGCAAGCATCAATTGACCTGCCACCACTACTGTTGTGGGCGATCGTTGCGGCACCAGAACTGGACTCATCACCAAATCAAACAGCAGCATTTGCTCTGCAATGCGAAAATAGCAGCAAAAATGCTCTGCCACACGGCAACTCAGCACCCGTTGAAGGCGCTTTAGATAAGCCGTCAGATCAACTGGACTAAAAACCTCGCTGAGATGACTACCAACTACTCGCTCTGGCACAACATAACAGTGAGACACCTGTTGCCAATGAAACGATAAATAGCGTCCAGCGACATCCTGAAGAAAGATCAACTCATCCGTAAGCTCCGGCAACTGCTCTTTTGCCGCTGTGAATGCCAAACCTTCTGACGGGGAACGTTGAAAATCTATAGGAGAGGTCATCAGCCAGAATGGGGTTTTAAAGGGCGCTAGAGGCAATCACGCAGGATAGATGCAGTAAAATTCTAGGCGGTAGCGATGTCTCAACGAAAGGAATGACTAAGCAGAGTGGCAACCAAGACTCAGTGCAGAACGAACCTCAGACAGTATGGCAAGATGACGATCGACGCTAACCCTAATCATTCCATTCGCCCCGAGGCGGTACGGGTGGGTTGCGCTTCAACGTGCGAGCGAGTTCATCTTCCCGCCCGCCCTGATTTCTCAGCCATTGCCGAATCGCTACTTCAATCACTTTGCTTGGATCATTGGTCAAATGCTTGAGCTGGTCTAGTAGATCAGGATCAAGCTGGATAGAAACCGCTACTTTTTCAGTCGGGGGATGAGAATGGACAGCAGGCTCGTTCATAGGGAGAAACCGAAGGATTTTGAGAAAGAAAGCACAAACCAAGGCGTGGAATAAATCCATCTTGCCTAGCCTACTACCTGAGCCAAGCGCTAGGCAATGCTTAGAAGTCAGTATGTATCAATGTATGGCACGGAATCTCATCGGCTTCTTCATAAATTTTACATATCTCTTTCTGAGAGTACATCAGAACATTCAACAGGACGGCGCGATCGAGTGCCATGCTGCGGCTCAGAAAGCATTACAATACGTGAAGTAGAGATGCCCTGACCTGTGCGATCACTGACATGTCCCACCACCTTTTGGAGTTGGGTACGTTAGGTCTGAACCATGCTCGATCGCCTGTCTCTGCAAATCCTGATTTCTGACTCCCGTACTTCATTACTCCTTTTACTCCTTAAAAGTGCATGACCGACGCACCTGTCTCTCATATCCGTAACTTTTCCATCATTGCCCACATCGACCACGGCAAATCAACCCTGGCCGATCGCCTGCTGCAAGACACAGGCACCGTCCAGGCGCGGGAGATGAAAGAACAGTTTCTAGACAATATGGAACTGGAGCGGGAGCGCGGCATCACCATCAAGCTACAGGCTGCCCGCATGAACTACACTGCGCGGGATGGACAGCAGTACGTCTTAAACTTAATTGACACACCAGGGCACGTAGATTTCTCGTATGAAGTCTCGCGATCGCTGGCTGCTTGCGAAGGAGCTCTTCTTGTCGTGGATGCGTCTCAGGGCGTAGAAGCGCAAACCTTAGCCAACGTTTACCTTGCGCTGGAGCATAACCTGGAAATTATTCCAGTGCTCAACAAGATCGATCTCCCTGGCGCTGAACCCGATCGAGTCAAACAAGAAATTGAAGAGATTATCGGGCTGGATTGCTCCAATGCGATCCAGGCATCGGCGAAAGAAGGGATTGGCATTGAGGACATTCTAGAAGCGATCGTTCAGCAAGTGCCGCCGCCTCAAGATACAGTACAGGAACCACTACGAGCGCTGATCTTCGATAGTTACTACGACCCCTATCGTGGTGTCATTGTCTATTTCCGAGTGATGGATGGAGCGCTAAAGAAGAGCGATCGCGTGCGCCTCATGATTTCTGGTAAGGAATATCAGGTAGACGAGATTGGTGTGCTCTCACCCACTCAGGTGCCCGTGGAGCAACTCCATGCTGGCGAAGTGGGCTACCTGGCAGCCGCCATCAAAGCTGTAGAAGATGCTCGTGTGGGCGATACGATCACCCTCGCCACTGCACCTGCTAAAGAACCCCTTCCCGGTTATGTCGAAGCCAAGCCAATGGTGTTCTGCGGCATGTTTCCGATCGATGCCGACCAGTTTGAGAATTTGCGCGAGGCTCTAGAAAAACTCAAGCTCAGCGATGCCGCTCTGCATTACGAACCAGAAACCTCAAGCGCGATGGGATTTGGCTTTCGCTGTGGCTTCCTGGGCTTACTCCACATGGAAATCGTCCAGGAACGGCTAGAGCGCGAGTACAACCTGGATTTGATCACGACATCGCCTTCGGTGGTGTATCGCGTGACCACCATCAAGGGGGAGGTGTTAGAAATTGACAACCCCAGCCGCCTGCCCGATCCGCAGCACCGCGAAAAAATCGAAGAGCCGTATGTGCAGGTAGATATGATCACCCCCGAAGCTTACGTGGGCACCTTGATGGAGCTAAGCCAGGGGCGACGCGGCATCTTCAAAGACATGAAGTACCTCACACCGGGACGCACCACGCTGATTTACGAGCTACCGCTGGCAGAAGTAGCTACCGACTTTTTTGATCAGATGAAGTCTCGATCGCGCGGGTACGCCAGCATGGAATACCAGATCATCGACTATCGGGAGAATCCCCTGGTCAAGCTAGATATCATGATCAACGGCGATCCGGTCGATCCGCTAGCCACGATCGTTCATCGTGACAAAGCATACGGGGTCGGTCGTGCGCTCACCGAAAAGCTGAAAGAACTCATTCCTCGGCACCAGTTCAAAATCCCGATTCAAGCCGCGATCGGCAGTAAGATTGTTGCCAGCGAACATATTCCAGCGCTTCGCAAAGATGTGCTTGCCAAGTGCTACGGCGGCGATATTTCCCGTAAGAAGAAATTGCTCCAAAAACAGGCGAAAGGTAAGAAGCGAATGAAGTCGATTGGAACGGTTGATGTACCCCAGGAAGCCTTTATGGCAGTTCTTCGCCTGGAGCAGTAACGCAAACATGGGGTGGTCTTGCTTTGAAGATTTCATGAATTCTTACCAGTGATGACTGTATTTATGCGGGTTTGCCCGTTAATCTTGGGAGAAAGAATTAACTTGCAGACATCCTACCCCTCTATTAAGCACTTATGAGAATTCTGGTAACGGGCGGCTCAGGCTTCATCGGCTCTCACTTAATCGATCGTCTCATGTTGGCGGGTCACGAAGTGATCTGCCTAGACAACTTCTACACCGGGCATAAGCGGAATCTGCTGAAGTGGTTTGACCATCCCTATTTTGAGCTGATTCGTCATGATGTGACAGAACCCATCCGGCTAGAAGTCGATCAGATTTATCATCTTGCCTGCCCAGCCTCACCCGTCCATTACCAGTACAACCCCGTTAAAACGATTAAAACCAACGTCATCGGCACATTGAATATGTTGGGACTGGCGAAGCGGGTGAAAGCTCGCTTTTTGCTTGCGTCTACATCTGAAGTCTACGGCGATCCAGAGATTCATCCCCAAACAGAAGACTACCGGGGGAATGTCAATACGATCGGCATTCGTAGTTGCTATGACGAAGGCAAACGGGTTGCTGAAACCCTTGCCTTTGATTACTACCGCCAAAACGATGTAGATATCCGCGTAGCAAGAATCTTCAATACCTACGGTCCCAGAATGCTGGAGAATGACGGTCGCGTTGTCAGCAATTTTGTTGTGCAAGCGCTAAAAGGGGTTCCTCTCACCATCTACGGCGACGGTTCACAAACTCGCAGCTTTTGCTATGTGTCTGACCTGGTTGAAGGGTTGATGCGCCTGATGAACGGTGATCATCAGGGACCTGTCAACATCGGTAATCCCGATGAATACACCATCCTACAGCTTGCCCAGGCGATTCAGCAAAAGATTAATCCAGACTCTGCTATTCGTTTTGAGCCGTTGCCCCAAGACGACCCGCGTCGCCGCAAACCTGATATTACCAGAGCCAAAGAGTGGCTTGGCTGGCAACCTACCGTGCCGCTACAGCAAGGTCTTGACTATACGATCGCCGACTTTCGTGCACGCATGAGCGATCCGGAGGCGGTTTCTAATGGTGATACCAGCGATACTGCTTCACGCGATCACGTCACCCCACTTTAGAGTGCGCCTGACTGCACTGTACATCGTCGGAACCAGAAACGATCAAGACGTTGGTGCCGTCACAGTTAACCATCGTTGTTCCTATTGATTTTTTGACTACCGCTAGTACTTCTTGAGGATTTTTCCATGCGCGTTTGTGTCATTGGTACCGGATACGTTGGCTTAGTCACTGGAGCCTGCCTCGCCCATGTTGGTCATCACGTCATTTGCGTAGATAACAACGAAGAGAAAGTCAAGCTGATGCAGACTGGGCAGTCACCCATTTTTGAACCCGGTCTGTCAGACATTATCAAAGCGGCGATTCAAACAGAGAAAATTGAATTCACAACCGATTTGGCAGCCGGAGTCGCACATGGGCAAATTTTGTTTATCGCCGTGGGCACGCCTGCACTGCCCAATGGAGAAAGCGACACGCGGTACGTTGAGGCAGTAGCGCGGGGTATTGGCGCTCACCTCAGTAGTGATCACAAGGTCATTGTCAATAAATCGACCGTACCGATCGGGTCAGGCGACTGGGTAAGGATGCTCATCATGGAGGGGTTTGCGGAACAGCGAGCAACTCTGAATGCGGCTGTACTGGCGGGCACTGGAGCGACGGAAGATTTAATGACGCGAAAATCTTCGCTACCAGAACCTGAGTTTGATGTTGTTAGCAACCCTGAGTTTTTGCGAGAAGGGTGCGCGGTTGAAGATACCTTTAACCCCGATCGCATTGTCTTAGGCAGCAACAGTGAGAAAGCGATCGCGCTGATGCAAGAGCTCTATGAACCGATCGTCAACCGTCAGTACGCAGCGGACAAGTCGCTTCCGGCTGTACCTGTTGTGGTGACAGACCTCAGCTCAGCCGAGATGATCAAGTATGCAGCGAATGCCTTTCTGGCAACCAAGATTAGCTTTATTAACGAAGTGGCTAATATCTGCGATCGTGTAGGTGCTGATGTCGTTGAAGTGGCGAAAGGCATTGGCTTAGACTCTCGCGTGGGCAACAAGTTTCTCCAGGCAGGCATCGGCTGGGGCGGCTCGTGTTTTCCCAAAGATGTCTCTGCCCTGATCCATACAGCCGATGACTACGGTTACGAGGCACAACTGCTCAAAGCCGCTGTCACCGTCAACCAGCATCAACGCATCATTGCGATCGAAAAACTCCAGCAAGTGCTCAAAATCCTCAAAGGCAAAACGGTTGGTCTGCTGGGGCTAACCTTCAAGCCGGATACTGATGATCTGCGCGATGCACCCGCCCTCAACATCATTGAGCAACTAGCGCGTCTGGGCACTAAGGTCAAGGCATACGACCCCATCGTTTCCCAAACCGGGATGCGGCATGGTCTTTCAGATGTCATCGTAGAGACCGATCCAGAACGACTAGCCGATGGCTGTGATGCGCTGGTGCTGGTGACAGATTGGAAGCAGTTTCGCCAGCTTGACTACGCCAAAATGGCAACGCTCATGCACAGCCCTGTCATGATTGACGGTCGCAACTTCCTCGATCGTAAGCAGCTAGAGCAGGCTGGGTTCCGCTACGTGGGTGTAGGGAGAGGGTAATAAACGCTTTAAGTCCTTTTTCTCTCTGTAGGGACGTTACAT
Organism: Lyngbya sp. HA4199-MV5; assembly: GCA_019359375.1. Taxonomy (GTDB): domain Bacteria; phylum Cyanobacteriota; class Cyanobacteriia; order Leptolyngbyales; family Leptolyngbyaceae; genus Stenomitos. Next base: position 13,414 of record JAHHHL010000007.1, read on the forward strand.
GTAACGTCCCTACGGAGTTGGTCGCTGGGCGGCGATCGCCAGTTTTACCCCCGGAATCAGGCGCAACCGATCCATGACGGCAATCACCTGACCGTGACTCACCCGTTCATCGGCGTTAATCACCACCAGAGCGCCAGATCTATTACCCATGAGGGTGCGAATTCTGGTTTGCAAATCGCCTAGCTGAGCAGGCTGGCGGTTGAGTGAAAGCTGTCCGCGCTGATTGAGTGTCACCACAATCTGGCTCTGAGATTGCGTTTGGGCAGTTACAGCTTTTGGCAGGTTTACAGGCAAGCCAGTCGATCGCGTGAGATAGAGCGTAGACAAGATAAAGAATGTTAGCAGTGCAAAGATGACATCGATCATCGGCACAATGTTAATCTGGGACGGGTTATCCGGTTCTTCAGGGAGCCGCATAGGGAATTTCTCCTCGTTCATAGCGGCGGCGATAGAGTAGCTCCATCCGACCACCATATTCTTGAATCAAGGCAATCTGCCGTAGATACAGCCCTCGAAAGGTGTTGGCGAAGGTCAGCGTGGCGATCGCCACTGCCAGCCCCGACGCGGTTGAAATCAATGCTTCACTGATACCAGCACTTACAGGCACCGCATTGCTGGCGCTCACCTCCCCAATTCTAAGAGACGCAAAGGAGCGGATCAGTCCCAAAATGGTGCCCAGTAGCCCTAGCAAAGGCGACAGGCTGATGATGGTCTCAAAGACAGTATTAAACCGTTTAATCAACGGCAACTCCGCCTGAGCCGCTGTTTCTAGAGCAAGACGAAACTCTTCGGGGTTAGGGCGATCGAGTCCCAGTGCTGCCCAAAAAACGCGCGCGATCGGCAAATCCAGATTCTGCTCTAGCTGTAGCAGAACCTCTCTGGGGCTGCGTTGATACAGGTCTAAAATCGCGCGCACAAATTTATCTTGCCGCTGGGTGATGCGTAACCAAAAGCGCAGCCGTTCAAGAATCAAAGCCACTGCCAGAATGGAAAAGCCCAGCAGCGGAAACATAACAATGCCGCCTGCTTCAAAGACCTTAGAAATTTGCTGAAATATCATGCTGCACGTTGACGGATGACCGAAAAATACGATCACAGAGAGGCGATCGCAAACCTCCCACAGCTTATCAGGTGACGTTGAATCGGCAACACAATTTGAGGGATTGGTGGAAGTAGAAGGCAGAGGGCAGAAGGCAGAGGGCAGAAGGTAAAGTCTGACTGCTGATTGCTGAAAGCTGACGTTACTCAAAACTTTTAGCCTTTAGCCTTTCATCCCTCATCCCTTCTGCCCGATCGTTGCCACCAAATGCTCCACATCCCCCACCACAAGAATTGGCGTTTGCAACTGGTCGCTCAGTGCCGCTACGGTCATATCGTCGAGAAACCGAGTGTCATTATGCTTCAGCATCAGAGACGGTAGCAGAATGGCATCACCCAGTTCTCGCTCCTTTAAGGCATGAAGAATATCCTGTCCTGTGAGCAGACCCGTCACCGTCATGGACTGTCCCCAGTATTGACTGGCAAGGGCAACCATGCTCACCTCCAACCCCTCCACAGCATTCAAACGCTTGAGAATGGGCTGAAACGCCTGCTCAACCGCATTACCAACAACCCATGTAAAGTGTCGAGGGATCGCTAACTGCTGAGGCAGCGATCGCGCCGCCATTTGAAACTGTTTGAGAAACTGGCGAATGGAGCCAACCCCGTTACCAAGCTGGGGATAGTCTTCGTAGTGAGATTCAGGCGGCAGGTCTTGATGCGCCAGGAGAAACCATTCATCCGCCAGCCACGCAAAGGTAGAACCAGACTGCTGGCGGAATTTGGCTTGTAGCGCCTGTACCTGCCCAATCACTTCTTGCGCCTTTTCACGGCTCACGGGAATCAGCTCATCCTCGCCAGGACGAAAGCGCGTCAAGCCCACAGGCACTACAGCAACGGAAGCCACCGCAGGCACTTCATCCCGGTGAAATTGAAACAGATCGAGCAGAGTACGGGTGAGATGGTCGCCATCGTTGATTCCAGGGCACAAGACAACCTGAGCATGAATCTGTAGCCGTCGCTCTTGGAACCAGCGCAATTGATCCAGCAGTTGCCCAGCCCGTGCATTCTTAAGCAATCGACTGCGAACGTCTGGCTCTGTGGCATGCACCGACACAAACAGAGGCGAAAGCCGCATTTGCTCAATGCGATCCCACTCGCGCTGCGTGAGGTTTGTGAGAGTCAAATAACTGCCGTAGAGAAAGCTGAGACGATAATCGTCGTCTTTCAAATAAAGGGTTTGCCGCATTCCTGGTGGCTGCTGGTCGATAAAGCAGAAGGGACAGCGGTTGTTGCACTGAATCAGCCCATCGAACAAAGCGCTCTCAAATTCCAGCCCTAAATCATCGTCGTAGTCTTTCTCGATTTCGACGTGGTGTGCCTTACCAGCAGCATCTAGCACTTCCAGCGCCAACACTTCATCCGCGCAAAGAAACTGATAGTCAATCAAATCACGCGGACGCTGACCATTAATAGATACCAGTCGATCGCCCGCTTCAAAGCCAACTTCTGCCGCGATCGAATCGGGTATAACAGCCGTGATCAAAGCTGGACGAGTAGCAGCGTCACTCATGCAAGAAAGGACAGTGGAGTAAAGTCAAGGCTTGAACGGAATGCTCGTGCCCTGTTCTTCCAATCTACACCTTTCGCTTCGGCTGGTGTGCGCTCACTGTTTTACAGCAATTTTCGTTTGCATAAACCACGCCCAAGAGTGTGAGCGTCTCGCTCACGGACGCGAGCAAGATGCTCGCACTAACTGTTGTGAAATGCGCCACCAGCAAGCGCTGCTAACAATGCCACACCAAACGCAAGACGGTACCAAACAAAGACCCAGGTGCTTTGACGTTGCAGAAAGCGCAGTAACCAGGCGATCGAAAGATACGAAAAAATAAAGGATGAGAGGATGCCAACGAGCAACGGCATCAGCATTTGGCTGTCGCTCAGCGAATCTTTCGCCTGCACTAGCGTTGCGATCGTCAGTGTTGGAATACCCAGCAAAAAGGAGAACCTGGCGGCTGTTTGTCGCTCTAGACCCAAGAATAGCGCTGTCGTTAAGGTAGAGCCAGACCGAGAGGCTCCAGGCAAAAGCGCGATCGTTTGACCGATCCCCACCAAGATGCCGTCTTTGGTCTGAAGATCATTGAAGTCACGCTTACGACTGCCAATTTTTTCAGCTAATCCCAGCAGCAGAGACATGACGATCGACATCACGGCGATCACCAGTACCCCATCTGGCAGCAAATTTAGTTTTTTCAGGATAAAGCCAACAGCAAGCGCAGGAATGGTACCAATCGCAATTCCTACCAGAATCTTCCACTCTTCCCGCTGCCAGTCGTGCTGTCGAAACGCCGCCCAGGCACCTGTCAGGATCTGACGGATATCAGCCCAGAAGTACCAGACAACGGCAATCACACTCCCAAACTGGATGGCATCCACAAACGCTTTTTGCCCCGTTGCTTCCCAGCCAAACAGTCTTGTAAAGATGAGTAAATGAGCCGTGCTGCTAATCGGCAGAAACTCTGTAATACCCTGCACAATACCGAGTGCGAACGATTCAAACACGGCTTCAATCACGTTCACCTCAGACGCAGCGGTGCCTGTTTGAGTTGCAGCGGCTACAACGCTATGCTGCATACCTCCTAAGCCGTACCAACTCACGCTGAGCGACGAAAGATCGAGATTTAAAACTGACCAAACCATCTACTCTTCCCTACAACGATCGCGTCACAGCATCCAAAACCTCGACTGTGGCACGCTTGTTACTCCAAATCACACGTACTCCAAGTTACACGTTGCCACAAGGACAAAATGACAGGTGAATGAACTCCGTTAGCACCCCTTTGCTGGATGCTACGCTTGCTGGGTGCTACCTGCATCAGTAAAGCCCTGCCCTTGAGATGCGAGCAACAGCTTGGAACAGTATCCGCTATTGCAGAAGCTTAATCCGACAAAAGACCGTTCGATCTTTCAGAAGTCAATCTTACATAAAGACGGTGTGAGCGATCGCCCGACTGGGGTACCCACCGAGAGCTTAGCCAAAGCGTGCGGAGTTGCAAACAGTTCCAGCAGAACTTTAGCGAAAATTTAAGGTAGGATCCCTGTATACCCCCCCTGGGGATGTAGGCGAACGTGTGCTATGTTAAGTAAAGTAAACTAAATAAGCAATATAAACAATACTTTGGTTTCCTACACCCCTCGTACCGACGCTGGCTGTTTGCCCCCTTCAGTCATTCATGCAAGCAATGCTTATTCTGAGCTGGCTGAAGCGGCTCTAGCCACTGAAACTGCCCCATCCGAAAGGCAGAAGCGCTGGCTCATGTTTTTAGCCGCGATCGTTCTAGTCTCGGTGCCTGTGTTTGTGCAGGCTCCACTGGTGCGGCTTTTTCCGGTTGGCAGCTTGATTCTGACGGCGGCTTGGTTGGTGCTGGGGCTAAGCCTGATGGCGCGTCCTGCTGGTCACTATTGGGGGGATTTGCTCATAGGCTTCACCTGGACGTGGCTTGCAGGCTCGGTGTATTGGGGTTGGTTACGGTGGGAGCCATTGCTGCATCTTCCGGTTGAGGCGATCGGTCTGCCGTTTGCGCTTTGGGGTGTTTCTCGCAATACAGGTAAGACCGGTAACTTCTTTTACTTCGGGTCGCTATTTGGCACCGTTGTAACGGATGTTTACTTCTACCTGGTTGACTTGATCCCGCATTGGCGGCAGTTGATGCGGGTAGAAGCGGAGGCGGTACAGCCAATCTTTCAAAGTGCGCTCGCTCAAATTCAAACACCGTGGGGCATAGGCTGGGCGATCGCGCTGGCATCGCTCTTGCTAGCAGTCAGTTTTGCACCCCTCTTTTCAAAACAACTTCACTGGTGGGCATTTAGTGGCGCGGTGTTGAGTACAATCTTGGTAGATAGTTTGTTTTGGTTGGCGGCGATCGCTGCCTGAATAAAGCACTATAAATTGTTTGCTGCGTCGCATTCTCTCAACCAGACTTCTTAGAAAAGCTTGGCTCAAAATTTTTTTGAACGAATTTTCATGGGAAGACTACACTGGCATAGTGAGATATGTCAGGATGCATCATAGGAAAGGATCATTTGTCTCAGCCTGTGGTGACTTTGCAACCCACTCCCCATCTCGTTCTTCGCACCGACTCTGGTAGTCGGCGGTTGCCGCTTGCCGGTAGCAACTGTTGGACTATCGGTCGTAGTGAAGACAACAATTTTGTGCTGCCCGATCGCTGGATTTCTCGTAACCATGCCATGCTGCAATGCATGGAGACCGGAGAGTTCTACTTGATTGACTTGGGAAGCCGCAACGGTTCGTTTGTGAATGGTCGCCGGGTGAGCATTCCAGTCACGCTACACAATGGCGATCGGCTCACCTTTGGTCAGACTGATCTTGACTTTTACTGTCCTACGCTCAATCCTCCGGCTGATTCCTCGGCTGGTTCAGATTCCAAAGAGTTTACGGCAACCGCAACCCTACATGTCCGGCGTTTGATTTCGGTACTGGTGGTCGATATCCGCGATTTTACTGTGCTGACTCGTCAACTGGATGAAAAGGTGCTGTCGGAAGTCATTGGCACCTGGTTCCGCCACGCGGGTGACATTATTCGCGAGTACGGAAGCTGGGTCGATAAGTATATCGGCGATGCCGTAATGGCGATCTGGATTCACGGTCCGCAAGGGGTGAACAACGATGAAATGCTTCGCATTTTCCGCGCCCTCAATGCCTTGCATACGATGACCAGCGATTTGTATAACCTGTATCCGCTCCCGTTCCCGCTGCGGATTGGTGCTGGCATTAACACAGGCTACGCGATGGTTGGAAATACGGGCAGTGGCGATCGACCAGATTACACCGCTTTAGGGGACACCGTGAATGCCGCCTTCCGCCTGGAAACGTCTACAAAGCAAATTGGGCTAGACATTGCGGTTGGTGAAACGACCTATCAGCATCTCGTGAATATGGAGATCACGTCGATCGACTTATTCAGAAACTACACGGTTCACCTGAAGGGCTATGACATGCCAACCGTCGCACATGCCTGCTCTTTCCCAGACCTGGAAACGTTCTTGCAGATGAAGAGTAGAGAGTAACGCCTTTACGAGCAAGCAGAAGGCAGGGGGCAGAAGGCAGAAGAAGGGAGAGTAAAGCAGCCAGGTTGCAGCCCGGTTAGAAACAGCATTGATTAGAAACAGCATTACGGTTGCTGCTTCTTTGCTGTGAGAACCACTGGGCAAACATCTGAAGCAATGCCCTCAAGGAGCGTGGCTTTATGAAGGTGTCATTCTGTGCATAGGGGCGTGGCACGCGGTAGAAAGCTTGTGCCTTCGCCCAGAATGATCTGTCGCACGCCGCGCCCGTACAATGAAAAGGCTGGAGGTTACTGAAGTTATTTCATTTTCATTCCTAAGCGTAAAGATTTGTATCTGGAATCTCCACGTAGACAAGTCATAGTGAGAGATGGTGTCCAGAAAATGATAGGCTCTGGATAAATGCTGTGTATGGTTTCCATGCAACAGGAAGGGAGGAATAGATTCATGAAACGGTTGGTGCGTGTGTTGATAGTTCTTTGCATGATGGTTGGCTGTTTTGGCTGGCTAGGATTGCCACAGACGGCTGTAGCAGCCAATTTAGGCGATTTAACTGGATATTCGCTGTCTCGATCGATCGCCCCCACGCTGCTGGCGGCTGAAGCGATTCGTGACGCAGTTGGCGAAAAGCTCAGCTCGGAATATGGTAAGAAGCTAGATCTGAACAACACCAATGTACGGGCATTCAGGCAATATTCAGGGCTGTATCCCACTCTGGCAGGGCTGATTGTCAAAAATGCGCCCTACGAAAGCGTTGAAGATGTTTTGAATATTGCAGGACTGACAGCCGCTCAGAAAGACGTGCTGAAGGCAAACCTCGATCATTTCACAGCCACAGATGTTGAAGAAGCATTGGTGGAAGGAGCCGATCGGATTAACAACGGGATTTACCGCTAATGCGTCTGCTCTGACAACGCTCATCCCATACTGGTAGTGGAAATTGCTCAATGACTGGTACACAGTCGGCGAGCAATTTTTGTCTTTAGCCTCTGTTTTGACGTTCGCCGTTACACTCAAAGGACTAAGCAGTTCACCACTGAACGCCAGTCCTTTGGATGTCCATCCACGATTGAAAGCAGTTCTGCTTAAAGCAGCGTTATCAAGCGCTTCGCCTTTATCCAAACTGACTCTAGCCAACCTCAAGAGCCAAAAATTGGTGGCATCTTTGCAACCGTCTGTTTTGCGATCGCCCTCTGCATCAGAAATACCGTCTCAGTTCGATGTTCTCGTAGTGGGAGCAGGTGCGGCTGGGCTTTATACTGCGCTTTGTCTACCGAGCCACTATCGCATCGGGCTGCTGACAAAAGATACGCTCTCGCTCTCTGCAAGTGATTGGGCACAGGGCGGTATTGCAGCCGTGATCGACCCAGCCGATTCGTCATCCTTGCATCTAGCCGACACCTTACAGGCAGGGGCAGGTTTGTGTGACTATGATGCGGTCAAGTTTCTTGTAGAACAGGCTCCTCAATGCATTCAAACGCTGGTAGAAATGGGGGTTGCCTTCGATCGCCACAGTGGTGAGCTAGCGTTAACGCTGGAAGCGGCTCATTCCCGACGACGCGTGCTTCATGCTGCTGATACCACAGGGCGTGAAGTGGTCAGTACTCTCACAGCTCAGGTTTTGCGCCGTAAGAACATCCATGTGTTTGCCCAAGCGTTAACGCTGGATGTCTGGCTCAATGACACGACTCAACGCTGTCAGGGCATTTGCTTACTCTATCAAGGACAAGTCCTCTGGCTCCGGGCAGCAGCCGTCATTTTAGCAACGGGTGGCGGAGGGCAGGTCTTTGCTCAAACGACGAACCCAGCTCTGAGTACAGGAGATGGTGTCGCGATCGCTCACCGGGCTGGAGCCGTTTTGCGCGACCTGGAGTTTGTGCAGTTTCATCCGACCGCACTCACCCAGCCTGGGGCACCTCGTTTTTTAATCAGTGAAGCCGTGCGAGGTGAAGGTGCCCACCTGGTGGATGACCACGGGCGACGCTTTGCGTTTGATTACCATCCTGCGGGAGAACTGGCTCCTAGAGATGTGGTGAGTCGGGCAATTTTTAGCTATCTGCAATCTACACACGCAGATCCAGCGACAGCCCATGTCTGGTTAGATTTACGATCGATTCCACCCGATACCATTCACCATCGCTTTCCCAACATCATTCAGGTGTGCCAGCAGTGGGGCATTGATGTGCTGCGAGAGCCGATTCCGGTTGCGCCTGCGGCTCATTACTGGATGGGCGGTGTGGCAACAGATTTGACGAATCAGACATCCATTCCCGGTCTGTATGCGGTGGGGGAAGCCGCCAGTACGGGTGTGCATGGGGCAAACCGACTGGCGAGCAATTCACTGCTGGAATGTCTGGTGTTTGGAGCGCAGTTTGCGCGGTTGGATGTAGAGGAGCTACAAGGCAGAGGGCAGGAGATAGGAGGCAGAGGGCAGGAGATAGGAGGCAGAGGGCAGGAGGCAGAGGGCAGAAGGCAGGAGGTAGAGAGGCAAGGGTCTCCTGCGGACGATTTTTCTACTCTAAACGCTGTTTTGTCTCAAGCCGATTTTGACAAAATTTATACACTACGGCAGGAACTTCCGCGTCTGGTGTGGCAAAGCGCAGGCATTTGTCGGGATGGTTCTGTAATGGCGGCGGCGATCGCGCAAATTCAACGTTGGCAAGCGGAATTTAATCAACTGGCGATCAGTCGATCGCTGCAACGGCTTCAACCGGAGCAACCTGTGAACGTTACCGTGGTCGAAGCAGACGGGCGGCTTAGAGTATGGGCGGAAACTCGAAACCTGCTGGATGTGGCATGGCTGATCCTGAAGAGCGCCCAGTTTCGCACAGAGAGTCGGGGCGGGCATTATCGAGTCGATTACCCTGAAACGCAGACCCTATGGGAAGTGCATACCCTTTGCCAGAACGATCCCACGGCTCAAAATGGTACCCATTGGAGTAGAGCGCCTGTGCTTACGTGAACAGGTTGACTTTTGGTAGAGACATTGTTCTGTAGGGACGTTACATGTCACGTTCCTACTACAGAGCGAAACCTGGTTGACTGACAAATCTTTGAGCAAGTACTTGAACCCGCCCTGCACTAAAGTGCGGGCTGATGGCAGAAAGTCCTCTTAAGAGGACTACGAGCGTCTGACAACCCGTTAAAACGGGTTTCGCACCATTAGCCCGGATTTGAATCACGGGCGGGTGAGCAACGAAGCGACCAACCTTTCAAGACTTTTGTCAGTCAATCAGGAGCGAAACACAAGCTTGAGCCATCTTTGTAAAGCGATCGCGCCTTACGGTCGATCGGTCTTGCTCGGGAAAGGGGCTGGCTTGAGTTGCAGGTTACGGCGCTGATTATCGCGCAAAATCTCGACAACCAACACTTTGTTAATCGCGCTTGCTTCCACTCGTTCTTGCACATCCGAAGCCGTTTTGACGGGCTTTCCATCCACTTTCTGGATAATGTCTCCCTGTTGAATGCCAGACTGGGCGGCTGGAGAATTGTCAAAAACCCGCACAATCAACACGCCCTGATCCTGGCTCACCTTCAGCTTGGCATCCTCATCCTGATTAATTTCTTTACGCAGGGCGGGGGTCAGATCTACCATCTGAATACCCAAATATGGATGCTCCACTTTGCCTTTAGCAAAGAGCTGGTTGGCGACCCGTTGCGCTGTTTCGATCGGAATCGCAAAGCCAAGCCCCTGAGCGTCAGCACGAATGGCGGTATTTACGCCAATCACTTCGCCCCGATCGTTCAGAAGTGGACCGCCCGAATTGCCAGGATTAATCGCCGCATCGGTTTGAATAAAGCTCACTCGCTTATCGGGCACACCGACCTGAGAGCTGGATCGTCCCGTGGCGCTGATGATGCCTGCCGTGACGGTGTTATCCAGCCCCAGTGGATTGCCGATCGCGATCGCCCATTCGCCTGGAGTTAAATTATCCGAACGCCCAATCCGCACCGTGGGTAGACCTGTTGCGCTAATCTTAACGGCTGCCACATCGGTGACAGAATCAGACCCAATGACACGACCTTCAAAGGTACGACCATCTTTCAGCGTCACTTCTACCATGTCTGCGCCAGCTACCACATGAGCATTGGTCATCAAGCGACCATCGCCACTCAAAATGAAGCCAGAGCCAGTGCCACGCTCAACCCGCTCTTTTGGGACAGGCATTTCGTTACCAAAGAACCGCCGAAAAAGCGGATTTTGCAGCGCCTCTGGAAGGCTATTTACCACTTTACGAGCGGCATCAATGCGCACAACCGCTGGACCAATCCGTTCTACTGCTGTAGCGATAAAGTTAGCGCCATTCGGCTCTCGTATCAGGCTATTTGGCGCGAGAACAGCCGTCTGGCTCGTCGGTTTGCTTGGCACTGGTTTCAACACAGACGGCATGTCAGCAGAGTTGGATTTAACTCGCTCGTGAGGTAAAAAATAGTAGCTTCCTACAATCCCTGTACCACTGCCGATCGCCAGCAACGAAACGTAGGTCGCTAACTGCTTTAAAGAGAGATTCATAGCGTGATTAGCCAACAACAGCCGTGCTAGCCCGAACAACATGGGCTTATTGTAACTGCTTGCCTCTCTTCCAACCGTTCCCGCTTGTCCTGTTCCACGATCCGGACGAGCGTCACTGTGGAAAGAAGGGCATAAAGGGGAACGCGATAGAGTGGAGAGACCGCATGAAGATACTGCACATTTACGGTGGACTAGCGCTATGAGACAACTTGACTGGAAGCAGCACTGGTTATCGATCCCATTGGGTTGTCTCGGCTTAATGCTGGTAGCTTTGGGCGCTGGGCGATCGCCGATCGTGGCGCAAGCAGTTCCCGCAACAGTACTGAGTCAATCAACCTGCTCATCTGCTGCCCTGTCGCGGTTAGTACGGCATAAAGTTGCTTCTGGTGAAACGCTGGAAAGTATCGCACAGCGGTACGATCTAATTCCCTCCACCTTGATGGGCTTCAACCCGATGCTGCGGAGTGGCAAAGCACCCGTTGGCGCTGAAATTTTGATTCCTCCTTACAACGGCATTCGGGTTGAGGTCAAGCCCAACCAGACGTGGCGAGATGTTGCTAAAGCGTACAAGATTCGCCCTGATGTTTTGTTTGAAGTCAACGGCTGTCAGACCGCTCCTAAAGTGGTTTTTGTCCCTGGTGTGAACTGGTCTCCGGTGGCAACAGCAACCCCAACCGCTAAACCGGGTGCCACTCAACCAGAGCGTCTTTTGAGCGGTTATCCACTTACCTCCAAACCCGCGCGATCGGCTCTCTTGCTGGGCTATGGCTGGGGCATTCAGCCACTCACGGGTAAAGTTGGCTTCCACAGCGGTATTGACCTGGCAGCTACCGTCGGGTCGCCCGTGTTAGCCGTGGCGGATGGCACTGTTGCCTTTGCGGGGAAACAGGGGGCTTACGGCAATCTGGTGGTGATTAACCATGCTGAAGGGCTGCAAACTCGGTATGCTCAACTGGCGACTGTGAAGGTCAAAGCAGGGCAAAGCGTCAAACGTGGACAAACGATCGCTACCGTTGGCACCACTGGAACTCGTAGTTCTAAAGAACCGCACCTGCATTTTGAAGTGCGATCGCGCTCTGGACTCGGTTGGGTTGCCGATAATCCCGAACCTTACGTCTTAAGAGATCTCCTGCGCCCTGCACAAGCGAAAAAGTAAGGGCATGCCAACGTCTTGCTCCGAGTCGCTCACCACAAGCATTGAGCTAGCCAAGCAATACTGTTACAACGGGGACTGTTTTGGAAAAAGGGGGATCGCAGTCAGCCCACTTTGTTCAACGCTTGGCAAACGTGCCGTCAAGCGCGAGAATAGAAAGAGTTCTGCTCGATGTCAATTTGCTGTGAATAACGTTCGTACCGTCTCAGATACCAAAAGAGCCTTTTACACGATCCATACTCGTCCCATTAATTCGATCTACCGTCGGGTCGTCGAAGAGCTAATGGTCGAGATGCATTTGTTGACGGTCAACGTCGATTTCCACTACGACCCTTTCTATGCGCTGGGAGTGTTTACGTCCTTCCATCGCTTCATGCAGGCGTATCGCCCCGAACAGGACATCGCTTCGATTTTTGATGGTCTTTGCAAAGCGTTGCAGGATGATCCCCAGCGGTACAGGCATGATGCTGGACGATTGCAAGCTCTAGCAAGCCGTTCTTCTACAGAAGAGGTGATAAGCTGGCTGGAACAAACGTCTTCGATCGCAGACTTCAATGATTTGCAGCAAGCGGCAGCCGCGATCGCGCACAATGCGAACTTTAAGTACAGTCGCCTGTTTGCGATCGGTCTCTTTACCCTACTGGAAACGACGGATGCAGCACTGGTCAAAGATGAGACGAAGCTCCTTGATGCACTCAAGCGAGTGTGTGGCGCGTTGAATTTATCGTTAGACAAGGTGCAAAAAGACCTGGAACTCTACCGCAGCAATCTTGAAAAAATGGCTCAGGCACAAATTGTTATGGAAGATGTGCTGAAAGCAGAGCGCAAAAAACGAGAAGACCGTGAGCGGGCAAAAACAGCCGCTAGCTCCGGTTCCTCCTCTGATTTAACCGAGCCAAAAGAAGAGGCCACTCCAGGGTCTTAAGCAGCAGTTAATCTAGATGTCTCGATCGCGTGCAGGGCGACCGAGGCGCATCATTCTGAGCGTGGCGGGCTATAGCGATCGAGAGGTTGCTCAGGGCACATCATATTTTTCTTCTGCCTCCTGCCCTCTGCCTCCTGCCTTTTGCTACACGTATGACGGGCTAAAGTTCGCTTTGTGGCGTGGTCAATCCGGTTTAGAATACTCTGTGTTGGCATGTTTGCAGCAGAAACAGTGGTTTTCACGTTCTACGTCCTCGTCTTGTGACTGCCAATTCAAACTCGTAACGACAAAGGAAACGATTACCCATGAGCGAAATTCTCAACGCAGCTATCTTACCGCCCGTATTGGTTCTCATTGGGCTGAGCGTTGGCTTCTTGCTGCTCAAGTTGCAGGGCGGCGAAGAATAAGGCTGTGTGGCAAGAGCACGTCTTTTGCCGCATCGTTTGCTCTTTTTTGGATCTCTTTAAATCTTGTCTTTCAGGTTTATCGATTGCCTGTAGGCAAACCAGCAAAGACTTGCTCTACAACCTGCTGAGCTTTGCGATCGAGCCGATTCCAATCGACTTCTCCCGCTTCATCAAAGAGAGTCGTATCGATTTTGACTCCCTGACTGTTGCCTTGCGTGAGAGCGTGAGACGTTCCACTGGCAGTATCATAGTTCTGAAAACAGATTTCATAGCAGAGGTTCCAAAGATCCACAGTGATCGTTTGTTCGTTCTGCTGAAGATGCAATAGATAGCCTGGATGCGGTGAAGGGAGTTGCGCTAAAGCTGCTTCGATCGCGTCTATATCTTCAGGTGAAGCGGTCTTAAGCTCTGTTTGTAGCTGCGTCACTCTTGCCCTGTCATCTGCACTCACTGCGTCAGACCAAACGGGCACGTCTTCATACGTCCCTTTCCACGCAGACTGGTCAAGCTGCTTGCGAAGTTGATCAACCAGTCGAATGAAGGCAGGTTGCATTAATTGTTCTGCTTGTTGCCAGGTCACCAAGTCCTGGAACTTTGGCATCGCCATAGAGAAAGCGTGTTGTTTGCAACATAGTATCTTACCGAGATGGAGCGATTGCTCACGATTTCGCAACAAGATTGCAACAATCGGCACATATCTTAGTCAAGGTATGGAAGGCGTAAAAACTTCGGAAGCCCTTTCTAGTAGTGATTTTCAACACCTATAGAGCGCAATCGCGTGTCTTTGGCAGACATATCTATTCAAAAACCGTCACAATACCGAGGACAAAGTTTATTTAACTTAATAAACTTGGGGTACTATAAGCCAGTAGGTACAAATTCTTAATTAGCTGATTGTTTAACACGTCTACTTAGTCTGTGAAGGAGACATCTAGTAAGTGCCGTGCCGGGTCAAAGTTTTTGACCTTGAACCTTACGATTCATACACGGTAGTTGCTGCTCAGTTATCAATTGCAAGCGCGTCTGGAGCTATCCAGTCCTCCACTTGGATAAGTGGGCTTCTCTGCGGATTAGGTTTGGGTTGCTTCTTGCTCATCATCCAGCAACCCCAAGGCTTTTTATCCTCGCCACCTCAAGTAAGTTTTCAAGATGGATACCCAATTTCCTTGGCTCACAACCGTTACCCTGCTGCCCCTTGCAGCCTCTCTACTCATTCCGGTGTTGCCGGATAAGCAGGGCAAGACGATTCGCTGGTATACCCTTTCGGTGGCTCTGCTCGACTTCGCGCTGATTGTCTACGCGTTTTGGCAACATTACGACTTCCAGAACTCTGATTTGCAGTTGGTGGAGACGATCGCCTGGGTGCCTCAACTGGGTTTGAACTGGTCGTTAGCGGTTGATGGCATTTCGATGCCGCTGGTAGTGCTGTCTGCTTTTGTGACAACCCTGGCGATCCTGGCTTCCTGGAAGGTAACTGAGAAACCCCGCTTGTTCTACTTTCTGATGCTGGCAATGTTCAGCGCTCAGATTGGAGTGTTCTGCGCTCAAGACATCCTCCTGTTCTTCCTGATGTGGGAGCTAGAGCTGGTTCCAGTCTACATTCTGATTTCCATCTGGGGCGGACAAAAGCGCCTCTATGCTGCGACGAAGTTCATCATCTATACGGCGATCGGCTCGATCTTCATTCTGGTTGCAGCTCTGGCGATGGCGTTCTACGGCGGTAACGTAACGTTCGACATGCATGAGCTTGGCTTGAAAGATTACTCGCTCACCTTTGAACTGTTTGTCTACGCCGCTTTGTTGATTGCCTACGGGGTTAAGCTGCCCATCTTCCCGCTACACACCTGGTTGCCCGATGCCCACAGTGAAGCGTCAGCACCTGTTTCGATGATTCTGGCAGGCGTGTTGCTCAAGATGGGTGGCTATGCCCTCATTCGGATGAACATGGAAATGCTGCCGGATGCCCATTTCTACTTCGCTCCGGTGCTGGCAGTGCTGGGTGTGGTGAACATTGTCTACGGCGCGATCGTCTCATTTGCCCAGCGCAACTTGAAACGTCGGATGGCTTACTCTTCAATCTCCCATATGGGATTTGTGCTGCTGGGTATCGCTTCCTACACGGAAATTGGTCTCAGCGGTGCCGTGCTTCAGATGGTTTCTCACGGGTTAATTGCGGCTGCCCTGTTCTACCTGTCTGGCATTGCCTACGATCGCACCCACACCTTAGCGCTGGACAAGATGGGTGGTTTGGCAAAATCCATGCCCACCGTTTTTGCACTCTTCACGGTTGGTTCGATGGCATCGCTGGCACTGCCCGGTATGAGTGGCTTTGTGAGTGAGTTAGGGGTTTTCCTTGGCTTTGCCACCAGCGATTCTTATACCTCTACCTTTAAGGTCGTTGTGGTCTTGCTGTCAGCCGTGGGCTTAATTCTCACGCCAATTTACCTGCTCTCGATGCTGCGAGAAATGTTCTACGGTGAAGAAAGCGCTGAATTCAAGGGGACGTTTCTGCTGGATGCTAAGCCCCGTGAAGTCTTCATCACCGCTTGTCTCTTGCTTCCCGTGATTGGCATCGGGCTATATCCCAAACTGGTGACGCAGGCATATGATGTGAAGACGGTAGAGATTGCCAGCCATGTGCGATCGGCAACGTCCACCGTAGCGCATCAACCACTCGAAGTGTTCTCTCAACTCTCGGAGGCACCTGCGCTGAGTCGTTCTGCAACGCCAGAACTTCTGGGTATTGTCAAATAGGGTTGTCTTAGCAACGTCTGTCTACACAGCGGCGCCAAAGCCAGAGAGTCCGTACGATCGATTGGGATCGTGCGGACTTTTTAGCTGAAGCGGCTTGAGTCGCGGTAATCTGAAAGCGAGACACTGCATACACACGTTGGAGCTTTATGACTGAGAGTTTGCGTGACCTCCAGACACAGGCTGGTACTGTCTTTGAGGCAACTGAAACAGTGCCTTTGAGCTTTGGCAACGATGATGCAGCATTACAGGCTGCACGATCGGGTGTGGCAATCTGCGATCGTAGCCACTGGGGACGGCTTGAACTGACTGGAGCCGATCGCCTCACCTTTTTGCACAACCAGAGCACTAACGACTTTAAACGCCTGAAACCGGGCGAAGGCTGCGATACCGTTTTTGTCACGTCTACCGCGCGGACGATCGACCTGGCAACGGCTTATGTGCTCGAAGAGTCTGTTTTGGTGCTAGTTTCACCCAACCGCCGCGACTACCTGCTCAAGTGGCTCGATCGCTACATCTTTTTTGGCGATCAGGTCACGTTGACTGATGTGACTGAGCAAACGGCAACGTTTAGCTTGCTTGGCCCTGAAAGTAGTGCGTTACTCAAGCAACTGGGCATCGAGCTTCCTGCTAAGACTCAGTACGCAAATCATCAACTGGTTGCGTTGGCTGGGCAGTCTGTGCGCGTTGCTGTTGGAAGTGGGTTGGCACTAGAAGGCTACACGTTGATGGTTGATCGGTCTGCGGCGGCTTCTGTCTGGCAGACGCTAGTAGAGGCAGGTGCAGTGCCACTGGGCGATCGAATCTGGGAGCGCTTACGCATTGAGCAAGGACGACCCGCACCCGATCGCGAACTGACTGAAGACTACAACCCACTGGAAGCAGGACTGTGGCAAATGCTTTCGTTTGATAAGGGTTGCTACATCGGGCAGGAGACGATCGCCCGTCTCGATACATACAAAGGCGTAAAACAGCAGCTTTGGGGTATTCGTCTTAAGCACAGTGCTGCACCAGGAACCCCAATTACTTTAAACGGAGAGAAGATTGGTACGCTGACCAGTTTGACTGAAACAGATCAGGGAGCTTTTGGGCTGGCATACATTCGCACGAAAGCAGGAGGGGATGGTTTGCACGTAACAGTCGGCGAAACCGAAGGGGATGTGGTAGACGTGCCCTTTACTACGCGCGATCGCGTAAGTGAGTAGCTTCTTTCTAAGGATCGTGGATTTAATAAAACCGGATTCTTGCGTAGGATGTGTAAAGCCGTTCCGGCATACCAGAAAAGCGCCGCGTAACGCATCGCCTCTGGGTCTTGTGATGCGTTACGGCTAGTGCCTAACACATCCTACAAAAGCCGATCTTATTTAATTCTCATTCCTAAAGTTTAGATTTCGGAACTGCGTGGAAATGAGGTGAAAGCATCGCTCGCACAGGACGACCATTAATCAGATGGCGCTTTACCACTTCTGGCACTTCTTCTGGTCGCACCCCGCAGTACCAGATGTTGTCTGGCAAGATGCGAACCATGGGTCCGTTGCCGCACTGTCCCATACAGCCCGCTTTGATGACCGACCATCCTGGCACGGGTCTTGCTTGAAACGCCGCCAGCACCGCGATCGCTCCCTGTTTGAGACAGGTGCGATTTTGGCAGATGAGAATCTGCTGCATGGCTGGCTCAGCAAACTCTGGAGATACATTCACGGGCGATCGGCTTGAACGTAAGAATCGGATTGAAAGGAGAGACTGCATCGCTTTTGCCTCACAGTATCCAGTCTAAAAGCTTTTTACGTAACAAAAATCGACTTTTGTAAAGTCACTGGACTGTAAGCAATGAGCCAGAATAGGGGATGGTAAAGCTTAGCTGGCGCATTGCGACCATCGCGCCGAGGAGATCAGGAGCATGGCAGAGAACACCAACCTCTTTTGGTTTGGTTTTTTGATTGAGTTTGTTTTTATCTTGGCGATCGTCAAGCTGGTAGACTTAGGCTCCAATAGCAATGACAAGCTTGGTGCCGAACGTCATCGCTTGAGGCGAGAGTACGAACGGATGAAGCAGGCGCTAGAGCAAAAGGCAGAACTAGCGCAAGAAAACCTGCGTCTGCAAGCCTTGCAGCAGCGTACCGAGCAATTGACTCAAGCACGCCCTGATCTTCAACCTGATGCACAGCCACTGGAATTCTTAACGAGTGAGCATCAGCAACGTCAGCAAGCTTTACAGCAAGAAAACGATCGCCTCACACAGAAATGCGCCCAGCTTGAGCAGGCATTACAGCAGCAAGAGACAACGCTTACGGCAACGTTCCGCCGCTCACTCTTTAAGCAGCTTCAAACGCTATTCACGCACCACCCCAGCATTAGTAAAATCATTGAGGCGAAACCAGACTTGCCTGCCAAAAGTTTAACGCCCATGTTTGTTCCCCTGGAGAATTTGATTCAGAGCTGGGGCTACCACCAAATTGGTACAGCGTGGGAACAAGTGGCTTACGATCCAACCCTGCATCAACCCGATGCTCCCGATATTGCACCCGGTGAATTGGTCTACGTTCGCTTTGTGGGCTATCGGGATGGGGATACTATTCTCTGCCCTGCCAAAGTGAGCCGCACATTAACCAAGGCGATCGGTGCCTAAGAGCTTGAGAAGTAATTAGTTGTTGGTTGTTGGTTGTTAGACTCGTCGCTCGATCGGTACGGCTCACGAAAAACTAACAACTAAAAACTAACAACTACTAAAGGATCGCTCCAGCAATGCAGCCAAGTCGGTTTTACTGATGCGCCCGGTCACAACCTCTTGCACCAAGGTATACGCTTGCTCATCGGTCAGCAGCAGTCGATAACCATTGACGCGCAGGAAGGTATCCATCACAGCAAAGGCGGTGCGCTTGTTGCCGTCTAGAAAGGGGTGATTTTTCGCTAGATGGTAAAGGTAAGCGGCGGCTTGTTCATAAATTGTTGCATGAAGAAACTCACCGCCAAAGGTTGCTTGCGGTTGCGCTAACGCTGATTCCAGTAGACCTTCATCTCTGATACCAGCAGTGCCGCCATATTTCTTAAGCTGTCTGGTGTGGATGCTTAGCGTTTCAACCACCGAAAGAAATTTAGGAGTTAGCAAGACGACGGTACACCTCTTCTCGTTCTCGCTCCGAATCTAAATAGGCTTGCCACACTTCAGGACGAACGGCGGGTGGATTGTCTGCTGGTGCTTCTAGGGAATGGATAAACGTCAGCACATCCGAGAGCTTTGGTTCGGGTAGCTGGTCGAGGGCTTGAATGATCTGTTCTTTGGTGGTCATCGTTCTTCACAGCACTATGTCTAGCTTACTCTGAGTTTAGTTTGAACCACGCTACAAACCATATTTTTAAGAAGGCAGAAGGGTTGAAGCTGCCTCAGAGAACGGCTTCTAGCGGCACATCCAGCACGGGAAACTGTGCCCAATTGGCAGCATCAAAGTGCCACCATTCTGTCTGCAAGGGTGCGAACCCACGCTTTACCATTGCCTCTTTCAAGCGCTGACGATTTCGTTTGGCGATCGGGCTAGCGCCGTCATAGTCTATATCAGCTTGCTCGGTAAAGTCATCGAACGCTGTGGGCATGGTGAGTTCCTTGCCCAGCTGATCGACCAGCGTGACATCGACCGCAGACCCACGATTATGCCGTGAACCAGTGGCGGGATTAGCCACGAAGCGATTGTCTGGAACCAGCTTCCACATTTGTTTCTGTACAGACAGCGGACGGTAGCAATCATAGACCTTTAGCCCCAGCCCTTCAGCTTCAAGATCTGACTGCACTTGCGAAAGCTGTTCTGCGGCGATCGCCCTCAGCAAGCAGCGCGACTGTTTGTAGAGTGTCCGACGCATGAAATTATTGGTGGTCGCATAGCGCATATCGAGGTGAATCCGGGTATTGATCCCGTGCAGATCCACAAGCTGTGACTGATTGGCTCGTTTCCGGGGCGATGCGGTAAAAGTTGCCGTTGGTCGAGGCGATGTTACGGTGGGGCTGGATGTAGCGCTTGAGTCAGCAGCACCTGGTGAATAGCTCTGACAGGCGATCGCGAGCGATAGAAGCGCGATCGCGGTAAATTTAAGCCAGTAGTGAATTTTGTTTAGAGGTTTCACTTAGTTAATTCTCATGTGTAAGCGATAACACTCAGTGTTCCCGTGATGTGCAGTTCGCTGACCAAAAAATCGTCGCCCCTTTAGAATAGAAATCTGCCCTTCCAAAATGGAAGTCCTGACGAATCAACTCGTTCCACGATCGCAGCCGAGGCTACCCATGATTGCAACTCCGCTTCTTCGCTCTAGAGAATTGCCAACATTAGACTACACATCGACGCGCGATCGCTTTGATGCGACCTGGGAATCTCCCTTATCGACCTTATTGGGGTTAGGACGTGCAGCCGGTGCAGACTTCGTTGAGTTCTTCTTAGAGCGAGTCAACTATATTAGCTGCCTCGCTGAAGATGACGCAATCACCAGCATTTCGCCACGTCTCTCCACAGGTGCAGGTATCCGCGTCTTTCGTGGTCAAACAGACTGCTATGTCAGCACCAATGATCTGACCTTTGCTGGTTTGAAGGCTGCTCTGGAAAAAGGATTATCCATTTTGGGCTTGCAGTTACCATCACCTGGCTCCTACATCCCGGAGATCAACCTGGAACCGCTGCGGGATTATGCCGTCCTACGCGGTAAAGAATCCTGGCTCTCAGAATCTAGCTCCATGCGTGAAATGGGCGAGGTGCTGTTGGATGCCAACGCCCGGTTGCAGCAAAAAGCGACCCACGTACAATCCCGTCGCGCCGTGTACTTCCGCGATTGGCAAGAAGTGCTGGTTGCATCGAGTGACGGCACGTTTGCCAGAGACATTCGCCTGACGCAATCGGTAGGTTACAACTTGCTGTGTGCCGATGGTGCGAACCGTGCTTCCATTGGCGAACGCGCAGGCAATACCAGCGATCCAAACTTCCTCCGCACCTGGGACTACGCTTCTACTGCTGAAAGTGTGGCTGAGTCTGCTGGCAGAATGCTCTATGCCGACTATGTGGAATCAGGCACCTATCCGATCGTCATGGCAAATAAATTTGGGGGGGTGATCTTTCACGAAGCCTGCGGGCACCTGTTGGAAACCACCCAGATTGAGAGACGCACCACTCCATTTATCGATAAGAAGGGCGAAAAGATTGCCCACGAAAATCTCACTGCCTGGGACGAAGGGCTTTCAACCGATGCCTTTGGCACGATCGACATGGATGATGAAGGGATGCCCGCCCAGCGCACACTTTTGATTGAAAAAGGCGTGCTGAAGAATTTCATTGCCGATCGGGCTGGCTCTATTCGTACCGGACATCCCCGCACGGGCAGCGGTCGTCGTCAGGGCTACACCTTTGCGGCAGCATCCCGCATGCGGAACACTTACATTGCTCCTGGTGACTTCACCAACGAAGACCTGTTCGCTTCCATTGAAAAAGGGATTTACTGCAAGAAAATGGGTGGCGGCAGTGTGGGGGCGACTGGACAGTTTAACTTCTCGGTGGATGAAGCCTACCTGATCGAAAACGGTAAAATCACTAAACCTTTGAAAGGTGCAACGCTGATTGGTGAGGCCAAGGAAATCATGAACAAAATTTCTATGTGTTCCAACGATCTTGACCTTGCAGCAGGCTTCTGTGGCTCAGTCAGCGGTAGCGTTTACGTCACCGTGGGGCAACCTCACATCAAAGTCGATTCTATCACCGTTGGCGGACGGTAGGGGAAAGGATAACGCTAAAAAATGAGCATCTCGTTGAGCAGCAAGCTTTTCCCTACTAACGCGTTGACTCAGTGCCAGGTGGATCACTTGAGGGTCTGGCTGGAGGCTGTGTCGGTGGTGCGTTCCCAGTCGGGGCTGCTGGTGTGCTTGGCTGTGGGGTAGGATTCGTTTGAGTGGGTGCTGGAAGAGTCTGCGGTGCGACGGGTTGTGGAGCAGGAGTTGCCTGAGTCGGCGCGATCGGTGCGTTCTGCGGAGTTGCTGAGGGCGTTTGAGGGACTGGCACACTTCCCTGGGATGGCACATTACCTTGCGGCAGTGTATTGTTCTGCGACGGCTGAGGCAATCGCTGCAAAAACTTCTGCACATCGGGTCCGGGCAGATAGTTGTAGCCGTAGGGCGATCGATCCGAATCATCCAAAATCTGCGGTGTCACCAGCACGACGACTTCATTGCGCGATCGCTCCTGTCGGCGATTGCGAAACAGCAGGTTAAGCAGCGGAATGTCACCCAAAATCGGCACTTTGGTAATGATTTCTCGATCTTGCTCCTGAATGATGCCCGTTAGAATCAACGTTTGACCATCCCGCAAGCGAATTTTGCCTGTTTCTAGGCGGCGGCGATTGACCAACTGTTGAATGAGCAGGTTGTTGCGCGACGGATCGGTAATTTGCTGACCAAGGGAACTGACTTCAGGTGAGACGGCGATCGTGACAAAGTTGTTGTCATCAATCTGATCGACCTGCACATTCAAAATCACACCCACATCCACAGGCGGCTGCGGCAGAATCCGCGTAGAGGTCACGTTGCCCTCCGTCACGCGCTGTTCTGTGAAGCCCGAAAACACTTGTGAGGTCAAATTCACCTGCGATTGATTGCCTTCCTGCACAATCAAAGTAGGATCCGTCAGAATCTTGGCATTGCCAGAAACGACCTGAGCCTGGAGATTCAACAAAAACTGTGTGGGAAATTGGAATAACGGTGAGAGTCCATAGGTGAGTGCCTGACCCAACACGGTCGTCACATTGCCGCTCGTGCTGACGGTTGAACCACTGGTTAGCCCTGTCACGACTGGAGCCAGTGGATTCGCGTTCGTGGGGCTGGCAGGCTGAAAGCCCAGCGTATTACCCTGGCGATCGGTCACTTGAGCGCCCGTATTCAGCGGTGGCTGTATGTTGGCGAAGGGGTTGGCGATCGTTGAGGGACTGGTAAGGCTATTTGAATCAATTAGCGATGGATTTACCGGACCAACGTTAACGCCGCCTCGCCCCTGATTCACATTAAAGAAGTTACCCGCCACGCCAAAGGAAAAACTGGAGCCAATATTGCTCGTTTTTGACAGATCGACTTCCACAATCTTGACGTTCACCGCAACCTGCTTCCGCCGCACATCCAGCTTGTTGAGATAGTCTGTTGCAAGCTGCACCTGTTCAAGTGAACCGACGATCGACAGCGTATTCGTCCGCGCATCGGCAGTCACCTGCAAGCCTCTAAAAATAGGACTTCTGGCTGTAGCACTGTTGTTTGCCCCTAATTCTTCCAGCACTTGCAGCGCCCCTTTATAGGGAATGTTCTCAGTGTTGGTGCTGGTTCTACCAACCTGGCTTGTCGTCGTACTGCCGCCCTGTCCGCCGCCACTGGTGAGGCTAGAAGCACTCACCGCTGTGGTTGTCAGGTTTGTTTGCGGTAAGGTTGCCCGCATTTGATTGAGCCGCAGGGTGCGGGTCACGTAGCTGCCTGTTGTAGCGGGTAGGTTCAGACCCACAAAAATGGTTTTGCCGACCCGATTCGCCTTCAGCCCTTTCGCCCGCAGGATGTAGTTAAACACGTCCTGAATCGGCTCGTTCTCAATATCCAGCGAAATATTAGAATCAATGATCGAGGCGGCTTGACCAGACGCTCCAGCAGCAGGTGCTCCGCCTAAATCTTCGGCATACACGATACCCAAGTCAGCAGCGCGTGCCAAAAGTGCCAATGCCTCCCGAACAGGGGTCTCGCGCAACACGACGCGCTCAATGCGGGCAGCAGTCCCCAGGTCGATTGTGGTGGGCTGAACGTTGAGATCGGTGTAGGTAATGCGGCTACCAGGCGGCGGTGTTGAGGGATTTGGAACTGGAGTGCTTGAGGTTGGCGCTGGAGTGCTTGAGGGCGTGGTTGCAGGGATCGGTCTGGGAAGGGGTTGGATTGGTCCAGGGGTGGGCGAGGGAGCAGTGGTCGGAGTCGTGATGGTAGGAATCTGAGAACTATCAGGGGCAGACATCAGTGGGCTGGTTGCCGTCGGTGCTGGAGCAGTGGTCGGAGTTCTGAGGGTTGGTCTGGGAAGCGTGGGCAGATTTGAGCGCGGTTGAGACGATGGATTGGTGGTCTGTCCTGTTGTCGAGTTGGTACCTGGCAGCGCGGCATAAAGCAGACTGAGGGTTAGCTTCGTACCATCCTGCTGTGCCTGCCCCATCAGGGAACCCGGTTTGCCAGTCACAGTTACCTGAACGCTGCTGGTGCTGGTAGCTGTAATGCTTATTGTCTCAATGCTGGGTGCCGGGTTCTCCTGGCGGTAGGGCTTGGCTGCGGCTGCGCTCAGTTGAGCATTGGTGATGTTGGCAACCCAGGTATTCCCTTGCCCGCTGGTGAAAATTTGAGGACGATCGCCACCCCCGTTCTTCCCCGTTGCCTGAAGCTGTAGCACAATATCAATGCCGCTAGCCGTGGGGGTCAAGGTAATGCCAGTGACCTGAGTGAGCGCCCTGGCAGGTTGAGTAACCAGCGCGATCGCGGCTGCACCAGACAATAAGCCACCGATCACAACATGGTGCCGTTCCAAGCATTCCTCCTCTGTGCCAAACAAAGCGCGTGTACCAAATAAAGCGCGTAAACGCCCTGGATGAGACTGCAAGCGTTACCAACTCGCTCATACACGATTAACATCACCTCTAACACGGCTGTCTGACATAAGAACGCGCAATCGATCGCGAAGCCTCAGCAGTTCACAGATGCTACCTCAGATCTGCCGCTATGAAACACTGGCAAGGTAAAGGCTCTGTTAAGGAGAGGGAGTTGTTAGTTGTTAGTTGTTAGTTGTAAAGCCCTAAAGCCTTTCGGCATATCAGAAACAGGCATACCAGAAAGGTTGTTAGTGCATGAGCCTTTCCTGACTCCTTCTAAAAACTTTTCTTGAATGCCCAAAGGGCTATACAACTAAAAACCAAAAACTCCTTTGCCTTCTGCCTTCTGCCTCTCCCTCACCCCCACACCACCTGCGATCGCTCATGCAGCACCCGCCCATAAACCGCCTCTGTTTGCAGCGCTAGCTTGTACCAGTCAAACCGATGCTTTAAATCAGCATAGGCATTGTCCACCAACCATTGGGCGTAGCCTGGATGCCGCAAAACTTCTAAGATGCCCCAGGCAAGGGAATCAGCGTTATTCGTCCAGGTGACAATGCCCGTTTTGGTGTGGCGCACAACTTCTGGCAAGCCGCCCGTATCGGAAACCACGACGGGGACGCGTGCCGCAAAGCTTTCTAGCGCCACAATGCCAAACGGCTCGTAAAGGCTAGGAAAAACGGCACAGTCTGCCACCGTTTGAAAGCGATCGAGGTCAGCATCTGACATGAAGCCCGTAAAGTAACACTGATCCCAAATGCCCAATTCCCACGCTTGCCGTTTCAGATAGTCTGTGTTGCCGCCGCCGATCAGCACAAACTTAACGCCATGATCACTTGCCTGAATGACCTTTGGTGCCGCACTCAGCAAAACCGAAACGCCTTTTTCGTAAGTCATCCGTCCGACATAGTAGGCAATTTTTTCCTCGTCTGCCGCAAAGCGTCGTCGAAACGTCCAATAGTCAAACTCTGGATCACGATGTTTTTTCTCAGGTCGAATGCCGTTATACACTACGTCAATCTTGTTCCAGGGGGCAGCGAGTGTGCGCTCAACTTCTAACCGCATGTAATTGGTACACACAATAATGCGCCATGCATTGTGCGCTAGCATCCGCTCTTTGTGGTGGATGTAGTACTGAACATCGGTGTGAATACCGTTTTGGCGACCAAATTCGGTGGCGTGGATGGTGGCGACCAGAGGCACTTTGAACGTGTGCTTGAGCGCGATCGCCGCATCTCCTACCAGCCAATCGTGAGCATGAATCAGGTCAAACGGTCCTTCTTCTAGCAGCAGCTTGCCACCGTGCTGACCAAGGCTTTCGTTCATGTTGACGACCCAGTGAAAAAAATCACTGCTGAGACCAACGCTGACCCGGTGGACGTGAATGCTATCCACAACTTCATAACAAGGCGCTTGCCCAAACTCGACCGTGACCAAATGGATTTCGTGCCCCTGCTTCGCAACTTCAGGGTACAGCTCTGCTACGTGTCGAGCGATTCCACCGACAATACGGGGTGGAAATTCCCAAGCCAGTACCAGAATCTTCATCAGCAATCGTCTCGACAGTTGACTTATTTTAACGTTGCGCCGTTCTCTCCCTAAAGTAACTCAAGAGATCCAGCCGCTTTATAGGAGGGCTGACCCGATCGTGCTCCCAATCGCTCACGCCCATGATCGATCGAAAGCGCGACAAAGCATCAGCCTTATGGGCAATGACGAACGCATAGCGTCATCGCTACCGTAATCTAGTAGTATGCACTACAACAGATAAACTAGATGGGATGGTTTGAACCAAGTAATGATAAGGGTAAGAGACTAACGCCATGACTCAAACAAGCGCTCCAGTCCTTTTTCCTCCGTTTCTTGTGGCAACCGATGGTTCACCGAGTGCCTATCTCGCACAGAAGTTATTGGTGATGATCGCTCAATCC
Source organism: Lyngbya sp. HA4199-MV5 (assembly GCA_019359375.1). Lineage (GTDB taxonomy): Bacteria > Cyanobacteriota > Cyanobacteriia > Leptolyngbyales > Leptolyngbyaceae > Stenomitos. Next base: position 39,839 of record JAHHHL010000007.1, read on the forward strand.
ACCCAATCACAGCAGAATGTCAACGGGCGCTCGATCGTGACAGTACTGTCAGTACAGCCTCGGCGCTCTAGCCGCTCAAAGCGAGCAGTTCCTACACAGCCATCCACTCAGGCTTCCTTGTCAACTGCCTTGACCGAGACAACTGGTCAGGAACCTCTATCTACCGCCGCCAATGCTCCTTTAGAACCCGCTCTAGAATCGACGGCTGCGATTGCGCCAACGCCAAGTGCAGACGACTTAACTAAAATGATGGAGGCACTGCCACCCATATCCTTTACGGTACAAGTGCGCCAGGGACGACCTGCGATCGAGATTTTGAACTGTGCGCGGGCGATGAAAGCTGGATTAATTGCGGTTGGATCGCGGGGTACCACCAATATCCGTGGGCGGCTGATGGGTAACGTGTCGGTTGTGATTGCACGCTATGCTCCCTGTAGCGTGTTGGTGTTTCGCGGCGCAGTGATGCCCCCCGAAGCAGAACCAAATTTGCATCATCTTTTGCTGGTGGTGAATGACTCTCCAGCCACTCGACAGGCGATCGAAGCCACTCGTCAACTGATCCCAGCGGGTGTACGGCAGCTTACGATTCTCTATGCCGAACATCCCTTAAACGCCGATTATCTGTTTGGTCCGTTTGCCACGCCAACTCCTAGCTGGCAGCTCAATCAATCCTTGCAAGAGGCCCAAAAAGAACAAAGCGAGGCAGTGCTTGAACAGACCAAAACTGCTTTAAGTGCCTCAAACCTTGAGATTCACACCCTACGTCAAACGGGTGATCCAGGACCGTTGATTTGCCAAATCGCTCAACAACAGCAGGTAGACCTGATTGTGCTGGGTGGTAACGCCATGCAGCGCTGGTTACGCTTCCCGTCTGGTGAAGGGTTATTTCCCTTGCAATCCTTTCGGCGATCGAAACAACCGTCGGGGGTTGAGACCATCAAGCAACCACCCGCCTTACGTAATGCCCGTCTTAGTGCTGCTGAAGATTACACATTGCATCATGCACCCTGTCCAGTACTGCTTTGTCGTTCTACTTCAGGACAGATCTGAGCTAGCATTACGGTTCAGTTACCGATCACCAGAATTAGGTTAGAAAGGGTACTCTATAAAGTAGAGAGATACATTAATTTAATTGAATGTTTTAATGTTCGCTCAGCGTTTTGAATGAACGCGATCTTGTCCCGTGTATGTGAAGTGCTGGAAAGAGATGGCATGCAGGCATTTTCTGAAAAGCAAACCAGCGACGAAATGCTGCTGCAACTGTTGCTGTTTATTGACAAGCGACCGAGTTCGAGAGAGCGGATTCGGCACGTTCGAGATGCGCTGAAAGATCTCAGAACCGCGTATCCTTTTGAGCTAGAGGTGATTGATGTCAGCGAGCAACCCTACTTAGCAGAACACTTTCGCTTAGTAGCAACACCGGCGTTAATCAAGCTGCATCCTCAGCCGCGACAAACGCTTGCAGGTAGTGATCTCGTTGCCCAACTGCAACACTGGTGGCCTTACTGGCAACGCTCGGTCGAAGCCTATCTGGTTAATGATAGCCATCAGCAGCCCTTAAGCGAAAATCTCGCAGCGTTAAAAGCAGGCACTATGGCGGATGGAACAAGCGCTGACCCTTCAAGCAAAGCGGCTGACGCTAACCTTACAAGCAAACCTTCCGGGAGCGGAACATCTAGCGCTCTGGGCACGATCGCCCGCTCTACTGAACTGATTCATTTGACGGATGAAGTCTTTCGTCTCAAGCAAGAAAAAGCTGAATTGGAGCACCAGTTGCGCTTTAAAGATGAAATTATCTCCATGCTGGCTCATGATTTGCGTAACCCTCTCACCGCTGCATCGATCGCCATCGAAACCCTCGAAATGGGACATAGTGTTACCGAAGGTTGGTCTTCTCGACTCACGCCTACTCTCACCGCCCAACTTCTGAAGCACGCTCGTACCCAAACCCGCGCGATCGACCACATGATCACGGACATTTTGCAGGCAGCACGGGGTACTAGCGGCGAGTTGCGTATTGTCCCTCAAAAGCTGGATCTGGGCGGACTGTGCCTTGAGGTGCTGGACTATTTACAAGACCGTTTTCAGGCAAAAGCGCAGCGCGTGAAGCACGACATTCCCTCCGATTTGCCTGGTGTTTATGCCGATAGCGAACGTGTGCGGCAAGTATTGGTCAACCTGCTCGATAACGCGTTCAAGTACACGCCGACCGGAGGCTCCATCGTCATCTCAATTCTGCATCGCACGACGCAAAAGGTGCAGGTCAGCGTCTGCGACAACGGTCCTGGCATTCCCGAAGAAAACCGCAATCGCATCTTTGAAGACCACTTTCGCCTGGAACGAGATGAGGCAAAAGAAGGCTATGGCATTGGGCTATCGCTTTGCCAGCGCATCATTCGTGCTCACTACGGGCAGATCTGGGTCGATTCAACACCCAACACAGGGAGTTGTTTTCACTTTACGTTGCCCGTCTGTCGCACCTAATGCGGCGGCGCGTGGTTAACCAGCGCATCCAAACGCTGAAAGGCTCAAGCAATTACTGCTGAGGTGTTTGGGTCGCGGAGATGGAAGGCTGTGGTGTAGGGGCTGGGTTTTGCAGCACGGCAATGGCGATCGACCACCCAATGACCACGCCTAACCCACCAAAGCGCACAATTTGCCAGAAGGGTTCTCGCAAGCTGCCCCAGGAAAACAGTCTGCTTTCTAAATTCACCTCCAGTGCGTCAAGTTGTGACTGTAAGCTGGTGAGTTCGGCTTTGAGTGCTGGCGAAGGCGATCGCTGAAGTTGGCGTTTAACGTCGTCCTTGCGCCCCTCTAGCGTTGCCCGTGCTTGCTCATCTTGCTGCACCTGCACATAGCGTTCCTTAAGTGCCTGAAGCGATCGCTCAACGTCTGCCAACTCTTGCTCAAAGGTCTGTGCTTCTGACAGTGCTTCGCCATTGCGATCGGGGGGCGGATCAGAAGAGGATTGAGGCAGCGGCATAACGGCAGTAGTAGAGTAGAGCTATCTTTAGATTATGCCCACGATCGCAGCAACCCTATGCCTGATCCGTCCATCTCCACCACGCCATCCCCAACCGTTCTCGCTGATAGTCTTGACCTGAGCCAACTTAGCGCTGCCGAACTAGCACAAGCGCTGCTGGCAAAACTCGCCATTACCGAACGAGACTGGCATCGCCTCAAGTCTAACCGTAAAGCGCGTGCCAACGAACAAGCTGCCGCTGCGATCGTCTTCCTCCTCAAAGACCAGCCGGAAGAAGCACTTCCCAGACTTCAGCAAGCCGTGGCGTGGCTCGATCGTTCCATTTCTGCGCCACCTTGCCCGTCGCACGGCGATCGGGTGAGGGGAGAGGAGTGAGGAGTAAGGAGTGAGGGGTAATAAAGATAACCAACGATGAGTTGAGTGGCGATCGAGTGGCTCGTGCTGCTTCATCCTTGACATCAAGGCACTACCGAAACTGCATCCAAACAGTTCTTAACGAGGAAGTCAACGAAGCACTGCACTTTTGGCAGCGGGTAGCGATTGCTGGGAAAAATGGCGTAGATTCCCACATCACTTTCATCTTCATACTCAGAAAGGATGCGGATGAGTTGCCCTGATCGCAACGCCTGTCCTGCTAGAAACGTGGTTACACGCGCAATGCCCATCCCTGCTAGCACCGCTTCATACAAGGCAGCTCCGCTATTCACCGTAAAATTTCCACCCACATTCATTTCTCTCAGCCCACTAGAGTCACGAAAGCGCCATTGATTTAAGGTGGTTTTGTGCGCATTCAGGGCGAGACAGTTGTGCGCCGCTAGCTCATCGGGAGTGTTTGGAGTGCCGTAGCGATCGAGATAGACAGGAGCCGCGCAAAGAATGCGGCGATCGGACACTAAGCGGCGAGTAATCAGAGAAGAATCTGCCAGTTCACTCACCCGAATCGCCACATCAATGCCTTCGCCTACAACATCAATCACATCATCCGTCAGCACCAGTTGAAGATTTAAGCGTGGGTAATGGGTCAAAAACTCAGGCAGCCAGGGAAGCAAATGGCGATGGGCAAACAGGGTTGAACAACTCACATGCAGCACGCCCTGAGGTGCTTCGCTGTGCTGTTTTGCCTCGCGATCGGCTTCCTCTAAATCTGCCAAAATTCTGAGGCAGCGATTGAAATAACGCTCTCCCACTTCAGTCAAACTGAGGCTACGAGTCGTGCGATTGAATAACCGTACCCCCAACTGGTCTTCAAGCTGGCTGATGCGGCGACTGATGGCTGATGGGTTGATGTCTAACGCCACGGCTGCTTTCGCAAAGTTGCCACTGTTGACGACTTGCACAAAGACTTCCAGATCTTGGAGACGGCTCATAATTAATGCATTTTTAGCATGACTGTCGTGACAAAAGAAGGCATTGTCAATATTTTAGGCATGAATCTACACTGAGACTATCAAGCCTCATTTCGCAGCGCAAGGGATCTTTAAATTACTCTCTGAATCTATAAAAACAATGACGAAACACAACACGCATCGGCAGCCGAATCGTCGTCAATTGATTCAAACGGGACTCGCTGGAATGGCTGGCGTTTCTATGGTTGGATTAGCTCAACAGACGATCGCTCAAGAAACAACCGCTCAACCATCTCAGCCCGCAACCAACTCGGTGACTCGGCGCGATCGCTTTGCTGACAAAGTGGTAATGATTACTGGCGCAACCTCTGGCATTGGACGTGCAGCCGCGATCGCCTTTGCCCGTGAAGGAGCCAAAGTTGGTTTCTGCGGACGGCGAGCAAACTTGGGGGCTGAGGTCGAGCAGCAAATTCGGCAAAGTGGAGGCGATGCCACTTACATCAAGGCGGATGTGACGCAGCCTAAAGAAGTTGCGTCGTTTGTCGATCGCATTGTTGAAAAATACGGTCAATTGGACGTGGCATTCAATAATGCAGGCGACGTACTCACAAAGCCACTGCACGAAATTACTGTAGAGGAGTGGGATCGGACTCAACATACAAACCTACGGGGTGTTTTTCTGGCGATGAAATACCAGATTCCACACCTGTTAAAGCGCGGTGGAACCATTGTGATTACTGCCTCTCAACACACGGTAGCCACGCGACCGGGGTTTGCTGCCTATACTGCGGCGAAACGGGCACTACTGGGTTTAGCGCAGGTGGCAGCACTGGATTATGGTCGGCAGGGCATTCGCGTGAATGTGCTTTCGCCCGGAATCACCGATACGCCGCTGTTTCAGCGAACAACCGGAGGCAATCCGGAGAAGGTAGAAGCGTCTCGACAGTTAGTGGATGCGCTGAAGCGAATTGCAACGGCAGAAGAGATTGCTGAAGCGGCATTATTTCTCGCATCCAACGATTGTCCTTACATTACAGGCACGTCTCTTCTAGCCGATGGCGGCATGATGTCTGGGTTGTAAAAATGTCTGGACACTCAGAATTAGTTTGAACTTTACAGCGACAAAAATAAATGGCACATCAACCGCTGACGATCGTGGCTCGTTTCAAAGCAAAACCCGGTATGGAAGCACGAGTCAAGCAAGATTTACTGGCTATGCTGGCTCCCAGCCGTTCTGAAACTGGATGCCTTACCTATGACTTACATATCAATTTGGCTGATCCATCCATGTTTGTTCTCTACGAAATTTGGCAAGATCAAGCGTCTCTCAATGCTCACTTTACAATGCCCTACTCAAAACAGATTGCGAAAGCGTTTGAAGAAACGTTAGTGGAACCGTATGAAATGACACTTTTGCAACAAATATCCCAGTAACTCAATTCATAGAAGAGAAACCATGCAACCTTCATCTCAACGAGTGCGCCGATCGCTCCTCACATCTGCAATGGCAACGCTATCAACCGTTATGCTGGGACTCTTCACCCAAAAAGCGCCCGCTCAAGCGAACAATCGCTACGATCGCGGCATTGAAACGCTCAAACGAGTTGGAGGTAAGGATTACGATCGCGCCATTCGTCCCCTAGAAGCATTTTCGCCCGCTTTAGCCAAAATGCTCGTAGAACATGGGTTTGGTGATGTTGTGTCCCGTCCCGGACTCGATTTGAAACAGCGAGAAATTGTCATTGTTGCAGCATTAACTGCGATCGGCTCAGTGCGTCCTGCTTTGAAGTTTCATATTCATGGGATGTTGAATGTGGGCTGTACACCTCAAGAAGTGGTTGAAACTGTTCTCCATGCTGTTGTGTATGCGGGTTTTCCAGCCGCGCAAGATGGGATGACGATCGCCCGTGAAGTCTTCAAAGAGCGTAATGTAGAGTACAAGCCGGTTTCATCTCGACCAGAGGGCGATCGCTATCAGCTTGGTATTCAAAATTTGCAGCAAACGGAAGGCGATCGCGTCAAAACCATTGCCACTCGGTTTGCCGCGATCGCTCCAGATTTATCCCGGTTGATCATTGAATTTGCGCGAGGTGAAATTTGGAATCGGCGTGGACTCAGCCTTAAATCCCGCGAGTTTGCCACACTTGCAATGGTGACAGTTCTGGGAAATCAGCCCCATTCGATTCAGGCTCATGTTGAAGGTGCCTTGCGATCGGGCGCAACGGAAACTGAAATCAAAGAATTGATCTTGCAAATGACTGTGTATGCCGGGTATCCCAAAACATTAACGGCTGTAGCTGCTGCGCAGTCAGTCTTTACCAATCTCAAGCAACGAGGAATTCCACCTGCCAGCCCACAACCAGAGCTAGAAAGTCGGCGGCAAGCAGAAAGCAACGAAGCACGGTATCGACGAGGGTTAGAAGCGCTCAACCAAATCAGCAAGGCATCGGGTGAAGCAGTTGTGAAAAGCTTTGAAGATATTGCGCCTGACCTGGGACGTTATATTGTGGAATTCTCTTACGGGGATGTGTTTTCGCGCCCCAATCTGGATCTGAAAACCCGCGAACTGGCGACTGTTTCAGCGTTAACAGGCTTAAATACCACTGCCTCAGAATTGCCGCTCAAAGTTCATGTCAATGGTGCTTTAAATGTGGGAGCCGATCGCCCAGAAATTATTGAAGCCATCATGCACATGATCCCATATGTTGGCTTTGTGAAAGTGCAGCAGGCAATGGCTCTGGCGGAAGAAGTCTTTAAGGAACGAAATGTTTAAGTCGATTTAAAGACCTGAGGTTATACCTCTATCCAAGTGTAACCTCGTGTGGTTTCAACAGCGATCGCCGATCTTTCACCCGAAAGTTGATCTTGCCAAAGGGAGCAGCGTTTGATGCCAGGGTTATATCGTGGATATTGGTTACGGTGTGCATCAAGTGCTAGTGGCTCAATAGTCAGGGTGAACCACCAGCAGATTTGATTGTTTTGAGCAGTCTGATACATTCGTGGACAACGGGCGAAGTCTCGTTCTGTCGCCACGCGAAAGCCAGTTTTAGCGATGGAAAATCCCCAACTAAAGAGCGGTAAATAACCCCTTTGGCACTCAAGTTTTGGATGGCAGAGAGGACAAACGTAATGCCAACCCCAGCCGCCGCCAGTCCCAACCGAGTTTGAGCGAGTTCAGCCTCCTGCACGATGTTAGGCGTAAACCCAGCCTGTTCACAGTATTTGATGAAATCTGCATACAGGACAGGGGCAAGCGATCGTGGGTAAAAAATCAGCGGTTCGTTTGCCAGAGCCGTAAGCGCTATCTCTGGCTGTCGTGCGAGTCGATGAGAGTCGGGCAGTGCTGCAATGTAGACTTCTTCAGAAATTAAATGAGTCGCAAGAGACGGTTCACGAATCGGTAGATAGACAAAGCCCAGATCGATGTCATGGGTTCGGAGGGCTTCTACCTGCGCTTCGGTGCCGCCGCTAGTCAGCAGCAATTCAACCTGGGGATACTGCGATCGGTAAACTCTCACAATGTCTGGTGCAAGGCTCAATAAAGTCGATTCTGTAAAGCCAATCCTAAGTCTGCCCATCGTTCCATTGGCAACCTGTTTCGTCACCTGGATACCTGCTTCGACTTCGTGCAGAATGCGATGGGCGGTTTCGAGGAATTTTTGACCTGCATTGGTTAATCGAACCCATTGTTTTGTGCGTTCAAACAGTTGAACCTCCAGGTTGTCTTCCAGAGCTTGAATTTGCTTGCTAAGTGCAGGCTGGCTCAGGTGCAATATCTCAGCCGCCCGACCAAAGTGGAGGGCTTCAGCCACGGTAATGAAATATTTGAGTTGGCGGAGTTCCATATACATCATCTGTTAATAACCTACAGTTATTACGCCATAGCGAATTAGAAATAACAACCTTCTAACCCAGCGCTACCATCTGGTTAGGCACATTCTTCAAGGGTAATGAAACATTCAGTTATTACAACGGCATTGACGCTGCTCATGGCTACTGTCAGCCCTTTCCCCAGAGCGATTGCCAACACCAATTTGTCTACAACCGAAACCGATCGCGCTCCTGAGTTGCAACAACCCGATTCTGCAACCCGTGAGAATTTTCCCAATCTCGGTACAAACTTGCCTGGTCAGCGCATTCAGCCATCTCAGTCTCGATCGTCTGATGGGAAGCCAACGCCTGATACATATGAATTAACTAAATCTTATCCGGCTTACTGCGAATTCTATTTATTCAATGTAGAACCGGGCAGTTGGCAGTTTAAGCAAGACATTCAGCGATGCCTTTACGGTCAGTAACACCAATTTAAGTAGACTTCGCTACACATCGACCCTCTGTAGGGGTGAACGGCTGTTCGCCCCTAACCGATCTGCTCTCAAATCAACTTGGTATAAGGAGCCTAAATCATGATTCCAACTCAACATGATGCTGTGCCTAATCCTTCCTCTACATCGCTTTCCCGCCGAGCCACCCTGCGACTGATGGGATTGGGTGCAGTCAGTACGATGATTTCCTCTGCACTCCATAATTGCGGCACCAGACAGGCACAGGGGCAAACATCACCTGGACTAAATCAACCATCGGAACTCATTACCAAAGAAATTCCGCAAACCAAAGAGCGAGTGCCCGCGATCGGTTTGGGAACTTTTATGACCTTTGATGTCAAGCCAGATCAATCCCGCGAGCATTTGCGAGAAGTGCTGCGCCGCTTTCGGGCGGGAGGCGGACGGATGATCGATGTATCGCCGCTCTACGGGTTGTCTGAGGTAAATGTGGGTGAATTTGCTGCCTCGCTGGGCATGACAAACGATCTCTTCATTACCAACAAAGTCTGGGCAACGGGTGAATTTCTGGGCGATCGCTCTCAGGCACAAAAACAATTTGATCAATCATTGAAACGATTGTCGCGCGATCGCCTGGATGTGATGCAGGTTCACAGTTTGGTGAATGTGGATGTGATGCTGCCACTGTTACGGGCATGGAAGCAGGAAGGAAAAGTTCGCTATGTGGGTATCACCCATCATGAATCTGTGTATTACGGCGCGATCGAACAGTGGATTGGGCGCGGCAATTTAGATTTTGTGCAAGTGCGCTATTCGATCGCCCAACGCCAAGCCGAAGACCGAATTTTGCCAGCCGCCGCCGAACGAGGGGTTGCCGTTTTAGTCAACATGCCGTTTGAAAAAGCGCGATTGTTTGAACTGGTGAAAGGACGATCGCTGCCCGATTTTGCGCGTGAAATTGGTTGTGAGAACTGGGCGCAGTTTTTTCTCAAATACACAATCTCACATCCTGCCGTCACTTGTGCCATTCCGGCGACCTCTAATCCTGACCATGTGGCTCAAAATATGGGAGCACTCAGAGGCACTCTGCCTGATCAAGCGATGCGAACCCGCATGGTGAAACATATGGAAAGCATCCCAGGGTTTGATAAGCTGACGCAGACATCCTGGTATCCCGGCAAGCAATTCAGTGGCTTGGTACGCTTGCCGAATCCACGCCCGATTGGCTAAACCAATGAGCGATCCTTACTCGGTTAGCACTACCCCGAAAACCAACCGCCGCAACGCTTACGCCGATTGACTAAAACCTCTGAGGTTTGCGTCAGTCCTAAACTTAAAAACTCAGCCTTCCTTCACCACTTTCAGTTTCTTGCGTTCTGGTGGCAGGGTGAGCGAGAATTGACCCGCTAGTTTGACATCCTTTTGCCCAGTCTGGGTTGAGGTCTCGATCGGGGCATTGCGAGCCGGCGACTGTGCCTGAATCGCTTGGCTGATGGGGTGATGGAGAAGGGTCAGCAAACAAGAACAGCCTGTCAGCAGTAGCAAATCTAATTCTTTGCTCAACAGTCGTCGCTGGGCTTTGCGAGATGGCTTCAGTCTGGGGCGCATCATAATGTTGTAACGATCAATAAACAGATTGACATCAGCGGATGGAACGCTCGGAGTTCTCAGTATACCCAAGACGATCGTCAACCTGATTAGTTTAGACTGACCAATTGACAAGCCTGTTCCTGGGGTTGCCAATGTCACTCTCAGCAAGGAATCATCAGCGTTTCTCTAGCTGCTGACGGCTGATCGATAAGGCGGAGGGCAGGAGGCAGAGGGCAGCAGGGATGAGGGATGAGGGATGAAGGCAAAGGAGTTTTTGGTTTTATAGCCCTTCGGGCATTCAAGAAAAGTTTTTAGAAGGAGTCAGGAACACCTCATGCACTAACAACCGAGAACCAACAACTAACAACTAACAACTAATAACTGGGTTAACTCCCCACGCTGACCACTGACCGCTGATTGCTGACTGCTTGTAGAACAAACAGACTCATTGCTGCTGCTCAAAAAATTTCTGCGACATAAAGCTGGGAATGGGCACAGGGCGAATCCGTTTACCATCCACAAATGCTCCTGTTTGCGTTGCGATCGTGGCGACTTTACCATTACACATAATTTCTGCCTGCACTGTCCACTTTAAGCGCGTCAAATGTCCCATCCAAATCTGCCCCGTTACCTGATCAAACAGGCGAATGGGTCGCTTATAGGAAATTTGGGTTTCAGACAGAATGGGAAAGATAGTTTGCTCTTGCTGATACAGCGTCGGGAAGTGTTCTTCTAACAGCTTGATGCGTAAATCTTCGAGCCATCGCAGATACACAATATTGCTAACAATGCCAGCAAAGTCAATGTCATAGGTCTTGACTGGAATGTCGATCGCAATCAACAAGGGTCTGGAGGTTGATTCAAGTACTGGCATGGTTACTCTCGGTTTAAACGACTGAGACCGATCGGTCTTTTTGAGTGTAAAAAAAGATTGAATGCCGACTTAGACACTCAATTCCTGCACGAGGTAGCGATGTAAATGCTCGATCGCCCGCTCTAGATATACCGTATTGCTGTAAAGTTTGCTCATCATTAACGCGCCTTCGATCGTGGCAATGAGAATCGTTGCTACCGTCTCTGGCTCCGCCGTAACGCGAATTTCGCCTCTAGTAATGCCTTTAGCAATAATGCGAATAATCAATCGTTGCCAGGAAGTCATCGCCTGCTGCGCCCGATCTCGGAGTGCTGGATGAGCATCATCGCTTTCTACAGCAGTATTCAATAAAGGACAACCACCCGGAATGGGAGGATTATCCACAAACTGTTGATAAACCTGAAGCATTGCCTGCAATTTTTCAATCGCATAGCGTTTACCCCGTATCGCTTGTAGAAACTGTTGGCTACTCAATTGAATCGCAAAGTCAAAAGCAGCTAAAGCCAGTTCTTCTTTGCTATGGAAATGGTTATAAATGCCTCCCTTTTGCAACCCAGTAACACGCATAATATCCGATATCGATGAGCCAGCATAACCCTGTTGGTTAAAAAGCCCAGCCGCTTGCTGAATAATCTTTGCCCTGGTTTCTGCCGCTTTTTGCATAGAATCTACAACTCAAGACCGATCGGTCTTTTTTAGTATACAGATAACGTACATCGATCGTCCATGCTAAGTTTAAGCCCCTCAGGATTCAGGAGTCAGCAATCTGCTTTTTAGCCTTTAGCCTTTAGCCTTCATCCCTCATCCCTTCTGCCTTCTGCCCTCTGCCCTCTGCCTTTTCCTATCGTTCTGCTCGCGTTGCGTAGAGTTGCACAATGCGATCGACGACTTCAGCAATTGTGAGAGCATCGGTTTGGATTTCGATCGCATCCTCTGCCTGCCGTAGAGGAGCCAGGGTGCGGGTGCTGTCCTTGCGATCGCGATCGTAAATTGCCTGCTCTAACTCATCCAGGCTGATGTCGCTCCTACCCTGGTTTTTGAGGTCTTGCTGCCGTCGGCGTGCCCGTTCCTGTACGGATGCCGTCAAAAACAGTTTAAGTTCTGCATCCGGAAACACATAGGTGCCAATGTCGCGACCATCAATGACAATGCCGCCATTTTTGCCATAGCGTCGTTGCTGCTGCACCAATTCGTGGCGAACGGTTGCTTGTGCCGCGATCGCCGACACCTTCGAGGTCACCTCAAGGCTCCGAATGTCCTGAGTCACATCCTGACCATTAATCGAAACGCTCACAGAAGATGGATGACCGCTCACGGCAATTTCGCACTGGCTGACCAGTTCCGCAATGCTGGGTTCGTCGTCGATCGCAATGCCAGACTGCAACACAAGCCAGGTCACTGCCCGATACATCGCGCCTGTATCCAGATAGAGCAAGTTGAGTTCGTGGGCGACTTGACGAGAAACGGTTGATTTGCCAGCGCCAGCGGGACCATCGATCGCCACAATGGGCTTCCGCGCCGACAACACCACATTGTCAATGAGGCGCGTTGAGCCAAGACGAGCCGCGACTGCCAATAAGCCTGTTTCTTTCACCATGTCTAGAGGTTCCAACGTTGAAGGATGAACGAGTTCGATGTATTCGGGAGCGATCGCCGGGATGCGCTCCAGCTCTGTTTTAACCGTTTTGATCAGCACTTCGCTGACATGCTCACCTGTCCGGAACACTTCCTCAGCCGTCCGTAAGCCGCGATAAAGCGCTGTCGCCTGTTCCTTTTGGTCTGCGGTCAAATATTGATTGCGCGAGCTAAATGCCAGCCCAGTTGCTTCCCGGACAGTGGCACAAGGAACGATGGTAACAGGCAAATTCAAGTCTGCCACCAGTCGTTGAAGAATCGCTAACTGCTGCGCGTCCTTCTGTCCAAAGTAGGCTTGCTGTGGCTGCACAATGTTAAACAATTTGGTCACGATCGTCGCCACACCTTGAAAATGCCCGATGCGCGATCGACCACAGAGAACAGAGGTCATCGCGGGTGGCGGAACCACTTGGGTGGGTGAGGAGTGAGGAGTGAGGGGGGAGGGGTAAGGGGTGAAGGGTAAAGGGTGAAGGGTGAAGGGTCTAAGAGCCTCCACTTTCCCTGCTCCCTCTGCCTTCTGCCTTCCGCCCTCTGCCTCCCCCCCAACTCCCATCTCCTCTGCACTCGGTGCAAAAATTACATCGACCCCAACTTGCTCGCACAAGGCACGATCGTGCTCCAGGGTGCGGGGATATCGGTGGAAATCTTCAGTTGGGGCAAACTGAAGTGGATTGACAAAAATGCTGACTACGACGAGTTGATTTTCGCGACGTGCTTTTTGAATCAGGCTGAGATGTCCGACATGGAGTGATCCCATGGTGGGTACTAGCCCGATCGCCCTCACTGCTGTCGTATCCGATTCACCTGTAGTTGGGCGATCGCAGAGAACTTGACCGGAGCGGTATTGATTGAGATAACAACGCAATCCGGCAACGGTTTTAAACAAACGCACCGTAACCCCCCATGATGAATGGTCTCCTGAGACAGCGAATTAACGCCACAACTTCAGTCGGTGCCTCACACCCTAAAACCTGAATTTCCCTGTTAAGCCTATCAGCAAGACGGCGACTGCTGCCACTTGAAACGGATCTGCCCTACCGCTGCCCATTTTAACGAAGAGCGTTAGGATGTCGTCTGTAAGCTCTTCTTCAGACTATGAACTTTTTCACGCAAGTGCTACATCTGCTTGGTTCGGGAGCGGCTGCATTCATCACTGCTCGTAATATGCGCGACCCACTGACGCGACCCAACACGCTAGCAAGCTTACAATTGGCGGAATCTGGTTCGGTGCCTTATTTAGAAGCGTTGCGCGATCGTGCCGCTGCCGAAGGCGATACCTGGCTGGCAGAAAAACTCACCCGCCATGCCAATGATGAGCGTCGTCATGGGCAGATTTTCGCGCACGCTTTGAAGCAGCTTAACAAAGAAGTCATTGACCTCAAAACCTCTCCCAGACCAACCAACACGGAAGAAAAGCCCGAAAAACGCAAACGCAATCCCTTCTTTGATGCGTACTTTGAAGGCTATACCCAGGCAGACTTGAAACCAGAGGCGATCGATTGGATTGCGTTTTTAGGCAGCACGTACATTCTGGAACTGGATGCCAGCAAAGACTTTGTACGCATGGCAAATGTTTTGCCAGAAGACGAACCCGTCAGCGCCAAGCTTAAAAAAGGGATTCTCAGCGTCGCCAGTGACGAAATAGGGCACGCGGCTTACCTGCGTGAAGCGCTAGAGCGACGTTTAAGCGTTCAGCAAGTAGACACTGTGATCGACTCCTGGCGGACTCGCAAAGTCAACGCCATTCTCGCAATGGTGAGCAATTTCATCCACAGGAGTGGTAAATCCCCATCTCTCGTTAGAGATGGCGTACCCACTGAAATGTCGGAGGCTTCGGCAGAGCGGGAGTTAGTGGGTAGTAAGAGTCGGGGGTAGGGAGTCAAAAATCGGGAGCAGGGGAGGAGGTAGAGGGCAGAAGGCAGGAGGCAGGGGACAGGGGAAGCAGAGGCTCTTGCCCAACCCTTTACCCTTCACCCCACACCCCATACCCCACACCCTCTGCCTTCCTTCTTGCCACTAAAAAGCTGGATCAGCGATCGCCAATCCAGCACAGGATACTAGGTACTTAGTGAAAGCGTAACCGAACAATGATGGAGTGCAACGCTTAGGGATCGGTCTGCAACACTTGAGGTTGGAGGAGCGTTACCATTTGCTGAATCCCGCGATGGATGCGGCGGGTGACGGTCATGGGGCTAACACCAATCTGCTCTGCAACTTCTTTGCGGGACAAGTCTTTGATGAACACAAACTCGATCGCCTGCCGTGTTTTGTCTTCCAGTTGGTTCAAGGCTCGCTGAAGCTGTTGGCGGTCTTCCTCTAGATTTTGCAGGTTTTGATAGTGAGCATCGGTCAAGGTGTCGCCAAGCGTCATAGGAGAGTCAATTTGCTGACAGATAGTGGCATCCAGGCTGAGCGGCAACCGATTTTTGGTGGCTAACTTGCTTTCACGCCACTCGTTGACCGTAACCCCTAAAGCATCTGCAATCTCGTCATCGCTGGGTTGGCGACCCGTAGCTTCCATCAACGCTTCACGGACTCGTTGACCTTCTTTGTTGAGTTGCTGCCAGCGACGGGGAATCTTAACAGTACCGCTGCGATCGCGCAGGAAGTGCAGCATTTCACCGCGAATATAAGGGACGGCAAAGGAACTGAACGCGCACCCTTGATGAGGATTAAAGCGCTCGATGGCACGGATCAAACCCAGGTAGCCAATTTGTTCCAGATCTTCGTAAGGCTCCGCGCATTGGTGGCTGACGCGATGAGCAATCTTTCTCACTAAGCCTGCGTTTAACTGCACCAGTTGGTTGCGAACCCTAACCGAAGGCTGCTGATAGTAGGACATCAGCAATTCCATACCGCGTGAACGAATCGAGGATTGAGTAGCCATCATCTGCAGGTCACCTTTCACTTCAGAGTTGAGCCTATTGTTCTTCACGGGGAGGGGGTCTCACCATCGTCGATCTACGGTACTCATACAGGGGGGCTGAGGAACACTTCGGCATAAACACGTAAGTTGGCTCGTTCGCTAGCAGTCTGATGCTTCATCAATGCGGCACAACCAGGAGGGTAAATAATCAGCCGCACCCGGATCGGTTTCTCAAAAACCGAGCGAAAATAGATACTATGACGATCCATTACTGTTTCTTAAACGAGAGAGCGTCCTGTGAGTAATACCAGTAACTTTCGGCAAGCCATGCGTGAGGCTCAAGGTCACGCACTTGTGGGTCCTAATGTCATTGCCAATGCGCTGCCCTGGTTGGGTGGTGGACTCGTACTCACCGCTGTGGGTACCTTTGGCGGTCTCAAGGTTCTACAAAATAATCCCGAAATCTTCTTCCCCACCGTAATCGGTGCTGTGGTGGTAGAACTTATTCTCTTTTTTGTGGCATCTAGCGTCGCAGAGAAAGGAAACAACGCGATCGCCCTGCCCCTGCTGGCAACCTACAGCCTGCTATCGGGATATACGCTCAGTGGTCTGGTGGCGATCGCCCTCCGCACTCAAGGCGTTGGCATCAATGGAGTCGGCATTGCGGCGCTTGGCTGCGGGATCGCCTTCATTGCAGGTCGGCAGATTGGCTCAAACCTGAGCGATGCTGATGGTTCAGCCCTGGCGAAAACGGTGCGGCTCGGTATTATTGCCCTGTTTGTGGTGGTGCTGCTGCAATTTGGGCTGAGTTTCTTTGGCATCTACACACCAACCTTTTTAGAAGTTGCGATCTCAGGGATCGGAGTCCTTCTGTTTGCGGGTGCAGCGGTTGTTGATTTTTACATTCTGCCCCGTACATACCGAGACGATCAGTATTTACCTGCCGCGCTGTCGATGTATTTGACCTACATCAACCTGTTCGTCTTTATTTTGCGGTTGCTGATTGCCTTAAATGGACGACGCTAAGGGCTTGTAAGGTAATTAGTTGTAAAGCCTTTCCTGCGGAGCGCTCTGCGAACGGCATGGCTTCGCTGGGGTTGTACGGGCTGTAAAGCCTTTCAGTCATCTAGGAAAGGGCATTCAAGCAAAGTTGTTAGACTCATCGCTCGATTGGCACGTCTGACCAACAACCAACAACTAACAACTAACAACTAACAACTCTGCTTCATACTTTGTTACGGAGACGCGATCGCAGCTTCATGAAAGACAGATGTGTTCACGGACTGACGATCGCGTTTCTGTATTCGGCAATCGCCTAGACTAGGATGGAACTGTTTATTGTTTGCGATCGTGATGGAAACCCTCGACATTAAGCGAGAAGTTGAATTGTTGTCTGAGCGCCTGGGTAAAACTCAGGACTATCTTTGACGTACCCGCACTCACGGCTAAAATTCAGGATTTAGAACAAGTCGCCGCCCAGCCAGCCTTTTGGGATGATCAGAACAGCGCCCAACACACGCTGCAAGAGCTAAACGACCTCAAAGCGCATTTGCAGCAGTTTGACCAGTGGCAGGCAAACCTAGAAGATGCCAGGGCGGTATTAGAGCTGCTGGAATTGGAAGAAGATGCGTCCTTGCTGGAGGAAGCTCACTCAAATGTGACGCAGCTCAGCCATGACCTCGATCAATGGGAACTGCAACAACTGCTGTCTGGCACCTACGACCAGAAAGGTGCGGTTTTAACCATTAATGCGGGTGCTGGTGGTACAGATGCTCAAGACTGGGCAGAGATGCTGCTCCGCATGTACTTTCGTTGGGCAGAAGACCATCGGTACAAAGTTCATGAAGTGGAGCGATCGGACGGCGATGAAGCTGGGATCAAATCCGTCACGCTCGAAATTGATGGACGCTATGCCTATGGCTACCTGAAGTCCGAAAAGGGTACTCATCGCCTGGTACGTATCTCACCCTTTAATGCCAACGACAAGCGCCAGACGAGCTTTGCTGGAGTCGAAATCATGCCCCTCATTGACAACTCCGTGCAGCTTGACATTCCCGACAAAGATCTGGAGATCACCACCTCCCGCGCAGGTGGCAAAGGTGGGCAGAACGTAAACAAGGTGGAAACCGCCGTGCGGATTTTGCATATTCCGACGGGGATCGCTGTGCGGTGTACCCAGGAGCGATCGCAGTTGCAAAATAAGGAAAAGGCACTGGCAATTCTCAAAGCCAAGCTGCTCATTGTTGCACAGGAGCAAAAAGCTAAGGAAATTGCGGACATTCGTGGCGATATGGTCGAGGCGGCATGGGGCAACCAGATCCGCAACTATGTGTTTCACCCCTATCAAATGGTGAAGGATCTTCGCACAGGTGTTGAAACGACAGCCATCAACGATGTCATGAACGGTGAGCTAGACCCCTTTATTCAAGCGTATCTACGTCAAGAAGCCCAACTGGTCGATAGTTAGTTCTACGAATAAAGGCTTTACAAAGACTCATGGTAAAGCGATGAAGTCTAAGTACAAGTCGTTTACGCCTATCTCATCAATTTGATAGCGTACACAGGAAAGGTTTGTGCGACACATTTTTCCTTTTTGAAATTTTTGAGGCTGACGTGCTATGGCTGATCTTGCTACCCATCAGGTGGATGATTCGATTCACTCAACAGCCGCGACAGATGCTTCACGAAAAGGGATGCTGCTGGTGCTACCAGTGCCGCTTCGGCTCGTAGGCGATCGTTTGCTCTTTGAAGCACAAGCCTGCAACGGGTTGGAACAGTGGGCAGACAATTTTGGGTTCGTTACTGTAGCCTCACTGCTCATGCCAGAATCTTTGGCAGCCGAGCAAACTAACATTGTGTGGCGTGACACTGCAACCCTGGCAGACCCGCAGCGCTTCGAGTTTGTACCCTTACCCTGGGCGTATTCAATACCCTTGTTCCTCACTCACTATCGCGCCACCCAAGCCTTATTGGCGCAGCTAGTCAAGCGTAGCCGCTACTTGCAGTTCTGCCTGGGCGGGTTGGTGGGTGATTGGGCAGCGGTGGGGGCGATCGCGGCTCATCGGCAAAAGCGCCCCTACGCGATCCACACCGATTGGGTCGAGCACGAGCATATTCGGCAAGTGTCTAAAGGTACAGGCCTGCCGAAGCGCTTGAAAGCCAACGTGCTTTCAGTGGCAATGGAAAAATACAATGCATGGATTATTCGGCGAGCCGCGCTGGGTCTATGGCATGGAGCCGACTGCTACTCCGCCTACAGCCCACTTTGTAACAACAGCTTTTTGATTCACGACATTCATACAAAGGCTTCAGATACCATTGCACCAGCCGCGCTGAGCGAAAAGGTGAATGCTGTTTTACACAATGAACCCATTCACATTTGCTACGCCGGACGGATGGAACCCATGAAGGCTCCTTTGGACTGGCTTAAAGCGGTTGAACGGGCACATCGTTTGGGTATCAACCTGAAAGCTACTTGGCTTGGTGCGGGCAGTCTGCTCGGTGAAATGCAGCGCTTAATCGCCGATCGCGGCTTAGAATCTGTCGTTGAATTGGCAGGGTTTGAGAGCGATCGCGATCGCCTGCTGCAAAAAATTCGGGCTGCCCATGTGATGCTCTTTACGCACATTACATCAGAATCGCCGCGCTGCTTGATCGAAGCACTCATTAGCGGTACTGCGATCGTGGGTTACCAAAGTGACTATGCCGACGATCTCGTCAAAGAGTTGGGTGGTGGTGCCTTTGTGCCAATCCATCAATGGGAAAAGTTGGGCGATTTGATTGCCACCCTGTCGAACGATCGTCCTCGCTTAGCGACGTTAGTGCAGCAGGCAGGCGAGAACGGGAAGCGCTTTAACTCTGAGGTCGTTTTTCGTGAGCGCAGTGAGTTGTTAAAAGCGCATCTGGTCTAATGTACGAGGACTTACGCAAACCTCGGAGGTTTAATCAAGCATCAAGCCTCTAGCCAACATACTGACTTAAACCTCCGAGGTTTTGGTCATCTGGTTTTGGTCAATCTGGTCGCTGCTGAGCAACGATTTACTGGACGTTTATCCGCAAAGCAACGCTTGTTACTATAAGTGGGTAAGGTCATCGCGGTGAATTTTATGGAACCCCAGAATGCCAGTGCTGAAGCGAACCTGCCTGAGTCAGCAGAACCTGTGCTTGCGCCTGACATCACACAGGCAGAACTAGCGATCGCAGCACCGCCACCAGCCGCAACGGAGCCAAAACCGAGTTATGTGAAGCTTGCCATGCGAAACATGGTGCGTAAACGTGGTCTTTCGCTGCAACACTTTACGCTAACCACGATCGGGCTTCTGGCGTTTTTCGTAGGGCTTGCCTATTTGACTCGCTAAAATTTCAATTGCTCCAGACTTGGCTTACGCAGTTGCAGAGGTAGATCGAAACCGTGAACGTTGAAGTTTGCATACAAGACGACGAGGAGGAACTTCTAGAGGGCGATCGTGAAGTTGACGCAAAGAATACTGCCAACCGCCCGATCGCGCCTGAAACATGGGAACGCTGGTTTCAAGCCTGGTTGGAGGTGTTACAGCCCGACCAGTCACCAATTCATGCTTACGAGCTAAGCCTTCGCTTCACAAGCGATCAAGCGATTCAGCAATTGAACCATCAGTATCGCCAGCAAGACCAGCCAACAGATGTACTGGCATTTGCTGCACTTGAATTCATGTGCCCTCAGCCACAAGAACTTCAGGCTACTCTGCCGCTCTACTTAGGCGATATCGTGATCTCGATGGGTACGGCACAACAGCAGGCAGAGGCGCAAAACCACCCGCTAAAGGTTGAACTCGCGTGGCTAGCCGCACATGGACTGCTGCATCTGCTGGGGTGGGATCATCCGGACGCAAACAGCCTCGACCGAATGTTAAAGCAACAGCGAGATCTGCTTGAAAGCATTGGACTTGTCAGCAAGACCGGGTAGAATGCTCCGTAGTTTGTAGCTCAGGCTATGATCTGCACAAGCCGAGTGCATATGTCATCTATGCTTTTCTGAGACAGATTGTTCGTTTGGTAAATTTTAGACTCTTTTGTCGGTCGTAGTAAACTCGGTGCTTATAATCGCTTCACAGTTCTCTCTCCCTGTGGTGTATGCCTCCTGACCTTCAAGCTCAAACTCCTGATCGTGCCAATGGCAAAGTGGTACCGATCGCGACGCTAAACCGCGACCTTTCCTGGCAAGTAGCACCAAGCCTGCTAGTTAGCTTCAAATATGCGTGGGCTGGTGTTAGCTATGCGTTTCAAACGCAGCGTAACTTCCGGGTACATGTGTTTGTTGGTTCGTTTGCGCTGGCACTGGGTCTTTTTTTACAGCTCAGTGCGGTGGAAATGGCAATCATTGGTCTGACGATCGGGGCTGTCCTGGCAATGGAGCTGTTGAACACCGCCTTAGAATCGGTCGTTGATTTAACCGTCAAGCAGTCCTACCACGAGCTTGCCAAAATCGCGAAAGACTGTGCAGCCGCAGCCGTTCTGGTTTCAGCCCTCGCTGCCGTTTGCGTGGCGAGTTCGCTATTGCTACCGAAACTATGGCTATTGGTTGCCGCTTATTTCTAGGGCAGAAGGCAGGAGGCAGAGGGCAGAAGGATGAGGGATGAAGGCTAAAGGCTAAAGGATAAAAGCTAAAGGATAAAAAGCTGATGGCTGAGGGCTAGGTAGAGGAATGAGGGATGAGGGATGAGGGATGAAGGCTATAGCTTACTTCTGCCGAGCAGCAGGCTAAAACGCTGCTAGCTGAGTGCTGAGCGGCTAAAAAGCTGACTTCTGACTCCTCAATCAACTCGAAACTCAAAACTGATCGCTAAAAACTCATATCGTTGGCTTCTCACGACTCATTTAGGCTCACTATCTATGATTCTTGTTATTGACAACTACGACAGTTTTACCTATAACCTGGTGCAATATCTGGGTGAGCTGGGGAGTGAGTTTTCGGTCGCAGCGGATGTTCAGGTTTATCGCAATGACCAGATCTCGTTGGCGGAGATTCGTCAGCTTCAGCCGGATGCGATCGTGATCTCGCCGGGTCCCGGTCGTCCTGAGGATGCGGGCGTTTCGCAAGCCATTATCGAAACCTTTGGGGCAGCATTGCCGATTTTGGGCGTTTGCCTGGGACATCAGGGCATTGGGCAGGTTTTTGGTGGCAAGATTGTGTCTGCACCAGTGCTGATGCACGGCAAAACGTCGCCTGTTCATCACACTGGAGTGGGCGTTTTTCAAGGATTAGAAAATCCACTGACCGCAACCCGGTATCATAGTCTGGTGATCGATCGGCAGGCTTGCCCAGAAGTACTGGAGATTACAGCCTGGGTGGACGACGGTACGATTATGGGTGTGCGTCATCGGCAGTATCCCCATGTTCAAGGCGTGCAGTTTCATCC
Source organism: Lyngbya sp. HA4199-MV5 (assembly GCA_019359375.1). Taxonomy (GTDB): domain Bacteria; phylum Cyanobacteriota; class Cyanobacteriia; order Leptolyngbyales; family Leptolyngbyaceae; genus Stenomitos. Next base: position 61,814 of record JAHHHL010000007.1, read on the forward strand.
TGAAAGTGTTCTCACAGCCTCCGGTAAGCAGCTATTAAGGAACTTTTTAGCGTCGATCGCCAGTCAGCGCTAATGGCATATGCAGAGACGTTACATGTAACGTTCCTACAGCCTTTGTATTGGTTTTGGTGAGGGGAGATTATGAGACGGCGGCGATTGCTACGCTACGCAGGGGCAGGCTTACTGTCTACGATCGGGTTGGGAGCAGCTTCTGGGTTGCAGGGCTATCGCGCTCAGAGTAGCGGCGGTCTGGGCGTGCAGTGGTTAGGGCATTCCTGCTTTTTGTTTACAGGCGATGGGCGACGGATTTTGGTCAACCCGTTTCGATCGCTGGGCTGTACGGCTGGTTACAAGGCACCGAAAGTGTCGGTAGAATTGGTCTTGATTAGCAGTCAGCTATTGGATGAAGGAGCCGTGGAAATCATTCCTGGCAACCCACGCTTGCTGTATGAACCGGGCGTGTATCAGTTTAACAAGAAGCGGTTCCAGGGCATTCAGACGGAGCACGATCGCTTTGGTGGCAAACGTTTTGGGATGAACGTGGCGTGGCAGTGGCAGCAGGGAGGGCTGAAGCTGCTGCATTTAGGTGGCATCGCCGCGCCCATTTCGTTGGAACAAAAGATTCTCATGGGTCGCCCAGATGTCCTGTTCATCCCAGTCGGCGGTGGTGCGAATGTTTATACGCCAGAGGAAGCCAAACAAGCCGTGCAGGTGCTCAATCCCAAGTTGATTGTGCCCACGCATTACCGCACCAAAGCGGCAAGCAAGGATTGCGAAAGCGTGGGGGTCGATCGTTTCCTGGCGCTCATGAGTGGTACGCCAATTCGTCGAGGTGGTAATGCCCTGAGTTTGCGATCGGCAGATTTACCCAAAGACGGATCAGCCATCCAAGTGTTTAGTTACCCGTTTTAGATTGCTCGTGGGTAGGGACGTTCCATGGAACGTCCCTACAGAATGTAACTCCTATCCTCTCTCCCAAAGGAGACAGATTTTTTCTCTCGGTCGTCTAAGATGACGGTGTGAGGACGATCAGACGCGTTTGGGCAGGTAGTGATGCAAACAAAAAATCTTTCTGCCTCTGAGACGGCGGCTCAATTTCATGCACTGCAAATGCAGTTGCGCGATCGCTGGCAGACTGTGGAGCGCTTTGATGGCAGCGATGCCGATATCGTGGTGGTACCCTCGCTTAGCCTTGACCAGCATGAGTTGGTCAAAATTCAGGGGGTGCATCATTACGAAGAGCGTTTGCTATTCTCGCTGATTCGGCTCCGTAATCCTCGCACGCGGCTGGTATACATTACGTCTCAGCCCCTGCATCCCAGCGTGATTGACTACTACCTGCAACTGCTGCCGGGTATTCCGTTTTCCCATGCCCGCGATCGCCTGCTGCTGCTGTCCACCTACGATTCGTCGCTGAGTCCCCTGAGCCAAAAAATTCTCGATCGCCCACGCTTGCTGGAGCGGATACGGATGGCGGTGCAGCGCGATCGTGCCTACATGATTTGCTATAACTCTACGACCGCCGAGCGGGATCTTTCGGTAAAGCTCGACATTCCCCTCTATGCCCTTGACCCTGCTTTGCTGGAATGGGGCACCAAAAGCGGCAGTCGTCAGATTTTTGCCGAGACAGGTGTGCCACACCCTGATGGCAGCAACAGTCTGTGGAGTGCTGATGCACTGGCGATCGCGGCAGCAGAACTTTGGGAACGTCAGCCTAGCCTCAAACGCATGGTTGTCAAGCTCAATGAGGGCTTTTCGGGAGAAGGCAATGCCATTTTAGATCTGCGTCCGATTCAGTTTGCCGCGCCGGATACGACTTCGCATGAGAAACGGGTCGATGTCTTGAAAGATCAGTTTCAGCACCTCGCGTTTGAAGCCGCTACGGAAACCTGGGCAAACTTTAGCAATCGCATCCCCCAACTAGGCGCGATCGTCGAAGCGTTTCTTGAAGGTGACACGAAGCGATCGCCTAGCGTGCAAGGCAGAATCACGCCAACGGGCGAAGTCGAAATTCTGTCTACCCACGATCAAATTCTCGGTGGACCCAGCGGACAAATTTATCTGGGTTGTAGCTTTCCCGCCGACGAAATGTACCGTTTGCGGTTGCAGGAGTTGGGACTGCGGATCGGCAAGAATTTAGCCGAAAAAGGTGCAATGGAACGCTTTGGTGTCGATTTCGTTGCCGTCCACCAACCGGATCAGCCTGGAAAACCCGAATGGGATCTTCAAGCGATCGAAATCAACCTGCGGAAAGGTGGCACCACTCATCCTTTCATGACGCTGAAGTTTCTCACCAACGGACGCTATGACCTCTCCAGCGGTTTGTTTTACAGCCAGCAGGGGCGACCCAAATACTACATCGCCACCGACAATCTGCAAAAAGATCGCTACCAGGGACTGCTGCCCAACGACTTGATGGATATCATTGCACTGCATCAGCTTCACTTTGACACCAGCACCGAAACGGGCACCGTGTTTCATCTCATGGGTTGCCTGTCCGAATTCGGCAAAGTAGGCGTGACGAGCATTGGCAACTCGCCCCAGCAGGCAGAAGAAATCTATCAACGCTTGATCCGCGCCCTGGATGAAGAAACTCGATCGAGCAACGAAGAGCCGCGATCGCAGGTGGTAGGACTATCGATGGGCTGGTAAGGAGCGCCAGTGGAAGCAGTTGACGTTATGACGAGACACCGCAGAAACAAGCGACAACGTAACCTCCAAAAAAGATTTGTCAGCTACCCAGAGCGGGACGATCGCGGTGAATCAAACGTCCTGGGAACAAAGTCACATTGTTGTGGTCAAGGACTAATAAGCCTTTAACAGCTTTGCTATCTAAATCGAGTCATCATTGGCTACACGCAAGCCACGGTTGCATCACCAATTTTTGTTGAGCCTGTAGACAGTGCTCAAGGGGAACCGATTTTTTGCTATCGCTCATACGTGTCATTCATCAGTATCGCTTCAGCGTTTACGGAGTTTTTTTATGTCTAACGTTCGTCATTGGTCTTCAGCAAGTGCAGTACTGCTGGCATTGGGTGTGGCTTCCAGTGCCGTTGCGCCCTTTGTGGTTTCGGCTCCTGCAAGTGCTGCCAACTTTTCTGATACCCGCTCTCACTGGGCGCGCCCCTTCATTGATACATTGGCTGATCGGCAAATTATTGCAGGCTTCCCCGATGGCACCTTCAAGCCCGATGCGCCTGTAACCCGCGCTCAGTTCGCGGCGATCGTCAAAAATGCCTTTAGTAACAGTGCCGTGCGCGTCTCGCGTGGCTTTGGGGATGTTCCCAACACCTACTGGGGCGCAGCGGCGATCGGCAAAGCGTATGAAACAGGCTTTATGAGCGGCTATCCCGATGGTGCGTTCAAACCAGAGCAGCAAATTCCCAAAGTACAGGTTTTGGTCGCCCTTTCCAGCGGGTTGAACTTCACGCCTGCCCGTCCTGCCGATACGACGCTGACGACCTTTAGAGATGGTGGCGAAATTCCTGCCTATGCGAAAAGCGGCGTAGCAGCAGCGGCAGAGCGGAATGTGGTGGTTAATTACCCGAACGTGAGCTTCCTCAACCCCAATGAAACGGCAACGCGTGCGGATGTCGCAGCTTATATCTATCAAACGTTGGTGAATCAAGGCAAACTCCCACCGATCGCTACCAGCGAAGGTGCCAACAACTACATTGCCCGACTCAACGGCAGCACACCAACGACGGGTAGTAATACAGGCAGCAATCCCACCCCAACCACTCCCCAAACGGCGCTGAACCCTCGTTACCTGGTGCCTCAAGGAACCTCGTTTAACATCCGCTACCTCGGTTCGCAAAAAATTGTGGTGACTCCGGGTGAAACCATCAACAATCTGACGCTACGGGTGGTGGATGACCTCAAGAATCCGCAAGGGCAGGTGGTCATCCCCAGAGACAGCGACATTGTGGGTCAACTGATTCCAGTAACCAGCAATGGTCAGGTTCTGGGCACTCAGTTCATCGCGCAACGGGTGACGATCGGCAGTCAAGCCTACCCCTTCAGCGCCCGATCGCAGGTGGTGAGTGGGCAACCCGTCACCCAAAACACCAACCCCGGTACGCTTAAGGATGCGGCTACATCTGCGGCAACAAGCGCGGTACTGGCAACCATTTTGGGACAAAAAATTGACCTGGGTAACATTCTGGCAGGTGCGACGGGCGGACAACCTGCTACCCAAACCCAAACACCAAATGTGATTTTGATTGACCCTTCCGCCGACCTTCGCTTGACGGTCAGCAACGATTTCTACGCCAATCCGTAATTGGTATTGGTATTGGTTGAGCGATCGCAGTTCTCGTCGATCGCCTTGAATGCCAAAAACCCAACACCACGATCGGTGTTGGGTTTTTGCTTGTCTTGACAATTGATGAAGTGGGCGATCGCGCTTTACTCAGTTATCCTTAGTAGCGGTGATCGCTCATACTCCTCACAACAGCTTTGTAAAGCCTGCTTGTTCAAAGTGTCGATCGGATGTGAATGCCTGCGTAATCTTTTCCTGAGTCATCACGACAAAACTTGTGCAATCGGTTAAACCCCAGCCTTTGTCGAAGCGTTGACTATACAGTGCCCATCCTTCGTCTAATAGTGTACGGCTTAGAGGCAAAAATCGTACAGCAGGCGATTGCCACAAATCATTGATGAAAGCGATCACCTGTTTCCGACTGCCAGGATTTGCGAAAGCATCTGCAAGCTCCAGCAAGACAAAATCACTGGTCACCAATAAGGTTCTTTGTTTCAACAATTGATGCCAGACTTGTTCAGTTGCAGCGTGAAGCCCATCATCGGCATCAAGTAGGGCAATCCAAGCTGCCGTATCGACAAACACTTTAGGCAACGCTAATCCTCTCGCTTCGGTGTCCCATAGAGGTAGTGGTCATGCTGATGTGCTAAATCACCAATTCCCGTCTTCACCTGATTGGTCTTCACTAATTGCGCCAGATCAGCCCAAGCGGTATCAGAGATTGTTTCACCGCTATCGTCCAGGAAGGTAATAATCACGGGCTGACCTTCTCGCGCCTCTACAGGTTCATCCAGCCTGACAACTCCATCTTGGAATGTCCCTTTGATTGATAGCATCGTCACTGTCCCTCATGCTTTGTCAATTGTCACTCAAAGGAAGCAAGTAAGGCAAAGTTGCAGCGATCGATCTTTCTAATCCTTCTTGCGCTTCTTGAAACGTGCAGGCGCGATCGTCGTTCTCGTTGATCGCCTTGCCTCAACGAAGCCCAGCATCGGTCGTGGTGTTGGGTTTTTAATTGTTGCAATAGCAAAAGGCAGGAGGCAGAGGGCAGAAGGCAGAGGGCAGGAGGCAGAGGGCAGAAGGCAGAGGGCAGAAGGCAGAGGGCAAAATCTTACCTGGCAGCGCTTTTGATGGTCACGATATGTCCTAACCAACCTCTCGACTGCTATAGGAAAAATCTGCAAGAGAGGGTCGATCGCGCCCTAGCTCTCGCATCGATAATCCCATTTTCTCCTCAATGAGGCGCTGGATGCCCTGCTCTACGTTGAGCCACGCCTCGTCTTTATCTGACCAGCGGGTGACAGGATTCAGGTCGAGGGGGAGTGCCTGGATGCTAATACCGAGTCCCGCGTGAAACGAATCCCAATTGACGGGGCGAATCAGGATGGGAACAACGATCGCGGCTTCAGCTTTGTGTCGTTCTAAAGCGCGGGTCATTTCTTTCTGAAAGCAGTAGTCAGAGTTGATGAAGTCAGGGCTGATGAGCAGCAGAATGATGTCGGCTTGCTCCAGGTTGGTGTCGAGTTCTTGCTGCCAATCCGCACCGGGCATAATGCGCCGATCGTGCCAGTTTTGAATCAGCCCATAGCGCTGAAGCAGCTTGAGATGCACTTCGAGTTCGTCGCGCAGCAGTTCGTCTTTGTGAGAGTAGCTGTAGAACAGCCGCAGAGCACGCTTTTCTTTGTCCGGTAGGCGGGTGGGCTTGCGGATGCCGTCCAGATCAACGCCATTGAGCAACTCACGGACGTTGACCGTTAGCAAGCCGTTGCCTGTGAAGAGATCGAAGGTGGTTTGTCCGCGCTCCTCGCGCATCAACAGCTCGTTGTAATCAACGGAAACCGCTGGCTGTCCCGGTACGGGCACCTTTTCCTGTGGTTTGAACTTGAAGCTGCTGTGGATGCGATCGAAGTCGTAGCGAATCACGGCCAGAAGGCGACGGCGGCTGTTGAGAGTCCCCTTGATGCTGATGGTAATGCAACGATCGGCGCGATCGGCTTTGACCAGTGCCCGATTGCCCTCCAGGGTTAGAATGGCACCCGTGCGCCAGCGGTCTTGCGGCATACTCAACACATGGGTACGGACGATAAAGCGGGGCAGCAGCCCTTCTGGCAGGATGGGATACTCATAGCGAAAGTTGAGGCATTCGGCGGCATCAAAGTCTTCGGCGATCGGGGGCTGTTGCTTGTCGAGCAGGTCGGGGATGAGGTACCGCCCTTCCTCTTCGGGGAAGCGAACGCATAGCTCAAACTTTCGCATCAGTTCCAGCAAAAAGCCGTGACGTTCGGGAGGGTACGCCGTTTGGTCGAGGATCTGCGCTAGACAGGCGATCGCCAGGTCGCCCTTGGTGTCAGCAAGGGTGTGGGCGTTGAGCAGTTGGTAAATGCCACGCGTGACCCAGTGGGGATTCAGCACATGGGTATCGCGCAGGCGGGGGTCGTCTTTGTAGTTGAGGGCGATGCCGAGGCTGTGGAGATGAATTGCCAGCGAGTCTTGAGCGCTGTGGTTGGTTTCACCGTCTTGCTGGCAGACGTGGCGGAACTGCTCAAAGGAGATGTAGTTCTCTTGCATGTCGGTCAGGCGCTGTTTGATGGCCACCCAACTGGCGGGAAAGGGATCGCGCAGATGCTCCAGTTGGTCGGTTTCGTGCTCAAGGTTAGCCCGGAGTTGATCCAGTCCCAAATTGGCTTCGCAGTCGGTAGCGATGAACGCGCGAATGTTGGGAAACTTTTGCCGGAGAGCGCTGCGGTTCACGTCAAAGGGGTGTTCCTGCACTTTGTTGAGGACAACCAGGACGGGTGAATTGCCGCCAAAGCTCTGGATTAGCTCCAACCAATATTCGGCATCGGTGTCTTCGTGCCCCTGACGACCGTTGAGCACCAGCAGATAGAGGCTGCGTTCGGTGAGAAAAAACTGATGGGTGGAGTGCATAATTTCCTGCCCACCAAAGTCCCAGACGTGCAGGGTAATGTCTTCGGTGTCGTGTAGCCGCAGATGCCAGGGGGTAATTTGGATGCCTTCGGTTTCTTTGGAGTCGGGGTCGAAGGTGTGGTGAAGCAGGCGGTTGACGAGGGAGGTTTTGCCCACGTTGCCGTACCCCACTAGAATGAGCTTGGCTTCGTTGAGGGGTTGGCGCTCTGCCTGAATGCGGAAGTAATAGTCCAGAATGGCTTGAGGACTGGCTGGCATAGCGCCCTCATTTACCTCCTGGTCTGTAGGTCCAAGAATCTCATCAGACAGACCCAGTGCTTTATTGCCGTGCAGCAACAGCGCCGTTAAGTGTGGCAGTTCTCTGAGGAACGCTGGCAGGGCGGTCAGGGCGTTATCGTTCAAGTCGATTCGTTCTAGCTGGGTGAGCCGAGCAATCCAACCTGGCACTGTCGTCAGTTGGTTTCGGTCGAGAGAAAGCATGGTCAGATGGGACAAGTTACCCAACGTCTCAGGCACCCTCATCAGTTGATTTCGGTCGAGGTAAAGCTTGGTCAGATTAGACAAGTTGCCCAATGCCTTTGGCACACTCGTCAGTTGATTTTGGTCGAGGTAAAGCGCGGTCAGATTGAACAAGTTGCCCAACGCTTCAGGCAAACTTGTCAGTTGATTGTGGGAGAGGGAAAGCTGCGTCAGATTCAACAAGCTGCTCAACGTCTCAGGCACGCGCGTCAGTTGATTTTGGTTGAGGTAAAGCTGCGTCAGATTGGATAGGTTGCCCAATGTCTCAGGCACGCGCGTCAGTTGATTTTGGGTGAGGTAAAGCTGCGTCAGATTAGACAGGTTGCCCAATGTCTCAGGCACGCGCGTCAGTTGATTTTGGGAGAGGGAAAGCCCCATCAAATTGGACAGGCTGCCCAACGTCGCGGGAACACTTGTCAGTTGATTTTGGGAGAGGGAAAGCACCGTCAAATTGGACAGGTTGCTCAACGTCGCGGGAACACTTGTCAGTTGATTTTGGGAGAGGGAAAGCACCGTCAAATTGGACAGGTTGCTCAACGTCGCGGGAACACTTGTCAGTTGATTTTGGTCGAGGCGAAGCACTGTGAGATTAGACAAATTGCCCAACGTTGCGGGCACACTTGTCAGTTGATTTTGGTAAAGGTAAAGTTTCGTCAACTGGGACAGGTTGCTTAACGTCGCGGGCACACTCGTCAGTTGATTTTGGAAAAGGGAAAGTTCCGTCAGATGGACGAGTTGGTCGATCGCCTCTGGAACGCGAATTAATCCCAACCTGGATAAATCCAGAGCGGTGGCGTTGGTTTGCAGCGCCTCCTGAATCCGTCGCTCTGCTTCGGCTTGCGGGTCGTCATACTGCCACTCGCCTTTAGGCACAATGTCTTCCGGCAGCAGATTTAGTGCGTGAGCAATAGCAACCACATTGGCTCTACTCACCCGCTTGCCCCGCTCAGGGTGCCACAAGCGCCGCACCGTATCCGCACTCACCGTTGCCCGTTCTGCAATGGCGGCGATGCTGAGGTTCAACCGTTGTTTGGCAGCATTTAAGCGCTCTACACCTTCCGGGCTGGCAAGAAAACTGCGTGCGGTTTCAGGCATGACGTGAAGGAAGGGATAAGGGATGAAGGATGAGGATAAAAAAGTAGACTCTTTACTAGCAGCAGGGCTGAGGCACGATAGCTGTCCCAACGGTCTCTTCGGTTGCTATCGATCTGGTGCAAACCTCCGAGGTTTCGTTCACAACCGTTATAGCCGTTCCTCAAACCTCGGAGGTTTACCGTCAATGGATTGTGAGGTTCAAGGTCTGACACAAACCTCCGAGGTTTCGTTCAAAGGGTTTGTTCACGCCTGTTATAGCCTTATTTTTTCTCTTGTAGGCAACGGTTCGTCAGACGATCGCAATATCTGAGGCGGAAGGGTCGTGAGTACGATCGTCGCGTTACTCGATTCGATTGTGGTTAAACTCGATTCGATCGTCGCGTTACTCGATTTGATCGTCATCACACTTGATTTGATCGCCGTGTCCCTTGATTCGATCGTCGTCTTATTAAGTACGAGCGTGATATTAGTCGATTTGATCAGCGTGTGACTCGATTTGATCGTCGTGTAACTCAATTTGGTCATAATCTGACTGAGTGCGATCAGCGTATGAATCAATGCGATCGTGATGATATAAACGAAGTGCCACCCATTTCTGAACCAGTAACTCCATGTAGGTTGGGTTGAAGCATGAAACCCAACGTCCTTGCAAATGTTGGGTTTCGCGGACTCAACCCAACCTACAAAAATTCTGGTTTGAACTTCGCACTCACGCTGGCAAACAAACCACCGACAATGCGAGATTGGCTTAGCTTAAACGGAGGGCGATCGCCTAGAGAAAAATAACGAAAAAGTTCTTTATTTTTTCTTTAGATTTTACTCAATTTCACTCAGGCTAGGCGATTGGCGCAATCGATAGAGTGTAAAAGTACGTCTATTTCTACCTGAGGGCTTTACGATGGCGCGACCCAAACGATCATCAGTGGTGCTGCAAAAAGCGGAAAAACGCGAGGCAGGCTTGCAATCCATCAGTGACAGTCTTGATCTGGGCAATGAGTTGACCTTACAGACCTACAGTCAGCGCATTCAAGCACTGCGATTAAAAATTTCTACCTACAACAGCACCCTCTCAACGCTGGATGACCTCTCCCGCGACATCAAAAGTGCAGAGCAAGAATTGCGGGACCTGTCAGAGCAGATGTTGCTGGGAGTTGCCGCCAAATATGGCAAAAATAGCGGTGAGTACGGCAAAGCGGGTGGTATCCCCAAAAGTGAGCGCCGTCGCCCCACGCGGAAAAAGACCGAGCCTGCAACCGAATCATCGTCGGCTACAACAGCCAAACCAATCACTACAGATTCCTTCAAAGCAACAAGCGAACCTCAACCAGCAAACGGCAACGGCAACGGAAAAGTGCTTGTTTCCTAATTGCTATCCATTCGATGCAGTTAGTGACAAGATTTCACCTCACTTAACTTGCTTGCAGGAACGATCGCCAGTAACAACCATGATGATTAAAGTGCGGCTCAGTAAATGATTTTCTGACGGAATTGGATTATTTCCATCGCCTTACCAAAGTTCAAATGTGACTGCCCGCTGCGACAGGTTGGGGTTGTAGTAGGGGTCGCCGTTGAGTTGCTTGAAATAGTCCTGCCACTTTTTGTTTAAGGTTTCCCATTCTTTGGGCTGTAGTCCCGGTTGACGGCTCAGCGACTCGTAGTGAATTAACTGAGCGTAGGGCACCACCACATTGCGGTAGCCCGCCTGATGTACCTTTAAGCACAGGTCTACATCGTTGTAGTTCAGGGGAAAGATTTCGTCCATGCCGCCAACTTGCTGAAATATGTCTCGACGGAGCATCAGGCAAGCCGCTGTCACTGCCAGATAATTGCGATTCACCAGGTTGGAGCAGTAGTAGCCAGGATGATCCTGATCGAACCTGTGGTAGGCGTGACCTGGGTTGCCATCCAGCACCATGACTCCCCCATGCTGGATTTTGCCGTCGGGATAGAGCAGTTTGGCACCGACGGCACCAACCTCTTTTTGCTGGGCGAACTCCAGCATCGATTCCAGCCAGTCGGGGGTAATGACTTCGGTATCGTCGTTCAGCAGCAGCAAAAACTCGCCATTGGCATGAGCCGCACCCTGATTGATGCGATGAGCAAAGTTGAATGGCTCTTGACAGCGCACCAGGCGAATCATTGGCTCAGCAGGCCCTTCAGACGGAGGCATTATCTTTGCCAGCGTTTCGTCTGGGATATCGTAGCCATCGACTAACACTACCTCAAACTTGCGATACGTGCTGCGCTCCTGAAGCCTGCGAATACAGTTTTCTACCGCAATGAAGTCACCTTCTGGCGTTGTCGTACCTTTGCCTGCACTGGGAATGATGATGCTGATCAACGGTGCGCCGATGATGTGACGACGGACGCGCCAAAACCCCGGTCGATCGACCACGGTTTCCACCACACCAGGATAGGGGCTGCGTGCCAGCATTTCTTCCAGCGCTCTCCGGGCAGCATCGTATGCCCAGGGCTTTGCCTCCTCGCCGTTTGCGGTGACAGATGCGGGAATCACCCGCCAGTGATAGAGAATTTTGGGAATGTGATAAATATTTTGGGTTTTTTCGGCGACCCGCAGCACCAGATCGTAGTCCTGAGCGCCATCGAATCCTGCACGAAAGCCTCCGATCGCCCGCACCAGGTTTGTCCGATACACCGCTAAATGGCAGGTGTACATGCAGGCATGGAAGTAGTCCGGCGACCAATCAGGCTTAAAAAACGGATCGATTCGCCGTCCCCTGGTATCCATTTTGTCTTCATCGCTGTAGATGAAATCGGCATCAGGATGCTCGTTGATGAGTTTGGCGTTCTCAAACAGGGCATTGATGGCTAGCTCGTCGTCATGATCCAGTAGCGCGATATAGTCACCTGTCGCCAACTCAAGGGCAGTATTGCTGGCAGCAACAATCTGACCATTTTTGGGACGAAAGACCACTTTAATGCGGGAATCTAGCTTGCTGTAGTGGGTCAGAATCCGCTTGATGTGGGGTTTAGGTGAAGCGTCGTCGGCAAGGCAGAGTTCCCAATCAGGGTAAAGCTGGTTCTGCACCGACTGGATCGCTTTTTCGAGCCACCGCGCCTCGACGTTGTACACAGGCATGACGATCGAAAACGTAGGACGGAGCGACCACTGTTCGATCGCCCGTTGAGCAGCGGCTAGATCAGTTTTGGTGAGGCGATCGCGGGCAATCCACTTTTGGTAAGAAATGCGACCCCGAATCTTCTCTAAACTCCGCCGATACAGAAACTTCAGTAGCCCCAGCGTGTTGCGCTCTCGCCAGACCTTGACCAACTTACCAAGTTTCTTGCTCACAAAAAGGATGGGATTAGAATCACGCATAGATTCAGGTACGTCTAGGGCACATCAACATTCACCCTGCTTGCATAGCAATCCTAAACCATCCTCAACGCAATCCGCCGGTTAGCCGTTAGCTATCAGCCGTCAGCTTTTTAGTGGGCAGTAGCAAATCCAGTTAAATGCACCATCCGTTTCATCCGCTCCTCATCTGCTGCCGATCGAACTTCTCAGGCATCCTCTAAAGCTCCGATGGCGAATCTGGCGCAACGACTTCTCCTTCACCCAGCGTTAGCATTCTTTGCTGATCGGTAATTAAATCGCTGAGTTCATGAAACTCAACGCCCATCGATTGGCAGGCTTGCTGTAGTTCCTGCTTAAACGTGTTGAGATCTGCACCATAGCCGCATAGGTTAGCAGCCGTTTCAGCCCCCTGCTTTGCGTTTGCTCGCGCACAATCGACTAGCTCTAGCCCTTTAAGCGGTGTGGTTGCTGCCATAATCTCCTCTCGGTAACGGTTGTCTATTTATCATTAGCGAATGACTGCTGGTGGTCACTCCATCGACGGGCAGATTCCGGCTATGAGGAGAACCCGTTGTTAGTCATTAGTTGTTGGTTGTTAGGGCGTGTCATCAACTAGCTCCGAAACCTTGCAATATCAGCAGTGTCACACCCGTCCCACCACACCAGGCTAGGGGCTGGAACCCTTACTGCAAGCAATGTGTAGTATTAATTGATGACAGCCTCTAGTGCCTGACCCGCTCTTGGCTCCTTCTAAAAGCTAAAAACTAAAAACCAACAAATTTTTTAGCTTTTAGCTTGCATCCCTCCTCCTCCCTCCCTAATGTTGCCAGTACTGGCAGGCTGCATAAGCAAGCGTTACAACCCCTGTTAGTATTGCCGTTTCATCTACTTCAAATTGAGGGTGATGGAGGGGGTAGTTGTGCTGATCTTTGAACCCGACCCCCAGCCGAAACATGCTGCCTGGAGCGTGCTGTAGGTAGACTGAGAAATCTTCTGCACCCAGAGATGGTTCATGAATTAGCTGCACGCCTTGAGCACCCCACGCGGCTCTTGCAGAGGACTCTAGAAGTTGGGTCATGCCTTTGTCGTTCTGCACAGACGGTGTGCCGCGTCGATAGTTGAGTTCATAGCGTGCACCATAGGTCTGGCAAAGGTTCGCCACGATTTGCTCAATCCAGGTGGGCAGGGCAGCACTGGTTTCAGGATGGAGCGATCGCACGGTGCCCAACAACTGCACCTGATCGGCAATGACGTTGGGTGCTCGTCCACCGTTGATTTGCCCGATCGTCAGCACGACGGGACGTAAAGGATTTTGAGTGCGGCTGATGGCTTGTTGCAAGGTAGTGATGATTTGGGAGGCAATCCAGATAGCGTCGATCGCCTCATGCGGACGTGCCCCATGCCCTGACTCACCCAAAATTGTGATTTCGAGATCATCGGCGGCGGCAGTCAGCGCCCCATAGCGAATGCCTACTACACCTGCGGGAATGGAGGGAAACACATGTACCGATAAAATGCCTGTCACATTCACCATCACGCCATCCTGCACCATCCACATGGCACCCTGGGCAATCTCTTCGGCAGACTGAAACAAAAACCGCACATCACCTGGTAAAGCTTGCCCCAGTTGAGAAAGCACCATTGCGGTTCCCAGTCCCACCGTTGTGTGGACATCGTGACCGCAGGCATGCATTACACCAGGGTGCTGCGATGCAAACGCCAGTTTAGTTTGCTCACGAATGGGCAAGGCATCCATATCAGTACGGATTGCCAGCAGGCGAGGATCTGCCCCTTTACCGTGTAATTCTCCAACGACTCCAACTTTGCCAACCCCTTCTTTTACCTGAAGCCCACAAGATGACAGCACGCCTGCTACATAAGCGGCTGTCTGATGTTCTTGTCCACTGAGTTCAGGATGGCTGTGCAGATGGCGACGAATTTTTACCAACCGTGGAGCGAGGCTGTCAGCAAGCGCTTTAATTTGGGCAAGCATGAATCAAAGGTATAGTGCTTTACCTCTATGATACGGATTGTTACAAGCTTGCGGAAAGGAATGATACGCAGCACTTTTAAGCAGGTGAAAACCGCACGATCGTCGCTCTCAGCTTGCGTTCTTGTCGATGGGTAGGATCGTGGCTTAAATCATTTTGGGTTGGGTAGTTGCAGTATGAAACCCAACACGCCCACAGACGTTGGGTTGCTCTGCAGAAAGCAAGCTACGTACACTCAACCCGATTTACCAAACGTCAATGTTATTTGATCTTCATTGCTGAGTAGATGATTCGTGCAGCGCTGTGTGCAGTTGCATCATCTGGATCACAAGGCGGCAATCTTTGTGCATAGTGATGTTAACCTGTCACTGCGTGATTGCTTGGTCTGGCTATTTTGCTACCGCTGGAGATAAAGCGTAAATTGCAGAAAGCGCTTTGCCATTAAGTGTTGCTGGCGTTGCACAAAACTGCCGTTTTTCGTCTAAAGTTTGCCAGCCGTGCGCTTAGCCAATACACTAAGATCTCGATCGGGTGCCGCCTTTTAGTCAGTCGAGCAACCGTTGAAGTCGGACGCTGATCGTTGTACGCAGCGGGCAACGTCCGCAAAGGTGAGGAGTGGAGAGAATGTCGTTTGCTAATGTCTTGGCAAGGCGGTGCATTGGGTTGTTTCAGAAGGTGCATGCTTACTGTTTACCGTCTGCCAATTGCCGTCTACATCGGTACCTGAGCGATCGCTGGCGCGATCGGGGTACTCCTTTAGTCACAGGTTTAGCATCGAGTCTCTATGATTGAAGTCGATCGGAACCTCTTCAGGGCATCCTGATATTGCAGTTGCAGGCGGAAAAATGAGACTGTTCGGCTGCCTCAATGTTTGATGAACCTGGAGTCGCTTAACTAAACATGACTCACCAACTTCAACAGGACAGCCCCACCGCAGTGGTGGGCAAACGCTACAAGCTCATCAGCCAACTTGGTATTGGCGGGTTTGGTCAAACGTTTCTGGCGCAAGACCTCCATCTGCCAGACTGCCCTCGCTGCGTCGTCAAGCGACTGTTAGTGAAGACAAACGAGCCCAAAAACCTGCAAACGGCAAGGCGACTGTTCAATACAGAAGCCAGAGTGCTTTATCAACTGGGTAATCACGATCAGATTCCCTCACTGTTTGCTCACTTTGAGGAGAATCAGGAATTTTATCTAGTTCAGGAGTTTGTTGAAGGCGAACCCATGACGCGGCAAATCGTCAAAGGTGAGCCGTGGGAAGAAATGCGGGTGATTGCCCTCCTGAAAGACATTCTGGAGGTGCTGGTCTTTGTCCATCAGCAGAATGTCATTCATCGAGATGTGAAACCATCGAACCTCATGCGGCGACGACGGGATGGCAAACTGGTGCTGATTGATTTTGGTGCAGTGAAGCGCGTTAGCGTTCAGGCGGCTGATCCTAATACGGACATCGCTGACTCAACGGTGTCGATCGGCACGCATGGCTACATTCCCAATGAGCAGCTTGCGGGTAAGCCTCGCTTTAGTAGCGACATTTACGCGGTTGGGCTGGCGGGCATTCAGGCTTTGACAGGCGTGCTGCCACGAGACCTGGGCGAAGATGCCCAAACCAGCGAGCTAGACTGGCGCGTTCATGCACCGCAGGTTAGCTCGGAACTAGCCGCAATCCTCGATCGCATGGTCTGCTATGATTTTCGCGATCGCTATCCCACTGCGGTAGAAGCCCTCGAAGCACTCCGAAGCATTGCTCCAGACTCGGCTGATCAGGGGCGATCAACAGAGCCTGGGGATGATTTAGCTTCAACCGTGCTGCTTGAGCCGTCTCAATCACCCATCATGACGTTGAAGCAGCCAAGCGAGAGCTATGACTTTGTGCCGACAGATCCCAAAGATGAAACGCTGACATTATCGGGTAGCACCGCTTCCGGCTCCTTTTTGCGAGCATCGGCACTGGCAGTAGCGCCACCAGAACACTCTTTCAGCGAACGCTTAACCGCGGCATTTCAGAAGCCGTCACTCAAGCAATGGACGCTGTTATCTGCTGCCACGGTCGGTCTAGTGCTTTTGGGTTTTAAAGTGAGTCCTCTCTTGCGCCTTAGCCAGCCAACCACACCGTTGAGTGCGATTACTTACCCAACGCCCAAGCGATCGCCTCTTGCCAGCCCCAGCCCTCTTACGCCTGAGCAACAGGTGAGGGCGCTTTTAGAACAGGCAAACCGTCAGCGACAACAGCGGCAGTATGCAGACGCATTAACCAATTACGATAAGGTGATCAAGCTGAAGCCTAAAATGGCAAAAGCACACTGGGGTCGATGTGATGCCCTTACTGGACTGAAGCGTCCTGACCAGGCGATCGTGGCATGCAACGATGCTCTTGCGCTTAACCCTGACTATGCTGAAGCGATGTGGAGCCAGGGGAAGGCCTTGAAGCTGCAAGATCGATCGCTGGAAGCACTCAAATTGTTTGAGCAGGCCACATTGATCAAACCAAAGCTAACGGAAGCATGGGTCGATCGCGGCATTACGTTGCAAGAATTTGGGCGGTCATCAGAAGCGATCGATGTGCTTGACGAAGCGATCGCGCTGAACCGCAACTCTGCCGAAGCCTGGAGTACGAAAGGATCGGCACTGTGGAACTTGGGACGGTTTGATCAGGCGATCGCGGCTCTAGATAAGGCATTACAAATTCAACCCAAAGCTGAAGGTGCCCGCGCATTGAGACAACAAGCCCGCGAACAGCTAGGCTACTAAAGATTGTGAATTAAATAACTTCGACAACCTTAGCCTCTTAGTTATACGGGTGCGGCAGGTGGCAGATCACTCTGGGCGAAGGCAAAGACTTTCTACCGCTTGCTACGCCCCTACGCACAGAATGACACCTTCATAAGTCCACGATCCTAACCAAGCACAATAAATCCAATTTTGGAGGTTCCTTTAGAAGAGCACGATCTGAAGATTACTAAGACCAAGTAAGCTGATCGCAAAACCTACAATCAGCTTGCTCAACTATCCGGTTTGTTTGGGAAAGACCTTCAGGTACACCTGTCTTTAGAATCTTCTCCCAACACCTTTTACTTCGCTGCACCAACCGGGAATTTCACATTGGTAGGAGGCAACTGATTATCGGGCTGTACCGCTTTGCCTTCGATAAAGGAACGCAGCATCCACGCCATCTCTTCATGCCCTTCCATCAACCCTGTGAGGAAGTCAGCCGTACCTTCGTCGTGAAATTCTTCTGAACACTGGTCAATGTGCTCACGCAGATTGCGGATAATCTGCTCATGGTCATTAACCAAATTTGCCACCATGTCATAAGAGGGGGGCACTTCACCCGTGTGCTCACTGATCGAACCATATTTCAAGAACCCTTCAGCACTGCCCAGTGGGTAGTTGCCCAGCGCACGCACACGCTCAGCGATCGCATCGATTGTTTCGTTCAAGACTTCGTACTGCTCTTCCCAGATCTGGTGAAGTGACCGAAACTCAGGACCTGTGACATCCCAGTGATACTTTTTGGTTTTGATCAACAGCAGGTTTGCATCTGCTAAGTCTCTATTCAGTAATTCACAGACACCAGCGCGTTGCTCATCGGTCAAGCCAATATTCAGCTTCCGCATTGTTCTAGCTCCCATTGCAAGATCGTTTTTCGTCATCAGATATAGTTGACCAGATCCACCACAATCGAAGCATCAACCAGATGGCAGATTATTACAGGGTCATGGTTGTCACTTTGGAGAGAACGCCTGTGATGTGCCCACTGTGCCATGCCCCCAGAGAAAGGGCAGCTCAGGAAGGGGATTTAGCGTTCATCCCATTGAGCAGAGCGAGCCTTTGTCATCGTGGATTCTCGTCACCTTACAGCAATTTTCAATTAAGTGAAGTACAGCTCCATGCAGGGAGTAAAGGGGTCAAGGGAGTAAGGTGTACCTCAGCAAATTGGAAAACGCTGTAAATCTTCGTAACATCGAGCCTTCGTAAGATTGAGCCGCTCATGACCGATAGCAGCCTGTCGCAATAGGTTCAAACGTATAAATTACTTCATAATGAAGGCATCCTTTGCAGATAGCTTGATAAGAATAACCGCAGATACTTGCAAGAAAAATTAAGCACAGCCAAACGAAAGCTCAAAGCGCTCTTGCAGGAAAAACTTCATGAAGTTCTCTGTGCTTTTACCAGTCTCAAACATTGCTTTTAGTTGGGCTTCGGTTCTGAATTAAACAATGAAATGACTTTCTAGAGGGTTCTCCAGCTTCTGGAAAAACAGTAGCGCTAACTAAAGACTGTAAATTTATTCTACGGAAACTCATCTAACTTCAGTGATCTCTCTATACTATGAGAACTATTTCGATCCTGAGTGTGGGGATCGCTTAAAAGCATTTCAGAGCCTTTCAAATAAAACAATCAATTTATCGTTTAGGAGCACGGGTATGACGCTATCTCAGAGCCAGAGCTTTAAGAATGTTTACTACATTTTGGCGATTAAAAGCTTCTTGATTTGGGTCTTTGCACTAACGGTTTGCCTGCTGATCATTGGCTTTCCACTCATCATTTTAATGGTGACGATCGGCTCTCTGGCAGCAGTTGTGTTGCAATCGGTTTTACCGGTTAGTGCGGTTCTAGTCGTTGCAAGCAGCATCTTAGGGTTTAACCTTTTAGGCATTATCTTGGGCGCTGCCATGCTCACGATGAAAGGGGTTCACCCTCAAGAAGTAAACTGGCTGCGTTGGCTGCATGGAGAAGCAGACCCCACCCACACGTCCATCTATGCCGCTTGCCCACTCACCTGCGATCTCAAAGGGTAGGCGATCGCACCAAAAGCATTTACCTCCGTCTCTACAGACAACCTTCATTCAACATACGAGTGTTATCAGCTTCGTAACCCGGCAAAAGCCGGGTTTTTTATTGAGCCACTTAAAGATCAGAAGAAGTTTGCCTCCTGCCCTCTGCCTCCTGCGCCCTCTGCCTCCTCTTCCTCTTCCTCTTGCGCCTTCTGCCCTCTGCCCTCTGCCTTCTACCTCCTCTACCTTCTCTGCCTCCTGCCCTCTGCCTTCTGCCTTCTACCTCCTCTGCCTCCTACTTTTTCACATGGACAACTAAACAGATCAGACGCACGATATGCAGAAATTTAAGCCTTTGATGCTGTGCGGTACTCTGTAGAATGGGATGACCTTGCTAAATGAGATGACCTTTCACCAGGCGCTCTTGCTCACGTCACACACCAAAGCTCGATGCAGAAGACTCCCATCCCAGTAAGCATTATTTTGGGTACACGCCCAGAAGCCATTAAACTCGCCCCCGTGATTCAGGCATTTAGGGCATGCCCCTTGTTTGAGACGCAAGTAATCTTGACTGGACAACACCGGGAAATGGTCGATCAAGTGATGGCATTGTTTCACTTGACGGCAGATCATGACCTGGCGATTATGCAGCCCAGCCAAAGCTTGAGCGATATCACCTGCCTGAGTTTGCGGGGGTTAGAAACGCTGTTTCAAACGCTTCAGCCCCAACTGGTTTTGGTTCAAGGAGATACGACAACAGCCTTTGCAGCGGCACTGGCAGCGTTTTACCAAAAAATTCCTGTCGGACATGTTGAAGCAGGATTGCGCACAGATGACATCTACAATCCGTTTCCTGAAGAGGCAAATCGCCGCCTCGTCTCTCAAATTACACAATTGCATTTTGCGCCCACGGCTTTGGCTGTCGAGCACCTGGAGCGATCGGGCGTGTTAGGTGCCATTCATCAAACTGGGAATACAGTGATTGATGCTCTTTTAACGATGGCGGCTCAACACCCCCCCTGCAACATTCCGCAGCTAGACTGGGAAAAGTACCGCGTCTTGCTAGCCACCGTGCATCGACGTGAGAACTGGGGCGAACCGTTGCAAGACATTGCCCAAGGCTTTCTGAAGCTTCTCGATCGCTTTCCCGATACGGCTCTGCTGTTGCCGTTGCATCGCAATCCCATCGTGCGTGAACCGTTGCAGGCACTACTGGGCGACCATCCGAGAGTGTTTCTCACCGAGCCGTTGGACTATGCGGGGCTGGTCGGCGCAATGCAGCGCTGTTATTTGCTGCTAACTGATTCGGGAGGGTTACAAGAAGAAGCTCCTAGCCTGGGCAAACCCGTTTTGGTGCTGCGAGAAACCACAGAACGTCCAGAAGCGGTCACCGCTGGGACTGCGAAACTTGTGGGAACGAACCCCAAGCAGATCGCAGAAGTTGCTGGCACGCTATTGAGCGATCGTACGGCGTATGAAGCGATGGCAACAGCAATCAATCCCTTTGGGGATGGCAAAGCGGCAACTCGCATCTTGCAAATTGTGAAGACTTACTTCCAGGTCTAGGGCGCGGCATCAATTCAGGCTAGGGGCTGAAACCTTTGCAGCAAGTCATGTATAGTCTTCATTGACGACAGCCCCTAGCTTATTCCTCTGGTAACTCTGGTCTGTCTCGCTTTGTTTGTTCTAGCAAGGCATCTTTCGACTCTTTCAGTTGCTTCCAGAGCTTCTTGATCTCCTTGTAAGCGTCACCTGGGGGTACTTTGCCGCCTGTTTCCAGACCACAAATGATAGAGACCCGCTGCGCAAACTCCTGCAAGTTGGCATTAAAGGCTAAATGCTCTGGCGTAAATTCACCCCGGTAACTTGCCGTTGGGTAAAAGAACCGTTCTTTTTCCTTGTTACTGTCTGTACTTTCTGGCACAAGAATCACCCAATAATTGAGAAAACTACGATCGGCTAATTCAGCAATAACTCCATCCCGATTTTAATGCCCTCGCGATCGCTTGACCAGTGTTCGACAGGGCTGTTGCCCCTAAAGCGCCTTAGAGAAGAGCGCAGAAGCAAACCATGAACGCTAGGGGCTTTCATCAATTACTACTACACATGACTTGCAGCAAGGGTTCCAGCCCCTAGCCTGTGTGTTGGGACGGGCGTGACACTGCTGATATTGCAAGGTTTCGGAGCTAATTGATGACACGCCCTAAACTCAGAGTCCACATCAGTAAACCTGAGTCTGCAACCAGTGTAGAACCCTGTACATTTGAGGACGCAGAGGTGCGCGGATTAGCACCCCACATTCCTGGTGTTTATGAGACTTTGGTTAACGTTGAAGGTGCAGCAATCTCGGGGCGAATGGCATAGACTTCTTGCTGCTCTGGTTTCCCTGTTTTTGCGTCACCAACCTTTGCGCCACCAACCTCTGCGCCACCATTAAAGAAGAGCGTGTTGGAAATGGACTGCGCGAGTAGCCGTCTGTACAAGTCGCTGAGATGCACGGCTACACCCGACCAGCTAAAGTTTTGCTGGACGCGGATCGGTGCCTGTCGTCTCAGTTTCCGTGCCCACAGTTCATCGGTCAGCACGCGATCGATGGCTTGAGTAAAGGCATCAACATCCTGCGGTGGCACGAGCAAACCTGTTTCATCTGGTACCACAGTAAACTTCAGCCCACCCACATCAGACGCAACGACGGGTGTCCCGCAAGCCATGGCTTCGATCGCCACCAGCCCAAACGGCTCGTAGTGACTGGGAATGACGCAAACATCGGCAGCGGTGTAGTAAAGCGGCAGTAAAGCGTGTCCAATTTGTCCCGCAAAGGTGGTCTGGTCTGCCAGACCTGTTTCCCGCACCAGTTGCTCAATGCGGGTGTATTCCACAATGTCATCACTCTCTGGATCACGACCACCCACAATGACAAGCCGTAACGCTGCTGGGTTCAAAGCCGTTCTGCCAGTGAACTGTTTCTCACGCTCTGCTTTTGCCTTCAATTGCGCGCAGGCTTTGACCAATGTATCAATACCTTTCCGTGGATCGAACCGCCCTACATAAAGCACGATCGACTCGTTAGCACCAAACCCAAGCATGGTTCTTGCATCGGCTTTGGGCATCGTGTGGAAGGTGCTGATGTCTGTTCCACAGGGGATCACTTCAATGTGTCCTTGCTGAGAGACGAGTGTGTGAAGGGCTTCTTGCTCTTGGGGGCTAGTGGCAACAATGCAGTCTGCCTGCTCAAGCACTTGATGCTCGATCGCCAGTCGCGTGTCGGCGATCGCGGGACGAGTGGGTACGGTCTGATATTTGATTGCCCCTAACGAGTGGTAGGTGTGGATTAGTTGAAGATTACTTTGTTGCTTAAGCTGTAGCCCCACCCAGGCAGACATCCAGTAGTTGGTATGGATTAAAGGATAATTGGTGCCTTCTTTGCTCTGGAAGGCTTGAAAGGCGGCAACAAACTCTGGCATGTACGCAAACAGTTCGTCGCGAGGGATAAACTGTTCGGGACCTGCTACGAGCCGAATGGTGCGGCAGTGGGGGGCATGCTGCACGATCGCAGCATCATCTGGCTTGGTTTTGCGGGTAAACATATCCACCTGCCAGCCCAGCTTAGCCAGCGCTTCGCCAACCTGCCGCACGTAAACATTTTGTCCACCAGCGGCATCTTTGCCTATTTCTGCGGCTGGATCTCCATGCTCCGAGATCAACGCGATCGCCTGTCGAGACGGCATCGTCTTGCGAGAAGACACATAAGCCTGATTGGTTACGATCGCTTGGGATGAAACCGATTTTGCGCTGTTGAAACTAACCATACTTTTACCTCACAACAAAAAGGTGGAAGCCAGTGCCCCCACCTGTACGACTAACTGCGTTATTTGCCAATCGTTGCAAAACTGCGAGCCTTCCCATTTTTGGCAAAGCGGGCATCAATGAGTTGTTGATAAACGGCTTCGTACCCATCAACCATGCGCTGTACGCTGAAATGGCTGATCACATGTTCGCGGCAGACCCGACGATCGATCGTCGAAACCTGGTCTAACGCTGCAATACATTCGTCCACACTGTCACATAGGAACCCTGTTTTGCCGTGCTTGATCACTTCGGTTGCAGACCCTAGCTCCATTGCAATGACGGGGGTACCAGATGCCATCGACTCCACCATGACGAGACCAAACGGTTCACGCCACGTAATCGGAAACAGCGTTGCAACAGCATTACCCATTAGCACATTCTTCTGTTGATGATTTGCTTCGCCAAGGTATTCAATCTGCGTGCCGTCAATATGGGGCTTGATGCATGTTTCGTAATACTCCACATCAACGGGATCAATCTTGCCTGCGATCTTGAGCTTCCAACCTGTGCGCTGGGCGATTTCGATCGCTAGATGCGTCCCTTTTTCGGGCGATAGCCGCCCCAGAAACGCGAGATAGGGTGGGTCACTGGGCTGCGGATAAAAGGTGTAGCTATCGGTATCAATGCCGTTATAGACGGTGGCGACGCAATTTAGCCCTAGCCTTGGCTCCCGCTGAGCATGAGAAATGCTGACGAATGGTTGCTCTTTTGCGTGCTTGAACATCCGTTCGTTGTCAGGTGTAAAGATACCGTGCAAGGTATGAACGGTCGGCGTTTTCACTAATCTGGCATACGCTAGAGCCGAACATCCCATATGGGAGTGAATCACGTCAAATTCGTCGGCGCGATCGTAGACCTGGCTGAGTTGCAGCATCTCATAGATGCCGTATTCCTTGACGCTGTTATCAAGGCGCAAAGCGCGGGGATGAATCGCTTCAAGCTCTGCAAGCGTAATCGAGTCACCAGAGGCAAACAACGTTACCTCATGCCCCCGCCGAACTAACTCATCTGTTAACAGAGACGCAACCAATTCAGTTCCACCGTACTTGGGGGGAGGAACCCGTTCCCAAAGAGGGGCAATTTGAGCGATCCGCATATGTTAATACCTCCTGAAAAGTGCCTCATCAGCCATCTGTCTACACAAATGCGCTGGTAGGCAAGGGTTAAGCTGAGTACAAGAGTTCAAATTAAAACGCAACGAATAGCAATGCTTAGCAAAGAATTTAATAGAAACTTTACATTTTGTCTAGTGGGTTTCTACCGCTAGACATGGTAGAGATTACCGAACCCGTTCTATTGTGCTCAGATGCTGCTTACACGCATATTCGTTACAAAGATTTTATCTTCATCAAAAGTTATATTCATCCCTCTTCAGGAAGGCATCTGAGGAAACGGTTTCGCCATGACCAGGTAAATGAGCCAAGAAACGAAAATTGCTGTGGGATGGTCATTGAGTTGGCTAGTCTCGATGCTTGAACGACGATCGAGCATCAGTTACGGATGCATGACTGATAGTGCTGTATGGCATCTGGGTAAGCTTTAACAGTGGGGCGTGATTTTTGTTGTCGTAGAAAGATCGTACTTTTCGCTTTGCCGTTAAGATGGGTTTGCAAAGCAATGAGTACCCTCTGTTGACAACAGGCTAATCTTCTAGTTTCAGGTATTGCCATTGGGCGAAATTGCTGTCATGAGGCAATTGGTAAGCTCCAGGGCGCGTCATCAGTCCAGCTCCGAAGCCTTACCGCATCAGTACGATCGCGCCCATCCAAACATATGAGTCTAGGGGCTGAACCCTTGCTGCAAGTAATGTGTGGTCGTCATTGATGACAGCCGCTGGTAAAGTGAACATCGATGACGCAACCAAGACACAAATAGACGCGAGAATTCTGTTTCATTCGCGTTCTTTCGACGCTATTCGCATTCTCTTGACAACAAAGTACCTAAGGTTAATTGCGGATGACCAAGCTTTCAGAAAAATTGCTCGAAACCGTGAACTGGCAGTCTTTAGCATTAGACTTCAGCCCTACCTGTGAAGCATGCTATGCAACTCACCAAGGCTCATTAAAGGTGAACGCCTTTGAAATCAAGTGCTACAAGTCTTCTGAAGGTGTTGCAGCGCTGGACGTTGAAGATATTGAACGGTTTTTTCGAGGGTGCCCCAACTGCAACGCTCCTAGCGAATGCCGTCACTGCAACCAGGTAAGTGATGAACCCGATCGGCAACGCACCGCAGTCACGCTAGAATCAGAACCTTAACCAAGACGCTGAGAGCCGAATCGAGCGAATGTCATCACTTGCTAAAGCGGTTGACCCTGTGGGCGACTAAACGACACGCTCTAAACGCCTATAGGGATCTTGGTCAAGCAAAGATTTATCGCGTGGGATCAATCGAGACGGCATGGCTATCAGTTTGGTGACGGGTGCAGCGGGGTTTATCGGTTCTCATCTGGCAGAGGCATTGCTCAGTCGAGGCGATCGCGTGATTGGGATCGACCACTTTAACGACTACTACGACCCCTTGCTGAAGCGTAAAAATCTGGCTCATCTGAGCAATCACCCCTCGTTTGATCTCGTTGAAGCAGACATCCAGCAGGTGGACTGGTCTACTTTGCTGGCAGGGGTTGACGTGATCTATCATCAAGCTGCGCAAGCAGGAGTCCGTGCCAGTTGGGGGCATGGGTTTCGCACGTATACCGAACGCAATATCAATGCGACTCAGATACTTCTGGAAGCCGCCAAAGAGTCCACCCATCTCAAACGACTGGTGTTTGCGTCTTCGTCCTCTGTGTATGGCGATGCCGAAACGTTGCCGACCCACGAATTAATTTGCCCTCAGCCTGTTTCGCCCTACGGCATTACAAAACTGGCAGGGGAACGGCTCTGCTTGCTGTATCACCGCAATTTTGGTGTGCCTACCACAGTGCTACGCTACTTTACGGTCTACGGTCCTCGCCAACGACCGGATATGGCTTTTCACAAATTTTTCAAGGCGGTTATAGAGGGTGGCTCGATCGCGATTTATGGAGACGGACAACAAACGCGCGATTTTACCTTTGTCAGTGATGCCGTTGCAGCTAACTTAGCCGCTGCAGATGCTCCAGAGGCGATCGGGAACGTTTTTAATATTGGTGGGGGAAGTCGGGTCGCGCTGACAGAGATCCTGGCGACGATCGAACAGATTGTGGGTGAACCCCTGCGCCGCGATATGCTCCAGTCGGCGATCGGTGATGCTCGCCATACAGCAGCGGATGTCTCAAAGGCACAAAAGCTGCTGGGTTATCAACCACAGGTCACGCTGACTGAAGGGCTAACACAGGAATGGGTGTGGCTGAAATCGCTTTATCTGTGAGGAGAAGGGTGAGGAGAGAGGAGTGAGGAGTCAGGGGAAGTTTTTAGTTTTTAGTTGTTGGTTGTTAGAAAAGGGCAGGAGGCGGAAGGCAGAGGGCAGAAGGCAACGTTTCTAGCTTTACAGGCGAAGGAGGAGATAGAAGCGTTGAAAGGAGGCAAGAAGACCTTGGCTTCTAAGGCTCCATCGTGGCTATAGGCGTTAGGTTTGACTGCCTTCCAGGACTTTAATTAAGAAGATGCTTTGGCTAGTGCGATCGCGGAAAGCCCACTCAGCATGAGACCCAGCCCAACCCAATGCAAAGTAAGAATCTTTTCTCTCAGCAAAATGGCACCACAGAGGGTGGTGGCAACCAGGGTAAGACCAATGACTAGCGGGTAGGCGATCGACAAGTTGATTTTGCCCAGTACCAGAACATAGAAAATTGTGCTCAAGCCATAGGCCGCGATCCCTGCTAATAAGTAGAGGTTCAGCGGGTTTTGTCCTGCACCAAGTTTGAGCAGGGTTTGACCCAGGGTGTTGAGTCCAACCGATATCAGGATTAGCAAGGCAAAAAAAAGTTGAGCGATCATTAACTACCTAAATTGTGCGCATGATGTCATGCCTCAGAATAAAGCAAAACCTATTGTGTTGGCATGGCGTTCCCACGACGCGGTTGCCGTCTCATCGCTACAATCCTTACAGGTTCTATTCAAAAAGTGTGTCTTAAATGTGTCGTTTAATGGGCTATCTTGGCTCGTCAGTGCAGCTCGATCGCCTGCTGGTTAAGCCCGACCATTCACTGATTGTGCAAAGTTACCAGCCACGCGAGATGACGGCTGGGCTGCTTAATGCCGACGGGTTTGGCATGGGTTGGTATCACTCACAGCGGGACGTTGAACCGTTTACTTATAAAAATACGCTGCCGATCTGGAGTGATGTGAATTTGCCCAGCCTCAGTCGCTATGTAGAGTCGGGGTGTATGTTGGCAAATGTCCGCAGTGCCACGCCTGGTCAGGCGATCGACCTTAGCAATTGTCAGCCGTTTCAGCAGGGTCTCATCTTAGGCGTTCATAATGGCTACATTGAAAATTTTCGGCAAACGCTCTATCGACCCATCCGCGATCGACTGAGCGATGTTGCTTATCAGTCGATTGGAGGGAGTACAGACTCTGAACACATTTTTGCCCTGATCGTTGATGCGCTAGAAACCGACCCTGCGATCGCTCTGGTCGATGCCGTGCATCAAACGCTTATGACGTTATCCCACCTGGGGCAGCAGTATCAAGCCGGGTTTTCTGCCAATCTCATTGTTAGTGATGGTTGGCAACTGGTCGCCTCCCGGTGTGCCAATCGTTCTAGCACCCCATCGCTTTACTGGTTACGCGACGATCCACTCTTTCCGCAAGCGGTGCTTTTAGCGTCTGAGCCGCTGTTCCCAGGCAACTGGATCGCCTGCCCTGAACATAGCCTCCTCACGGTGACTCATGACCTCGACATCCAAAGCCACCCAATCTGACCGTTTGTCTGACATCGATCTGTCTAAGATCGATCGTGACCTTGAGCGATCGCATCACTTCGATCGAGTGCAAGTGTGTCGTAGCGAGATCAGAGAAAGCATGGGTCGATGTCGTCAGGCGACGCTAGCGCTGTTTCAGTCCATCGATCATGATACGTTTTGTCTTCAGGCGCACCCAGACTTCAGCCCGATCGGTTGGCACCTGGGTCATATTGCCTACACCGAAGCCCTCTGGCTCTTGGAGCATCTTGCCGGACTTCCACCTCAGTTCCCAGAGTATCGACGGTTGTTTGCCGCCGACACCTTGCCCAAAGCAGAGCGAGTTTACCTGCCCGACCTTGCCGAAGTGCAGACCTATCTCCACACCGTTCGCACGGCTGTTTTTGACTATCTAGAAACCGCACCGATCGAACAGCAAGAACGGCTCTGGCGCTGGTTACTGCAACACGAAAGTCAGCATGGCGAGACGATCGCGCTGGTGCTGGAGGTGATGAAAAGGCAGGAGGCAGAAGGCAGAAGGCAGGAGGCAAGAGGCAGGAGGCAGGAGGCAGGAGGCAACTCTCAACTTTTTATCTCTATTTCTTCTGCTTCCCCTCCCCCCTCCGCTTCCTACTCCCCACTCCCTACTCCCCACTCCCTACTCCCCACCCCCATGCTCTGCATCCCCGCAGGTTCCTTTGAGTGTGGCAATGACTTGATCGACGCATTGGATAACGAACGCCCGGTGCATCGGGTGTATGTGGAAACGTTTTGGCTCGATCGCACACCCGTGACCTGTGAGCAGTATCAAGCGTTTATGGCAGCAGGTGGCTATCAAACCTCGCGCTGGTGGTTAGCAGAAGGATGGGCATGGCTCCAGAAGGTGCAGGTGACGCAACCGCTCTATTGGTCGAATGCTCCTGAGCGTGCCAATCATCCGGTGTGTGGAGTCAGTTGGTATGAAGCCGATGCTTATGCTCGCTTTGTGGGTAAGCGGTTGCCGACCGAAGCTGAATGGGAAAAAGCCGCAAGCTGGCACCCGATCGCCCGTCAACGCCAAACCTATCCCTGGGGCGAAACGGCACCCAATGGGGACGACTGCAACTGCAACCATGCTAGGGGACAAACAACACCTGTAAATGCCTATCCTACGGGTATGAGTCCCTTTGGTTGCTACGATATGGTGGGCAACGTGTGGGAATGGACGGCTTCCTGGTTCGATCGCTATGCTGGCTTTGAGGCGTATCCCTATCGCGGCTATTCTGAAGCCTATTTTGATGGACACCATCGGGTGCTGAAAGGCGGTAGTTGGGCAACACAGCCATCGTCTATGCGCTGTGCCTTTCGCAACTGGTATCATCCCCATGTTCGTGAAATTTTGGCTGGCTTTCGGTGTGCCGCAGATGGGGCATTGGGGGAGCACATCAAATCTCTGTAGGAGCGAACGACCGTTCACCCCTACCCAATCTGCCGCGATCGCAATTTAATTCAGTATCAAAAAAAGTCTGGTTCTCCAAAAATAATGATCGGTCACGCCTAGCTGGACGAAGGCTTGGGGCATTCTATGAAGAACGAGTGAGAGGAAGGTGGTATTGGGAGTTTTGATCACAATCCCGATCGCCAAACTATACTTAGATGAATTTCTGTCTGCCCTGCTCTGTACCAGAAGGTCTTGTTCTGTTACTGGAGTAGCAGCAGCGTTCGCTTTTCTTGTGCATTCTAGATACTATTAGGATTCTGCGGTGCGATCGTCTCCATTATCAGCGGCTATGAATTTCACACCTGATAGCAAGGTCCTGATTCAGGGCATTACGGAACCACTGGGCGCTACATACGCGCCACTCATGCTGACCTACGGCACTCAGGTTATTGCAGGCGTTAGTCCTGGCTATGGTGGCACGACTCAGCAGGGTATCCGGGTGTTTGACATGGTTGAGCAAGCGCTGTCAGCCGTTGGCATGATTGATGCAACCGTAATTTTTGTACAACCTTATGCGGCGTTAGATGCGGCGTTAGAGGCGATCGCGGCTGGCATTCGTCAGATCGTCCTGATTACAGAAGGCATTCCCCCGCTGGATATGGTGAGCTTGCTACGCAAGGCAGAAGCGACTGAAACCCTAGTGGTGGGACCAAATAGTCCCGGCATTATTGTGCCTGGGCAATTGTTGCTGGGGCTGCATCCAGGAGAATTTTATACCCCTGGACCTGTGGGCTTGATTAGCCGCAGCGGTACGCTAACCTACGAAATTGCGCTGGAACTGACGCAGGCAGGGTTGGGACAGTCGATCGGCGTGTGCATTGGTGGCGACGCGATCGTCGGGTCTTCCTTTCCTCAATGGCTGCAAATTCTAGACGAAGATGAAAGTACGGAAGCGATCGTGCTGGTGGGCGAAATTGGCGGCGATAGCGAAGAAGCCGCTGCTCACTATATTGCAGAGGCGATCGATAAGCCCGTGATTGCCTATGTTGCTGGGCGTACTGCCCCCATCGGTAGACGCATGGGTCATGCGGGAGCCATTATTAATGCTCACATTGCTGAACTGGGCACCGAAGTTGGCACCGCAGAGAGCAAAATTAATGCGTTTCGACGCGCCAAAATTCTCGTCGCCGATCGCACCTGGCAGATTCCCGACCTGGTGAAGAAAGTGCTGAAACTGCCGACAAGAAGAGGGACTTGAAAGGCTAAAGGATAGAGAAAGGCTAAAGGATAAAGTATGAAGGCTAAAATTCCGGTCTAGGGTTTACGCGCACCTCGGAGGTTTTCACCAATCGTCAAGCATTGCGACCCATATTGTGGCTTAAGCTTTCAAGGTTTCAGCTAGAATGCGCCAGTCCTGAATCTCATCTTTTAGCCTTTAGCCTTCATCCTTTAGCCTTCATCCCTAGCTCCGTCCTGCCGCCAATAGTGCCTTCATTTCTGATTCACCCGCTCGTTTCAGTTGACGGGTGAGACGAAGTGACAACGCACTGAGAACGGCAAGATGTCCTAGAAACGCTGTGAAGACCATTGTGGCTGAAACGCCTGTTTGCAACGCCGCAAAAGCACCGATCGAAAACAGCCATGCCAGGGGTGCATCAGCAGGATAAAACTGTAAAAACCCGAGTAAAACAGGTGGCAGAACGATGAGCGCCGCGATCGTGCTGGCAGCCCACACTGCCCGCTTCTGAGACTTCATAAACATCAAGAGTTGGGCGATCGTCGCGCAGATGAGCGTGAACATGGCACCCAACACAATAGTTGCAAACCCTTGCAACGGACTAATATCACCGTCCCAGGTCAGCATCCAGGGTACGACGACCGCATAAGCCAGCAACAGATTGACGACGATCGCAACCAACGCAGGACTTTTTTCACCCCAGAGCAAATCTTTGACAATCGATCGGCTCCAGAATTTCTTCGCGCTAGCAACTCGCTCCCGTCGATAGCGCGCCCAGTCTAGAAGCATTTGCCGTGGTGGAGTCATCGCTGCAATTAACACCACAAACCACACCAGGTTGAAAAAGCCCAGCCCAATCAGGTCTTCAAACGGGCGACTGTACTCAGACACATCCCGAATGACAAACCCCAGCAGCCACACTTCAAAACAAAGCGTCATCCGATAGCTCTGGCTCTTACTCAAGAGCGTGACACCTGGATTGCGAAACCGCCGATTCATCGCTTGCCAGAGCCAGTAACTGCCAGTGCCCAGCGTCAGCAGCACAAACGCTAACCCAAAGTCAAAATAGTTATTGATACTCAGGTGAAACCATTGCAACTGCCAACCTGAGGAAGACGATAGCATCTGGTAGAAAAACATGCAGCCCATTGCGATCGCTGCCGCGCCGACCCATCCCTGAAACCCACCCATTAGGGCATATAACAACGCTGCACTATAAGCAAAAGCACACACTGCAACCGTAAGAAGGTAAACGCTCAGAAGGTTGGCGATCGAAACATCCGCGCTGCTAGCTGCCAAAACGTGAAACGGCACTGCCACAATCGCCGCAAGATACGGAATTGCTGGCACCCCCATCAGCTTACCTAAGAGAATCTTCTGGCTCGTCTGCGGACTCAACCGAATAAAGTTCAGCGTGCCCCGTCGCTCTTCCTTACCTAAATCGCCAATGAGCAGGTAAACGCCTGCTACCAAAAGCAAACACGGCAGCGCCCAGCTCAGTGTCTGGAATATATCTGTCCACCAGTTTTGCCAGTTCACCTGGGGATTGCCTAGCCTATCGTAAAGGCACTTAAACGATCGATAGCTGCCTGCGCCTGTGCAGTAGGCGTTATAGCCTGTGTAGTCCTTGTACGTGAGGTTGGAATCAGTCGATCGTGCAACAGGCAACACATTCCAAAAATACATCAGCACCACAAGCTGAGCTGCCAACGATCCTACAACAGCAAGCACGGCATGACGTTGCTTCAGCCGACCTTTCAGTTCGCGGAAGACTTGAGGATTCCAATCGCTGAGTCTGTTGAACCAGTCGAGTGTCATACGTAATACTCCAGATAAGACAGCGGAAAGGGAAGCGATTTTGAGCAGAGACGGTGAACTGAAGTAGAAAATGGCAGTGGCATCAAAAGCCTTGAGTTGAAAGCTAAAACCATGCGATCGG
Organism: Lyngbya sp. HA4199-MV5; assembly: GCA_019359375.1. GTDB lineage: Bacteria > Cyanobacteriota > Cyanobacteriia > Leptolyngbyales > Leptolyngbyaceae > Stenomitos. The sequence continues at coordinate 93,973 of JAHHHL010000007.1, forward strand.
CGTTAACGGCGCAGCGGCGGATGATGAAACCGATGCCTACACATACACCAAAACTGCACAGAGCAAGCGCTTAGAGCAAACAACAGAATGCTAACCAACCCTAAGAACCAGTTATCTAAATTTTCTAGAAGGCTAAACCAATACTGCTGCTCTGCTCCGGCTTCAATAAACTGGCGGCATTGATAGTGCCAGTACAGCCACAATAGCTGTAGAACGCCATAAACAATGCCCACCAACGGCATCACATACAGCCCGTTTGCCTTTGCACCCCAACTCAAACTATGCAGCAGCGCAAAACCATACACAAACACCCAGGCAACAGTAGCCAGTAGATACACACCCATAACGGCTGCCAGCGGTAGACCTGCATTTACCGCTGACCATACATGAAGCGGTATGGCAAGAGCGATCGCCCCGTACAGCAAAATTGGCACACCCAGCAACTTACCCAACAGCACGCTTTGACTCGCTCCCGGACTTAAGCGCACAAAGTCCAGCGTACCTCGTTGCTCTTCTCTGGCAATATCCTTCACCAGGAGATAGCTGCCCAAAAAGAGCAATGGTGTGAGTGCCACCCAAGTCGTTGTCTTGAAAACGTCGAGCCACCAAATGCGCCACACCAGTTTATCCACGATCGTTTCGCTGTCGTTTCCTAGCTGCCGCCAGTGGTATCCCACGATAAAAAGTTGCGTTGCCAGCGACAGAGCCAGCGTTACCAGCACGGTACGGGGTTTCACATGACCTTTGACCTCTCGCAAAAGCTGAGGGTTGCGATCGCTCAGTTGCATCAACCAGTTTGACAGCATGAAGTGAGGAGTGAGGGGTGAGGAGAAATCAGGGGTAAGGAGTCAAGGTAGTTGTTAGTTGTTAGTTGTTAGTTGTTAGGAGTCAGCTTTTTATCCTTTAGCCTACCCTATGCCTTCGGCAGGCTTCGCCAACGGGAAGCAAGCTACATCTTTTATCTTTCATCCTCCTGCCTCCTGCCTTCTTCTAAAAACTAACAACCAAAAACCAACAACTATTACGACGTTTGCTGATGCCCCATTTTGAGAAAGATGCTTTCCAGGCTTTCTTGTGTGCGGTGAAATTCGGTGATCGGAATGCCAGCGTTGATGAGCGATCGCAGCAAGTCAGCCGCTTCTTCTACGCCACCGGAAAAGTGAACGCAAAGATTCTGTGTATCGGGCAAGACTTCTACCCCATCGACCTGCGGACAGTGGCTCAGCTCTGCTTGCAGCACTTTTAAATCGCCTATCGTTGCTACCACAATTTGTTGGCGGCTCAGGCGCTGGTACAGATTTTGTAGGGAAGCACTTTCGACCAGATAGCCCAACTCCATGATGCCAACCGTGGTGCAAAGCTCCTCCAGATCGCTCAGCACATGGGATGAAATCAGGATCGTCATACCAGCGCCTTGCAGCACCTTGATGATTTCGCGGAACTGCACGCGGGCGATCGGGTCTAGCCCCGATACAGGTTCATCCAGCAGCAGCACCAATGGGTCATGAATAATTGTCCGAGCGAGGCTGAGGCGTTGCTTCATGCCCCTCGAAAGGGTCGCAATCAGACTATGGCGTTTGTGGGTAAGCTGCACCAGTTCCAGAACATCTTTCAACCGTCGGCTGCGATGCGGTTCTCGCAAGTGATAGAGCCGCGCAAAATAGTCCAGATAATCCCAAACGGTGAGGTCGTCATACAGTGGAAAATCGTCGGGGAGGTAGCCAAGCTGACGTTTGAGGGTGGGGTTATCGCGATCGCGCACCAGTTGTTCGCCATTGATGTAAATGTCACCAACGGTTGGCTCCTCAGCCATCGCCAACATGCGAATTAAGGTAGTTTTACCTGCGCCATTGGGACCAATCAATCCATACACTTCCCCTGCTTGGATTTGCAAATCGATATCGTTTACAGCAATCTGGCGCTCAAACTGCTTCGTTAACCCGTGGGTGGAAATAGCGAATGATTGTGGCATGGAGGGTGGAAGGTGGTGAGGAGAGGGAGCAGGGGGGCAAAGGGGAAAGAGGGGGGCAAGGGGGAGGGGAGCAAGGGGAAGGGGATCAGGGGAGGCAAGGGGGATCAGGGGGGCAAGGGAGCTGCCTTCTGCCTCCTGCCTTCTGCCTTCTGCCCCCGAAGTTATCCGTTAGCCTAGCTCTTCCCTACAAGCTTTGACAGCCGCATTACGGAAATTGAAACAAAACGCCGATCGCCGATGTAGCCAAGCGATACCAGTTGATTCACAGTTTGACTGACGTTGAATTGTATCTAAAGGCTGACTTTTTCTTGACGTTTCTCAAGGTTGGCAGGATGCTACTTGCTGGCTTGAGCGGTTTACTTTGGGTCACCAGAAGGGCAATCTAGCCTATGACGCGCCATCGATCGAGTCTGAGTGCTGGTCAGAAATCGTGCCATCGTTTATGAATGGTCAGCGATAAGCGCAGGTGGACGGCTGATGGTCGATCGTGGGGCAGCAACTTTATGGCTTATTGGTTCTTTCCAAATGGCGCAATTTAACTAAAAGCATGTTATGCAGCAACGTGAAACCGTGCCTGGTTGGGCGTACCTTAAGCAGACTGTTCTAAAAAAAAGTAGGGTACTTCTAACGGCATCGGGGGTTGCAGGCTGTGTCATTTTGCTGCGCTTTGCTGGTGTGTGGCAGCCCTCAGAGTTAGGTAGCCTGGATCTGTTGTTTAACCTGCGTCCAGCAGAGCCGATCGATCGCCGGGTTGTGGTCATAGGCATTGATGAAGCTGACCTGCGCCGCGTGGGTAAATGGCCGATTCCCGATCGGGTGCTGGGGCAACTGCTGACAAAGCTCCAGACTTACCAGCCGCGTGTGATTGGGTTAGATATTTATCGAGATTTACCTGTTGAGCCAGGTCATGCCGAATTGCTGAACCTTTATCGCACCTTCCCCAACCTGATTGGGATTGAGCAAATTAAGGATCAGACGAATGTGGGTATCTCAGCCCCACCACTACTGGCAAAACGGAATCAGGTTGGCTTTAACAATCTGGTGTTTGATGTGGATGGCAAAGTTCGTCGCAGCCTGCTCTACTGGCATGTTGATGGCAAGACCCATCAAAGCTTTGCGCTGACGATCGCCCTTGCCTACCTGAAGCGCGAAGGTATTACCCCTCAAGCATCCACTCGTGACTCCCGCTACTTGCAGCTTGGCAGAGCGTCCTTTCACCAGTTTGAGTCTAACGATGGAGCGTATGTGCGTGCGGATGATGGTGGCTATCAAGTATTGGCGAACTTACGTGGTGGCGCAGGGACATTTACAACGGTCTCGCTAACCGACTTTTTGGCTGGACGAGTGCAGCCTGATGTGTTGCGCGATCGCATTGTGATGATTGGGTCTACTGCTATTAGCCTGCGAGATTTTTTTCAAACGTCTTATAGCAACGGCTTGCTTGCTTCATCGCCTCAACCAATCACAGGGGTCGAATTACAGGCTAATTTTGTCAGCCAGCTCATTAGCGAGGCGCTGCAAGGGCGCTCGGCGATTAACGTTTGGGCAGAGCCTCTGGAGTGGCTGTGGATTCTCGTTTGGGCATGGGTAGGTGCCAAATTATGTTGGTCGCTGCGATCGCCGCCGCAAGCTGCCCTCACGCTTTTATTGGCGGGCAGTAGCCTGATTGGCGTGTGTGTGTGTGCCTTGTGGCTGGGCTGGTGGCTACCCTTAGTGCCGTCGATGGCTGCGATGGGAGGGTCGGCGATCATGATCCTGGCGCATATTGCACACCTGCAAGAAGAACTGAAGCGCTCTAAGGAGTTTCTTAGCTCCATCATCAATACTATTCCCGATCCCGTCTTTGTAAAAGACAAGCAGCACCGTTGGGTCGTGCTCAATCAGGCGTATGCGAAGTTTTTGGGCTATTCCCTGGATGAACTTCTAGAGAAGTCTGACGGTGATGTGTTCTCTCCCCACGAGGCAGTGGTTTTTCGCCAGCAGGAGCAACTCGTGTTCAGCAGCCAGCGAGAGCATGAACACGAAGAGACATTTACAAACCATCAGGGCGTGACGCATCACCTGGCAACCAAGCGATCGCTCCACAAAGATGCAGCAGGCAATGTGTTTCTCGTCGGCGTAATCCGTGATATCACCGAGCGGAAACGCACAGAAGAAGAACTGAAACGTACGGCGACCGAACTGCTGCGATCGAATGCAGAATTAGAGCAATCTGCCAGCCAATTGCGCCATCTCGCTAACCACGATGTTCTCACAGGCTTACCCAATCGCAAACTGTTTTATGAACGCCTAGGTCAGTCGATCGACTGGGCGCAGGACAACCAGCAGGCTGTCGGCTTGCTGTTTCTCGACTTAGATGGGTTCAAGCTCATCAACGACACGCAGGGGCATGATGTGGGTGATTTGTTGCTCAAAGCCACTGCCAAACGCTTGACGGGCTGTTTACGCAGCAGTGACACTGTTTCACGCTTGGGTGGCGACGAGTTTACCGTCATCTTACCCGCTATTCCCACCAGCGAAGATGCCGCGCGAGTCGCACACAAGATTCTGACCACGCTTGCTAACCCATTTCAGATTGAGCAGCACACTATCTTTGTCTCGGCTAGCATTGGTATCAGTCTCTATCCCCAAAATGGCACAACAGTTGATGCGCTCACCAAAGCCGCGGACGGTGCCATGTACTCAGCGAAAGAATTGGGCAAGAACCGCTATGAATTTGCATCGATCCTGGATGATGCTCAGGATTAAGCTATCACCGCTAAGGATCGTGGATTAATTAACCTGAACCACTTCTCGTCTGTAGGGACGTTACATGTAATGTCTCTACAGAAAGAACTACACCTGATTAAATTCGCGTTTCTAAGGCTGCTGCCCCTTTTCTAACGATTGGAGCGAATCTGACGCGGAGGTGTAGTGAGGCAATACGATCGAGCCACCCCACAGCAAGAGGACTGCGACCAGAAGACCTGTGAGCCAGCGTACCTGATACTGCAACTGCTGAATCCGTCGATCGCGCGCTACAAGCTGTTCTGGTGCTACAAGCTGTTCTGGTGCTACCAAGTGAGCAGATTCTATAAACCGATCGGAGGCTGCGCGTTGACGGGGATCGACGGATGGAGTGAGTGCTGGAGTTTCCTGGGCTTCAAGCACTTTGGTTGCCGTTACGGCGGGCTGGGTATCTGGCGCATTGAAACGCACCTTGCGGTACAGCCAGTTTGTAATCAGACGCGAACAGTTTTTGTTAAGCCAGCGCTGGGCAAACAGCTTGAAGGCTGGCTTGGACATGACCGCGATCGCCTTCGTCATCTGATTGAGCGGCTGTGATCGTACCTTCTGGTTAATAAGATTAACCGAACCGACATCATAGAGGCGATCCAGAATGAACTTTACTGTGATGGCTTCTTGCCTCAGCAGATGATCGAGCAAAAGGCGCACATCTTGCATGCGTTCGGCTTCCCGTTGCTCTTCTGCGGCTACCTTCGATTTTGCTGTTCGTCCGGAGAGTGCCAGTTTCGCCATCGCAAATGGGGTTAAATCCGTGGGTAATTTAACAAATATGTTACCTGTGTACTCTCAGCATGGCAAAGCTTGTGCCCCTTTTGTGTCTGTCTAAAGCATAAATTAGGGGAAGGCAGAGGGCAGAAGGCAGGGAGTAGGGAGTAGGGAGTAGGGGTGGATTTGGACATTATTTTAAGACGGGTAGCAGGAGGTGAGAGGGGTGATCGCCTCCACTAATCACCGTCACTGTTATGATTTGCTGATCGATGAGGCGTGTTTTGTCTGCCAATGCACCTGTGCCAGCGTTGACGGGGTAGGCAGGAAAGCAGGCGGCGCTGAGGCTCAGGCGGAGTGCGTTGCCTTTAGCGATGCAGATACAGGTGGGTTGTAGGTGGATGTGTAGGGGATCGGCTGCTTCTCCGGGGTTCACGCGAAGGTAGCCCTGGGCGAAGTTGTAGACGCTGCCGTTGGGGTGTACTTCTGAAAGAATGGCGCACAGGTCAAAGCTGGGGGTGTCAGCGGTGCAGGCGATCGACACTGCTACATCGCCAACCAGGTGCAAGTCTTCTGCGACTGGTTCGGAGGTATAGGTAAGAACGTCGGTACGGCAGTCCAGGCTGGAGCGTTCTTGCGGACCAGAGGGGACGGCAGCGTGACCGCCGTGAGCGGGGACGGGTCGCCAAGGGTCGTGGACGAGAGAGTCGGGTGTGGGGTGTGGGGTGTGGGGTGTGGGGGTGAGGGTGCCTTCACGATCGCCCATACAGGCAAGTCCGGTGCTGACGAGGAAGTAGGGTTTGGGGTTTGGGGTGTGCCACTGGTCAAAGGTGCGCCAGTGGTTGCTGCCCATTTCAAAGAGGGCGATCGGGGGTTCCTCTAATAGCCCGGTGTTGATGCCTTTGAGAAACTGATCAAACCAGCGGATTTGCAGGCGATCGCAGGGGCTGGAGGCTTGGGTGCCAAAGTCGATCGCGCCAACCTTCCGCCCCCAGGGTAAATGTGCCCAGGGACCCACTAATAACTGCTGACGATAGCGACTCCGGGTAGCCGTTTCCTTATAGAGGCGCATCGTCCCTCGCAGAAAGGTGTCGAACCAGCCGCCGATGTGCAGCATGGGCAAATCTACATCGTGCAGGTAAGAACTGGGCGATAACTGTTCCCAATACGCACCCGGTTCAAAATGCTCCAACCACTCGTGGTAGAAGGAATCGGGATCTAGCGTTTTCAAAAGCTCAGAATGGGTTGGCACAGATTCAGAGAAGGTCAGGTTCTTAGCCGCAGCGGTGAGGGATTGATGGGCTGCCACATCGCCGTTTAGCCGAGCCGTTTCAGCCGCGATTTGCAGTGCCCATCCCAGATTTGCCTGCAAACAAAAAGCTTCCCCTTCATACGCCCAGTCGGCATACAGGTCATACGCCATCATCGCGGGACAGATGGTTTTTAGTGCGGATGGTTTGGCAGCAGCAGCATAGAGTTGCGTCATGCCCTGGTACGAAAAGCCATACATTCCGACCTGTCCGGTGCTACCAGGAAGAGTTGCTGCCCAGTTGACGGTATCTTCGCCATCCTCGATTTCGCGGGCAAAGAGCTTGAAGGTGCCTTCAGAGGTACCCCGTCCGCGTACATCTTGAATCACGACGATGTAGCCCTGAGCGGCATACCAGGCGGGATGGGCATACACAACTGTCGAGGCGATCGCTCGTCCATAGGGCTGTCGCATTAACAGGACGGGAAACGGCTCGTCTGCTTCAGGACGGTAGATATCTGCATCGAGCCGCACGCGATCGCGAGTCAGCATGGAGGCAGTTTCTTTCGGGCGGAGCTTCAACATAACGTAGCAGTCGCTGGAGGAATAGATTCGTTGCTACGGTACCTTACTCGTTGCGTTGAAACCGTGATCTCCGAGCAGCATTCGCAAAAGATTGGTTTTAAGACCAGGAACTCAGGCAAACTTGAGGTTGAACATGTGTTGTCTCAGGTTCTTGCTTCATGCCTTCCCGCAAGACTCGCTGGTTCTCCTGGCTGCCCGATCTCAACTATCAAGTGTGGGTGCTTGCAGCCGGACGGTTGCTTTCGCAAACCGGGTCAGGGTTTACGCTCTTTTACGCCCCGATCTTTTTTGTCAATCAGGTCGGGTTGTCCGCAACGCAAGTCGGGCTAGGCTTGGGCAGTGCTGCCATTTCGGGTGTGGTCGGTCGCCTGCTGGGTGGATCATTTGCCGACTCGCAGTTTTGGGGACGACGACGGACGCTGCTGCTATCGGCGATCGTCTCTGCGATCGCGTCGCTGATCCTTGCCGTTTCTCACGATTTTCTGGTTTTTGTGGTGGGGAACCTGATGATGGGGCTGGGCATTGGGCTGTACTGGCCTGCCAATGAAGCGATGGTGGCTGATCTCACAACCCCCGACCAACGAAATGAAGCTTTTGCCTTAACGCGCCTGTGTGACAGCCTGGGATTGGGGCTGGGTGTTGTTCTCGGTGGCTTGCTGGTGGGCACAACGGGAGCCTATCGAGCGCTGTTTGTGGTTGATGCAGTGTCGTTTTTGGTGCTGTTTGTGGTGGTGTACTGGGCGATCGTGGAGTCCAATCAATCCACCGTCAGCCACAAAGCGGTCAGCGGATGGCAGCAGGCATTGCGCGATCGACGCTTGCTCACCTATGTGGTTGCCAATGTGCTGTTCACCACCTATCTGGTGCAGATCAACAGCACTATGCCGCTGTACTTTACAAATTTCTTGACGGATTTGCCCAAAGGTTTCTCGCCAACGACGCTAAGCGCCCTGTTTACCTGGCACATGTCCGTTTCTGTCCTCTGCCAGCTACCTGCCGCACGCCTGCTCAATCGGTTTAGCCGCGCCTATGGGTTGATGCTCTCTGCGTCCCTCTGGGGCATCGGTTTTCTGCTGGTATGGGTGACAGGTGTTGTACCGTCGCACCATTTGCTTTGGGCGATCGTCGCCTTGGGTGTCCTGGCGCTGGCAACCGTTGCCTATATGCCTTCAGCTTCTTCAATTACGGTAGAAATGGCTCCAGAGTCGTTGCGAGGGGTCTATTTAGCGGTCAATTCGCAATGCTGGGCGATCGGCTCATTCATTGGTCCTCCCTTAGGCGGCTGGGCGCTGGATCACTCGGCATCTGTGGCGCATGGCTTGTGGCTCGGGTTAGCGCTGAGCGTGACGATCGTCATTCTGGTGTTGCAGCGGCTCGATCGCATGATGAAGCAGAAGCCACCTCAAGATGCTGTCAAAGCAACGTTGAAATAAGGTCCTTACGGTTCGGCGATCAGCCCCGAACGATACTCACACGGTTGACTCTTTCCTTCTGCCCCTTCTGTCTTCTGCCTTTTCATGAGCGTGAGGTGTGAGGTGTGACAGCTTCTGCCTTCTGCCTCTTTCTAAAAACCAAAAACTAACAACCAACAACTTCCTTGCCCTCTGCCTTCCGCCCTCTGCCTTTCACTTCCCCGTCACCGTCGGCGTTCTTGCAGTTTGCGATAGACGGCTTTCAAGTCAACATTGTGATGCGCCAGCGCGACGAGGGTGTGATAGAAAAGGTCAGCCACTTCACCCGCGATCGCGTCCGGGTCGTCGTCCTTACACGCCATCACCACTTCAGCCGTTTCTTCCCCCACTTTTTTGAGAATCTTGTTGTCGCCATCGGCTAATAGTTTGGAGGTGTAGGAACTTTCAGAGGGATGATCTCGGCGATCGCAAATCACCTCAAACACCTGCGACAGCATATCCGCAGGCGGGGATGTTACGGAACCATTGACGCGATGGAAGCAACTGCGCTCTCCGGTATGGCAGGCAATCTCGCCAATTTGCTCTACTCCAATCAGCAGTGCATCACTATCGCAGTCGTAGCGGATGGAGTGGACTTTCTGAAGATGTCCGGAGGTTGCGCCCTTGTGCCAGAGTTCCTGGCGCGATCGACTCCAGAACCACGTTTCGCCCGTATCCAGCGTCTTTTGCAACGAATCCCGGTTCATCCATGCCATCATCAGCACGGTACCATCCAGGTAATCCTGTACAATTGCCGGAACCAACCCACGATCGTCATAGCAAATGGTGTCTACCGGAATCGATTGCTGTAAAGCCATTGTCTCAAACGCCCTATAGTCGGTGTCTTTATCTTATCGACTGGCGGACGCTTTCCCCATCATGTCGATCAACGCAGGGCGATTTCATGCGGTCAAAGGCATTTTTTGCAGCGGATGTTAACGGATGAAACGGATGAATTTTGACCATAAGCAAACAACTCATCCGCTTCATCTGCTATCCGTTGCCAACAGAACCCGATTTTTTAGAATGAAATGCCCCCTGCCAATCAAAGCTCCATCAATCAACGAATGAAACTGATGACTTTTGACTACAGGCAGATAACCCATCCGCTTCATCCGCTACTCATCCGTTGCTAACCAAACTCGGTTTTTTGGACTGAAATGACCCTGCCTATCAAAGTTCCACCGATTAAGTGTCAGGGCATCAAAACGAAGCTTGCTCCGTTTATTTTGAGCCAAATTCAATGGGCTGAAAAAGACCGTTCGCAGTGGATTGAACCCTTTTTAGGATCAGGAGTCGTGGTGTTTAATTTGGCACCAAAGCGTGCCCTTTTAACGGATACGAATCAGCACATTATTGCCTTTTACCGCAGCATCCAAGATGGCAGAATTAATCGCAGTATGGTGAGTGAATTCCTGCATGATCAGGGCGATCAACTCCTCAAAAACGGAGCCGATTACTACTATGAAGTGCGCGATCGCTTCAACCAGTTTGCCTCACCCTTAGACTTTCTCTTTCTCAACCGTGCCTGTTTTAATGGACTCATGCGCTTCAACAGTAAAGGTGGCTTTAATGTTCCCTTTTGCCGCAAACCCCAACGCTTTGCTCAAAGCTACATCACTAAAATTGCGAATCAAGTTGATTGGGTTGCCAACCAAATGGCAGGCAAAGATTGGGAGTTTCGTGTTGCCACCTGGCAAGATACTTTGACTGAAGCGCGATTGGGTGATTTTGTTTATCTCGATCCACCCTACATTGGTCGTCATACCGATTACTACAATGCCTGGAATCAGGCAGAAGCAGAAAATTTAGCAGTTTTAACAAAACAATTGCCCTGTGGCTTTGCGGTATCGATGTGGCTCGAAAATCAGCATCGTCAAAATAGCCATATTCAGGAATGCTGGTCAGATTTAGACGTGCGTATCTGCCAACATTTCTATCACGTTGGCTCTAGAGAATCATTGCGGGGCGCGATCGCAGAAGCCCTTTTAATTAAACCTGGCTTTTCCGCAAGCCTTGATACAACACCCAGCCGATCGCCTGCCAAACTGCACCAATGATCAAGCCAACAAAGCAGCAGAACAGAACAAACATGAATTCAGAGTTTGTATGCTCACTTGTCTGAAGATTGACGATCAAGGAACCTGTCGTAGCACCAGTGAAGGTGCCGATCAAAGCGTCTAGAAAAAACTCTAACCCAACGAGTGCTCCCTTTTTCACTGAGCGCTTGGCGATGGTGGCGATCGTGCCAATCGTCAGCCCGATTACAGCAGCGATCATGCCAAAGAGTTTCCAAAATTTCCAGGAGGACACCAAATCGACGAAAGCTCCCCCCTCTGCGGCAGGATTGTGGTCAATTAACCACAGGCAAAAGAGCAGATTCGCGGCTAAAAGTCCCAAGGGAAACCGAACTCTCCAGATGCGCCAAAACGGGTCGAGCTTTCCTATCTGACGATCGTCAACAGATTTGTCTTTATACATGCCTGAATCGCGCATCATGTTTTTTCACTCCGCACCGCCAATCTATCCCAGCTAAAATCTATCCCAGTTAAAATCAAAGTATTCCCATTGCGTTCAGTCCGGCTATGGTTACAACTCCAGATCCAACCGTTGCACAAAGGACGATTCATCAGGCAGTAGCGCCGATCGTCACCTGGGAAGCGTTACCCGATGATGTGCCGTTAGAGGATGAACCCGTGGAAAACACTGGTCAGCCGTTGCTGGCAGGCGCATTGCGCGAGTCGCTCGAATTGGCAGGGTTCATTCAACCAGAGATGCTGATTGCGTCGAACTTTGGGCTGTGTGCTACCGTGAATGGCGATCTGGTCATCAAAGCGCCCGATTGGGTGTATGTGCCCTCTGTGTCCACGCTGGAAGCCGATCGCCGGAGCTACACGCCCAACCTTCAGGGAGTTACGCCGATCGTGGTGATGGAGTTTCTCTTTCACACAGATGGCGGCGAATATTCCGTCAAGCGCACCTTCCCGCCCGGAAAATGGTTTTTCTACGAACAAATCCTCAGCATTCCGTTCTACGTGATCTTTGAGCCAGTCGAGGGATTGCTGGAAGTGTATCAGTTGACGGCTGGGCGGTATGAGTTACAGCCCCTCACGCCTGAAAACCGCGTCTGGATTGCTGACATGGGGCTATTTTTAGGCATCTGGCAGGGCACTAAAGAAGAACGTACAGGCTACTGGTTGCGCTGGTGGGACGAAGCCGGAAACCTGTTGCCGTGGGCTGTCGAGCAAATCGAGCAAGAACGCCAACGGGTAGAAGCAGAACGTCAACGGGCGGAACAGGAACGTCAACGGGCAGAAGAAGCACAGCAACGAGCGGAACAGGAACGTCAGCGGGCAGATAAATTGGCGGAGTATTTGCGATCGCAAGGCATCGACCCAGAATCCCTTTAAGGAAACCCCTCTGAAACCTCTTTCTTAAACTTCTTTGGCTTGCAACCAGCTAAGATAGAATTGTTAAGGCTTCTTTACCAGAAGTTACAGTTGTTTTCTGGGAAACCTTTCTAAAGAATCGGTTATTTACAACTGTAAGCATTATTGAGTAGTGCTTGGCTACAGACCGTTTTCACCGCTTCATCCCACTAATACGACTCGTCCCGAACCCCTGATCCCTTTCCATCCCAATCTCACCGGAACCCGTTATGACTCTTCCTATTCGCAACGTTGCGATTATTGCTCACGTTGACCACGGCAAAACCACCCTTGTAGATGCTCTGTTAAAGCAGGCAGGTACCTTCCGTGAAGGCGAAGAGGTTCCAGACTGCGTGATGGACTCCAATGACTTGGAGCGGGAGCGTGGCATTACGATTCTGTCGAAAAATACAGCCGTTCGCTACAAAGACACGCTGATCAATATCGTGGATACGCCGGGACACGCAGATTTCGGCGGCGAAGTGGAGCGTGTGCTGGGTATGGTCGATGGCTGCTTGCTCATCGTGGATGCCAACGAAGGTCCCATGCCGCAGACTCGGTTTGTGTTGAAGAAGGCACTGGAAAAAGGCTTGCGCCCGATCGTGCTGGTGAACAAGATCGATCGTGAACGTGCCAATCCCCACACAGCCGTCGATAAAGTGCTGGATCTCTTTCTGGAACTGGGTGCCGACGACGATCAGTGCGAGTTTCCCTACCTGTTTGCATCTGGGATGGCAGGCTTTGCCAAAGAAAAGCTCGAAGACGAATCGGTGGACATGAAACCGCTGTTTGATGCCTTCTTGCGCCACGTACCACCCCCCGTTGGCGATCCCGAAAAGCCCTTGCAGCTACAGGTAACAACGCTGGACTATTCCGATTATCTGGGTCGGATCGTCATTGGCAAGATTCACAACGGCACCATTCGGGCAGGGCAACAAGCCGCATTGATTACAGAGAGTGGCGCGATCGTCAAAACCAAAGTCACCAAGCTCATGGGCTTTGAGGGACTGAAGCGCATTGACATCGAATCTGCGTCTGCTGGCAATCTCGTTGCTGTAGCAGGCTTTGCGAACGCCAACATTGGGGAAACGATTACCGATCCCAACGATCCACAGGCATTGCCCTTGATTAAGGTCGATGAGCCAACCTTGCAAATGACCTTTCAGGTAAATGATTCACCCTTTGCAGGTCAGGAAGGTAAGTTGGTGACATCTCGGCAAGTGCGCGATCGGCTCTTCCGCGAACTGGAAACCAACGTTGCCTTGCGGGTCGAAGAAACCGACTCGCCCGATAAGTTCCTGGTGTCTGGACGGGGTGAACTCCATCTGGGCATCTTGATTGAAACGATGCGGCGGGAAGGCTACGAGTTTCAGGTGTCGCAGCCACAGGTGATCTACCGCGAAGTCAACGGTCAACCTTGCGAACCGTTTGAAACGCTAGTGTTAGATGTCCCCGAAGAAGCGGTGGGTAGCTGTATCGAGCGGCTGGGTCAGCGCAAAGGCGAAATGCAGGATATGCAGGTGGGCGTAGCTGGTCGCACCCAGTTGGAGTTTGTGGTTCCGGCACGCGGTCTCATTGGCTTCCGAGGTGACTTCATGCGTCTGACTCGTGGCGCTGGCATCATGAACCACAGCTTCCTCGAATACCGTGCCATTAGCGGTGAGATCGAAATGCGCCGTAATGGGGTGCTGATTTCCTTTGAGGAAGGGACGGCAACGTACTACGCGATGCAGAACGCCGAAGACCGGGGCGTTTTCTTCATCACCCCTGGCACCCGCGTCTACAAAGGCATGATCGTCGGTGAGCACAATCGCGGGCAGGATCTAGAACTCAATATCTGTAAGAGCAAGCAGTTGACCAACCACCGCGCCTCTGGTGGCGAAGAACTGGTGCAACTGCAAGCCCCAGTCGATATGAGTCTGGAACGCGCGTTAGAGTACATCGGTTCCGATGAGCTACTCGAAATTACGCCCCAATCAATCCGCTTGCGGAAGGTTGACAAGGCGAAGAAGATGGCGGGAAGAAAATAGGAAAGTATAAAGGCTAAAGGATGAAGTATAAAAGCAATTTTTAGCCTTTATACTTCATCTTTTATACTTTCTTCCTTACGCGTGATTAAACTCACGGTTGGACGATCGCGCCGGGTCAAAGCCTTCGTTTCGCACTCGACGACGGAGATCGCCTGCATCAGGAGAGGCTCTCACGGCATCATCGGGGCTGATTTTGCCCAGCAACACCAGGTCGCACAGTGCCTGGTTCATGACCTGCATCCCCTGGTTGGTATCCGTCTCCATCAACTGGAAGGCATCGGTTTCTTGCCCTTTCAACAGGTAATCCTGCATGGCGGGCGTGTTAATCAGAATTTCGTGAACCGCCGTGCGCCGTCCATCCGTAGTGGGGATCAACTGTTGCGCGACGATCGACACTAGCGACTCAGTGATCTGTATCCGCATGGCTGGCTGCTCATCTGGATTGTAGATGTTGAGCAAACGATTGAGGGTATTGATCGCACTTCGGGTATGCAGTGTGCCTAAGACTAAGTGACCTGTCTGAGCAGCTTTGAGAGCTGTCTCAACTGTCGTTCGATCGCGCATTTCCCCAATCAGAATCACATCGGGGTCTTCTCGCAATACGGCTCGCAATGCCTGATTAAACTCATGGGTGTGTAGCCCCACTTCCCGCTGGCTGATCAAGCATTTTTGCGAAGGATGGACGTATTCAATGGGGTCTTCGATCGTAACCACATGCCGCGTCATGCTTTCATTCAGGTGCCGCAACATTGCCGCCAGCGTCGTTGATTTACCCGATCCTGTAGGACCCGTAATGAGAATCAATCCCTGCGGCTGGCTCACCAAGTGTTTAAGGACTTCGGGCAACCCCAAGCCGTTAATCGACGGCACTTCTAATGAGATGAGCCGGAGGACGATCGCGCCGCCCGTCAAGGTCTCAAAGCAGTTCACCCGGCAACGCAGAAAGCCAGGATAGAAAATGGCGGTATCCAGTTCTTTGTGCTGCTCAAATTCTTCTCGCTGCTTGGGCGAAAGAATTTCTGCCAGGTATTGCTCAAAGAGATCAGGCGTGACTTTGAGCTGATCGCGGGGCTGTACCATCTGCCCACGAATGCGAAATCTTGGCAACTCACCAATCCGAATATGGATGTCAGAAGCCTGTCTGGCATGAGCATCACGAACCATTTGCTCAATAGAACTGGTTTCCTTTGATCGCCCTTGCACAGCCATTGACAGAGGCGGTGGAGGCGGTGCATTAGGTGTTTGATCTTGGGGGCGGGGTGCGGGTGAGCCGGACATTGGTATCTCTCTGGTAGGTCTTTCGTTATGCAAAGCCATTACATTGGCACACTGTAGTTCAACGGAGGATAGCCTGGGTAAACTAGCCTGAGCTGGCTAGCAACCTTGTTGATACTGGCTAAGAACTTAACTGGCACGCCTGACAAATATCCACTTATTGTATCGAGTAACCTTGCCGCGATCGTCTTTATTAGCACTTCTGTTGCAAAGCTGAACGATTGGCTTTAGCGAAATGACGATAACAGACATTAAAGCATTCACAATAATCCTCTATTTGCCTGCATCTCACGGACTGATACTTTGCCTCATGTTTGAGTGCATCTAGCGTAGCAATTTTGATGAACACTGCAAAACGAATCGCCAATTGGTTAGAAACTCATTGGGTTACTCCTGCTTACAGTGGCTGGTTATTGGGTAGCTTATCGCTCTTCTTCTTTGTATCCGCCACTAATACGTTAGCAGGTTGGCTTTACGTCATGAGTGGGATTAGCTTCGCCCTTTTAGCGATCGCAGCCATTCTACCTGAACGGATGCTGCGCGGCATTCAGATTCAGCGACTCCCGATCGCTCCTGTAAGCGTTGGAGATCAACTGACGGTGGCATTAACGTTGGAAAATTTTACCAACCACCCCAAAACCCTCATTCAGGTACACGATTTCCTTCCCTTTGTGTTGGCTCCACCGATTGTCACCGCGATCGAAACCATTGCACCTCGAAGTACCTACACCTGGCGCTATCAACAGACTGTGCAACGACGGGGTATTTATCGCTGGCACACCGTAAGTTTGCGGACGGCAGCACCGTTGGGTCTGTTTTGGTGTCGTCGATCGCAAAAGGTACCTGCGATCGCAGTAGTCTATCCCACTGTGCTACCTCTAACCCAGTGCCCGTTGATCGACGATATAGGGCGTGGGGCTAGCTGGCAGTTTAACCACGATCGCCGTGCTCAGGCAACCAGTGAAGGACTCACCCGATCGCTTCGCCCGTATCGTTGGGGCGATCCCATTCGCCTGGTTCATTGGCGCACCAGTGCCCGCTATGGGGAACTGCGCGTGCGTGAGTTGGAAACCTTAACCAGTGACCAGGCACTGATCATTTGTCTGGATAGCGCCATGCCCTGGCAACCTTTTTCAGGCAAGGGAAATTCTGCTGAGCCCTTTGAGCAGGCGGTAGTTGCGGCAGCTTCTCTGTACTTTTACGCCACTCACCGCAACCTGAGTGTCAAGCTTTGGACGGCAGGTACGGGACTCATCCAGGGTAGTCAAGCCGTACTTGAAACATTAGCAGCCGTGCAGGCAGGTGAAGCGGTCTATGCCGAAACCTTGCCAGATGCCCCGCTGCTTTGGCTCACGCAAAATCCGGTTGGGCTATCGACTTTGCCGATCGGCAGTCGTTGGTTACTGTGGGCAGGGGAAGCCGTAGAATCGCCAGTTTCAACCAGTCCAGGGATTTTAGTACAGCCGCATCAACCACTACAGCCACAGCTTCAAAAGGTGGTAGAGAAGCGCCTGGGAGGGGAGAGAGGAGAGGCGTAAGAAGGCAGAGGGCAGAAAGCAGAGGGCAGAAGGGGCTGCGTGTGATAGGAGACGGGTTATCGTGGTAGGGAACGCTCCTTCAGGCAAAGGCAAATTAAGCGATGTATGTCCTTATTGGTGGCGCAGGCTTGGTCGGGTTGGGATTGGCGCAGCGGTTGATTGATCTGGGGCACACGGTTGCCATGATTGATATAGATTCGACCGCTTGCCGCTATGCGAGGGAACAGTTGGGAGTGATGGCGTTTGAGGGCAGTGCTGTGAATACTAGCGTGCTGCTAGAAGCCGGGATTCGCAAAGCCGATGCGCTGGCAGCCGTTTTACGGAACGATGCGCTGAATCTGGCGATGATTACGCTGGCAAAGCACAACGGTGTAAACCACATTCTGGCACGGATGCGGCATCGAGACTTTGCAGAACCGTACCGCATTGCTGGGGCAACTCATGTCGTCAACGCGATCGATCTAGCCGTTTCAACGATGGCAAACGCGATCGAATATCCGCAGGTAGAATCGATGATGCACTTTGAGCAAGGTCAAATAGAAGTGCTAAAACTTGCGGTACCAGAATGTTGCAATGTGGTCGATCGTAGCGTCGCAGAAATCGCTCAAGATCCTCACTTTCCGTCTGGCTCGCTCATTATTGGCTACCAGCCGCATCCACAGATGGATCTGACAATTCCTAACGGCAATACGGTTTTAGAAGCAGGCTCAACCGTTCTGGTTGTCACAAAACCAGGCTCTATGCGCGAGATGATTGACTTTATTGAAGGTTGCACACTCAGCTAAATTGAAGCCAGCCTAAACAACTGAATGTTGTCTTCTAAGACATTAGAAAACACGTAAAAATTGGCTAATGGTAGAGCCGTTCTTCAAGCCAGATGTGAACGTCTGCTTCTGATTCCAAATAGGCAGTTTGCCCGGTGAGGGGATCGTACACTTGCCACCAGGTTTGACCTTCTCGATCGAGCGTTTGTCGGATTTCAGGCTCTGATTGTGAAAACGAATACCCAAAGTCTAACGGGTGGTTCAGCAAGCGCCAAAGCCTTTTCCATAACGACGGTTGCTCAGTAGTTTGAGAGCATGTTATTCGCAGCCGCCGCTCCAGATACTCCACCTGATATTCATAGTCGAGTTGAGCCGCACGATGGTTCAGCAGCGATCGCCAACGCTGATCTAAATAAGCGATCAACGGCGAGTGAATTGTCTGCGGTTCTGCTGCCCTTTCAGGCAATAACTCTAGTTCTTTGTATCGTTGCCATTGCGTTTTCATCTGAACGCTCCATAGATCCTGCTAAGAGAATGAAGCGCGTTCCTTCGGGTCTTTTCCCTACTTCCGTCCCTCCCTGAACGGATCAAGCAATCTACGTTGCATAGTGCTAACGCCCTCTTGTTAATTGATAGCAAAGGGCATCATCACACATGAATTAATCTTGCCAGATAGCCTGAGTGATAGCTAAATTTAAACAGTCAAGAGAGAGATGAACGGTTTATTGTTGTTTGAAAAGTATTGCTTTACAACCTTTAGCTGACAAAGCAAATGCTGGAAACAGATGTTTTAATTCCCATCCTTTCGATCAAGCAGTAGCTCAATCTTACCTACCGACCTTGATAGTTTTCTTCAATCCAGAGACGCAGTTCTGCTTCAGAATCGGCGTAAACAAGTTCCCCTGTCTGTGGATTGGATGCAACCCACCAGCGATCGCGGCCGTCCACAATTTCACACACTTGCAACTCTGACCCACCAAAGAGCCGATTCACCACAAACGTGGATAGGGCTGTCCACCAGTGGTGACGGGTTGGAACCGTGCTAGCAGCGCTCTTGGGCGCAACCTGTTGCCTTTCTCGCTCTAACAGTGCCACCAAATGAGCATTGTTGTTAGCCCTGGCAACGTCCAAACGGTGAGCCAAAGAAGCCATGATGCTGTTCTGATGCTGTTCCAGCTCATGTCGATCGTTGAGATAAAGTACGTTTGTCATAAGATCATGTCTCCACAAAATACAGTTGCCAAGGAGCTTTCAGCCCATCACCTCTAAATATAAGATTTTTTCTGTATTAGAAGCTACCTTTTTGATGTTTTGTTGACAAATGTTTGTTGACGGGTGTTGATGGTTTGACAGCAACGATCGCTCCGCCCAACCGTATGCCGCCAATATTTTTCAGTAAGACCGCTAGGGCGTGTCATCAATCAGCTCCGAAACCTTGCAGCATCAGCAGTGTCACGCCCGTCTCAACACATCAGGCTAGGGGCTGGAACCCTTGCTGCAAGTAATGTGTAGCAGTAATTGATGGTAGCCCCTAGGCGAACGGATGCAGATCTGATAGGGTTTTGAGGAAAATCTTGGAGAGTGAAGCGCAATGGGGGCATTGAAAGGGCGTGATCTGCTTAGTTTGGCGGATTTGACAACAGAAGAGCTACAGGAGCTTTTGCAGCTAGCCGCCGCCTTAAAAGCGGGAACGCTCAAGCCGAAGTGCGAAAAAATCCTGGGGTTGCTGTTCTACAAAGCGTCTACCCGTACTCGCGTCAGTTTTTCAGCCGCCATGTATCAGCTTGGTGGTCAAGTGCTGGATTTGAACCCGAATGTCACACAAGTGGGGCGCGGCGAACCGTTGCCGGATACAGCACGGGTGCTCGATCGCTACCTCGATATTCTGGCAATCCGCACGTTTGACCAGCGCGATCTGGAAGCATTTGCCAGCTATGCCACCATTCCCATCATCAATGCCCTCACCGACTTGGAACATCCCTGCCAGGTGCTTGCCGATTTGCAAACCATGCAGGAGTCGTTTAGTGACTTAAACGGGTTGACGCTCACCTATATGGGGGACGGAAACAATATGGCGCATTCGCTTATGCTTGGTTGCGCGATGACCGGTGTGAATATGCGTGTTGCGTCGCCACCAGACTATTGCCCAGCAGATGCCATTGTGCAAAAGGCGCAAGCGATCGCCAACGGCAGAACCGAGGTTGTTGTCACGCCCGATCCGCTCCTGGCTATCAAGGGTGCCCACGTTGTGTATACCGATGTGTGGGCAAGCATGGGGCAAGAGGCACTCGCAGAAACACGCATCCCGATTTTTCAGCCCTACCAGGTGAGTGAAACGCTTCTGAGCCATGCCGACAAGGAAGCGATCGTGCTTCACTGTTTGCCCGCTCACCGAGGAGAAGAAATTACGGATGCTGTGATTGAAGGCTCTCAGTCGCGGGTGTGGGATCAAGCTGAGAACCGGATGCACGCGCAAAAAGCATTATTGGCAAGTCTACTAGGGCTAGTGTGATGTATGAGAGTGCTGTGGCTTGCTTCCACCTGATAGTGTGCCTATCTGATAGTGTGCTGAAGCTTCTTCAGTAGCGTTCTGCTCAATGTGGTGAATTGCCGCCGCTGTGCAGGGAAAGGGCACTGCCAAGCTGCGATCGCATACTTTTGTTCCCTAAAAATATTTTATTTTGTAAAATGCTTTGCAGTTTAAAGCGTCAAACGCTATCTATAGTAGTGGCATCGAAGGAAAGGTACTACATATGGCGCTCGACCTGAATTGGTCACCTTGTTGTAGTCACCGTTAAGTTTCTTGCTCACAGTAGCTTCCTACCGTTGAGCGTCTCGCCAGCCATAAACCCATTAGCCAAAGAACGAAACCGATGAGCTACCAACAACAACTAAGTCCCTGGGTTATTCACAAACTGCTGCCAAACCTTAAGCATCTCACAATTACCCGGTTCCGCCGCCGTCCTGATGCTGAAGCTTACCTTAAAGTTTTAATGCAATCGCAGCCTCAAGCTCAATTTGCGATCACCTTTGATGCGGGTGCCGCCGAGTTTGCGACTCAAGCGGAACTGTAATGACCTGCTTTGCCGCCCTGGGAGTGTGGTGTCAGGAGTGTGGTGTTGAGACAATTAAAGAGACACGATCGCACGAGATACAATCGACGATCGATGGTGCATTCCCTCAATCTCAACATCCACCTATGCCAAAATAAAGACCGCTATCAGTGGTGGTTATGGCAGTGGAGTTGGACAAGCACGATAGTAATTTGGCTCTCAGCAGGCTAATCGCCCGACAGCTTGCTGAGAGTTTTCAGCAGCGGTTGACGTTTGCCGAGTACATGGATTTAGCGTTGTACCATCCGCAGTACGGGTACTACGCAACAAATGCCGCCATGATTGGCGCACGCGGCGACTTTTTCACATCACCCCACTTGGGCGCAGACTTTGGTGAGTTGCTTGCCGAACAGTTTGTGCAGCTATGGGAAGTCATGCAGCGCCCAACCCCGTTTACGCTAGTTGAAATGGGAGCCGGACAGGGCTTGCTAGCGGTTGATATTCTGCGCTACATCCAGCGTCAGCATCCTGAGTTTTTGCGATCGCTCAAATACATCATCGTCGAGCGGGCGGCTGCGCTCATCGCCGAGCAACAACGGCACCTCAATGCCTCGGACATATCCCATGTGGCTCTACAGTGGTGCAGCCTGGATGACATCCCGCCTCACTCAGTCACGGGCTGTTTTTTTTCCAATGAGTTGGTGGATGCTTTTCCAGTGCATCAAATAACGCTGGCATCGGGACGGCTACAAGAGCTTTATGTCACGCTTGTCGAGGGCGAGAATGATGTGGTGCAGTTTGAGGAGGTCAGTGGTGAACCGTCTACACCACAGCTAGCGGAGTATTTCGAGTTGGTTGGCATTCGACTGGATGCAGCGACTTACCCCGATCGCTATCGCAGCGAAGTCAACCTGGCGGCATTAGATTGGATACAGACTGTGGCAGGCCGCCTTCAGCGGGGCTACGTTTTGACAATCGATTACGGGTATACGAGCGATCGCTACTACAGCCCTAACCGATCTCAGGGCACGTTGCAGTGTTATTACCAGCACACCCACCACTCCAACCCGTACATTCACGTTGGGCAGCAAGATATTACGGCGCATGTAGATTTCACTGCTTTTATGCGACAGGGGGAAGCCTCTGGCTTGAAGACGATCGGGTTCACCCAGCAAAGCCTTTTTTTAATGGCACTGGGATTGGGCGATCGCATCGTTGCGCTTAGCCAGTCCCCTGCCACCAACCCACAAGCGATTCAAACCCTGCTGCACCAGCGCAACGCTTTGCATCTGCTTATCAACCCAATGGGCTTAGGCAACTTTGGTGTGCTGGTGCAAGCCAAGGGACTTGCCAGTTCAGAAAGTGTCCATCCGCTTAAAGGGCTTAGCCTTTCAGCAAGTTAAGCTGCATAGCACGTTGAGCTGGTTAGCTTAAGCGAGTGAGAAAGGCTTGCAGTTGGAACTACAGCAATTTTCAATCAAGTGAAGTATAGACCCATGCAGGGAGTCAAGGGAGTAAGGTGTGCCTCAGCGAATTGGAAAACGCTGTAAATGAGCCAGTTGATCGAACCATAGCATTGCTGCTACCGCTAGGGGCTGTTATCAATTAATACTACACATTGCTTGCAGCAAGGGTTCCAGCCCCTAGCCTGGTGTGCTGGGACGGGCGTGACACTGCTGATATTGCAAGGTTTTGGAGCTAATTGATGACACGCCCTAAGGATTGCGGATTAAATAACATCGGCAAATGCAATCGTAAGGGCTTAGCCTAGCCTGATGTGCTGGGACGGGCGCGATGATGCCGATACCGCAAGCTTTTAGAGCTAATTGATGACGCGCCCTAAGCCCCTACAGAATGATGTTTCTATTTACCCGATGCCGTGACCGCGCTTGGGCTGTTGTCCAAAACGTCAAGGCGCACTGGTGCCACACCCGCCTGGATTAATCCCAGTACACGAGCCGCTGCTGTAGACAAATCAATGACGCGATCGGCGGAGAAAGGTCCGCGATCATTAATTCGCACGACTACCGACTGCCCGTTAGCCACATTCGTCACACGCACCTGTGTCCCAAATGGCAATGTTCTATGGGCTGCGGTCATTGCGTTTTGATTGAATCGCTCACCACTGGCGCTGGGGTTTCCGTGAAACCCAGGACCATACCAGGAAGCCATGCCAACGAGCCTTTGCCGAATGGCACCCACGGCAACCTGCGTCCAGCCATTGGGTTTGCCAGAGATGCTGGATAAGGGCGATGCATTGCCCAGTACCCGACGTAAACGATTGGTCGCTTGCAGGGCATCTTTCTCCAGGTTCCGGGTGGAATCTGGAAGCACGGTGTTTGCATCGACGACAGCAATAAGAGTTTTGTTGGCTTTGATGGCGTATCGCTCACCGGTCGAAGCCGCTTTGTTAGCCTGAGCATTCCAGCTAACAGTAATGGCTTTGGCATCAACGCCTTCACGGTTCAGTTGATTAATTCTGGCTGCGATCGCGGCGGCTCTTAGAACAGGATCGCTTTGGGAAAGAGACGCATCTGCCTCAACGTTGCTTGTTGGTTGTGGCTGTGATGCAGATAGGGTGGAATCTGAAGCGCTGGCAACTTCAAGTGCTTTGGCGGCTGCAATCGCACTCCCTTCACTTGCAGAAAGCGTTTGCTGCATGCCCATCTTCACTTTCGTTGCAGATGCTTTGCTGGAACCAACAAAGGTCAGGATGGGAAGATTTCGCACATACAGCGTAGCGGCTTTGCGCCCTGCCAAATCATGCGCCTGGACTTTTGCGATCGCCTCTGTATTCGCAGTCGAGGCATTTTTAACTTGAGGTTGTTGCTCACCCAGCTTCACTACGGTGCGTGTGAGCTTCAAAGCTGGATCAGGCGTTTGGTTGGAGGCTGTTGCCTGGTTGCCTTGGGGGACAGTTTGTGTGGGCTGACTGTTGGGGTTGTTTGCTACGTCACCCTGAGTTGTGTCAGCGATGGGAGCCTGGTTTGAGGCTGGAACTGGGGTAGCCTCAGACACTTGTTTAGCAGCGTTGGCTGGAGTCGCGCTGCTAGACAGCGGCAGTCCAAGCGTCGTTATAAACAGGGTCGCAGTGAAACCACTAAGAACATTTAGATTCATACATCCATGTGTGAAGGGCATATGTCAAAACGAGATTGGAACGAGTCAAAAATCTTCGCTTGACATCTCTCATAACTCATAGTTTTTCCGCGTTTTTTCCCTATCTTAAGAACTGCAACAGACTATCACGAACTTTTTGCTTTGGGGATCAGGGATCTGACTGAGTTGGCTGAGGCGAGACTTAATTTTGTGGGTGCCTAAACCATGCAAAGCTAACGACAACAGACGTTTGAAGGACATTTTGCAGTCCTGGGTCATCTGATGCACTTTATCAAAACTTCATGTTAACTTTACATATTTGTGACCTGGATCACCCTGTTGGAGGATGAGTTGCTGGTGAAAGAAGCGTTTATTTATCTGAGTTTGTTACAAATAGTTGACGAGGCAGGCGTGCTATTGAAGAAGCAACCGCTTGCTTGAGTGCGCAATCGCTACAAAGCGCGTGCCTGACATGCTTTTAGCCAGCTCCAGGGACAACTAAAAGATTAGGATTAAGAGAGCAATGCCCAACCGCGATCGCCCCTCCGTTTACAGTCACGGTAATTACGTATGGCTGTTGAAACAGAGGAAGTGATAGCCTGGGAAAGCGCTGCAAGGTGCGAGTGTTAAAAAGCTCTCTTTATATAAGGAGTGTTTAGCAGTTTTCACGGATGCTTGCTGTACGATTTCACTGCACCAAAGCGCATCATTAGAGGTTTCTCGATCGCCCTTACTCCCTACTTTTCTATGACAGCGCTGTCTTCTGAATGGCAACATCATTTTGTTGAAACGAATCGCATTCGCCTGCACTGCGTCACACAGGGGGATGGTGAGCTTGTCCTGCTGCTGCACGGGTTTCCTGAGTTCTGGTATTCCTGGCGGTTTCAGATTCCTGCACTTGCCCGTCACTTTAAAGTGGTTGTGCCCGATCTGCGGGGCTATAACGAATCGGATAAACCTGCGAGTGGTTACGATTTAGACACCCTCAGCGCTGACATTCGAGGGTTGATCGACAGCCTGGGCTATGCGCGCGCACATATTGTGGGGCACGACTGGGGTGGCACGATCGCGTGGCATTTAGCACAAAAGTTTCCTCAGTACCTTAACCGTCTGGCGATTCTGAACGCCGCTCCCCCTCAACGGTTTCTGCAAGAAATGACGAGTAACCTCGATCAGTTTCGCCGCAGTTGGTATGTGCTTGCCTTTCAGGTGCCTGGTATCCCAGAATGGTTGATTCAGCAAAATTTGAAAGAATTTGTTAGTAACTTATTGCAAGGGCAGGCAATTCGCAAAGGTGCCTTCTCTAAAGAAGAGACAAAACTGTATCAATCGGCATTAGAGAAGCCAGGCGCGTTGTCCGCCGCTCTCAACTACTATCGGCAGATGCTTTCACCCTGGAGCTGGCTGAAGGAGCTTGGACGCACGCCCAATTTGGTAACGGCACCAACGCTGGTGCTGTGGGGTGAAGAAGATCCCCTGCTGAGCCAGAACATGCTTAAAGAATTGGATCAGCTTGTTCGCGCTCCCTTTAAGCTCACGATGGTGCCCCACTGTGGACATTGGATTCAGCAAGAAGCGCCTCAAACCGTGAATCGGGAACTGCTGGCGTTTTTGCGGCAGTAGTAGAAAAAGATATTAAGGCAGCTTCCACAAAAGAAAGAATCTGGGTAAACTCTAAAAAATTCAGTCAACACCAGGTTATGAACGATACGGGCGGAGACTCTACAACGCAACAGCTACTGACTGTGTTGGTTCAGTCTACGGCTGAACTGCATCAATCAATGGCTGAACTGAGTCAATCGACGGCTGAACTGCATCAGTCGAACAAGCAGCAGAATCACAAGATTGACTTACTGACGGATCAAATTGGGTATTTACAGCGGTTGTCACATGGGTTAGCCACAGTGCGAGCATCTTGCTCGCGTCCGTGAGCGAGACGCTCACACTCTTTGGTGTGGCTTATTCAAACGAAAGTTGCCGTAAGTGAGGTGGTGACAACCGGGTTTGCCGAACTCAAGGAATTGGCGCAGCAGCAATCTGAAACGGCAAAACGGCAGGAGCAAAATATTACTCGACTCGCGGGAATTGTAGAGACCGACCTTAAAGAGTTAGCGCAACAGCAATCTGAAACGAAAGAGTT
The DNA here is from genome assembly GCA_019359375.1 of Lyngbya sp. HA4199-MV5. Lineage (GTDB taxonomy): Bacteria > Cyanobacteriota > Cyanobacteriia > Leptolyngbyales > Leptolyngbyaceae > Stenomitos. The sequence goes on from JAHHHL010000007.1 coordinate 120,049, forward strand.
AGCACAACAGCAATCTGAAACAGCAAAACGGCAAGAACAGAATATTACTCGTTTGGTGGGGATTGTAGAGGCTTTGGTTCAACCTCGATCGTGAACTCTGGTAGCGGCTGTGCCACCAACGTAACCTGGAAGACCTCAGCAAAGGCGATCGCCACCTGCTCCCGCACCTCTTCAACCGTCACTCCTGGCACAAACTGCTCCAGGCTACCGACTGCTTTATCAGAAATCCCACAGGGCACGATGCGATCGAACCCGCTGAGATCGGGGCAAATATTGAGCGCGAAGCCGTGCATGGTAATCCAGCGGCTCACCTTGATGCCGATCGCGGCAACTTTGCGATCGCCAAGCCATACGCCTGTCAAGCCTGGTAGCCGTTCTCCCTGCAACCCATACACGGCTAAGACCTGGATGATGACTTCTTCTAGCTGACGTAAGTACCAGTGCAGATCTTTCTGATAGTACGCCAGGTTCAAAATGGGATAGCCGACTAACTGACCGGGGCAATGATAGGTGACTTCGCCGCCACGCTCAACTCGATGCAGTTCCCATTTGGTCTGGACAGGATCAAACTTAAGAAACTCAGGCTTTGCACCCTGTCCGAGTGTGTAAGTCGGCGGATGCTCCAACAAAAGCAGCACGTCATCAAGGTTAGGGTTATGGCGACGATCGTGAACGAGCGATTGCTGCCATGCCCAGGCTGTTGCATAGGGAACAATGCCTTTTTGATCAAGATGACACACACGATGGGTAGCGCGATCGTCATCTAGCGAAAGTTTGCGATCGATGCCTTGTATCACTGGTTTAAACTCACGGAAAAATCAAGGGGGTTCTAACGCAACTTTGCCTTTTGTGAAGAGATTTCTAATCAAGAATTGTCAAGGCTTGCAAAACATTCTAACGGCTACTGTTGTGCAGAATACAAAGTGTTAGGGTGAGAGCATACACCCAATAGTTCAGGGGAGGAAGCTCGTTTATGAAGCTTGTTATCCAGGGCAAAAATATCGAGATTACTGATTCGTTGCGCGAGTACGTGACCAGCAAGATCGAAAAGGCGGTGAACCATTACCAACACCTAACGACTGAAGTGGATGTCCATTTGTCTGTTGCTAAGAATCCACGCATCAACTCCAAGCAGACGGCTGAGGTCACGATTTATGTTAATGGTTCGATCGTCCGCGCTGAAGAAGGTAGCGAGAGCCTCTACGCCAGTATCGATTTAGTTGCCGATAAGATTTGCCGCCAGCTTCGTAAATATAAGGAGAAACGTCACGCGCAAAGCCATGCTCCTGTGAAGACAGCGGAAGTGCTGAGCGAACAACCCGTAGCATCGGATTTGCTACAAGATCGATCGCCAGAGTTACCTGGTCAAGTTGTGCGAACGAAATATTTCGCCATGCCTCCCATGACAACGCAAGAAGCCTTGGAGCAGTTAGAACTGGTGGATCATGATTTCTATATGTTCATGAACAGCGAAACGGGTGAAATCAATGTCATCTATGAGCGGAATCACGGTGGCTATGGTGTGATTCAACCGCGCAAGGGAAATGGGCATACCAACGGCAAAAATGGGAAAAATGGGAAAACAGCCCATTACGAAGAGAACGGGAATGGTTATGCCCATCAAACTGTGCCCGTTGCGGAAGTGAGTCACGCCTAAGCGATCGTCTGCGCTGATAGCCTAAACACCTGCGGGTATGTTCTGTTTTGTAGGGACGTTACATGTAACGTCCCTACTGTGTTTTGTTTACTGCCAACCGGGAATCCAGGGCGTACCAGCGAGAGGTAAACGCGCCATTGCAGCGGCTTCGACGGTAAGTGCTACCAGGTCTTCACGCTCCAGGTGATGGATGTTTTGCTTCCCACACGCACGGGCGATCGTGGTCAATTCCATATTCAGCGTTTGCAGGTAGTTCTTTACTCGTCGCGCACCCACTTCCGGTTCTAGCCGCTTTTCCAGGATGGGATCTTGAGTGGTGACACCGACAGGACATTTTCCCGTATGACAGTGATGGCAGTAACCAGGAGCGGTGTCGATCGCCGCATAATCCTCAACCGCCGAATGGTGTTCGCCCCGTTGAATATAGGTTTCGCTGTTGCAGCCCAGGGCGATGAGAATGCCCTGTCCAATGGAAACGGCATCGGCACCCATTGCGATCGCTTTGGCTACGTCTGCACCTGTCCGAATCCCACCAGACACAATCAATTGCACGTTGCCTTTCATATCCAGATCTTCGAGGGCATCGACTGCCTGACGCACGGCTGCCAGTGTGGGAATGCCCACATGTTCAATAAAGACCGATTGGGTTGCTGCCGTCCCGCCCTGCATGCCATCGACCACAATCACATCCGCACCGGAATGCACCGCCAATTTCACATCATTAAACGTGCGTGAGGCTCCCACTTTCACATAAATGGGTTTTTCCCAATCGGTGAGTTCTCGCAGTTCCTGAATTTTGATGGTGAGGTCATCGGGACCTGTCCAGTCGGGGTGACGGCAGGCAGAGCGTTGATCTACACCTTCCGGTAGGGTTCGCATTTCTGCCACGCGGGGATTAATTTTTTGCCCCAGCAGCATTCCACCACCACCGGGTTTTGCGCCCTGACCAATGACAATTTCGATCGCATCTGCCTTTCGCACATCATCAGGATTAAACCCATAGCGAGACGGCAAGCATTGATAGATCAGGGTCTTGGATGATTGCCGTTCTTCGGGTGTCATGCCGCCATCGCCTGTGGTGGTAGATGTGCCAACAGCCGTTGCCGCCAGTCCCAGTGCTTCCTTCACGTTGGCAGACAGGGAGCCGAAACTCATGCCTGCGATCGTGATGGGAATCTCCAATTCGATGGGTTTTGTGGCGTACCGAGTCCCCAAGATGGTTTTGGTGGTGCATTTTTCCCGGTAGCCTTCCAGAGGATACCGCGAGAGGGATGATCCCAAAAACACCAGATCATCAAAGTGAGGTAAACGTCGCTTGGCACCCAGCCCACGAATTTCATACAGACCGTGCGCCGCTGCATTTTGAATGTAGCTAATCATGCGGCTGTCGTAGCCCCACGATGCTTCGAGCGAAAGCGGTTGATGTGGTTGAGCGTCGTTCATGGTCATAATTCGTGTGTGCTTTTATCTGGTTTATTGACACGACATACGTTGTCGGAATGATGCCATCTCAAAGAGAGTCTTTTAATAACATTGCTGGATGAATTGGGACAATTTCTTCACTCATATAGCGACCGAAATCAGCAGTATTCAGTGTCAGAATATGAGTGATGCGATTGACATTCATCACTGCAACGAGACGGGCATCGTGTACCTGAACACCAGAAACACTAAAGGTGACGACTAATCGCCGCCATTCAGCGTAAATTTCTGGGACATCTGGCAGTACGGGAAAGAGTCGCTCGATGAGATGTAGGAGGCGATTAGCATCGGTAGGAGTAAGCCCAAGTCCATTTCGATCAGCGGGTCGCGTCACTACATTCCAGAATTCAGCACAATTTTGAGGCACGATCTGTAACGTGCAGTTTGCCTGTTTGAGTATTCGTATTGCCGTTCTTACTCTGGGGTGAAGGGGATGAGTGCGATCGGCGAACCGTAGCAAAATATTAGTATCCACAAGATAGTTCACTGGTTAGAGATGCTCCTCGTAAATCCCTGCACGGCTCACGGCATAATCTGAGAGTAACGACAGCTTGGGGTCAACACATCTGCTGAATTCATCTGTAAGTTGATTTGTAAGGCTTTCAAAGTCTTGATTGCTAATGGTTGCATCTAGTTCATTAGTGTTTAATGGGGCTGTGTGCTGTTCTTGCCAATTGACAAATTCGATAAAGTTTAGAACCTCGTGTAATCGCGTTTGAGGCAAAGACTGTAACCTAGTGACAATGTTTTCAATGAGTGGTTCCATAATGGCTGTTTCCATAAATGTGTTCGAGGCTAAAAGCATTGATAGATCTTCTTCTAATACAACTAAGCATATAAAGAAGCCATTTTTTCTACCTTATTTCTATCTTAAACAATTCGATCGCAAGAGAATCATCAATACTCCTGATTGGCATCTGCATTCCAGTGATAAAGCTGCTTGGCAGACGCAATGCGTTTGAATTCCTTTGGTTCGTAAGAAAACCCTGCTTTGGCAAGTAGCTCCCCAACTGCTTCATAATCGGTATCAGTCATAGGTTCCATCTGAGCATCGGCACCCAGGGATTTGATGGAACCGCGTACATAGATAATGGCTTCGTAGAGAGAATCGCCGAGGGCATCACCTGCATTGCCGCAAATTACGATGCGTCCTGCCTGTGCCATGAAGGCGGAGAAGCTGCCCACGCTGCCACCCACCACAATATCGGCTCCTTTGAGGGAAATCCCACAGCGCAGGCTGGCATCGCCATCAATGATGAGCAGTCCCCCCTGGGCAGAGGCTCCAGCAGAGACAGAGGCAAAGCCCTTGACGTAAACTCGTCCTGACATCATGTTTTCAGCAACACCGGGACCTGCATTGCCCAGAATGGTGACGTTTGCCAGCTTGTTCATACCAGCCGCGTAGTAGCCTGCATGACCCGCAATTTCCACATCCACAGGTGCATCTAAGCCCACTGCAATATTATGGGCACCGTTGGAATTGAGAATGTGGATGGATCGCCCACTGGAGGGTTGATGGAGAAAGCGGTTAACTTCACGCAAGGGTGTTTGGGCGAGGTCGAAGGTTACACCGTCCATACATACATTTCCTCTGGTGCAGGTTCGTAGATGTGGGCGTGATTGATGTGAGGCAGATGGGCGAGCGATCGAAACTCAGAGGCGATCGCCACATAATCATCGGTTTCAGCCACTACGGCAGGCTTGCAGGCAAAGGCATCACGTACCAGCGCTAATTGATTGGCGGTGCCCATGAGAAAGGTGTAGAAACCATCCAACGCTTCAAAGCCTTTCTGAATGGCTTCCTTCAAATCATCTCCTTCTTGCATCCGCCATTCGAGAAAACGACAGGCGGCTTCGGTATCGTTGTCGGTTTCAAACTGAATGCCGTGATGTTCAAGCTTGCGGCGAATTTCGTAGGGGTTAGACAGGGAGCCGTTATGCACCAGGCAGAAGTCTTCACCAGCGGTAAAGGGATGGGCGTGAGCAGGTGTGACTGCCGATTCGGTTGCCATGCGAGTATGTCCTACTAGATGAGAACCTTGCAGATGTTTGAATTGGTAGCGATCGGCGATGCTGGTCGGACTTCCGGCATCTTTATACAAGTCGATCGCCCGTCCGGTAGACAAGAGACGGATATGTGGATAGTGGTCTTGCAGCCATTGCTTTACCACATTGGGAGCCAGATCAGCGGTTAGCACTGCTTGATTCCCATGCACCTGAAGGTCAGGAGTTGTCTTGAAATGGGTTTGAAATGCCTGTGTTAGTTCCAACCAGTTGAAGTTTCCACCTGTATGAATGCTGCCAGAGTAAAGGCTATATTTGCGCTGATGATCAGGAAGCGTTTCGGTGAAGATCGCAAGCCCAGCAGAATCGGATCCGCGTTGGCTCATGCCAATGAGCATGGGCACCATTAGCTCACCGAGGGACGATCGCAGTGATGGATTTTTGATGAGTAGTCCGACGATGCCACACATAGATGGTTGTTAGTTGTTAGTTGTTGGTTGTTAGGGCATCTCAGACCTCCGAGTTCTTGGAGAACTCGGAGGTCTTTACAATTTCTAGAAAAATTCCAAGTACCGCTGCACTTCCCATTCAGAGACGTGGCGCATATATTCGACCCATTCCATGCGCTTGAGGGTAATGAATTCGGTGGCAAGAGGTCCGAGGGCATTGGTGATGATGGAATCGGCTTCGAGGGCATCGATCGCCTCTTTCAAGCTTTGCGGTAGAGTTTGAATGCCTTTTTCCTGAAGGTTGACTTCAGAAAGATCATAGAGATTAATGTTGTAAGGATCGCCTGGATCAAGTTCGTTTTCGATGCCATCAAGTCCAGCGGCGATCGCCACTGCTGCTGCCAGATAAGGATTACAGGAACCATCGGCAAGGCGAAATTCGAGCCGTCCGCCGGGAATGCGAACCATGCTGGACCGGTTGTTGTCGCCATAGGTGATGTAAGCGGGTGCCCAGGTTGCGCCGCTGAGCGATCGACCAACCACCAAGCGTTTGTAGGAGTTGATGGACGGCGCACAGATGGCAGTCAGGGCAGGTGCATGAGCTAATAATCCACCGAGGAAGTGATACGCGAGTTTGGACAATCCTAAATGACGAGGATCGCTGTCATCGGCAAAGAGGTTAGAATTGCCATCCGAGATCGACATATGCATATGCATTCCATTGCCCGATCGATTGGCAAAAGGCTTGGGCATGAAAGTGGCAAGCAATCCCATCTCTTTGGCAATCTCAGAGGCAGCCATCTTGAAGAAAATGTAGCGATCGGCAGAAGTCAAACAATCCGTGTAGGTGTAATTGATTTCAAACTGTCCATTTGCGTCTTCATGGTCGATCTGATACACGTCAAAACCCGCGATTTGCAGGCTTTCCACCAGCTTCTCAATGAACGCACGACTGCGGGATAGACCTTTGTAGTCGTAGCAAGGCTTTTCCAATGTATCGGTAGCATCGGCAGGGAAAATGCGACCTTGAGCATCTTTTTGCAACAGGGCAAATTCCGGCTCCAGCCCGGTGTAGAACGTCCAGCCCTTTTGTTTCAGCCGTTCTAGCTGTTGCATCAACACAAACCGCGCATCGTAGGGATAGGGTTCGCCATCCACATGACCAACGCAAACCATCCGCGCAAACCCCGGCATCCAGGGAACAAGGGTTAAGGTGGATGGATCACCCACTGCTATGAAATCGTGACTATTGGGCTGTTGTGCCAACCCCCACACGGCAAACCCGGCAAACCCTGCACCTGGATCGAGAATGTCATCAAAATGGGAGGCAGGTACAGCTTTGGTCTTGGCAGTACCGTGCATATCCACAAACTGCGCCAGGACGAACTTAACGTGATTATCTGCTAAGAATTTTTTTGCCGTTTCTGGGGTCATGGGTGTTTCTGGGGATAGTGGTTGGTTGCTGGAGGTGAAAGGCAGGAGGCAGGGTGTAGGGTGTGGGGTGTAGGGTGTGGTCAAGGCTATTTTGAAATAAGGCAGGAGGCAGAGGGCAGGAAGCAGAAGGTAAGGGAGTGAGGAGTAGGGAGTAGTGGAAGCAAAATGTGAAACTCAAAATTTTTATTCTTGATCCTTTTTCATCCCTCATCCCTCATCCTTCCTTCCACCCCCACCACTCCTCCTCCTATTTCTGCCACGATCGCGCTTAACGTTTGCCACAAATATACCCCAAAGGTGCCATCACACCAGATACGGCAGAAGGATTGTCCATTGCGTTCTCCAGGAAGAATAATCACACTCACGCCTATCATTGAGGTGAGGAAAACGGGGCGTTCCATCAATGATAAAGCACGAACGTTAACGCTACAGGTTTGCAGCAGGAGTTCGTTGACTTCTGAGCCACAGAGGACGATCGCGGCATCCTGACGCAAGATGGGATAAACTCTGGCGGGTGGTTGCTGGCAATTCTCCATCAAGCGTAGGGCAAGTTGGCTATGCAGACTGTCTTCGATGAAAAATTCGGTTAAACCAAGGCGGGCAATGATACCGCAATCCGGGAGGGGATTCCAGGTGTTGGGGCGATCGGGCGTTGTAATGCCTTGACTCAAGAGCCAATCGGCGGCGTTGGCTCCTTTGACTCCAAAGCGGGTCAGGCAAGAAACATCTGCAATGCCTAGATGGGTGGCGATCGCACTGTCATTGGATGTTTCCATCAAGGTGGGCATGCCATATAAATCGCGCCACGATCCATCAAGAGATTGAAGTATGTCGTGCATGGGGCTGAGGCGAATCATACTGCAATCTCCTCTCGTTTTGGCATGGCTTCTTTCTGGCGGAGGTTTTCGGGATCGTAGAAGGGGGTGGGAGTGATAGTTGCCGTCATGAAAGAACCATCAAAGCGACGAATGGAAAGGCGATCGCCCACGTTTGCCAGTTCAGGTTTCACATATGCCAAGCCAATAAAACGCTTCAGGAAAGGACTGAAGGCGATGCTGGTAATGCGACCTGCAATATCACCGCGATCGATGATTAAATGACATTCTTGTGGTGGATTGCCTTGAAAAGATTCCAGCACAAACCCCACCAGCGTCTGTTTTACCGGACGTTTTGCCATACTTTGCAGGCTCCGTTGACCGATGAAAAATGGTTTGTCCATTTTCACTGCCCATCCCAGATTAGCTTCTCGCGGAGTGGTCAACCCGTCGGTATCCTGTCCGACAATGAGGTGACCTTTCTCCAGTCGCAACAGCCGTTGGGCTTCGACCCCAAAAGCTGTAATGCCATACTCTGCACCCGCTTCTAGTAAAGCATCCCACAGGGCGATCGCGCGGTCTGCTGCTACATGGATTTCGTAACCCCATTCGCCAACAAACCCAACGCGCATTAGGAGAGCAGGAATCCCGGCAACGCTTGTCTGACGGACTCCGAGATAGGGAAAGGCAGCACTGGATAAATCTAAATTTGTGAGCTTGGTGAGAACATCACGAGCATGAATTCCAACCAGATTGATCGCCGATCGTGCGCCTGTGGTGTTCACAATGCCGCAATCCATCTGCCACATGGTATTGAGGCGTGATAATTCACGGTAGATAGTGGCGGCACCGGATGTTGTGGTTGTGAAATAGAAATGTTCGCTTCCAAAGCGGGCAATGACCCCATCGTCAATAATGACACCTGTTTCATCGAGCATCAGGGCATAGCGAGACATACCAACTTTGAGATTGGTGTAGCGTCCGGTGTAGACTCGCTCTAGAAACTCAGCCGCCTCAGTTCCCCGGATTTCCAGTTTGCCCAATGTGCCTACATCAATGATGCCAACTTGTGTGCGAACGGCGATCGCTTCTGCTTGAATACACTCCTCACGGCTTTTACCCGGTTGCGTATAATATTCGGGTCGTCGCCAGTGTCCCGCCAGCATTAATTTTGCGCCCAAGGCAATATGACGACTATGTAAAGACGTTTGGCGGTCTGGTGTAAACCCACGCCCTGCCAGATGGGAAAGCGGCACGGGATGAAAGAATGGTCGTGCGGTGGTGGTGCCGACTTCACCGGGAGTTTTGCCTGTAATTTGTGCCAGAATTCGCAAGGCGTTCATGTTGGAATGTTTGCCCTGGCTGGGTCCCATCCCTACAGTGGTGTAGCGTTTGAGAAGCTCAATGTTATCGAAGCCTTCTTGGGCAGCGTTGTAGAAATCTTTGAGTTGCAGATCTTCATCGAAATCCACAAAATTTTTGTTGTGGGGATGGGGGACGATCGACCAGGGATGGGATTGACTCTCAACTGCGCTCCCAGGAGAGTTGTCGTGTAGTCTCATTTGGGCTTCGTTGTTAACCTTGTCCGGGGGACTTCCCCCCGGTCCCCCGCGATGTGGGGTCCTAACTCCCCCACGCCCCCCGAAAGGTGGTACTTGTTCCAGTTCTAGTCTCTTGTAGACCGAATCAATTTGGGTAAGCTGAAGGTTATTACACCTTGAAAGAGAAGGATCAGGGATGGTATTGGAAAAGCCTAGATAAGCTGCTGCTTCCATCCCAGCCCGATAGCCATCTGCCATTTTCCGCTCAAACTCGAAGATGCCATTGACCCGACCGCAGGCAAAAACACCCTCAGGCAAAACATCTGGAACAAATTGCTGCAAGGGGTCATCAAAGTGCATCTTAGCACCTGCTTGATAGAGCAAATTTGCTGCTGGTGCCCAACCCACACTCATCAGAATGCCATCACAGGCGATCGTGCGCTTCTGTTCTAATTGCGGTTTATAGTCACTAAACGGACAAATTACAACACTGGAAATTCCATCGCCTGCGGGATTTCGTGTTGCTTCGTAGATACAATGTCCTCTGAAGATGGGAATGTTTTGTGATCGCGCTACTTGCGTGAGATCCGTTGCTGTAGGAGTGGGGCGCAGATCGACGATCGCCATCACGATTACGCCATGCGCTGTCAAATCCAATGCCGCACGATAGCCATCACTGTTTGCTGCCAGGACTACAGCCCGCTGCATGGGTTTGACTGCATAGCGGTAAATAAGTCGCTGCGCCGCCGATGCCAGCATCACACCAGGAAGATCATTATTATGGAAGACGGCTGGCTGTTCGTAGGCACCGCTGGCAACAATGACAGCTTTAGCACGCATTTTGGAGAGTCGATCGCGATCGACCAGTGGAATCCAATGATCGGCGTAATAGCCTGCTGCCTGGGTTTCGGTATAGAGGCGAATGTTGGGATAGGAGGCGATCGCGTCCAACATTTCACCTGTTTTTTCGACACGAGATGGATTCCCGCCGCGCTGATACGTGCTTGATCCACCTGCTTGTGCATTCTCATCTACAATGACAACTTCTGCACCTGTATCTGCGGCTGAAAGTGCGGCTGAAAGTCCCGCTATGCCCGCGCCGACTACCAACACATCACAAAAGTCATAGCGTTTGGGAGTACGAATGTAGGGCGTTGATGGATCGCCTTCACCCAGCCCTGTCATGCGGCGAATGAGGCGTTCCCAGAAAGGGAAGAGTTTTTTATCGAGAAAGGCTTTGTAATAGAAACCAACGGGCAAAAACGGTGAAAAGAAATTGAGGACGCTGGCACGATCGCCCATCATGCCACCCATTGTATTAATTGCCGTGAGGGACATTCCCGCTTCTAACGGCGTAACATCTGCTCGCACATTTAACACCTGACCAGACTGCATCAGCGTATTAATATCATGGTTCGCAAAGCTCAACAGCCCGCGTGGACGATGGTATTTGAAGCTGCGTCCTAAGATTCGCTGTCCTGCTGCCCAGAGCGCACTACTGATGGTATCGCCCTGATACCCCCGAAACAACATCCCTTCAAACGTGAAGTCGATCGGCTGCGTGCGATCGATCCATTCACCCGGTACAGGCGGCAGTCGTTGACTCATACTGCCTCCTCACCACACTGATTCTCACCCAGAAGATAGGTACGCAGAATTTCATCGGTAGTGGTATTGCGATCGACTAGAAACCAGGTATTGCTCGGCGTGTGGCACCACCATTCCTGCTTCACACCCGCTGCCCCATTGCGGTTAAATACATAATCTGCCCATGCATCATCATCTACTGATTGTGGATCAGGCATGGGACGCACTTCGCCGCCATATGCAAATTCAGAAATGGGGCGCATACCGTTAATTGGACATGTTAGAAGTTTCATGTGATTGATTAGCTATCAGCGGTCAGCTTGAGAGTTTTGAGCTTTGAGTTTTGAGTTAAACCTCTGCGCCTACGCGTCTCTGCGGTTTTCTAACTTCTGCCTCCTGTCCTCTACCTTCTCTCTTGCAGCCAGCAAAACAGTAAAGCAATGAATTGTATGTTACTCAGGCAGATGAGATTCATTAGGCTTCCAACTAAGAACTTCTGTAAAATGCTCGACGATCGGAAACGGCTCATAAAAGTGATGAAGCAATTGTTTCCATTTCTGATAGGTCGGTGATTCTCGAAAGCCGATCGTATGATCTTCCAATGTATTCCATCTCACTAACAGCAAATATTTTCCAGGCACCTCCAGACATTGATGGAGTTCATGCGATCGATAACCGGGCATAGACGCAATTAGAAGAGAAGCTTCCCTAAACGCCGTTTCAAACGCCTGCTCCAAACCCCTTTTAACCATCAACATCGCCACCTCAAGCACCATAGCCTTTATCCTTAATATCTTTCGCCCTCTACCTTTTACCGCTTCTGTTCATCATCTTTCTAACAACCAACAACTAACAACTCCTTCTGCCCTCTGCCTCCTGCCCTCTGCCTTCACCCTAATGTCCAACCGATGCCGCACCCTTTTCACCTACCAATGCATAGTTCGCAAACCGATCGAGGGAAAAGTCTTCAATCAATTCATGCGTGCGATCGTTCGCTACGGTAAATGCCATCGTTTTACCCGCCACAGGTGTGGCTTTGAAGCCCCAGGTGCCCCAGCCGGAATCTAAATAGAACCCGTCGATCGGGGTCTTTCCCATAATGGGTGCAAAGTCGGGTGTCATATCTGCCATGCCTGCCCATTGCCGTACTACTTTGACGTGCGACAAAAAGGGAAAGAGTTCCAGCATGTGAGCCGCTAAACCTTCCACAAAATCGAGGGTCGATCGGGTAGAATGCAGCTCATAGGGGTCAAGTGAGGCACCCATCACCAATTCTCCGCGTGCGGTTTGGCTGACATACACATGCAAACTGCCAGAGACAATGATGGGATCGAGCCACGCCTTCATGGGTTCGCTCACCATTGCCTGTAGAGGATGAATGTAGAGGGGCGATCGCAGCCCTACCATATCCAGCAATCGGGGTGTTGATCCAGCCACCGCGCACAAGACTCGTGAGGTGGAAATACTACCGCGTGATGTTTCCACACCTGTTATCCGACCAGATTTTACATGGGTGCCCAAGACCTCTGTTTGTTGATGGATTTCCACACCACGCTGATCTGCCCCGCGACCGTAACCCCATGCCACTGCATCATGACGGGCAATGCTTCCGGGTGCATGGTAGAGCGCGCCGAGAATGGGAGCGTGTCCACCACAGGTAATATCCATCTGAGGACAGGCTTCTTGTACGGCATCGGCATCCACCAGCTCGCTATCAATCCCAAAGTGCTTGTTAACTTCCGACCGCCAGCGCATCGTCCGCACCGAGGCATCGGTATGTGCCAAGGTGAAGTGTCCTCGTGTGGAATAGAACACATTCAGGTCAAAATCCTGTGATAAGTCCTGCCACAAACGCACCGATTCATCGTAGAACTTCACGCCTTCGGGAGTAAGGTAGTTAGAACGAATAATCGTTGTGTTGCGCCCCGTATTGCCACCACCGAGGTAGCCTTTCTCCAGCACTGCGACATTTTTCATCCCATGATCGCGTGCCAGATAGTAGGCAGCAGCCAACCCATGCCCACCCCCACCGATGATTACCGCATCGTAGCTTGACTTCAGGCGATCGGGCTGCCGAAACATCCGAGGTTCGGGGTATTTCTTAGAGAAACCAAATTTCAGCAGGCGTAAGGGCATCGCATCCTCCTACCGAAACACGACGGTTTTATTACCATGCACCAGCACGCGATCCTCAACGTGGTAGCGCAAACCCCTTGCCAGCACTGCTTTTTCAATATCTTTGCCATACCGCACCAAATCTTCTACCGAATCGGAGTGGTCAATGCGAATTACATCCTGTTCAATAATGGGACCTGCATCCAGGTCAGCGGTGACATAGTGACACGTTGCGCCCGTTAACTTCACGCCTCGCTCATATGCTTGATGATATGGCTTTGCACCCACAAAGGACGGCAAAAAAGAATGATGAATGTTGATAATACGTCCAGAGTAACGATCGCACATTTCTGGCGATAGCACCTGCATATACCGCGCCAACACCATGACATCACCTTGAATGCTGTCAAATAAATGAGTGATCTTACCAAAGGCTTGCGCCTTCGTGATGGGTGTGACAGGCACATGATAAAAGGGGATTTCGTGCCATTCCACAAACTTGCGAAACACATCATGGTTAGAAATGATGCAGGGAATTTCCACATCCAGTTCGCCGCTCTGCCACCGTGCCAGCAGATCATACAGGCAGTGTTCCAGTTTAGAGACCAGAATCACCACGCGCTTTTTCTGTGCAGAGTCGGTAACGTTCCATTCCATTTGAAAGGACTCAGCGATCGGTGCAAACTGTGCTCGAAACGTCTCAATGCCAAAGGGAAGTGATTCCGCAAGAATTTCCTGCCGCATGAAGAACCGCTCTGCCACACGATCGGCATGATGCTGCGCTTCCACAATCCAACCCTGATGGTTGGCAACAAAGGTGCTCACGGCCGCCACAATGCCCACACGATCAGGGCAAGAGAGAGTCAGGGTGTAGTGTCTTGCAGAGGACATCAGATTCCTGTTGCGCGAGGAAACTATCAGTGACTATCATGCAATCTTGATTCATATATGTCAACTAATTTTCCTGCTATTATGCAAGCTAGCCAGAGCAAGACGATCGCCTGCGAGGTGAATGATGGCAGAGGTGACAACGAGTAATTTTGAGCAGAGCATTACCGATCACGCTCTGGAACGGTACATTGGCAATACAATTCGTGAACTGCGGCAGAAACATGGCTTGACGATCGCCGATGTCGCTGAACAAATCGGCATCTCGCGGGGCATGTTGTCCAAAATTGAGAATGCCCAAACCGCTACGAGTCTGGAAACGTTAGCGAAACTTGCCAGTGCGCTGGGCGTATCGTTGGCAACGCTGTTTCGCAACTACAACATTCCGGCGGGGAGTGCTCAACTGGTCAAGCAAGGTGAAGGGATGGAAGTGGTGCGCCGAGGGACGAAACGCGGACATACCTATCATCTATTGGCATATGACCAGGGACCCACAAAACTCTTTGAGCCGTTTCTCATCACGATGGATGATGCGTCGGAAGTGTTTCCCACCTTTGAACATCCCGGCACGGAGTTTATCTACATGCTAGAAGGCGCGATCGAATACCGTCATGGGCAATCTACCTATCGGCTCGAACCGGGTGATTCGCTCACCTTTCGCGGTGACATTCCCCACGGTCCCGAAAAGCTGATTACGTTACCCATTCGCTTCCTCGCCATCATCTACTATGCGATGCTGCCTGAAAGTGCAGAGTGATGCTTGCCCACGATCGCCCCACTGCCCTGAAAGCTATTGAGGAACCGCTATTGAGGAAAGCTTTGAGCGAGATAAAGCATGCCACTGTTACCTGAGCATGTATATGACCTGAGTGTATATATTACCTGAGCACGTCATTACTTTGGCTGAAAGGCAACATATTGACCACCTAACCCTTCGACAATCGCTCTGGTATTGGCAACCAGCATTTTAGGGTAGGTATCGCCCTCGGAACCTGCCTCTCCCAACCCATCAGCGAACAGTTCCTGGTCTGACAATTTTACATTCGCTTCTTTTGCCACCGTTTCAATCAACTTAGGATTGGCTGACACTTCTGCAAAAATGGTCGGCACTCGATCGGCTTTAATTTCATCAGACAATTCTTTCACTCGCGCGGCGGTGGGCTTTTCTTCAGTGCTGATACCCTGCAACGCCCCCTCCACTGGAATGCCATAGGCCGCAGAGTAATATCCCAGGGCATCGTGGGTGGTCACCAGTTTGCGCGAGGTAGATGGAATGGTCGCGATTTGAGACGTGATCCAACCATCAACCTGAGTCAGTTCTGCCGTGAGGGCTTGAGCCTTTTGGGCATACAGGTCAGCGTTTGCTGGGGCTGCTTTCGTCAGGTTGGCTTGAATCACTTTCACCATTTGAATCCCATTTTTGGCATTGTGCCAGATATGCGGATCGGGTTCGTCTGCTTCTGCCTGCTTTTCTCCCGCAGCAGGTTTTTCTCCCGCAGCATGGTCTTCTCCGTGTTCATGCTCATGTTCACCCATGAGAGGCTTGGGCACGGCTGCTTCGCCTACCGCAACTTTGGTCGCAGGATTTGAGGAGGCTTTGATGAGCTTAATCAAACTCGGCTCAAAACCGTAGCCAGAATAGAGCACAAGTTGGGCATCTTCGATCGCTTTGCGGTCTTCGGGGGTTGGCTCATAAACATGGGGGTCAGTCCCCGCTTTTACCAGACATGTGAGGTCAACTGTATCGACCGCAATGGTCTTGGTTAAATCGCACAAAACGCTGCTGGTAGCAACCACTCTCAGCTTCGGGCTAGTAGCAGCGGTAGTGGTAGACGTGGCTGGGCTAGTTTGGCTCGTGGGTGTGGAGGGGGCACAGGCGCTGAGAATACCAACCGCTAGAGCAAGCAATGTGCTTCCCAACGTGCGATGGCGTTGAATCAACATAAGGTTTAATCTCTGAATCGCATTGCAGGTTTATAATGATAATCATTCTCGCTTCAGGTTTTCATGGTAGAGGTTCAGTCGCTTGCTGTCAATTAGCGAAGTGGATGTGGACTGAATCCGGCGAGCTTCCACATGAGTCTGGAGTAACTGGCAAGCATCATTGACCACATGGGGCAGGCAAACATACGCTACTCAAAGCGTTGTTATAGCAAAAGGCAGGAGGCAGAGGGCAGAAGGCAGAAGGCAAAACTACGCGTATCAATGCTTTGAGCAGTGCTATGTGCCGTAACTAACCGTTCAATTGCTATAAGCTTAAAGCGCCCATTCACCGATCTCGATCGTTTCCATCTACTCTCCTACTCCTTCATCCATCCACCGTTATGCTCAATTTCCTTCTAGAGCCGCTTAACTACGAATTCATGCGAAACGCGATCGCCATTGGTGTACTTGTTGGCATTCTTTGTCCAGTTGTTGGCAGTTACCTGATTGTGCAACGCATGGCATTGCTGGGAGATGTGATCGCCCACTGCGTTTTGCCAGGGCTATCCATCTCCTTTTTTTTGGGTATTGATATTCTGATCGGCGCGTTTGGTTCTGGCATTCTCGGTGCTTTGCTCATTACCTGGATTCGTTCTCAAACACGAGTCAAAGTTGATGCGGCGATGGCGCTGACTTTTTCAACGTTTTTTGCGCTGGGAGTCACGCTGGTTACCGTGTTGAAAAACAAGCTTGATCTAGACAGCTTTCTGTTCGGCGATATTCTAGGCGTGACACCTCTTGACATTCAGCGCACCCTCGTGATTGCGGGTTTGATTCTGCTGGTTGTCAAATTGTTTTACAAGGAATTGTTGTTCTACACCTTTGACCAGACGGGCGCTCAGGCGATCGGCTTACCAATTAACACTCTTTACGTTGGTTTTATGGCAGCCATCACGCTGACGATCATTGCCAGTATGCAAGCAGTGGGAGTCATTCTGGTGATCTCTCTACTGATCGGTCCGGCACTGTCTGCTTACCTGTTAGTCAAAGAGCTGCATCAAATGATGCTTTTGGGAGCTGTTCTGGGTGCGATCGCCAGCATTTCTGGGGTCTACCTCAGTTATTACCAGAACTTGCCTTCAGGACCCGCGATCGTGCTGGTATCCTCCAGTTTGTTTTTGCTGGCATTGCTGTTCAGCCCGTCTCAAGGACTTTTGACGCGACCCACTTAGGATCGTGGATTAATTAACCTGAGTTCGGGATAAGCTGAAACCGTGATTCTGCCGTTGCCTGAAAAGGCGATTCTTTCGTCAAAGTCATGGCAAAATCCCCTTAACCCGAACTGACGTTAATTAACATCGGCAAAGCCAAGCGTAAGGGCTTAGGGCGTGTCATCAATTAGCTCCAAAACTTTGCAATATCAGCAGTGTCACGCCCGTCCCACCACACCAGGCTAGGGGCTGGAACCCTTGCTGCAAGCAATGTGTAGTAGTAATTGATGACAGCCCCTAGCATTCGGGCACAAGCCTCTGCCATAGCCGAAAGCATACCTGCCGTAGCTTGCTTCCCGTAGGATATGCTAAGTCCTTACAGAATGATCGGTTTTATTTTGTTCTCGTTCCTTAGCTATAGCGACGCTTACGCCGAGCCACGATCGCTTTCCGCTTCTTCTTCTCGATCGGCGTTTCAAAGTGTCGGTGGGAGCGCAAATCAGCTAAAATCCCAGCTTTAGAAACTTGACGTTTGAATCGCCGCAAAGCAGAATCAATGCCTTCGTTTTCACCAAGAACTACCTGAGTCATTCCGTTTAATTTCTCCAGAACATAGTTGTGTGAACGAACTGCCGTACAGTCGAGCAATTACTTTGCTCCAGGACAACCCATTTAAGCGCTGGCTGCCTTCCTGGTTACAGATCGAGTCAAGCCTTTGGAGGTGGCTTCCTTAGAACATCCATAGCGCATCTGGCAAGAGGCTACTCAATTCAGTTTACCGACAGATCAATTCAAAGGGTACGTTAGCACAAAAAGCTGCACTCGTCTCCCTACCGCTTACTGATGAGCAATCTGATTGATGAACGAGAGATCGATCGTACTAAAGTTAGTGCTCAGCGCCAGGTTGAGTGTCTCCATTGCTTCTACAAGCCAATGCACGCCATCACGGCGACAGAACTCATAATGGTTAAACAGTATCGAGAATCGCTTTTCTAGATAGGGCTTCACCTTGCGGCAAATCAGCACAATTTTGAGCAAAAGCCCGGTAGTCAAGGTCGAGCCAATATTAGAGATGAGATCCACAAAAACAAAGTGATTCGGTCGTTGCGGACTTTCTACCACAAGGAAGTTAAGCAACTGGCTACACGTTCTCACGATCAAAAAGTCGTTCAGCTTCTGATCGTTACTTTCTGGCAGAGTACTCTTGAGCTGACTGTAAAGCTGCTGGTTGAACTGCCGCCTACCGTATTCCGGGTCTACCGAAGCCGTCATGTACTCGTAGAGATCGTCCTTGAAAGACTGAAAGGTCGGAGTCTGATTGGTATGCGTCAGAAACCGTTGTGCTGAATCTCGATAGGTGCCAGCACTTTGAGATTTGCCAGCAAATTGCTTGAGCGCACGGCATAAATCTTGATCGCTTAACAGGGTGGGGTTTTTGACTGGCTGAAGCACCCGGCTACCCATGTGTGCAGACCCTTCACGATCGAGCTGCGATCGACGCACCTGATAGGTCACGTACTGCGATAAGTCCACTTCATATTGACGCTGAGCCTTTGCCTGAAGCTGCCGAATAGTTTGCTGATGCTCGTAGGTGCTGCCATCGGTTAAGAGACAGTGTTCATAGAGGTAAGGGTAGCGGCGAATCAGCGCCCCGATCGGCTCGTGAGCCGGAGGGGTGTGCAAATCAGCCGCCTGGTTCATCACCTGAGACAATCGGCGTAGCGTCACATACTGCTCACTGTCCACAAAGCCCTTGACTAACTCGCGCATCCGTCGCACCGATCGAGCACGCGAATACTCAGTGACAGGTCGAGCAGGAGTGGTCTCAAACAATGAAATAAGCTCTGGGATCGCCGTTTGAAGCTGAGGGCGAGTTTGCCAGCGATTAATTAAAATATGGCAACAGCGGTTGAGTACAAACCGAAATTCTTGATCAGCGGCTTTGGAGCTTGCAATTTTGTTGATTGCTGCCACGATGTCTGCATCAGGATAACCAACCCCATCCACAAAAAGAGCGCGAAAGCGCTCAATTAACTGGCTTGGTAGCTCAAATTGCACCAACCGGAGCAGGTGATCGTACAGTTGCTGCTCCTCTTGATCAATGTGTCGATTAAAGTTGGGTGTCCAGGTACTCACGGTGGCTAGAATTCCCATGCCTAGGGATGAGGGTAAAATTGCACTGACTCAGGCACTGAAGAGACTGACCAACGCACGAGACTCCACTCTTGGACGAAAGTAAAATAGACGAAAGGAAAATACTATTGTTGCAGGCTTGCATGATACATCTAACAAGCACATTTAGATAGAGTTTGAAACTTTATTGTTTACCATCGTACCGTAAGCTAGCGTGCCAGATTGTGACTTGTATCACCAAGCTCCATCATAGAGTACAATCATCACTTTGACTTCAAATCACAAAACGCAACACTTTAGAACACGCTTAAGCACTACGGTGAGCCTTTGACCACGATCACAATCATCAACATCAAAGGAAGCTTAGCCAAGTGTTGCCTCTGTGAATATACGTAGACCCGTCTGTGAATATACGTAAACTCAACCGTATCGCTAATCAAATCTGAAGCACGGCTGAGTCTGAGATGATCTTGGTTCAAGCTCTGCCATCCGAGCCGAGAATTTAATCAACAATGTTGGAGACATGAGAGCATTCATTGCCCGTCAACCTGGCTTAAGCGGCGTAGGTTCAGCACATCACTCAGCTTTCGGATCTGGCTAAACGTGCGTTCAAGCTGCTCGTGATCACGAATGTCAATGCCTAAGTCAATCACAGCCGTTTGGGCTGGAAACGTTTTGACCTGGGCATTGCGAATATTAATATTGTTATCGGTCAGGCGAGACAGGATGTCTTTCAATACACCGACGCGATCAATGACTTGAATTTGAATATCGACGGGATACGTCTGAGGGCGACCAAAATCCTGGTCAGCAGTATTCCAACTCACGGGCACTAAGCGATCGCCAGGTATCGGCTCAACGTTGGGACAGCCCTGGCGATGAATGGAAATGCCTCGACTGCTGCGCGTAACCACGCCAATAATGGCTTCACCCGGCACCGGGGTACAACACCCTGCAACGTGATGCAGCAAACCCTCAACGCCGATAATGGGTGCCTTACTCGATGGCTGCAACGGCAAGAGTTTCGGTACCATTGGTAGCAAGGGTAACTCTTGAGAGGAGGCACTTAAGCTATCAAGGCTATCGGAAAGCCTGGTAAGGGGTTGCTGTGCCTTCACGGCTTCCCGTAGACGGTTGAGCGTGGCATTCAGGGTTACTTCACCATAACCAAGAGCCGCCAGAAGGTCTTCAACGCTGTGGTAGTTACATCGCTCAGCGGTTGCTTGCATTGGCTCGGACTTCAGCAACGCTTCAAAGCCATTTTTGCCCAGCGATCGCTCCAGCATTTCTCGACCGCGAGCCACGTTTTCTTCCCGGTTCGATCGCTTATACCACTGGCGAATGCGGTTCCGGGCACCTGGTGTCACCACAAAATTTAGCCAATCAAGGCTGGGACGGGAATTCTTTTGCGTGATAATTTCGACGATATCGCCATTCTTGAGTGGCGTATCAAGGGTTGCCATCCGCTCGTTGACCCGTACCCCCGCACAGTGGTTGCCGATCTCAGTATGGATACGGTAGGCAAAATCAACAGGGGTTGCGCCACGGCTGAGAGACACCACATCCCCCTGCGGCGTAAACACGTACACATCCCCATCAAAGAGATCATCCTTGATGTTCTCTAAATATTCCTGAGCATCTTTCAGGTCGCTTTGCCAGTCAAGCAGTTGCCTCAGCCAGGTGAATTTTTCGTCAGCGCTGGTCAGTTGGGTATTGCTAGAACTGCCTGCTTCTTTATATTTCCAGTGAGCAGCAATCCCGTACTCTGCAATATGGTGCATCTCCAGCGTCCGGATCTGAATTTCTAACGGTCTACCTGTATTGCCAATGACAACGGTGTGTAGCGATTGATAGCGATTTGGCTTGGGTAGACCAATGTAGTCTTTAAAGCGTCCAGGAATGGGACGGAACATATCGTGGACAACTGCGAGCGCACGGTAGCATTCGTCGTTCGCGCTGACAATCAGCCGGATTGCCGCAACATCGTAGATTTCGTTGTAGTCTTTTTGCTGCCGCTTCATCTTCTGGTAGATGCCATACAGATGTTTGGGGCGACCGCTAATGTCGGCGTAGGAAATGTTTACCTGGCTCAAGCGCCGTTTGAGGCTATCAACAATTTGCGCTAACCCGGTTTCGCGATCGATCCGTTTTTCAGCCACCAGCTCTTGAATTTGCCGATAGGATTCAGGCTCTAAATATTTGAAGGTTAAGTCCTCTAGTTCCCACTTAAAGCGACCGATCCCCAAACGATTAGCGAGAGGGGCAAAGATTTCGCGGGTTTCTAGCGCAATTTGACGGCGTTTAGCATCGGGTAAATGCTCTAGCGTCCGCATATTGTGCAGACGGTCTGCTAACTTGACAACAATGACGCGAATATCCTGCGCCATTGCCAGAAACATGCGGCGAAAGTTTTCAGCCTGTCGTTCTGTTTTGCTGGAGAAGTTGAACTTTGAGAGTTTCGTCACTCCTTCAACCAGAAGCTGTACCTCTTCGCCAAAGCGATCGCCGAGTTCTTCAGCCGTAACAGTTGTGTCTTCAACCACATCATGCAAAAAGCCAGCAGCAATCATCGCACTACCGCCGCCTAAATCACGTAGGAGACTTGCAACGGCAACGGGATGCATGATGTAAGGCTCGCCGGAGGCTCGATATTGCCCTTTGTGAAGCTCATACGCAAACTCAAACGCTCGACAAATGAGATCATCAGGAGCAGGTTTAGCCGTTTCGGGCTTAGCTTTCGACGTTTCGGTGAAAGTTCGCTGCGCGTTCAGGCATTCCTGCAACCAGCCAGGAAGCTCAAAATCGATGGAAGATGCGGGAGCCGTTAGGTGCATGCTGTCAGGCTTGGGAATCGGAAGGCTCGAAAGATTTGTTGTATTGGCTGATTCTACTGCACAGGGTGCTGTTTGATACGAACCATTGGTTGTGTGGCATCAATGTCTCAACGTTTGATGACTGAAGCCATGACAAGTAAGGCGAAATTAAACGACCCTGGTGCCGATGAAAGCAAAGTTTAGTTGATCTTGATGCCAGTTATATCTACCATCTAAAGTTTACGAGTCATGCCAATACACTCAATATTGATCGCTGTAGGCTTATGGATTAACTAGATTGTTCTTCAAAGCTGGGGAGTCTGGACGCAATGACATTTTTATGCGAGGTTCTTAACCTCTATTAATGTCTATCTTAGCAAGAAGGACAGAATTCTTTACAATAACTCATGAAACGCGGTGGTGAAGGATGGGGAAAGCATTGCCGTTGTTACATCAGCAACGTTATGAGGCGTTTCAACAGCTCTTGGAGCAAATTGCCCAAGCGATCGCCCAGGGTGACGATGATGACGATCGCCAGCATGACAGTCCTGTTGTGTTGCAGGCTAAGGTCACAGATCTACAGCAGTTTTTTCGTCATCAAGTTTTGAGTTTGCCTCTCGATGACCTTGCCTCATCAACGCAGCATTGGATGCAGTCGTACCAGGTGGAATGCGACAAGCAACTACGGCTACTGGGTCTGGACGCAATGAGCCTTCGAGCCGCACGTCAGTCTGAGACGATCGCCCAGCGTCGGCAACAGATGCGCGATCGTCTCCGCACATTGCAACGGTATTGCGCTGCGGTACTGGAGAAGGGTGAGGAGTGAGGGGTAAGGAGTGAGGAGTTAACTCAGTTGTTAGTTGTTGGTTGTTGGTTGTTAGTGCATGAGGTGTTCCTGACTCCTTCTAAAAACTAAAAACCAACAACTCCTTAGCCTTCATCCCTCATCCCTCACCTAAAAAACAGTCCCGTCACTCTCGGTTTGAATCGGAGGACTGCCGTTTAGTCGTAGCTCAGCCGCGATCCGTCGTCCTGCTGTCCAGGTGCCGCCCTGAAGGATCTTGACCAGAGGCAGATCAGTGACGCTGAGGTGAAGTTTTTGTCGGATGGTTTCGGCGATGCGATCGAGCAAAATAACGGTCAAGGCACGCCATTCTACGATCGCCTCACTGCTGGGCAAATGTTTCTGTTGTAGGACGATCGGATCTTTCACTTGCAGCAGCCCTAAATCCACACACAAACCGCCGTTACGGTATTCTGGTAGACCTGTAAGTGCTTCTAACCCGGTGATTTCTAACCCAAGCTCTTGAAGTGGTTCAAGCAGGGAATAGGTGAGCCATTGGGAAAGCTTGTGGAAGGGGATAAGGGTATGGTGTGGGGTGTGGGGTGTGGGGTGTGGGGTTGCAAGGGCAGAATGAACCCAAACGTCACCAAGATTCACCCCCGAAACGGTCAGCCGTCCAGCCCAAATGTCACCCAAACCAAATAGCACTGCATTTAAAACGGTACTGGCTTCGAGTTTGCCGTCATACATCTGGCTGAGCAGGTAGTCGATTAAAGAACCAGAACGAGGCTTGTAGGAGCCAAAGACTGTAGAGTTCTGCTGGAGGATCTTTCCTAAGCGTTGCAGCAGTTGTAAGCGACCGTGAACGCCGACTAGCGGGTTTCCTGCACTGACTTGAAACGCGTTACTCAAAGCGTCTTCGGTCAGAGTTTGGAGACCGATCGCGCCTGCCTGCAACGGTTGAGCGGGGTCGCTGGAAAAAGTACCCTGACAGAAGGCGTGAAAGCTGGCGATCGCCAAACCTTCCGATCGTCGCCAAACCTGTCCCGTTCCGGGTTCGGTATATTGCCAGCGATCGCCTGCGCCTGCATCCAGCAACACACTGACGATCACCAGATCAAATTTTGCCTGTGCTCTGGCTAAAGGTGTTAACCCTGCCAGCTTGTCGTCTAGAAACGCCAGACGGTTGCTATCTCCGACCTCAAAATGTCGCCAGCGGCTGTGAAACGGAATGTTCAAATCCGGGTAGCTTTCCCGCGTGATTTGGATCACATAATCGGCAACTCGATCCAATTGACCGAGATCGCAGCGAAAGTACCGCAGTTTATCAACACATGCCAGATCGAATAGTTGCCCACAGCGCTCTCGAATTGCCAGGGGAGACCGGAGGTAGGCGATCGCGGCAGAATCCTCAGGGCTGAGTAATTGAAAAGTCATTAGAGAGAATCTTAGTCAAATAAAGTATGACGAAAGCAGCGGATAGAGACGGCAGAGGTAGAAGACAAACGGGGACAGAGGAGCAATGAAAAAACGTTTTGCGCCCAGTTTCCTGCCTTCTGCCTCCTGCCTTTCTCTGCGTGCTAATCGCTGAGGTCACGACCTTTGACGGCTGCCAGGATTGCTTCAGTTGGGACCTGTCCTTCTGTATAGTAACCAGCGGCTTTCTTTGCCTCGATCTCAACCTGAGCATCGGCGGGAATCATATCGTTGGGGATGGGAACGCGCTCGACAACTGTAATACCAGATTGAGTAATCGCGTCGTACTTCATGTTGCTCATGGAGATCAGGCGATCGATACGCGTCACGCCTAGCCAATGCAGCACATCGGGCATGAGTTCCTGAAAACGCATGTCTTGCACACCCGCTACACACTCTGTTCGCGCAAAGTAGGCATCGGCGCGATCGCCCCCTTCCTGTCGTTTACGAGCGTTGTAAACCAGAAACTTCGTCACTTCGCCCAGAGCGCGACCTTCTTTGCGGAAGTAGACAATGACACCTGCACCGCCAGCCTGTGCCGTCTGCACACAGCCCTCAATGCCATGCACCAGGTAGGGGCGGCAGGTGCAAATATCCGAGCCGAAGACATCAGAGCCGTTGCATTCGTCATGAATCCGCACGGCAAGTTCTCGATCGGGATCGGTAATCGCTGCCACATCGCCCACAATGTAGACCGTCATGCCCCCGATCGGTGGCAAAAAGACATGCAAATCGTGACGAGTGACCAGTTCTGGAAACATGCCACCTGTTTGTTCAAACAACGTTCGTCGGAGTATCGATTCCGTCACCCCCAGCCGTTTCGCTAGCCCTGGCAGATACCAGACAGGTTCGATCGCCGCCTTCGTCACCACCAGATCACCATTGCCTTTCATGATAGTGCCGTCAACCTTAAGGCGACCTTTGGCTGCTGCCTCCTGGAGTTCTGGCATGTTGATGTGTGCCCTGGTAATGGCGATCGTGGGGCGAATGTCATACCCCTTTTCATATAGGGGCTTATAAACTTCGCCAACCAGGGCACCAAAGGGGTCTAGCGACACAATCTTTTCTGGATCTGCCCAGGCAGGGTGCGGTCCTAAAAGCGCGGCGGGAGACGTATTCGTGAGGTCTGCCCGATGATCAGACTGGAGTTGACCGCTGGCAACGGCTAACGCTCGATAAATGCCATAAGCACCAGAGTGGCTACCAATTACATTCCGATGAGCCGCATTTGTTAAGGTGCCGATAATGGCTCCCCGCACTAGCGGATCTGCCGCTCCCCACTGGATTGGGAAGGGTTTAGGACCAAAGCGGGTAGGGTGAGAGGTCAGAACGATGTGTTTCGGCTGCGACCCTGGTTTTTCGCTCGGCGACTCTGGTTTTTCGCTGGACATAGATGCTCCCGATAAAAATAGGACGTGAAAAGAATGTGGAACGATCGACCCTACACTTGACAGCTTTAATCTCTGAAGGTAGTCGATCGCCCCCCCAGCTATCGATATAAAGCCCAAATGAGATGAGCTACGTTCGATTAGTGTGTAATCGTTGCAATCTACAGAGTCTACGATTTTACCAACAGGGCTTTACTGATGGAGTGATGCAAGCAGCAGAAAAGGAGGAAGGAGGAGGGTGAAAGAGAAAGGAGTTGTTGGTTGTTGGTTGTTGGTTGTTAGACAGGGCATAGGGATGGGGGATGAAGGCTAAAGGATGAAGGCTAAAAGTTGGCTCCTGACTTTCAGCGATTAGGAGATTTCTAAGAAAGAATGTACCGCTGGTAGGGGGGCAGGTTTCGCTAGAATCTCTGCCTCCAGCCGATCACGTTCGTATCAAACCTGCCCCTACGGGTATTTTGTTTGCTAGAAACTCCTTAGCTATCAGCGTGTTTACTCTTGCCTTCTGCCTTCTGCCTTCTGCCTCCTGCCTTCTGTCTTTCTTCTTGCTTCAGTGCCTCGATAATCTGCACATTTGCTTTGGGGAACGGAAACTGGTCAAGCTCTGCTAGCGTGACCCAGCGCACTTCATCACACTCGATCGCCTGTGGTTCGCCGCTCACATAGCAGCAGTGGTGAACGTTGAGCGTAACGCGAAAATGGCTGTAGGCGTGGTCAACTACAATCAGACGATCGCCAACGGTAATCTCAATGCCCAACTCCTCTCGAATTTCGCGTTGAATGCAGGCTGCGATCGTTTCATCGGCTTCGACTTTGCCGCCCGGAAACTCCCACAAACCACCGAGCAAGCCTTCTTGCCGACGGCGATCGATGAGAATCTGCCCCTGGTTGTTCCAGATGACAGCGACCCCAATCATTTTGTGAGGCAAAGGTGCGCGTGTTTCAGACATAGGGAGTGTTGTTTGAATGCCTTGATTGTAAGCCTGACAGTGCTCTTGCCACGGGCAAACTGGGCACAACGGTTGATGAGGCGTACACACCGTTGCACCCAAATCCATGATTGCCTGGTTAAAATCGCGGGGCTGTTGCTCATCCAGAAGCATTTCGGAAAGGTGCCAGAGGTAGGGCAGGGCACGATTGGGCGGCACTTGTAGCGCGACCAGACGTGCCAGAACTCGCTTCACATTGCCATCTAAAATCGCCCAGGGTTGATTGAACGCTGCACTCAAAATACCGCCAGCCGTAGTGCGTCCAATGCCAGGTAATTGCATGACCGCAGCAAGACGATCGGGAAACGTTCCCTCATATTGCGACATTACAACTTGGGCGGCACGATGCAGATTACGGGCGCGGGCATAATAGCCAAGCCCTTCCCAGACCTTGAGTACCGTCTGCTGTTCGGCGATCGCCAGCAGTTGCACCGTGGGAAACACATCCAGCCAGCGATGGTAATACGGAATCACTGTTTTCACCTGGGTTTGCTGGAGCATAATCTCCGAAACCCAGATTGCGTAGGGATCGTGGCTCTGTCGCCAGGGCAAATCGCGTCCACATTGACGATACCAGGACAGCAGGGTGTGACGGAGACTGGCAATAACAAAAGCGGACAGACGATCGCGATCGTCTGTCCGGTCTAAAGAAAGTAAGGATTGGTTGACAGCGGTAACGTGGCGATCGTCAACGGGCTTACGCGGCATAGCAAGCGATACAGGTAGACGTGGGCTTCACTGGCTCCTCAGTGTATCGCAGCGAGAAGAGGGAATCACCGGGAAGCGCGATCGCCCCCATGCCAATTAGAGGGTCAACTGTCTGAGCTTGCGTTATCTGTGGTAGTAGACGCAAGAGACCTTTCAAACGCCATCCGCTGTTCGGCGTTGTGTAGAAAGTAACCACTCATCATCGCAGAGGCTAACAATCGACCCAGATCTTCACGGCTGGTAGTAATCATGACATTAAAGCTATCAGGAGGCAGCGCTCCCAGCAAGCCAACGATGTTCCGCTCCATCACTTGAAAGACATCCGACGAAGCGGGGCGAGATAGTTGAGCGATCGCTTCTGGACTCAAGGATTGGACGTAATTCAGAAACTGATTGCTGGATTCAGCACCGCCGAGAAACTCTGGCATCCGGTCTGACGTGTTGTTCACTTAAGGAACCTCAAGCTAAACTGCTGTGGCTTTATATCAACAAATGTATCAGCGTCTTTAGCAAATCGAAGTGAGTAGAACCGAACCAGCAGTTGGGGAATAGACGTACATAGAGTGATTGGTTTTTGGTTGTTAGTTGTTAGATACAGCGTTTTCCAATTTACTGAGGTACACCTTACTCCCTTGACTCCCTGCATAGATCTGTACTTCACTTGATTGAAAATTGCTGTATTTCTTTGTCTAACAACTAACAACTAGCAACTAACTTGCTAAATACTCGCCGATCGCCGCCTTCCGTTTCCGCAGCTTGGTCAGGGCTTCGCGTTCGATTTGGCGCACCCGTTCGCGGCTAATGTTGAGGCGATCGCCAATTTTTGCCAGAGTCAATGCCTGACCGTCTTCCAGACCAAACCGGAGTGCCAGCACTTCGCGCTGTTGAGGGGTGAGGTCTGACATCAGGCGCTCTAGATCAGCCCGTAGAGATGACTGCAAGGCAAAGTCTTCGGGAGAAGCACCCGTATCTTCTAGCAGTTCGCCCAGTTCGGTATCTTGGTTATCACCGACGCGCAGATCGAGTGAGAGCGGTTGGCGCGATCGTTCCAAATATTCGCGCACCTGACGAGGGGTTAGCTCCAATTCGCTTGCCAGTTCAGTAGCAGTAGCAGCTCGTCCCAGTTGTTGAGACAGTTGCCGTTGGGCTTTCTTGATCTTGTTGAGCTTTTCGGTGATGTGAATCGGCAACCGAATGGTACGACCTTTTTCTGCGATCGCACGGGTAATCGCCTGACGAATCCACCAATAGGCGTAGGTCGAAAACCGATAGCCCTTAGTAGGGTCAAACTTTTCAACGCCGCGCTGCATCCCGATCGTGCCTTCCTGAATCAAGTCCAGAAGATCGACATTGCGCTTGGTGTACTTTTTGGCGACCGAAACGACCAGACGCAGATTTGCTTCTACCATTTTACGCTTAGCGTTTTCGCCTTCAGCGATCGCCTGCTGTAGCTCAGGCACAGAGAGATCGACATTCTGTGCCCAGGTTTCCAGCACTGGCTCATGTCCAAGTTGTTCCTTAAGCATGTCTTTAACGTCGTACACCACAGCTAGCCGTTGCACCTGCTTGCCATAGAGAATTTCTTGCTCATGAGTCAGCAGGGGCACACGACCAATCTCTCTTAAGTAAGCGCGTACTAAATCAGTTGAGGTTTGAGCGGTCTTCATGGCGCTGTTGAGATAGTGACAGTGAATAGGGGGCTGAGAGAAACAGCCAGAGAGTTGTGACGAAACTGAAACGATACTTTTGAGTCAAGCGCCTGAGCCGTTGAACCGTGACTCTCCGGTAAATCCTGGCGACCAAGCTGGAGAGCAAGGCTAAACAACACGAAGCATAGACACAACGGTGGTCAGGGAGAGGATGGGAGGGCAGTGACTTCGTAGTGCTGTCAAAGAGCAAAAAATCCTAGTCGCTGACTCAAATCAGAATTGCTGATGTGACATATTAACAAATGTAACATTTCTGAGAGAGGACGTATATACCCACCGAAGGATTTCTAAAAGCAAATAGCAAGACTAAGAACGATATACAGCTTGAATTTAGATAAGACTACTCAGGATTGGGCTATACAAATGCATCCCATAAAACAAAATGCCCCAGTCAGAACCAAAGCGGCACAAATATTCAGCTTCTCTTAAGAACCTTTAGATTAAGAAGCGTCAGCTTCCTTAAAGCGTGCTGATCTACAACTAGCTGTAGAAGCGTTTCCACAGCCGTGAGGTTGGGTGATCTATGCTGAAAGATGGTCTAGAACACAGGCAGGCACGATGTCAATGGCTTGTCGCCGACCCTGCTGCAAGCTTGGCTAGTGACGTTTGGATTGGCTAGTGACGACATTTCGGCGGACAGGCGCTTGTGAGCGGGCAATCTACTTGTGAGCGGGCAATCTATGAGTAGGCAGCTAATGGATATAGTCCTGCAAGGCTTTTACTGAGAGTGTTTGAGACTGAAGCGATCGAATAGCGGCGGTCGTTGCCTTAGCTCCGGCGATCGTGGTGACAATCGGAATCTTATAGGATAGCGCAGTCCGGCGAATAAGGCGACCATCTGCTTTTGCTTCTTCGCCAGAAGGTGTATTAATAATGAGCTGAATCTTCTCATTTTTGATCGCGTCCATAATATTGGGGCGACCTTCGTGCAGTTTTAGCACCAGTTCAACCTCTACGCCCTGTTCGCGCAGCACTTTGCGGGTGCCTTCGGTAGAAACTACGTGAAAGCCTAGCTCCAGAAGCTCTTTGACCACTGGTACGACAGCCTCCTTTTCGCGATCGCGCATGGAGACAAACACTGTGCCCTTCAGCGGTAGACGTTGCCCTGCGCCCAATTCCGCCTTGGCAAACGCCGTGCCAAAGTTGTCATCAATGCCCATCACTTCGCCCGTCGATCTCATTTCGGGACCCAGGATCGTGTCGGTGCCAGGAAATTTCTCAAAGGGCAATACGGCTTCTTTCACGGCGATGTGTTTGGGAATCACTTCTTGCGTGTAGCCCAACTCTACTAGCGATTTACCCGACATGACGCGAGCCGCCATTTTTGCCAGCGGAATGCCGATCGCCTTGGAGACAAAGGGCACAGTGCGCGAAGCACGGGGGTTGGCTTCCAGAATGTAGACCTGATCGCCTTGGACGGCGTACTGGATATTCATCAACCCGACAACTTTGAGGGCTTTTGCCAGGGCGACTGTCCAGGTGCGGATTTGGTCAAGCACAGCATCGCTTAGAAAGACGGATGGCAGGGAGCAGGCTGAGTCGCCAGAGTGAATGCCCGCTTCTTCGATGTGCTCCATAATGCCGCCAATGACGACGTGCCCCGTTTGGTCGGCGATCGCGTCTACATCCACTTCCACCGCGTTTTCCAGGTATTTGTCAATGAGAATGGGGTGATCGGGTTCGACGAGAACGGCAGCCGTCATGTAACGCTGTAGCTCGGCATCCGAGTAGACGATTTCCATCCCGCGTCCGCCAAGCACGTAGCTGGGGCGCACAACCACAGGATAGTTGATGCGGCGGGAGACTTCGAGCGATTCATTGTAGCTGCGGGCGAGACCATTGGCAGGCTGCTTGATATCCAGTTCACGCAGAATTTTCTCAAAGCGCTCCCGGTCTTCGGCAGTGTCGATCGCGTCTGGAGAGGTGCCCCAGATTTTTGTGGGGTGTGGGGTGTGGGGTGTAGGGTGTAATTGCTCGTTCCCGACTCCCGACTCCCGACTCCCGACTCCCTCACTCAAATACTTTTGCAGGGGCACTGCCAATTTCAGCGGGGTTTGTCCGCCGAACTGAATAATGACTCCCTCTGGATTTTCGGCTTCGATGATGTTGAGGACATCTTCTTTCGTCAGCGGTTCAAAGTAGAGGCGATCGCTGGTGTCGTAGTCGGTCGAAACGGTTTCGGGGTTGGAGTTGACCATGATGGTCTCAAAGCCATCTTCGCGCAAGGAAAAGGAGGCGTGACAACAGCAGTAATCAAACTCAATGCCCTGACCAATGCGGTTTGG
This sequence comes from Lyngbya sp. HA4199-MV5, assembly GCA_019359375.1. Taxonomy (GTDB): domain Bacteria; phylum Cyanobacteriota; class Cyanobacteriia; order Leptolyngbyales; family Leptolyngbyaceae; genus Stenomitos. The sequence goes on from JAHHHL010000007.1 coordinate 151,440, forward strand.
TCCGCCGCCTAGAATCATGACTTTGCGCCTGTCCGATGAGAGAATTTCGTTTTCGCCCTCTTCGTAAGTGGAGTAGTAGTAGGGGGTCAACGCCTCGAATTCAGCGGCGCAGGTATCCACAGTTTTGTAAACGGGGATTACGTCGAGTGACTTGCGGTAAGTACGCACTTCATCTTCGGTTGTCTTCGTAGCGAAAGCAATCTGACGATCGCTAAACCCCTGGCGCTTGATGGCAAAAAACTGCTCTTTGGTCAGGCTTTTGAGTGGGGTGCGCTTGAGGGTCTTTTCGGTTTCCAGCAGGTCGTATAGCTTGTCGAGAAACCAGGGATCGATCGCGGTCAATTCGTAGACTTCATCGACCGTCATACCCATTTGAAAGGCGTGGTGAATGGTAAAAATGCGCTCCGGGTTCGGAGTCCTTAAGCCGGGGCGGATTTGCTCCAGACTGGGTACTTTTTCGTTGCGATCACAGCCCCACCCTGCCCGTCCCGTCTCCATCGATCTCAGGGCTTTTTGGAATGATTCTTGGAAGGTACGCCCGATCGCCATGGCTTCACCCACCGATTTCATCTGGGTGGTCAGGTTGGGTGTGGAACCGGGAAATTTCTCAAAGGCAAAGCGGGGAATTTTGGTGACGACGTAATCGATCGTCGGCTCGAAGCTGGCAGGCGTTTTTTTGGTGATGTCGTTGGGAATTTCGTCGAGCGTGTAGCCAACCGCGAGTTTTGCCGCCATTTTGGCGATCGGAAAGCCTGTTGCCTTGGATGCCAGTGCCGAACTACGCGACACCCGTGGGTTCATCTCGATCACCACCACATCACCGTTATCGGGGTTGACCGAAAACTGGATATTGGAGCCACCTGTTTCTACGCCAATTTCACGGATGATTTTGATGGAGGCATCTCGCAAGCGCTGGTATTCTTTGTCGGTCAGGGTTTGGGCAGGTGCAACGGTAATCGAGTCGCCTGTGTGAACGCCCATCGGATCCAGGTTTTCGATCGAGCAGATGATGACCACGTTATCTGCCAGATCGCGCATGACTTCGAGTTCGTATTCCTTCCAGCCCAGCAGCGATTTCTCAATCAAAATCTGCGATACCGGGCTGGCATCTAAACCAGACTGGGAAATGGCTTCAAATTCTTCCTGGTTGTAAGCAATGCCACCACCGGAACCACCCATCGTAAAAGCAGGACGAATAATTAAGGGATAGCTGCCGATTTCGTGCCCAATCTGCCGTGCTTCTTCTAGGGTTGTCGCTAGACCCGATGGACACACGCCAACTTCAATCCGCGCCATCGCCTCTTTAAAGAGCTTACGATCTTCTGCCATTTCGATCGCGGGTAGCTTTGCTCCAATCAACTCCACGTTGTACTTATCTAAGGTGCCATTTTTTGCCAGCGACACCGCCAGGTTTAAGGCTGTCTGTCCACCCATCGTCGGTAACAACGCATCAGGACGCTCTTTCTCAATGATCTTCGCCACGATTTCGGGCGTGAGCGGCTCGACATAGGTACGATCGGCGGTCTCCGGGTCGGTCATAATCGTCGCTGGGTTGGAGTTAACCAGCACGACTTCATAGCCTTCATCTCGCAAGGCTTTACATGCTTGTGTACCGGAGTAATCAAATTCGCAGGCTTGCCCGATCACAATGGGACCAGAGCCAATCAGGAGGATTTTGTGGAGATCGTTACGACGTGGCATGGTGGTGATACGGGGTCGAGGGCTAAAATCCCAATTATTGTAGAGGGTTTCTTCCCTTTAGACGGTAGCCTTTTTTCTAATCCCAGGGTTTGCGATGTGCATTCATCCTGTGGTTTTACCTGGGCGATCGAGCTGCAATGCCTGGGGATCATCAGCAACACGGCTCTTCCTTACGAGGGAAGGCAAGGTGGTTAAACACATGTATGGGCTCCAAAACTCAGTCCTCATGGTCGTTTCCCTGGTATCTTGCTGAGAGATCCGTCATACTTAAGGAGATGACTGTTCCAGATGAGCGATCGCAGCGATCCATACGTCTCCTGAACCACAGTTTCCAAAGTGCAGCCCCTGAAGTGCAGTCGCTAACGTGTAATCACTGAAGTGTAACTGCTGAAAGAAGCTGACCTGAGACATGGTGTACTGGAAGTAGCCTGAGCTTGAGCTGGACAGCATAGACCTTGAGCAGACAACGCCGTTCTATTCACCGATTATGTCTGGTGCGATCGTCCTACCAGTAACATCTTGACTGGTTCCTGATAGGCTTAAACTGTACCAGATGGCGGCAGGCTTTCGTTTAACTCACTTAACGTGTGACTCTTTGCTGTGACCCAAATGCCGAATCGCTTAGAGCGTCCTAAGCAAACAATCCTGGTTGTAGATGACGACGCTAACATTCGTCGGATCTTGGCAACTCGCCTTTCGATGGTGGGCTACACCGTCTCTACAGCGGCTGATGGCGCAGAAGCGCTTACCAGCTTTCGTCAGCAAGCGCCCAACCTCATTGTGTTAGATGTCATGATGCCTGAACTGGACGGCTATGGGGTTTGTCGCACCTTGCGTCAAGAGTCGGATGTGCCCATTATTCTCTTGACGGCTCTGGCAAATGTCGCCGATCGGATTACGGGACTGGAAGCAGGTGCCGATGACTACATGGTGAAGCCGTTTTCGCCCAAGGAATTAGAATCGCGCATTCGGTGTATTTTGCGTCGGACGGATAAACCGATCGAGGAAGGGGCGATCGGCGGCGTACTGGAAGTTGGCTCCATCCGCATTGAGACCCACACGCGCAAAGTCTATAAAGATAAGTCTCTGCTTCGATTGACCGATATGGAGTTTAACGTGCTGAAACTGCTGGTGAGTCAGGCAGGTAACTGCATTTCGCGGCTAGAAATTTTGGAAAAGGTGTGGGGCTATAACCAGCCAGGGTTAGGCGATGTCCGCATTGTGGATGTTCACATCTCGCGCTTACGAGAAAAGCTGCAAGCGTTATCAAATGGCACCGAGTCAACAGAGTCGATCGTGACGATTCGGGGAAAGGGGTATGTGTTTCCGCGAGGGGAGGAGTGAGGGCAGAGGGCAGGAAAGTTGTTGGTTTTTAGAAGGAGTCAGGAACACCTCATGCACTAACAACCAACAACTAAAAACTAACAACTGGTTTTACTCCCCACTCCCCATTCCGTCGATCGCCGATGCCTGAGACTCGCTATAGTGTCCTTTGACAACTTTGTTTGTATCCTATGATTGCTGCGTTCAGCCAACTCCAAATCTTTCTTGATGTGGCGACAGAAGCGGTTCTGGCAGCCGGTACCGTTTTACAAAACTACTGGGGCAATCTGGAGGCGATCGAAGAAAAAGGTCGCCCTGGTGATTTGGTGACAGAGGCAGACAAAGCAGCCGAAGCCGTTATTTTAGAGGTCTTGCATCGCCATGTGCCCGATCACAATATTTTGACAGAAGAATCGGGGCAGTTGGGGAACCAGGAGAGTGCGTGTCTGTGGGCGATCGATCCCCTAGACGGTACGACAAACTATGCTCACCAGTACCCTGCTTCAGCCGTTTCAGTGGGGCTTTTGATCGATGGCATCCCGCAAGTCGGCGCAATTTTTGATCCCGCTCGGCAAGAACTGTTTCGCGCCGCTAAAGGGTTGGGGGCAACCTGCAATCGTCGTCCAATCCAGGTGTCCAAAACCGCACTGCTTGAAAAGAGTTTGCTGGTGACGGGCTTTGCCTACGATCGTCGTCAAACCACCGACAATAATTACGCCGAGTTTTGCCACCTCACCCATTTAACCCAGGGGGTTCGCCGGAGCGGTTCCGCCGCACTCGATTTGGCATACGTTGCCTGTGGTCGCTTCGACGGCTACTGGGAACGCGGACTCTCGCCCTGGGATATTGCCGCTGGCATCGTGCTGGTCGAAGAAGCGGGAGGATTGGTGACAGCCTACGATCGTAGCCCAATGGACATCCGCTCCGGACGCATTCTCGCAACCAATGGACTACTGCATTCCCCTCTCAGTGAAGCGTTGCAAACCGTCCCACCGTTGGCGAGTTGGGTGTAGGGGATAGGTGTAGACTCAACGCTGCGTTATGCCGCTGAATTAATAATTTAGAATTTAGATTGAGATGTCATCGTTTAGCGATAACCATTAAGTATGGCGGCAGACCGTTCTAGCTCACCTCCAACTACTCTCGATGTGCTGCTTCATGAGATTGAGGCAATACCTAGAGAGCATTGGGCAGAATTGCTGGATACCTTACGTCAGTTTAGGCAAAAAATTCCATCAACGACCCAATCTGTTGTTGATATTGAGCAAGCACGGAGGAATCAAGCAGCGATCGACCTCTTAGAGTCCTGGTTGGATGATGATGAAGACGCATCTGAGCATCAGCAAGCTTGGAATTTTCTGAAAACTGCTCTGGATGAAGATCGATTGTCAGATCGTCCTTTATTTCCATGAGTCGGCTGATTTTGCTGGATTCTGGACCACTAGGGATGGTCACGAATCCAAAAGCCACAGGTATTTCTCTTGCTTGTCAACTATGGCTAAGATCTCTCTTACGACGTGGAGAAAGGGTTGCCATTCCTGAAATTGCGGACTATGAAGTTCGTCGTGAACTTCTTCGTGCCGATTTATTGCGAAGTTTGCGTCGGCTTGATGATTTGAAACAAGTTCTCGACTACATTCCGATTCAAACAGATACCATGCTTTTGGCGGCTGAGTTATGGGCAGAAGCAAGGAAAATGGGACAGCTCACCGCAGATGCAAAAGCGTTAGATGGAGATGTAATTCTCTCTGCTCAAGCTCGTCTTCTCTCTCATGAAGCAACAGAAGTACTTGTTGCGACAACGAATGTAGCTCATCTTGCTTGGTTTGTTACAGCATTGGACTGGAAATCCATTGTATGAATTGTTGGCTCACAGCGCAGCACAACAACCTCGCTGCATCAAAACGCGAAATATGTTCAGTTGGTCACAAAGGCTATCTGTGTCTGGTGAGCGGCAGCGTTCAGTCTTCAGCTATCAACGGTCAGCCTGAGAGTTTTGAGTTGAAAGAGGGCGGTCAGGAGTCAGAATTCAGGAGTCAGCTTTTTAGCCTCTATGCTTCACCTCTTCACCCTTCACCCCTCATCCCTTCTGCCCCCTGCCCTCTGCCTTCATCCCTCATCCTCTGCCTTCATTCCTCATCCCTTCTTGATTTTTGATCAGCTACACTCGCTTCCAGCTATTACACTAGAAGGAATTTAACGGTAGACACAACGGGTTATACCATGTCTTTCCAAATCGCTCGTGGACTGTTTCTGCTAGACTTCATCGATCATCATGCCATTCTGGGAGTGCCAGTGGATGCTGAAATCAAGGACATCCGCAAGCGGTATCTCAAAATTGCCCGTCGGCTCCACCCTGATAGTGCGTCTTCTGAAACGGAGGCAATTCGGCAACAGGCAAGCGATTTCTTGTCAAAGCTAGTGAACCCTGCCTGGGAGAAGCTGTCGCAAGAGCGCGATCGTAGTGAATATATGATTGTGCTGAAGCTGAAGGGTCAGCAAGCGGTGCACCAGCAGGGTGAACTCGTACTGGGCACACTGGCAAAACAGCTTTCGACCTCGACCAACCCTGACCATTTTTACTTAACTTCGCTCAAAGATTTAGCAGAACGGCAATACGAGCAGCTCGATCAAACGCTGGAATTAACCGCCCAATTAAGCGAGTTAAACCTGGTCTACCTGATGCGAAAGGAAGCCAAGGGTGAACTCCAAACTGGAGAAAAGAAAGCATCTAGACCATCTTCATCGCCACGCCAAACACCAGAACCTGCACCACCTGCACCACCACCGCGCGAATCCTCTGATGGGCAATACTATCGTCGTGCTGAAGGGTTTATTGCTAAAAATAACTTTGCCCAGGCGATTTTAGAACTTCGGGAAGGACTTCAGGCAGATCCTAACAGCAGTCGTTGTCACAGTTTGATGGGTATGATCTACCTGAAGCAAAATCAGGGGACAATGGCAAAGATTCACTTCAACAAAGCGTTGCAGCTTAACCCACAAGACACGATGGCACACGAAGGTATACAACGCTTGGAGCAGGCGCAGAAGCCTACTAATAAGACAACAGGTTCTCCTACGAAGACAGGGGCATCAAAAGAGACTTCCGGCAAAAAGCCAGACGATAAAGCTGGCGGCGGCTTGTTTGGTTTGTTTGGCGGGAAGAAGAAATAATGGTGTATCAACCACCAGCGGGAGCTAGAGATCTGCTGCCCCTGGATGTAGCTCAAAAACGCTGGATTGAAGATCGCCTCCAGCAAGTCTTTCAGCGCTGGGGCTACCACCGGATCATCACGTCCACCCTGGAACGGTTGGATACGCTGATGGCAGGTGGGGCAATCCAGCGATCGACCGTCATCCAGCTTCAAGACTCAGATGACGAGCAGCTAGGGTTGCGCCCAGAACTGACGGCTTCGATCGCCCGCACCGCCGCGACTCGCATGGCAGGCTCCGCACACCCGTTGCGCCTGTACTACAACGCCAACGTCTTCCAGCGAGCGCAAGAAGGAAGCTACAGCCGTCAGCAAGAATTTTATCAGGCAGGGGTGGAATTATTAGGCGCGGGTGGTTTGCTCGCCGATGCTGAAGTGCTGCTATTGGTAGTAGATTGTCTTCGCAGCCTGGGTCTGCATCAATGGTCAATCATTTTGGGTGAAGCTGGGCTCACGCGATCGCTGCTCTCCGTTTTCCCTTCACCCTTGCGCGATAAGGTGCGTAAAGCGATCGCCAAACTCGATCGCATGGCATTAGAAACCCTACCCATGTCAACGATGCTGCGTGAACGAGCACTCTTACTGCTTGACCTGCGTGGACGACCCGCTGATGTTCTGCAACGAGTTGCGTCTCTGGATCTCGATCCAGCTCAGCAACGTGCCTTGACGAACCTGAAGTCGCTGGTTGACCTGCTAGAAGAGAGCGATCGTCCACCCCACACCCCACACCCCACATCCCACACCCCTACTAGCGATCGTCCACCCTACATCCCACACCCCACTCCCCACTCCCTCATTCTCGATCTCAGCCTCATCCGCACCCTTGACTACTACACAGGCGTTGTTTTTGAAGTGGTCAATACCAGCGAAGCCGGACAGCACGTTCTGGGGCAAGGCGGACGCTACGACCAACTTCTGGGACTGTACCATCCTGAAGGACAAACCTATCCCGGCATTGGCTTTGCCCTCCAGCTTGAGCATTTGCATCAAGTGCTATTACCCACAGGTCAACTGCCCGATCGCACCCCTGGCAGTGATTGGCTCGTGGTACCAGACAGCCCCCAGGCTTATGCAGCAGCACTTGTCTACGCCCAAACCCTCCGTAACTCAGACGCTGCTAGAGTTGAACTTGATTTAGCAGCCCGATCGGCGGAAGAGGCTCACAGCTACGCACAACAGCGGCGAATAGCTCAAATTGCCTGGATAAAGCCCGATGGCAAAGCCGTGATTGAAACCGTCAGCCAGTCGTAATACAGTAATGAGTTGTAAAACCTTAAAGCCTTGTTCATCAAGATAGGTATACCAGAGAGCTTTTAGTCGTGAGACATGAGCCTCTCTAACAACCACCCACTAACAACCAACCTCTTCTAGAAAAACCCCGTGTCGCATACAATCGTTACAAATACCTGTGAAGGCGTTGCCGACTGCGTGGATGCCTGTCCCGTTGCCTGCATCCATCCCGGTCCTGGCAAAAATACAAAAGGAACAGATTGGTACTGGATTGATTTCGCGACCTGCATTGACTGTGGCATTTGCTTGCAGGTCTGCCCCGTTGAAGGGGCGATCGTGCCCGAGGAGCGCTCTGAGTTACAAGAAACTCCAAAATAGGGTCAGGAGTCAAGAAGGCAGAAGGCAGGAGGCAGGAGGCAGGAGGCAGAAGGGATGAAAGATGAAGGCTAAAGGATAAGGGCTAAAGGCTCAAAAGCTGTAGCTTGCTTCCCGCAGGGTTAGCTGATCGCTGACTGTTGTAGCCTGTTTCCCGTTGGCGAAGCCTGCTCAAGGCACAGGGTAGGCTAAAAGTTTGAGTTTTGAGTTGCTTCCCCTGCCTCCCTTGCTTCCCCTGCTTCCCCTACACCCCACACCCCCTCTGCCCTAACAACCAATAACCAACAACCAACAACGGCCCCTTTCTCCTCCCTGCCCATGTCCGACTCCTCTCCCCTCCTTGAAGTCCAAAACGTCTACGCTGGGTACATCAAAGACCTGGACATTTTGCAAGGGGTCAATTTCAAAATCCATCCCGGTGAGTTGGTCGCGGTCATTGGACCGAATGGTGCGGGTAAATCGACGCTGGCAAAAACCATCTTTGGGCTATTGGCTCCGCATACGGGAAGTATCGTTTTTAAGGGCAAGAGTATTGCAGGGCTGAAGTCTGACCAGATTGTGCAGCTTGGCATGGGGTATATTCCCCAAATTGCCAATGTGTTTCGCTCTCTCACGGTGGAAGAGAACCTGGAAATGGGAGCCTTTGTACGCCATGTGCCGCTGCAACCGCTTAAGGAGGAAATTTTTGCCACGTTTCCAGCGCTGGCAAAGCGGCGCAAGCAGCGAGCAGGAACCCTTTCAGGAGGGGAGCGCCAAATGCTGGCGATGGGAAAAGCCTTAATGCTCAAACCCAGTTTGCTGTTGCTTGATGAACCGTCCGCGGCACTATCACCCATTCTGGTCAACACGGTGCTTGAACAGGTGAAGCTCATTAACCAGAGTGGGATGGCGATCGTCCTGGTTGAGCAAAATGCCCGCAAAGCTTTAGAAATGGCCGATCGGGGTTATGTGCTAGAAGCAGGGCGCGATCGCTTTGAGGGGCGCGGCATCGATTTATTGAGCGATCCCAAAGTTGGCGAACTCTATCTGGGTGCAGGCACTGCCCATGAATGAGGCGAAGCAGGGCATCATTCCCGTGTTGGTGGCAGCGCTACTGATTGGCTACACAGACAAAGTGAGTGTCTACACCCACAGACAACATCAGCAAAGAACAGGTATAATGAGAAAGTAGCGCGGGGCTGCAACGGTTTCGACGTTTTGGCGAACACTACAGTGTGATTCAGGCTGAGAGCGAGCTAACTCTCATTAATCAATGGCTCAAAACAACGTACATGCGAACAACATCGTACCTTTTGCTCGTAAGCAAGCACTTGTTGCTGCCTAACAACCTCTAACTGGTTCGAGCGTCTGTCATTCGACTCCGTTAAGGATGATAGACAACCCCCAACGGATGCTCCAGGAAGCTTTCTCTGGTAGGCTTTGTGGCTAAGACTTTATCAGAGCATCCCACCGTCCGGGATAAGGGACGGTTCCCGCTTCGAGGATCAGAGAAGCTAAGCCTGTGAATGAGCGATGTATCAATACCCAGGGCGGACACGGGTTCGACTCCCGTCAGCTCCACTTATTTAACTTAGCCGCTGTTGATAAAGCTGGTAGAGCGTGGCACCGATCGCCTGCCAGTCAAATTTGTCTGCTAGCTTGTAAGCATTGAGGCACATCTGTTGCCACTGCTCTGAGGGCATGGCTAGTGCCTGATCGATGGCTTCGGTCAGATCCGCATCATTGGCATAGCAAATGCCCTGTTCGCCGTCTTGTATGAGTTCTGTTAAGGCTCCTTTTTGCGGCACGATGACGGGTCGGCTGAACGAAAGAGCCAGTAGGGCTGAACCGGAGTTGAGGATTTTTTGATAGGGCAACACCACCCAATCGCAGGCATTCATGTAGACCTGAATGTCGTCATCGTCGATAAACTCAAGGCGCAGCAGCAGACGAGGATCGGCTTGAGCGGCTTGCTGCATGGCAGCGGTCAGTGCTTGATCGCGGCAGGCACCCGCAATTAGCAGTACAACATCGGGATGGTTGCTTTGCTGAAAGGCAGCTAGAAGGCGATCGATGCCTTTGTAGGGCTTGATTTGCCCCAGGTGCAGCAAGACTTTTTGCTGCGGTGCCAGTCCCAATTGTTGACGGGCAACCTCTCTGCCGATCTGATTGGGATAGGTACCAATGTAGTTGCCATGCGGCACAATATGAATGCGCTTTGTGCGTCCATACAGGCGGGTAAATTCTTGTTTGCTGTACTCACTCATAACGATAATATCGCTGCACAAATGAGCGAGCACCCAGCGAAAGCTATATTCAAAGCGGGGTGCCTGAGAATCGTGAGAAAGCGTGTTGTGTACTGTCCAGACGAGTTGATAACCCTGTAGCTTCAAGACCGCGAACCCAAAAAGGGCTTTGAGCGTCCTGAAGAAGGCATTGAAACTTTTCTCGGCGGCGATCGGACAAAATCGCTGAATCCAGTGAAGATGAATGACATCTGCAACAGGGCGATCAACCCAAAATTGCACACGGTCAAAGCTTTCAATTTCAACCCCGTAGGGCTTTACGGCTGACCAAAGACAGGTGAGGTATTGATTATCGCTCAGTGAGATTTTGGGCGTGAGTACTTTAATGCGGGCAGTATCACTCACTGGCTCAGACGTTTGGGCGCGATCGTTAACCGTTGATGAGCTACTCATGTGATGGGTGACTGATAGTCTCTCAAAAATGGCGGCAAAATTCTAGCTCAAAATGCCTGCAATCATATCGAAGTTGCTGGCAGAAGCTTGCTTGGTTTGAGGTAGCACTTGATGCAATTGAGCAGACACGTCTTGACGTTGCTCCCAGGCTGTACGAATAGCTGTGTAGGACGCAACGGGATCTAAAAATTGTTGAATGGGAATGAGCAGTCCGCTTTGGAGTGAGGTTGCGCCCAGCAAGTTGGTCATAATGCCTTCTGCCTTGATGGAGTAGCCCACTGCAACGGTGCAAACACCCGTTGAAAGACCTGCGATCGCCGCATGCATCCGTTCGGCAATGACCATATCGCACGCAGAAATCAGCCCCTTAAACTCAGAAGCCGTGTGATCGGCGCTGGCAACTCTAACGTGAGGATTGAAAGCAAGCAGGCGCATCAGGTTGGTTGCCAGAATGCAGTCGTTGTTGTTAGCCGCAATTTCTTGCACATGCGGGATCAAAATGACCTGTGCCTTCAGTTCATCCAGTAATCGTTGAATGACTTCATACCAAGCTTTGAGATGGTGGTCGTAGTTGCAATTGGCATAGCGAGTAATGCCCTGACTGATGCCCAGCGCAATGGTTGGACGATCGCGATCGATGCCGTAGAAATTGAGCATTTTGGCGATCGTTTCCGGGGGTGGTGGTGCCAGCAGAAAGGCTGGATCAGCGGTATGTTTGACGAGATGCGGCGATAACTTCAGGTCTTTTGTCAGGTAGTTGTAGGAAATCTCTTCGCGGACGGTGATTAATTTTGAGCGCAGAGCCACCTTTCGCCAGGTGTCAATCTCGTCTTGGCGCTTAAACGGGCCGATCGATTGCGCCAAAAACATCACGGGCACGCCTGCATCTAAGGCGATTTCCAGGGGTTGCAGATGTCGGGGTAACGCTCCATAATCTGAGCTAAAGACATCGCCACCCGAAGCAATCACGATGGAAGCCGATTGCAGCCGTTCTTTGATCGCTGTGTGATGGGATGAACCCGTCGATCGCAGTTGAGTGAGCTTCGCCCGGATCTTACCCAGACGGCTTTGAGGCGGTCTACGCAAAGAGTCGTTTATGACTTCAGCCTGATAGGTCTGTAGCCGCAGATGATCATAATCGGGGGTTTTGGTTAGCACGCTGATAGCTAAGTCAGGATGCCGCTGCTGCAATTGTTCGATCGTTGGTACTACGAGGGCTTCAACGCCACGATTTCGTAACCCGGTGATTCCTGTAATGACAGCTTTCATGTGCATTCAAATGGTTAGGTGACAACGGATTGGAGCCGTGATTGCAATGTTTAGTCACACATTTCGTGTGCTCCGGGCGTGATTGTGGAAGTTCAAGACAAATCTGAAAACTACTACTGTTTGCACAGGCATTCGCTCGGAACCGGACATTTTTTAGACTCAAGCTATTTTTTGTCAACACATCCATATTGAATCTCAATGAAGTATTCGCTCATTGGCAGTCAAAGAGTGTAATTTGAACGAAGTTGGCGAAGCGTTGCGCGATCGCGCTCTAAATCAGCTTCGTCGTAGTGTAAGTCAGCTTTGTGTTGTTTTAGAAAGGTCTCTACAGCCCAACGAGACGGCAAATCAAGCATACGCCCAACCTCAGCACTGGTAATTTTTTAACCTGATAAGCTTGCACCACTAGAGCTTCTAAAATCTCGCGGGCAAGGTGATCACGGTTGAAATGTTGAATCAATTCATCAGGAATATTAAGGGTGATGTGCATCGTCCAGCTACCAGAAAAAAAATTGGTTTCAAAGGTAATCGACTTGAGGCGAATGGCACTGACTTAAGCAGAGTAATCAAGGCGTTCTGTTTGCAGCAGTTTTGTAGGATGAACGACCACTTCGATTCTACTGGGAATCAGGAAACAGGGAGGTTTCGGGCTTGCCTTGAAAACTCCCCACTGTTTTAAGTGCCGATCGCTTGTCCTGATGCTACGTCAATCGACTGTGGGCACTGCCCACCCTACCAACTATGGAAGGAAGATTCGTCTTGCGCCGAGGTAGGTATCAAGATCAAGAACGATTTCAATCAGGCTTTCAACACACCGCCCTCGATATTCGGAATCGCTCAGCAGCCGATCCGCATTGCTAACCGTAATGACAGGCAACAATTCTGAAGTGTTTTCTTCACGCATGACCTGCTCCAGCGAATCTTTTCCTTTCATGCTGCGGTTGGCAGTCAGCAAAATCATCTGATTCTCTTGGGCAAATCGCCAAACTACTCTGTCATCGCTATCGATCGATAAATTCATTTCGTCAAATGTGACAAACTGAACCGGGACGATATCTAACCAACCTTGCGATGCGATCGCACCAAAGAGAACCAACGCATGACCTTTGAGGTTGTGATCGACCAGAAAGATCATACGTTGGACTTGCGCTTTGCCTTAGCCGCCCGAAGCTTTTCCCAAGCGGCTTCCGTACCAGGTTTGGGAGGTTTTGCAGCGCTTTGAGTAACTCGCTCACGATTTTGCTCTTCGTAGTATTGTCGAAGTGCTTCAGTTTCTTGCAGCACTTGCTGGTACTCAGCGTCCACCTCTAAGCGATGCGTTTCAATGTAAGCCAGCGCCACATTAATTTGCTCTTCCGTCAGGTCAAATAAGCCCTGAATAAACTTAGGTGGATATTGAGCGGTCACATAGTCCATCACGTCATAGAGAGTGATACGTGTACCTGCGATCGTGAGTCCTCGTTCTGTCCGAACAATGGCACTCGCTGCATTAGATGCTGAAGACATCTCGATCCCTCCTAGAATCTATCTTCACACGATCTCTGACTTAAGTAGAGTGATCAAGGCTTTTTGTCTGCGGCAGCAGTTTTGTAGAATAAACGACCATTTTGATTCTACTGAAATCAGCGAAACAGAAGAGTTTCGGTTTTGCCTTGAAGACTCTCTACTGTTTAGAACGCCGATCGTTCGCCCTAATGCTACTTCAATCGACTGTAGGCACTGTCCACCTCATGTTGCCCAAATGATCGGTGCGTTTGCTTATCAGCGATGCACCCTACAAGATCGGCGATCGCACTAAAGTGCGTTTAGCCTAGTTTCGGCTACCAAACCAATGAACTTTCTTCGCAAACTGATTGACATTTGCCAATCAATAGACGAATATATAGTACAGATGAACTATTTTCTTGTACTATGATCTATAAAGGTAGCCAAAGGAACAATTCAGGCGATCAGGATGTACAACTCTCGTATCTCCTATTTAAGTTGAAAAGCTTGCTAGAAGTTGCAAGACAGTATTTCCATTCACAGGATGTTAATTCGGAACCCATAAGGCGAATTGAGAAGACGCTAGGTTCTATTGAGTCCCTTGCAAAACAATTCGACGACAATTGATTCACCGATAATTATAATGCTGGAGTTTTCCTGATTTACCTCTCAAAGCGTGAATATGTAATTGATCAGTTGACACAAAGGAAAAAAGAATGGCAGCAGAATCACCCTTAAGGCAATTAGTTCGAGGTCTTGCTGGATATGCAAGAACGCTTAAAAGCTTGGCTACGAAACCAGGCTTGAAAGCTGTTTATAACAACCTGTGTGGTGTACTCGATATGTTGAACGCAGAATTAAAAGATGAACGTGAGGGTCCACTTCCCCCTGATTGGCACAAGTTCCCACCAGAGCCACAAAATCGTTCAACATCAAAACATTTATAAACTTGACGGTTTATAGTCTGAGTAGTTGCTTCCAAAAAGCTTGTTGAGAAGCTAGATAGAACTTTCGTAACGAATATCTTCAATAAGTCTATCGAGACAGTTATTCAATCTTTCAAGTTCTGTTTCCCTCAAGCCTTGATGGTTATCAACTTCTTGCTTAATTTGAGCTTTAAGGGCTTGCATCGCTTGCGTGTAGGGAAAGGGATTACCAATGTGAAAGGCTATATCTCGTGCTCCAGGGGTAATATACTTAGCTTCTTCGAGACTCTCCACCATAAGTTCTACGTATCTTTTGATTTCAGCCCGAAAACTATCCGAAGCCTTACCATTTATTTCAGAAAATTTAACTGATTGAAGAATTGATTGATGGTGGTTTACCAACCATTGTGCAGCTAAGCGAGACTCTCTACCCGCTTTTTCAAATTCTCGTGCTTGATCTTTTACTCCATTTAAAATGTCTAACAAAGATAACGAAACGTCATCATTTCTTGATTCTATAAACTCTTTAATCTCTTTTATAATCTCCTCTAGCTTAGTTATCGTATTCTTTTGAGTTTCAATTTTTTGTTGAGTCTTTAGACTAACCTCCTTGCTTGCGCCCTTCGGTAGTCTAAAGATTTTATCTTTAAACAGAGTTAACGTGGAAATCAGTGTCAAGGCTATGCCGACCACTAACAAAATGACCTTAACTTGAGAAGATATAGTCAAGGTAGAACTTCCCAACGGAAGCTTCTCTGCGCCACCAAGAACAATCAGGAAAACGCCGAAAAGTAATATGGCAAGAGGAGAGTTCTCCAGTAGCTTTAGCAGTAATTCAGGAATCTTATCCATTTAGCTCTGAGGGTAAATGCGTGCAAGTAGCCTAGCCTATTCACTTTTCAATCTATCACTGAAAATCATAGAATCCTCCAAGCCTTACAAACTCTACAAGTGCCTTAAGAGTCTTTTTGAAAGGTGTGGTTGGTTATGCTAAACACTTATCGATTTCCCTAGCTCCTTGTAAAAAGGGAGAACTTATGCATCATTCCCCCTTTTTGGATGAACTTGAGAGATTTGAACGCTTTGCTACAAAAAGCAGAACTATTCAAACGGAATCAAGGCTTGCAAAAGGACTTTTCTAGGTAATGCTGAAGTCATGTTACTATCTAAAATTTTTCGGAACATTTATCCAGCTCCAGTCTCTTAACCATATATTATCTGCATAATATCCTTGCCGTAAAAAATTGTCGAGAAATATATAACTGTTTTCAGAATCTAACTGTTCATACGAAAACGCCCTGCACCACAGAGCGCAGGGCATTAGAGTAGAATTTAGGTGGTCTTTAAGAGACGATCGATTCCAGTAAACGCTCTGAGTGTGCGGCTGGGTGAATCACAACGTTGTTGTCGTCATCGAGATCCACGATCGCCGTGTCGCCTTCTCGAATGGTGCCGGATAGCAGGGCTTCTGCCAGGGCATCTTCCAGCAAGCGGGTGATGACGCGGCGGAGCGATCGAGCACCGTAGCTGGGGCTGTAGCCTTCCACCACCAGGCGATCCTTCACGCGATCGGTGACTTCGAGGGCAATGCCGCGATCGGTGAGATTTGCTGCCACTTCTTGAATCAGCAGACCTGCAATTTGCTTCACTTCCTCACGGGTGAGTTGCCGGAAGACGATGATTTCATCCAAGCGGTTGAGAAATTCGGGACGGAAGAACTGCTTGAGTTCCTCGTTGACCGATGCCTGAATGCGAGTGTACTGAGCATCTGCCTGGTCTGCAAACTCAAAGCCAAAGCCATTGCCACCTTTTTCGATCGCCCTGGAACCCACGTTTGCTGTCATGATTACGAGCGTGTTGTTGAAGTTCACGGTGCGACCCTGGGCATCCGTTAAGCGTCCATCGTCGAGCAATTGCAGCAAGAGATTGAACACATCGGGATGGGCTTTCTCAATTTCGTCGAAAAGGACAACCGAGTAAGGTTTGCGCCGTACCGCTTCCGTCAACTGTCCGCCTTCGCCGTAGCCCACATAGCCCGGAGGTGAGCCGATGAGTTTAGACACCGTATGCGATTCCATAAACTCGGACATATCCAGCCGAATCATGGCATCTTCACTGCCAAACACATTCGCTGCCAGAGCTTTTGCCAACTCGGTTTTACCTACCCCAGTCGGACCAGAGAAGAAGAAACTGGCGATCGGGCGATCGGGGCTTTTCAACCCGACCCGTGCCCGCTTTAATGCCCGCGCTGCCGCTTTCACCGCTTCATCCTGACCAATCACCCGCTCATGCAACGCATCTTCGAGATACAGCAGTTGCTCTGACTCTAGTTCAGTCAACTTGCGAACAGGTACGCCAGTCCAGGAGGCAACGATTTGGGCGATGTCGTCTTCGGTGACGGAGGGGGTGAGGAGTGAGGAGTGAGGAGTGAGGAGTTTTCCACCCTCTGCTTCCCCTGCCTCCCCTGCTTCCCCTTCTGCCCTCTGCCCTCTGCCTTCTGCCTTCTGTCCGCTAATTTGAGCTTCTAACTCCAACTCTCGATCGCGCAACTTCCCAGCGGCATCGAAATCTTGGGCGTTGACTGCATCTTCTTTGGCTTTCTTGACCTGGCGTAGCTCTTTACGAAACGCTTTGGTGGGTGAATGTTGGGTGTTTGCCAACCGCACACGAGAGCCTGCTTCATCAATGAGATCGATCGCTTTGTCGGGAAGGTAGCGATCGGTGATGTAGCGATCGGACAACGTCGCAGCCGCAACCAGAGCGGTGTCTTCGATTTTGACTTTGTGGAACTGCTCGTAGCGATCGCGTAACCCAAAGAGAATTTCGATGGTTTCGGTGACGCTGGGTGCATTGACGGTGACGGACTGAAAGCGACGTTCCAGCGCCGCATCCCGCTCGATGTACTGACGGTATTCATCCAGGGTAGTGGCACCCAGGCATTGCAGTTCGCCCCGTGCGAGAGCAGGTTTCAGCAGGTTGGCCGCATCCATGCCGCCTTCTGTACCACCTGCCCCGACCAGGGTATGCACTTCGTCTACCACCAGAATGATGTTGCCACTGGCACGCACTTCTTCGACGACTTTCTTCAGGCGCTCTTCAAACTCACCCCGAAAGCGGGTGCCAGAAATGAGTGACCCCATATCTAGGCTGATGACCTGCTTGTTTTCCAGGTTTTCGGGTACGTCGCGGTTCACAATACGCTGGGCAAGCCCCTCGGCGATCGCGGTTTTACCCACACCCGGTTCCCCAATCAGAATGGGGTTATTTTTCGTGCGGCGACCGAGAATTTGCACCACGCGCTCAATTTCGGTTTGGCGACCCACGACCGGATCAAGTTTTCCATTCGCTGCCAGTTTCGTTAGGTTGGTGCTAAATTCTGCCAGCGTGAGGGTTTGGGCATTGCCTCGGCTATTAAAGGGATCTTCCTGACGACCACCCACTGACGCAGCGACGGCTTCTCCAATGGCTTGCGACCCCAACATTTGGAGCATTTGATCTTGCAATGCCAGCGGTTCGACACCCAGACGTTGCAGCACTTTGATGGCAACGGTTTCGTTCCCCTGCGTCAGGGCGAGCAGTAGATGTTCGGGGCTGACGTGATTTTGCCCCAGTTCCCGCGCTTGCTGCATGGCTTCGGCAAACAGGCGCTTGACTCGTGGGGTAAAGGGCAGTTCAGCCGGAAGGCTCCCCGTGCCGCGACCCGTAATTTTTTCACACTCGGCACGCGCAGCATCCAGAGTCACACCTAGTTCAACCAGCATGTGCGCGGCGTTGCTCGTTTGCTCGCGAATAATGCCCAGCAGCACCTGCTCTGTTCCCACCAGGTTGTGCCCCTGACGACGGGCTTCTTCCTGGGAAAGCATGACGGCTCGGATGGCTTTTTCTGTGAACAGTTCAAACATGATTGGTTCTCCTACCACGCCGTTTGTAGCGATGAATGAGACAACTGAAAGAGCAAGAGGCAGTGGTGAGAATCGCTGTAACCTGTCTTTCTCAGTTGCGATAAAACAAATGTGCAGTGGTGGGGTTCGGCTCCCCAGTAGACCGTATGTACTTTAATGTATTGATACTGTATCGCTGGCAGGGGGGCGATCGCAGTGGGGAAAGCCGTATTCGGTGGAGGGGGAGTTGTTAGTTGTTAGTTGTTGGTTGTTAGTGCATGAGCCGTTCCTGATTCCTTCTAAAGACTTTTCTTGAATGCCCAAAGGGCTATAAAACCAAAAACTAAAAACTCCTTTTGCCTTCTGCCTTCTCTTGTTATTACGTGCCATTACAACCGACGTTAATGCCCCCAATGCGGCGGGTAGAATAGACTGCCAGCACAGGCTAGGAATCCTGCCTATGACTTCTGCCCCCCAGTCGTTGCCCGAATCGCTGCCTCAATCGTTGCCCCAACCGTTGACTGTCGCGTTACAGCTTCATCGTAGTGGACGGGTAGCGGAGGCTGAATCTGCCTATCGTCAGAGGCTTGAGCAGTATCCGTATGATGTAGATGCACTGAACCTGTTGGGTGCATTGATGTATCAACAGAAGCGCTTTGAGGAGGCGATCGCGTGCTTTGAGCGGGTTTTGGCGCTGCAACCAGAGAATCCTGATGCATATAACAGTGTGGGCATCGCGCTGAAGGGGCAGGGCAAGCTGGAGGAGGCTGTAGCTCATTATCAGCAGGCATTGTTGCGGCAGCCTACTCATGTGGAAGCGTTGAATAATCTGGGTAATGCGCTCAAAGAGTTGGGTGACCTAGAGGGCGCGATCGCAGCCTATCGACAAGCCCTCGACCTACGACCCGTCTACCCCGAAGCACACAGCAATTTGGGCACAGCGCTGAAAGATCAGGGGATGCTGGAGGACGCGATCGCCCACTACCGGGAAGCCCTCCGCCTGAAGCCAACCTATGCGGAGGCGCATCACAATTTGGGGGTTGCCCTTCAGCGGCAAGGAATTCTAGAAGAAGCCATCCACCATTACCAGCAGGCGATCGCGCTCAAGCCTGAATACCCCGAAGCGCGTTACCACTGGGGCAATGCACTGCAACAGCAGAGTGATTTGGAAGACGCGATCGTTCAGTACCGACAGGCGATCGTGCTAAAACCCACCTATGCGGAGGCGCATCACGGGCTGGCAAATGCTCTCCAGTTACAGGGCAAGATCGGGGACGCGATCGCGGCGTACCATGATGCGCTTACCCTCCGTGAAGATTATGCTGAGGCTCATAACAATCTGGGGAATGCGCTCCAGGAGCAAGGTAAGCGAGACGAGGCGATCGCCCATTATGAACGCGCCCTTTCTCTCCGACCGCAGTTTGCCGAAGCGCACAGCAATCTGGGTTCCGTGTTGAAAGACCTGAAGCAGTTTGATCAGGCGATCACCCACTTCCATCAGGCACTTGCTATTCGACCAGACTATGCCGAAGTTCACAACAACTTAGGCAATGCGTACCAGGATCAGGGCAATTTAGAAGCGGCGATCGACTGCTACCGCCAAGCGATCGCAATTAATCCCAACTTTGCCGAGATTCGGAGCAATCTTGGTAACTTGCTTCAGCAAGATGGAAAGTTTGAAGAAGCATTTGAGCATCTGGAAGCCGCGATCGTTGCCCAACCGGAGTACACCGGGGCATACAACAACCTTGGCATTGCCCGTCGCAACTACGGTGACATCGAAGCCGCCTTTGCTGCCTATGATCAGGCGCTTGCCCTCGATCCAGGCTTTGTGGAAGCAAAATGGAACAAAGCGCTGACCCATTTGTTTACAGGCGATCTCACACAGGGCTTTGCTGGCTACGAATGGCGCTTGCAGTGGAGCAAATTTCAAGAGCAAAACCTACCGCGATCGTTTTCGCAGCCTCGGTGGGACGGTTCTCCTTTGAACGGCAAAACCATCCTGCTCTATACCGAACAGGGCATGGGCGACACCATTCAGTTTATTCGCTACGCGGCGATCGTCGCTCAATCAGGCGGGAACGTGATTGTTGAGTGCCAAGCCGCCCTGGTAAATCTCCTTCAAACCGTTGCAGACATTCAGCAAGTCATTCCTCATGACACTCCCCTCCCTCCCTTCGATGTCCACGCCCCCCTCATGAGCCTGCCCCACATCTTCGGCACCACCCTCGACACCATTCCCAACCACATTCCCTACCTCCAACTACCCGCTTCCCCCGCTCCCCTGCTCCCCCTGCCTCCCTTATCCCCACTCCCCACTCCCCACTCCCCACTCCCCCTCACGATCGGCATCGTCTGGAGTGGCAACCCCCACAACCCCTACAACCGCAACCGAGCCTGTCCGTTAGAGTATCTTCTTCCCCTCGCAACCTTACCCAACATCACGCTCTACAGCTTGCAAAAAGAGCTGTCAGCCGCAGAACAGCAGCAGTTGAATGGCTGTCCCTCCGTTCACAACTTGCAGGAACACCTCCACGATTTTGTCGATACAGCCGCCATCATCCATGAGCTTGATCTCGTCATTGCAGTAGATACGGCTGTGGCACATCTCGCTGGGGCATTGGGGAAACCTGTGTGGCTGCTGCTACCCTTCTCCCCCGACTGGCGCTGGATGCAGGAGCGCAACGATAGCCCCTGGTATCCCACGATGCGGCTGTTCCGGCAACCCACGTTTGGGGATTGGGGCAGTGTGATGGAGATGGTGAGAAAGGCGCTAGAAGGCAGGAGGCAGAAGGCAGAGGGCAGAAGGCAGGAGCTAGGAGGCAGAAACCCCCCACCCTGCACCCTACCCCCCACTCCTCACCCCTCGCACCTTACTCCTCATTCCTCTCCTCATTCCCCACTCCCCACTCCCCACTCCCTCCTTAAAGAAGCTGTCCGTCACCACCAGGCAAGACAATACCGTGAGGCGGAACAGTTGTGTCGTCAGATCTTGCAGCAGCAGGACGATCATGCGGATGCGTGGCATTTGTTGGGCATGGTGGCACATCAGGAGCGTAAGTTCGATGCGGCGATCGCAGCCTATCGTCGCGCTCTAGCAGCCAATCCGGAGCATCACGATACGTACAACAATCTGGCAGTGGCACTGCAAGAACTGGAACAGATTGATGAGGCGATCGCCCACTACGAAAAGGCGATCGCGCTGAAGCCAGACTTTGCGGATGCTCACAACAATTTTGCCAATGCACTCCGCCATAAAGGACGAACCGAGGAGGCGATCGCTCACTATCAGCAGGCGATTGTGCTGCGACCTAACTACGCGGATGCTCACAATAATTTAGGACTGATCTACTTTGCAGAAGGGGAGTTTGAGCAGGCGGCGGCATGTTACCGTCAGGCGATCGCGGTGAAGCCAGACTTTCCCCAGGTGCACAATCATTTGGGCAATGCCTTAAAGGAACTGGGCGACTTTGATGCTGCCGTGAAATGCTACGAGCAGGCGATCGCGCTCAAGCCCGATTATGCGAAAGCCTTCAATAACTGGGGCAATATCTTCCGCGATCGGGGTGCTCTGCAAGAAGCCGTGCAGTATTACAACCAGGCAACCGCGATCGAGCCGACCTTTGCCGAGGCACACTGGAACAAAGCACTCACCCTGTTGCTCAACGGCGAATTGCAGGCTGGCTTTGCCGAATACGAATGGCGCTGGCAGGTGAAACTACCCACCTTTCAGCCCATGCGCTCCCTAGCCCAACCCCGCTGGGACGGCTCTCCTCTGGCAGGTAAAACCATCTTCCTCCATGCTGAACAGGGTATGGGCGACATGATTCAGTTTGCGCGCTATGTGCCCCTGGTTGCTCAGCAAGGCGGACGCGTCGTGCTGGAATGCCACGCGCCACTCGTGAACCTCTTCAAACAGCTTCCTGGCATACAGGCGATCGTCTCTTACGGCAGCACACCCCCTCCCTTCGATGTCCACGCGCCCCTCATGAGCCTGCCCCACATCCTCGGCATCACCCTCAACACCATCCCCGCCGACATCCCCTACCTTCAACTACCTGCTTCCCTCGCTCCCCCACTCCCCACTCCCCACTCCCCACTCCCCCTCAAGCTCGGCATCGTCTGGAGCGGCAACCCCCAAAACCCCTACAACCGCACTCGCGCCTGCCCGTTAGACCCGCTACTATCCCTGGCAGAGCTTCCTGGGATTGCCCTCTACAGCTTGCAGAAGGAATTGACTGAGGGCGATCGCTCTCTTCTACAAGCTCATCCCCATGTCCACGCGCTGCACGAACATCTGCACGATTTCGTCGATACAGCCGCGCTGATCAATCAGCTTGATCTAATCATCGCCGTCGATACCTCGGTTGCCCATCTCGCGGGTGCCCTGGGCAAACCTGTGTGGCTCTTGCTGCCCTATGCCCCAGATTGGCGCTGGATGCTGGGACGAGAGGATAGTCCCTGGTATCCCACGATGCAACTGTTTCGCCAACCAGCGTATGGGGATTGGAGCAGTGTAGTGAAGGCAGTGAAAGAGGCGTTAGAGGGCAGGAGGCAGGGGGCAGGAGGCAGAAGGGAGCAGGAGAGGCAGAGGGAGCAGGGGGAGCAAGGCAATCTGCTCCACACCCCGTACCCCGTACCCCGTACCCTGTACCCCATTCCCCGTACCCCACACCCCGTACCCCACACCCCACACCCCACACCCCACTCCCTCCCCACCGCTCTCCAGCATTACCACAGCGGCAATTTCGCCGAAGCAGAACGGCTGTGTCGTGACGTGTTGCAGCAGCAGCCCGATCGCGTGGAAGCGTTGCAAATTCTGAGTGTGTCGCTCTGTCGCATGGGGCAATCAGCCGCCGCCATTCCCTACCTCCAACGCTTAGCGCAATTGCAACCGGAAGCCGCAGAATCGTGGAGTAATTTGGGCACGGCGTTGCAGGAGCAGGGACAGATTGAAGCGTCGATCGCCCATTTTCACCGTGCGATCGTCCTGCAACCGGACTATGCAGATGCCCATTACAATCTGGCGCTGGTACTTCAAGAGCAGGATCGGTTGGAAGATGCTCTGTTTCACAGCCAGCGGGTGCTTGCGCTCAAACCAGACTATGCGGATGCGTTCTACAATCACGGCTTTCTATTGCGGCGGTTGGGACGACTGGAAGAGGCGATCGCCCACTATCGCACCGCCATTCAGCTTGCCCCGAATTCTGCTGGAGCGCACAAAAATCTGGGTCATGCACTCCTACTCACAGGCGAGTTACAGCAGGGCTTTCAGGAATACGAGTGGCGCTGGCGACAGTCCGGATGGACACCACGATCGTATCCCCAGCCGCTCTGGGATGGATCGCCCCTCGATGGCAAAACCATTCTCCTGCACGCCGAGCAAGGGTTTGGGGACACCATTCAATTCATCCGCTATGCCGCACTGGTGAAAGCGTTGGGAGCGCAGGTCATCGTAGAATGCCCACCTGAGTTGCAGACGCTCCTGGAATCTGCGACAGGCATCGATCAATACGTTGCTCAAGGCACGCCCCTCCCGACCTTTGACCTTCACGCGCCATTACTTAGCCTCCCCCATCTGCTAGGCACAACTCTGGAAACCATTCCTGCCACTATCCCCTACCTCCATCCACCCCTTCCCCTGCTTCCCCGACTCCCGACTCCCGACTCCCCACTCCCCTCCCTCAAAATCGGCATCGTCTGGACGGGCAACCCTGACCACAAAAACAATCGCTATCGTTCGTTTGCGATCGACCGCTTTCTTGCCGCTTGCCAAAGACCAGGGATTTCGTTCTACAGCTTACAAAAGGGCGCAGACGAAGACTTGCAGACTTCTAAGATGCCAATTCAGAATCTAGGGCAGCATCTACACGACTTTAGCGACACGGCAGGCGCGATCGCTCAACTCGACCTGGTAATCACCATTGATACTGCTGTGGCACATCTCGCAGGTGCGCTGGGAAAACCTGTCTGGCTGTTGCTCTCCTTCGCTCCCGACTGGCGCTGGCTATTGGAACGTGAAGATAGCCCCTGGTATCCCACGATGCGCCTGTTTCGACAACGCCAACGGGGAAACTGGCAGGGTGTATTTGAGCAAGTTGCAGCCGCATTATGGCTATGGGTAGAAACGGGCAAAACGAACGGGCACTGATAGAGAAACCCTGTAAAAACATCTTGCCCTGCACACACATTTCCACACTCAATCAGCACGTTTTTCTAGCAGTATGTCATTGCCTTGATGCAATCGTTTGACTTTAGTGCCAAAAATATTTACGAAGGCATCGATCGCACTTTGAGGCTGTACTGAAGCATTGCTCAAAGCTGCATTAACCCCATAGCCAGCAAAGAGAATCATGCCACCAGGCGTTAATAAACCCCAGCTTAAAACAGCCATCTCTAACAGTTCGCTTGCAGTTACTATACCGCTGATTACAATTAATTGATAGCAATGATACGGCTGCGATCGCAAAAGATCACGAGGCACACCTGCAATTTTATGCACCTTCTCAGCAGCCCCGGCACGGACAATATTTGCAGCCAATTGTTCTAAAAGGATCTGTTCATTTGCGGCTGCTTCCACAGGATAGATACAAGTCAGGGCAGTTGTTTGGTGCAACAAAAGATTATCCAACAGCCAGCAGGCAATGCGTCCATCCTGACTACCAACCGTGAGTACCTTTAGATTTTCAACCATTTGCAAGGGCTGAAGAAGTTTTGCTAAAGCTTGCAAATCAACCTCTGTAAAACCACTAGAAAATTGATAGCCTTTTACCAATAATTGATGCTGATAAATAGCCTTGGCAAGCTCTCCGATCGCTTCTGTAAACTCTGGCTCCAATGCTACTGCCTGTTGCAAGGAGGCGATCGCTGGCTCATATTGTTTCTGCTTTGCCAGTACCGTACCGACATTAAAATGAATTCTCGCTAAATCCGCTGTAGAAAGCGCAGGCTTGAGCGCGATCGCCTTTTGAAAATAGATGCCTGCTTGCTCCAAATCGCCCTGCTTGTGAAGCGCCGAACCAAAATTGTTGTAAGCTGCTGCCAGAATGTTTTTCACGCTGTCACGAGTGGCAGGTTCTGCAACCATTCCTACTTCATAGAGTGCGATCGCTTCCGAGTAGCATTCCTGAGAGAGATAATCGTTGGCTAACTGTTGCCAGCTCAGAATAGCGGCGAAATCAGCCGTCAAAGGCATTTTCCTAAACTTTTCGATGAGATAGCTAAAGCGATCTTGTTCTAGTTTTCGTCGCAATAGGTGTAGCATTTTTTCCTCAGGCGAAGTGTCGTCCTGAACCTGATCCGGTGCCGTTTGAAATTTCTTGAGTTGGCGATCGAAGTTATTACCGGGATAGCGAATATATTCAACGGTTTCAATTTCAACCTTCAGCACCTTAAAAAACTTCGCCATCCACAAGTCGTAGGAAACGTCCTCACATCCACCAATTTCTTTGTATACAGGTGCTTCCGGAAAACCTTCAATAAATTCGTGACAATCTCGACGAATACAGAGATTGAGTGCTAGCGTATTTTCGATCGCCATTTTCCAGTAGGGATGAAGCGGATCTTGCATTTTTACACCCGTACGTACAACCCCGATGGCATGAGGAGGCAGTGTGAGTGGATACGTTTTCTCACCAACCGTAATTTCAACTCGCTTCAGCTTTGGCTCACCGGGATCAGGGTCATGATTAAGCAGCAGGAAACAAAGATAAATATGTTCTTGAAAGATGAGATCATCCCCGTCACAAAAAAAGAGCATATCGCCCTTTGCAATCTTCGCGCCTGTATTTCTTGCAGGACCAATACCAAGGCTCTTAAAGTGTTTGATGACCTTAAAGTAGGGTCTATTTCGACCAAACTCTTTGAGTAAGTCGGGTGTGCGATCGGTCGATGCCTCATCGACAACAATCAGTTCAGACGTAACTGGACGAGACCCACGGTACTGGGCATGAAAAAAGGCAATACTAGCATCAATACTTTCTAACGTGCGAATGATTTCATGCTCCTTATTCAGCACAGGAACGATGACCGAAAATGACGTGATCATAGTTTTAATCTCGTTGTTCAACGGTGCTGAATGTCTGGTCTAATGTTGCCGTGACGATTCAATTTGCATCACTTGAATGAACTCGCCGCTGCTAATGTGAGTTTGCCCCACGGGTACCACCGCCAACCCACTGGTACCCGCCAAATTGATCAAATTTCCTGAACTATGACTACCACCAGCCAACGTAAATTCGTACAACCCATCCACCAAATACAGATGTCCCCAAAGATATGATTCTCGCTTACCGTCCGATCGCAAATCAACCCGTGTTTTTGCTTTCACAAACGTTGGCTTCCAAGTTGCTTCCGGTAAACCCGATAGCTTTCGCAGGGCTGGCTCTACAAACCGCCAGAAGGTAACGAGTGCGGAGACTGGGTTGCCAGGAAGACCGAAGTAGAGGATGGGTGTGGGGTGTAGGGTGTGGGGTGTAGGGTGAGGAGTGAGGAGTGAGGAGTGAGGAGTGAGGAGTTGGGCAAGAGCCTCTGCTTCCCCTGCTTCCCCTGCCCCCTTCTGCCCTCTGCCTTCTGCCTTCCCTGCTTCCCCTGCCCCCTTCTGCCCTCTGCCCTCTGCCTCCTGCCTTTCCATCGCCTCTTGCCTTTCCATCGCCTCCTGCCTTTCAAACGTCGCTACCGTCAACGGCTTTCCGGGCTTCACTGCGACGGCGCGAATGTGAATGGTGCCTCCCAAGGTCGCCAGGATATCTTCCACATAATCGTAATCGCCAACTGAGACACCACCGGAGGAAAGCACGATGTCAGATTGCGCGATCGCAGCGGCGATCGCCACTTTGAGCGCCTCCGGGTCATCCCGCACCACTCCCAAGCGCAGGGGAATTGCGCCTGCCTGCGCCACCAAACTCGCCAGCGCATATTGATTGGAGTCCACAATTTCACCGGGCTGAAGCGGTCGATCGATGCTGACCAGTTCATCCCCTGTCGATAAAATTGCGACGCGGGGTTGGCGGTACACTGTTACCTGCGCGCACTGAGCCGCTGCTAATACCGCTATTTCAGGAGCCTGGAGTTGTAAACCTGATGGCAAAAGAGGGCTGCCTGCCTGATAGAACGCTCCCCTCTGCCGTACAAATGCTTGCGGTTGTGGAGCAGCGAGTACCGTCACCATATCTCCATCTCGCTGCGTGTCTTCCTGAATGACGATCGTGTCTGCTCCTTGAGGCATCACCGAACCCGTGAGTATGCGCGCCGCCTGCCCTGCCCCAACCGTCTGCTGTGGCTGATAGCCCGCTGGAATGGTTTCGATAATTTCTAATCGCACCGGAGACTCTGCTGAACACACCTGCACATCGGCATAGCGGACAGCATAGCCATCCATTGCCGAGTTATCCCAATGCGGAAAGTCCAACGCACTCGTTACAGCACCCGCTAGCACTCGACCAAGCGCATCCATCAGGTTGAGTACCTCACGGTCGCGATCGGCATCTAGCGGCTGCACAAGCCCTAAAATGATCGTTTCTGCTTGCTCAACTGAAAGCATAAGAGGGAAAGGGGTGAAGAGAGGTTTGAGTGTCGAGGTGATTTAGTTGTTGGAGGGCAGGAGGCAGAGGACAGAAAGCAGCAGAGGGGGCAGGGGGAGCAGGGGACAGGGGACAGGGAGAGCAAGAGCATCTGGATTCAGCGTTTGAAAATCATCCCTCATCCTTCATCCCTCATCCTTCTCTTCCCCCACACCCCACACCCACTCTCGCACGACTGAAATGTCGCAACCAGCACACTCCATTTTGGTGCATACGCTATTCTGTAAGGGTGTAGCGTGATTTATCGGTTAAACTACTCAGACTATGGTTGCACATCAGCCATATAAAAAGAATTTGCAGATAAGGTTCTTCTCTTTGAGGTGTTTATGGCTAATCCACAGTTCCCTTCCTTCTCTGAAAATGCGTTTCAGTCAGGCGAACTACCCCAAGAGCTATTGAATCAAGAGCGATTGAGTCGGCTTCCGGCTGATTCGGAAATCTGGCATAACCTGAAGCAGGCGATCGCAGCAAGCTCTGGGTTCAAGCGTTGGCAGCTAGAACGTAATACCGATGGGCGGTTAAGTGAGCTTAACTTGGATCATTTAGTGCGCTACTACCTGCGCGAAACCTTAGAAACGCTGGCTTATTAGAGTTAAACCCTATCCAAAAATCAACTTTGTAAGGTGAGCAATGCCCGCTTTACCCGGACAGATCAAAGGAGGTCAAGGTGTTCGCTGAGCCATTAAGGCGAGTAGTGCCGCTGCTACAGCTTCTCCAGCACGCCTAAAATTTTACGGATGCCGCTTTCAAGTTCGCTGAGCTTGGTCGCTGTATCTACCAGACGATCGCCCTCCACTTCCACTTCTTGTGTGGGGTATTTTTGAATCGCTTCAATGAGCGACAACTTGCCATCATCACTGGCTGAAAGGACGAGTGCCGATCGCAATGCCTGACGATTGGCTACATTGGCGGGTGGATGAATTGTCTTGCCCACTTCATCCAGTACGCGCTCTCCAAACGAATTGTTTAAGGCACGATCGAGGACTACTGCGCTGATCTTGACTTCTTTGTTCAACGCATCGCGGATTTCTTCTGGTTTCTTGTTTGCCAGCTTCATGTAGGCGGCTAACGTTGGGGACGGTTCGCCCGTGGCAGCAAAGCTTGACAGCTCAGCGACCGAAAGCGATTCCTGAAAAATACCGTACCGTAAGATCACCTTCTCTGCTGCCATCCCAGCCGTGCTGTAGAGCGTTGCACCGACACTCGCTGTCAAGAGTAAGCAACCATGAAGCCAAAAACGTAGAGAGCGCATAGGTTCGATTACAAAAAACACCAGATAGTCTAGTTGACGAGACTAAACGATATTCGTTTCCGCAAAGGGGCAACATCTAGCATGAGGCATACCCATTTGCTGGCAGCGCTCTGTTAGCACTGCTTTGAGATTGCAAAACGTGTGGTTATCATAGAAACCCTGATCATGTAGATGTTTGTCAAATTTGGAACTTCCGTGCCCCAGCAATTGTCACGGTTCTACAATGTTGGCGCAAGGTTGTCCGTTAAGGAGTGAGCCGTCTGCCATTGGGCGTACTGTACCTCTTGTAACCGATCGAATCGCCTGATCCTAACCTCAAAATCATTGCGCTTCGAGCGATCGCGATGGGCACACTAAAGCGCCTTCATGTATAAACCTTGTCTCCTTTTCTCCAACTTCGTCATCAGCGCACACGTTATGCCGTATCAAGGTTTTCAGAATGATCAGTGCCATCAAAGTAAGACTGCAACACCGATAAAACATCTTATGCGAGGGCAAGGTGTAAGCTGGAGCCGTCGAATCAGGTGCTTGAGCAGTTGTTTTGGGGGCATTGCCTTGCTATTGGCGAGTGGACAGGGGCTGAATGCTGCCACGTTCACTTCGGAAAGGGTTTTGCCTATCCGTGAGCCGATCTTGTTCGCTCAAACACCGCTTTCGGCAACGGTTATCTACGTTAACCCCGCATCCGGTACAGATGCTTCTGGTGGAGGGACAGAGAATACACCTTATCGCACGATCGCCTACGCCCTGCGGCAAGCAACACCAGGAACCTACGTGCAACTCGCACGAGGCAGCTACACGGAAGCATCAGGCGAGGTTTTTCCACTCATCGTTCCACCTGGGGTTGTGCTGCGGGGCGAAGAATCAGAAAAGGGTCAGACGGTTGCCCTTATTGGCGGCGGTAATCTCATCAGCCCCACCTTCGCTCGTCAAAATGTCACCCTTCAAGCAGGCAAGGATACCGAAATTCGCGGTATCTCTGTGACGAACCCCAACACACGCGGTACAGGCATTTGGGTTGAATCTGTCAATGCCAGGATTCAAAACTGCACCTTTAACCGCAACAATCGGGAAGGCATCTTCATCATGGGGACTGCCAACCCTGTGGTCTCAGACAGTGTGTTTACCCAAAATGGTGGCAATGGCATCTCCGTTGCGAATCGTGCCACGGGAGAAATTAAGGATAATGTGTTTCAAAATACGGGCTTTGGGCTGGCGATCGGCGGCAATGCGGCACCCAGAGTCAGCGGCAACCGTATCATTGAAAACACAGATGGACTCTACATTAACGACGCAGCTCGTCCCATCTTGCGGAAAAACGTCATTGAAAACAATAAGCGCGATGGCATCGTTGCGACCATTAATGCCCAACCAGACCTCGGTACAGACGGCAGCGATGGCAACAACACCGTTCGTAACAACCGCCAATACGATCTCAACAACACGACCAGCGAAACGCTTTACTCGGTTGGTAATGCGATTGATCCAAGAAAGGTCTCTGGTCGTGTAGCCTTTGTTGCTCCTGCGATCGCTTCTGGCGACTCAGGACAGTTTACCGATGTACAGGGTCATTGGGCACAGGCTTACATTGTTGCTTTGGCACAACGAAAAATTATTAGTGGCTTTCCCGGTGGCACCTTCAATCCAGATGCCCCTGTCACCCGCGTGCAGTTTGCCGCTATCATCGACAAAGCCTTTGCGCCTTCAGCCAAACAGCAAGCCACGCGCTTTAAAGACATCAACAGTAGTTTCTGGGGCTACTCGGCGATTCAGTCTGCTGCTAGAGGGCAGTTTATGCGAGGGTATCCCAACGGCGACTTTCGTCCCAATCAAGCCATTCCACGCGTCGAGGTTTTGGTCGCTCTCTCTAATGGGCTGAACTTCAACGCAAGCAGCACCAGCATTCTCTCGAAATACCGCGATCGCGCCCAAATTCCTTCCTGGGCAACCACAGCCGTAGCTGCCGCCACCCAGCGCAAAATCGTGGTGAATTACCCAACGCTGGCGGAGCTTAACCCTACTCGTCAAGCGACCCGTGCAGAGGTTGCCGCCTTTGTGTATCAGGCAATGGTCAACGCAGGCAAAGCGAACGCGATCGCGTCACCATATATTGTGCCGTGAGGGGTGAGGAGTGAGAATGAGAAATATATAGACGCTAGGAGTCTGATTTGCGTCCTGCTTTGCTGTCAAGGCGGAAGAGCCAGATCATGAGGGCAACCACGCCTATCTGAAGTGCCAGGTTCGGCAGCGTATCGCTAACCTCTTGACCCGCTGCCAATTTTGCTAAAAAGATGAAGGCACCGATCGCCCCAGACGCGGCAAAGCTGACATATACAAATTTTCGCAGACCCCGGTAGGGAGCCTCTGCCTCTGCTTTTAGAAACGCATACTTCTCAGGGTCTGTCTGTTGTAGTGTTGGGCGATCGCCAGTTCGTCCCAGAGGTTTGTCTGCCATCACTCTAAGCTTTCTTTCTACCCTACACTCTCTACCCTAACAGCATTTCTCGTTTTGGAGCAGTGCAGTGCAAACTCCGGCAAGCTCGGTATTGTAGCTCTATCGAACCTTACTCACCCCCTAAAACCCGCACAGGTTTTCCATTGGGGACAGTTGCTGGGATGGTTGTACACGACTCGTCCAGGTACAGCCAAAGACGTTAAGTTAAAAGTGCAGAACTGCGGTGGGATAGAGAGAGTGAACGTGGCTCAAAGCAATGTGAATGCGGTAGATTTAGCCCTGACAGTGACCTTCGCCGATCTTGAAGCGGCTGCCGATCGTCTTCACGGTCAGGCACATCACACCCCTGTGATGACTTCAACAACGATCGACCATCAGACAGGAAGCCGTGTCTTTTTTAAGTGCGAAAACTTCCAGCGCATTGGTGCCTTCAAATTTCGGGGTGCCTACAACGCAATGGTGCAGCTAGCAGACGAACAGCGTCGGCGCGGGGTGCTGGCGTTTTCATCGGGGAACCATGCCCAGGCGATCGCGCTGTCCGGTCAATTGCTTGACATTCCCACCACGATCGTCATGCCAGATGATGCACCTGCCGTTAAACTGGCAGCGACTCGCGGTTACGGTGCTGAAGTCGTCACCTACAATCGCCTGACGGATTCGCGTGAAGGGTTGGCGCAGCAGTTGGCAGGCGATCGCGGTCTCACCCTCATTCCACCGTTCGATCATCCCCACGTTATTGCAGGACAGGGCACAGCGGCGAAGGAATTGATCGAAGAAGTGGGAGAGTTGGATCTCCTGCTGGTTTGCTGTGGTGGGGGTGGGTTGCTCTCTGGTTGCGCGATCGCCGCTCATGCCCTGTCGCCCTCCTGTCGCGTGATTGGAGTCGAGCCGAAACGTGCCGATGATGCCACGCGATCGTTCTACGCCAAAACGCTGCAAACGGTCGAGAACCCGGACACGATCGCCGATGGTGCCCGCACTCCCTCCCTTGGCACACTCACCTTTCCGCTGATCCTGTACTACGTTGACGATATGGTAACGGTTTCCGAAGCCGCCATCCTCCGCGCCATGTTCTTTTTGTGGGAACGCCTGAAGCTCGTTGTGGAACCTACCGGAGCCTTAGCCACTGCTGCGTTGCTAGAAGGGATCGTTAACGAACCGGGTGCTCGCATTGGGGTCATCATCAGCGGTGGGAATGTGGATCTCAAGCAGGCAGGCAAACTGTTTGCTAAAGTCACAAAAACGCCCAAACCCCAACCGCGCGTTCCGTGGGCACAAGAACTAAGCTAGGAGCGTAGGATTTACGCGGGTAGTTGGCTTCTCATCACTTGTCCTAAATGCTTGAGAACGCGCAACACATCCACCAACTCGTTACTCGGTGCCAATAGCGAAAAGACTTTAGATGTCGCGTAGACTGGTTGCTCAGTCTGATCAAGCTTGATGAAGACAAAATCGCTGCCGTTGGTAATCAGCCCAAAGGAGAGACGATTAGGACTCGACAGCATATAGCTCAAAGCTTGAGGCAGTGCTTTGGTCAGGGAAAAGTCGCTCATCTTAGACTCAATAACCAACACCCAGAGCCGTTCTAACAGCACCAGCACATCGATTGCCCCTCGCACCACTACACCCGTTTCCTCATCAGCACTGGCAATACTAATTTCAGCCTCCGTCCGAATCCGAAAGGGTGGTTGATAGAACCCTGCCAGATCCAACAGTGGCGACAGAATCACCATTTTGACCGCACCTTCCAGTAAGGGCGGTTCCTTCAGCAAACTGTCAAAATTCGCCTTGACACGATCAAGCATCTGCTGCTCTTGAGGCGTAATGCTTTCAGCCGCTGTCTGCCATTCGTTGAAGAAGGCGCGATCGCCCGTACCTGTTAACCCAAACTGGCTTTCTAATGTCGCCAACGTGACCTGATTCGCCTGTAACGTCTGCATCACAGCACCTCAAATTTTATAGACAGCGATTCAACTACCGCAATCGCTACCCCCATCATCGCCGCCACAATCGTTACTACTTAAACCACTATCACTGCTCCAGCTACCATCGTTCCTAGAACCTGAATTAAAAGGGCGTATTATTAGCCGATTGCCACGATCGTAAAGGAACCTCTGAAATCGAAAAATTAATGCAAGCCCAACCGCTCCGCCTGAGTAAACGGCAGCGCTCAATAGCAAGTCGTTCAGCTTCAGTTCGCATCCTGTTATGACTGAAGTAACGACAGCCAATGAAAAACTAAGCAAAGCGATCCAGGCTACCAGCCTAACCACCGCAGTCGCCGCCCCCACCATCGCCGCCACGGTCGCCGCCCCAACCGCTGTCACTCCAACCACCGCCAGTTGAGCCATCAATATAGGAGCCATCAATGTAGACTCCAATGCCTCGGAAGCCGCGATCGTAAAGAAAGGTTTGAATCCGAAAAATTAAGGACGGCATAATTGCTCCAGCCAATGCGAAGAAAGCACTTAGAAAGCTAATGCTACTTAACTTCGGATTGTGTTCCTTGGTGAGAAAGCCAGCCGTCAAAAAAATAATACTTGCCAGGAGTGAAAGCATTGTGATTACTTTAAGCCTGACG
The DNA here is from genome assembly GCA_019359375.1 of Lyngbya sp. HA4199-MV5. Taxonomy (GTDB): domain Bacteria; phylum Cyanobacteriota; class Cyanobacteriia; order Leptolyngbyales; family Leptolyngbyaceae; genus Stenomitos. The sequence continues at coordinate 185,389 of JAHHHL010000007.1, forward strand.
TTAGAAAGCAATAATAAGCCTGCTACCAAAGGAAGTATGAGGAAAAAGCTCCAAACATCCGTCTGTGGGTTCCTTAACTTGCTGAACACTGCCATACCACCCATCAACGCGGCGCAGACTAAGAGAGCAAATGCAGTACTCTTCCAATCTACTTTAGGATTCGGTTGGGCATCTGAGTCCATGTTGGTAAACCTGTCGAGTGTATTAGAGCTAATATGTTGCCGCTTCAACTTGCTTTTAGAAGTTTCTCTTTTAGCCAGGAATCCAAAAGCATCTCAACCGACACTTGCTGTTCTTTCGCAACCTCTAAGCTCGACTTTAGCCATTTGGAGGAAGAGGGACAAGGTATAGAAGAATGGGGTGAGCGGAACAAAGTCCATCTCACCCCTGAAAAGTTGTGTTTACTATACCAGAACCCACTGCGGCAATC